>CAJAES010000046.1 GCA_903938815.1 uncultured beta proteobacterium
GCAGGCGGCCATGGCCGTCATGGACGCCGCTGGGCGCGGGTGCAGCTTCAGCGTCGCGGCGGTGATGATGCCGAGCGTGCCTTCGCTGCCGATCATCAGGTGGCGCAGGTCGTAGCCGGTGTTGTCCTTGCGCAGCCCGGACAGGCCGTCCCAGACCTCGCCGTCGGCCGTCACGACCTCCAGCCCCAGGCAGAGCTCGCGCGCGTTCCCGAAGCGCAGCACCTGCGTGCCGCCGGCGTTGGTCGCCAGGTTGCCGCCGATGGTGCAGCTGCCCTCAGCCGCGAGGCTGAGCGGAAACCAGAAGCCGGCGTCCTGCGCGGTCTGCTGCACCGCCTGCAGCACGGCGCCGGCCTCGACCGTGAGAGTGAGGTTGTCGGCGTCGAGGCCCCGCACGCGGTTCATGCGGGCCAGGCTCAGAACCACCTGCGTGCCGCTGGTGTCGGGCACGCCGCCGCCCACGAGGCCCGTGTTGCCACCCTGCGGCACCAGGCTGGCGCCCTGCGCGACGCAGGCGCGCACGACGGCTGCCACCTCGGCGGTGCTGCCGGGCCGCACCACGGCCAGCGCCTTGCCATGCCAGCGGCGGCGCCAGTCGCGCTCCCAGGCGGAGAGGTCGCCGTCGACCCGCACCTGTGCCTCGCCCACGGCGGCGCGCAGCGCTTCGAGCAGTGCGGCCTCGTTCATGCCGTCGCCGTCTTGCGAAGGCGCCAGCGCACGTGCAGCGCGCAGGCGGTGAAGGCGAGCAGCGTCAGCACCACCTCCACGATGGCCAGGATCGCCGACAGCCCGGTGTCGCTGGTCGCACGCACCACGCCCTCGGTGAAGTACACCCAGACCAGCAGGCTCAGCACGCGATAGACCCGCATGCGAAAGCGCCACAGGCCGGGCAGCAGGAACACCAGCGGCACCACCTTGAGCGCCAGCGTGCCGCTGCCGGTGGGCGCGAGCCAGAGTTCCCAGGCGAGGCCGAGCACGATCAGCCCGATCACGGCGCCGAGGGCCAGCGCTCGTGAAAGCCGGGTCGTGGCGTCCGCCGGGCGCGGTGTGGAAACGTCGGGAGCAGTCATGCTGGCATCATAGCCAGCATGACGATCCGAGCCTCCCGTGTGCCCAGAAGCATCCGCCTTGCCGAGATGCTGCAAGCCCTGCGCGACTGGCCCTGGTTCGAGACCCTGCGCACGCTTCGCCTGCGCTTCCGGGACGACCACCTCGGCCTGACCGCCGGCAGCCTGACCTTCACCACCCTGATCGCCCTGGTGCCGCTGTTCACTGTCATGCTGGCGGTCTTCACCGCCTTCCCGATGTTCTCCAGCTTCCAGGGCGCGCTGGAGAAGTATCTGGTGCAGAGCCTGGTGCCCGACACCATCGCGCGGCCGGTGTTGCGCTCGCTGACCCAGTTCGCCGGCAAGGCGCGCAGCGTCGGGGGCGTGGGCGTGGTGGTGCTGGGCGTGATGGCGCTCACCACCATGCTGACCATCGACCGCACGCTCAACAGCATCTGGCGCGTGCGGCGGCCGCGGCCCATCGCGCAGCGTGTGCTCATCTACTGGGCGGCACTGACGCTAGGGCCGCTGATCATCGGTGTCAGCCTCACGTTGGCCTCGTACGCGCTGTCCGCCTCCCGAGGGCTCGTGGACGCCATGCCCGGTGGGCTGTCGGTGCTGCTCGACGCGCTGGAGTTCCTGCTGCTGGCACTGGTGATGGCGGGACTTTTCCATTACGTGCCGAACACCTGGGTGCGCTGGCGCCACGCCTTGTCGGGTGGCCTGTTCGTGGCCATCGCCTTCGAGGGCGCGAAGTCCGGCCTGGCCTGGTACCTGAAGACGGTGGCCAACTTCTCGGCCGTCTACGGCACCTTCGCCACGCTGCCCATCCTCATGCTCTGGATCTACCTCGGCTGGGTGATCGTGCTGCTGGGCGCCGTGGTGGCGGCGTATGCGCCCAGCCTGCAGATGCGCGTGACCCGCCGGCCCGAGAGGCCAGGGCATCAGTTCGAGCTGGCGCTGGCCGTGCTGCAGCAGATCAACGGCAACCAGGGGGCCAGCCTGGCCGACCTGGCCGGCGCGCTGCGCACCGACCCCCTGCAGGTGGAGCCCGCCGTCGAAGCGCTGATGGCGCTGGATTGGGTGGGCCGCCTGGACGAGGAGGGCGCCGCCCGCCACGTGCTGCTGGTCGACCCGCAGACGACGCTGGCCGCGCCACTGGTGCAATCGATGCTGCTCGCACCGGGCCCCGCCACGGCCGCCTTCCGGCGCCGCGCCGACCTCGAGGACATGACGCTGGCTGACCTGCTGCGTTAGACGCCCTGCAGGGCACCTGCGAGGATCCGGCGGATCCTGAGCACGTCAAGCGCGTGCAGGCGTCCCTGGCGGCCCCGGGCTGTCCTGAGCCGGCCCTGAGCCGGCTCTGAGCGACCCTAGGCGCTCGCCCGCGCGGCAGCCTGCTCGATCAGGTGCGTGACCGCCATGCGGTACCCGTCGACCCCGAAGCCCGCCAGCACGCCGTGCGCGATGCCCGACAGGAACGAGTGGTGGCGGAACTCCTCGCGCTTGTGCACGTTGCTGATGTGCACCTCGACGAACGGGATGGCCACGCCGGCCAGCGCATCGCGCAGGGCCACGCTGGTGTGTGTCAGGCCGCCGGGGTTGATGACGATCGCGTCCACCGCCTCGCCGCGCGCGGCGTGGATTCGGTCGATCAGCGCGCCCTCGTGATTGCTCTGGAAGCACTGAACGACGGCGCCGCGCGACTCGCCCAGGGCCGTCACCATCGATTCGACCTCGGCGAGCGTGGTAGCACCGTAGGTCTGCGGCTCGCGGGTGCCCAGCAGGTTCAGGTTGGGGCCGTTCAGGACCAGGATCTTCATCAGGCTATTCCGGTGGGTGCTCGCGCTGCCATTGTGCCAACGCCGCGAGCCGCATCGGCGCATCGGTGGCGCCATAGCCGCTGTAGCCGCCGCGGCGCTGCATCACCTCGAAGAAGAAACGCTCCCCGAAGGGCACCGTGTAGGCGTGCAGGAACTCGCCGCCGTCGGCGTCGCGCTCCATCATCAGGCCGCTCCTGCGCCAGCGGGCGAGCGTGTCCGGGTCGATGCCGTGCTTGGCCTCGAGATCGTCATAGTAATTCGCCGGGATCGGCAGCAGCGTCGCGCCGGCGGCCTGCAGGCGCTGTACCGCCACTTCGGCGTCTGCCACTTCCACGGCCACATGGTGCACGCCCGCGCCCCCGAAATGGCCCACCGAGCGTGCCACCGCCGTGCTGTCGCGCTCCGACACGTTCAGCGCGTAGCGCAGCGCGCCGTTCGGCGATTCCAGCGGCCGACTGCGGATGACGCCGTAGGGGTCGTGCAGCATCGTCACGCCGCGCGGCGCCAGGCCCAGCACCGCGCGATAGAACAGCACCCAGCGCTCGACGTGCCCAGCCGGAATGACCTGCGCGATGTGGTCGATGCGCCCGTCCGTGCCGAAGGGCGGGTCCGTCGGCAGTGGATGCTCGATGACGAAGTCGGCTTCGAAGCCGTGACTGCCGCCGCGATTGACGTCGAAGAAGTACACCAGGCTGCCGTCCGGCGCCCGCACGGCCGGAATCGTGAGCTCGTTCGCGCCCACGCGGCCGGCTACGCGCGTGCAGCCCAGTGCCTCGGCGCGTGCCAGCGCGGCCGCTGCGTTCTCGGTGGCCAGCGCCACGGCGCACACCGAGGTGCCATGCAGCTCGAAGTAGCTGCGGGCAAAGGAGTCGTCCTCCAGGTTCAGCACGATCCGCACGTCCCCCTGGCCCCAGAGCTCCACGTGCTTGGATCGGTGGCGTCCGATGCGCGTGAAGCCCAGCGCGCCGATGTAGGCGCTCAGGCGTTCCGCCGTCGGGCCGTCGACCGCGAATTCCAGGAATGACCAGCCGTGATGGACCGGAGGCGCCGGCGGGTCCAGGAGCGGCACGCGATGGGATGCGCCGTGCGTGGCATGCGGCGCATGCAGCGAGGGCAGGGCGCGGACCTGCTCTTCCAGCCACAGCAACGAGCGCATGGCGTCGGCGGCATTGGCGCGTGCCGGCGCGGAGCGGAATTCGTCGTTGAAGATTTCCAGCGAGATCGGCCCGGTGTAGCCGGCGTCCAGCACCGCGCCGAGAAACGGCGCGACGTCGAATTCCCCTTGCCCGGGAAAGCAGCGGTAGTGGCGGCTGTGGGTCAGCGGGTCGGTGTTGACCCAGGGCGCGTCCGCCAGCTGCACGAAGAAGATGCGCTCGCCGGGCAGCGCGGCGATGGCGCGCCAGTCGTCCCGGAGCACCAGCGTGTGGAAGCTGTCCAGGATGAGGCCGAGATGCGGGTGGTCGGCACGGCGGACCAGGTCCCAGGCCTGGCTGAAGCGGCTGACGGCCGTGCCCCAGGCCAGGGCCTCGTAGCCGATGCGCAGGCCGCGTCGGCCGGCCCGCTCGGCCAGCTCCCGCAGCTGCGCGGCCTGGTAAGCGGGGTCGGCGTCGAGCCTGGGCTGCACGCTGGAGCACACCAGCACGAGGTCGGTGCCGAGCTCCTGCATCAGGTCGAACTTGCGCTCGGCGCGGTCGAGGTTGCGCTGCAGCTGCGCAGCCGGCACGCCCTCGAAATCCCGGAAGGGCTGGAACAGCGCGATGGACAGGCCCAGGTCCTCGCAGATCCGGCGCACGTCGCGCGGGCTGCCGGGAAACTGCAGCAGATCGTTCTCGAAGATCTCCACCGCGTCGAAACGCGCGGCCGCGATGGCCTCGAGCTTTTCGCGCAGCATGCCCGAGAGCGACACCGTGGCGATCGAGCGACGCATGATCAGCGGCCGATCAGCTGACGGAAGTGCGCACCGATGCGTGCCGGGTCGGGGGCCAGGCCCGTGAAGAGCCTGAACGCGCCGAGGGCCTGGCCGACCGCCATCGTGCCGCCATCCACCGTGCGGCAGCCCGCCGCGCGGGCGGCCTTCAGGAGCTCGGTCTCGAATGGAAAGTAGACGATCTCCGCCACCCACAGGTCGGGCCGCAGCAGGGCCGCAGGCAGCGGCAGGCCCGGCAGCTTGACCATGCCCGTGGGCGTCGCGTGCACCAGGCCCGTGGCGCCCGGCATGGCGCGCGAAATGTCCGGCTCGGCGCGTGCCCGCCTGCCGCCGTAGTGGCGGCCCAGCTCGGCGGCCAGCGCCTGCGCCCGGCCAGCTTCGGCGTCCACCAGCACGAGATCCGGCGAGCCCATCCGCATCAGGGCATGGGCAATCGCCGAGCCTGCGCCGCCTGCGCCCAGCAGCACCACCCGTGACAGGTCGGCATCCGGCAGCGTGCGTTCGAATCCCCAGCGCCAGCCGCTGCCGTCGGTGTTGTGGCCGACCGCACGGCCCTCACTGAACACCACCGTGTTGACCGCGCCCATGGCGCGCGCCTCGTCGGAGAGTTCATCGAGGCAGGGGATCACCGCCTGCTTGCAGGGATAGGTGATGTTCAGCCCCGCGAAGCCCATCCAGCGCGCGGCGTCGACCAGAGTCGGCAGGGCCTCGGGGCCGACGCCGGCCCGCTCGAGATCGATCAGCTGGTAGTGCAGGCGCAGTCCGTGGTGCGCAGCCTCCGCCTCGTGCATGGCCGGCGTCAGCGAGCGCTGGATGCCGGCGCCGATGAGGCCGACGAGCATGCGCGTTTCGGTGGCGGACGGGGGCGGGGTCATGGGGTTCGGAGGCAAGAAGGCAAGTTGGCCTCAGTATGTACCAAATGGTTCAACAACCGCAACACAAGCAGCTCGTGTGCAATAGGAATCCTGTCCGGCTGCAGGGAATCCGGGTTTTCACCAAGCCCGCGATGTTGACCTTTATTAACCAACTCGTACATCATCACCTCTGCCAGAACCAACGTCAGGAGACCCGACCATGTCGCACCCCATTCCACGTCGCACGCTGTTGGCCGGTACGGCCGGTCTCGCGGCGGCTGCGCTCGCTCCCTGGGCGCGCGCCCAGGGCAAGATCACGCTGACCTACTCCGACACCGTGACCGAGCAGGACCCGCGGGCCGCGATCCTGAAGGACGTGTTCGCCAAGTCGCTCGGCGCCGAGTTCGACTTCAAGCCCTACTTCGGCGCGACCCTGTTCAAGCAGGGCACCGAGCCGGTGGCCATGCAGCGCGGCAACCTGGACATGGCCAACCTCGCCGCGTTCGACGTGCAGAAGCAGATTCCCGCCTGGTCGATCACGACCACGCCGTACCTGTTCCGCGATGTCGCGCACATGAAGAAGGTCTTCGCCAGCGATGTCGGCCGCGAGCTGAACAAGGCGATGGAGGACCAGATGGGCATCAAGGTGCTGTCGGTGCCCTACATCGGCACGCGCCACCTGAACCTCAAGCCGAAGAAGAAGATCATGACGCCGGCCGACCTGGCTGGCATCAAGCTGCGCATGCCCGGTGGCGAAGGCTGGCAGTTCGTCGGCTCCTCGCTCGGCGCCAACCCGGTGCCCATCGCCTTCACCGAGGTCTACACCGCGCTGCAGACCGGCGCCATCGACGCTCAGGACAATCCGCTGGGCGCCAACAAGGTCATGAAGTTCTACGAGGTCACCTCGCAGATCGTGCTCACCAGCCACCTGATCGCCAACAACCTCTTCGCCATCTCGCTGAAGAAGTGGCAGTCTCTGACGCCCGCTCAGCAGAAGACACTGCAGACCGCAGCTGACCAGTTCTCCGATGCGATCACGGCGCAGGCGCAGAAGGACGAGGCCGAACTGGTGGGCTTCTTCAAGGCGCAGGGCCTGGACATCTACACGCCCGACGTCGCCGCCTTCCGCAAGCACGTGCTGGACGTCTACGCCAAGTCCAAGTGGGCCAAGGAATGGACCCCCGGCATGCTCGAGCGGATCAACGCCCTGTGATCCAGGCCCTTCGGCGCGGCGCGGAGGCCGTCCTGGTGCTGATGATGGCGACGATGTTCGTCGCCTTCATCCTGCAGGTGATCTTCCGCTACGTGCTGAACCTGCCCGTCGGCTGGACCGACGAGCTCTGCACGCTGGTGTGGCTGTGGGGCATCCTCTGGGGCGCTTCCTTCGTGATGACGAACCGCGAGGACATCCGCTTCGACATGCTCTACAGCCACCTGCCGAGGGCGATGCGGCGCGGCTTCACCGTGGCGGGCAGCGGCGCTGCCGTCGTCCTGCTGCTGGTCTCGCTGCCGGCGACGTGGTCTTACGTCACTTTCATGAAGGTCGAGTCGACTGCAAGCTTCGGCATTCCGCTGAACTGGGTGTTCTCGATCTACGTCGTCTTCGTCGTTGCGATGGCCGTACGCCATGGCGGCATCGTCTGGGATGCGTTGCACGGGCGTCTGGTCGAGGACGGGCACGCACTCGGCGACGGGGGGTCCGCCACATGACCGCACTGATGTCTCCCTTCAGCTGGTGCGTGACCGCCATCCTGGTGCTGAGCCTGCTGGGCCTGCCGATCGGGCTGTCCATGATCGGCGGCTCCATCCTGTACCTGCTCATTTCCGGGCAGGACATCGGCATCGCCGCCGAGCAGCTGGTGCAGGGCCTCAACAACTCCTACACCCTGCTCGCGATCCCGCTGTTCATCCTCGCGGCCGAGATCATGAACATGGGCTCGCTGAGCGACCGGCTCCTGGCCTGGTGCAATGCGCTGGTCGGCCGCTTCCGCGGCGGCATGGGCCATGTCAACGTCGTCTCCTCGCTGATCTTCTCCGGCATGTCGGGTTCGGCCATCGCCGATGTCGTCGGGGTGGGCAAGCTGACGATGGACATGATGACGCGTGACGGCCGCTACACGCCGGCCTACGCCGCCGCCATCACGGCCGCCACCGCGACCATCGGGCCGATCATCCCGCCTTCGATTCCGTTGGTGCTCTATGCGCTGATCTCCGACACCTCGATCGGCTACCTGTTCGCTGCCGGCGTGGTGCCCGGACTCGTCATGACGCTGGTCATGATGGGCCTGAACGGATGGCTGGCGCATCGGCGCAACTTTCCGGTCGAGCCCGCGGTTCCGATGCGCGAGTTTCTGCCCCTGACCTGGCGCGCGATGCCGGCGTTGATGATGCCGGTGGTTCTGCTGGGCGGCATCTACAGCGGCGTCATGACGCCCACCGAATCGGCCGCGGTTGCCGCGCTCTACGCCATCGTCGTCTCGGCGGTGCTGTACCGCTCGATCACTGGCGCGGGCCTGTACCGGTCGCTGCTCGGCAGTGGGCGCCAGATGGCGTCGGTCGGCATCCTGATCGCGGGCGCTCTCGTCTTCAACTTCGTCGTCACGAAGGAAGACATCCCCAACACGGTGAAGCAGTTCCTCGCGGGCTACGAACTGACGCAGGTGACGTTCCTGCTGCTGGTCAACATCGTGCTGCTGGTGCTGGGCGCGCTGCTGGAGGGTGGCACCATCCTGCTGGTGATCGTGCCGATCCTGATCCCGACAGCGCAGGCGCTGGGCATCGACATGGTTCACTTCGGGCTCGTCGTCACGGTGAACCTGATGATCGGCCTCATCACGCCACCTTACGGCCTGCTGCTCTTCATCGTGGCAAGCCTCGCCAAGGAGCCATTGACCGCAGTGATCCGCGAGACGATGCCCTTCGTCGCCGTCCTCATCGCCGCCCTGTTCTTCATGACCTTCGTTCCCGATTCGGTGCTGTGGCTGCCGCGGGTGCTGGGCTACACCGGATGACCCGATGATCAATCCCGAACTCAAGCCCTTCCTGGCCGACTGGGCCGCCGGATGGGCGACGCTCGCACCGGGCGGCGGGCCCGCCGAACGGCGCGCGCACTTCGAGATCGTGGCGGCCGCGATGCGGCAGCCAACGCCCGAGGGCGTGGAGACGGGCGAGCATTGGGTCGAGCGCAACGGGCGCCGCGTGCGCCTGCGCTGGTTCCGCCGCCCATCGGCGAGCCCCCAGGCCGCGCTGATCTACCTGCATGGTGGGGCCTGGATGCAGGGCAGCCCCGAGACGCACTGGGACATCACAGCGGGGCTGGCTGCAGCCACCGGGCGGGCCGTTTTCAGCGTGGACTACGCCAAGTCGCCCGAACACCCGTTTCCGGCCGCCGTGGACTATGTCCGCACGGTGGTGGGTTGGCTGTTCGCGCAGTCCGAGGCCCTGGGTGTCGACGCCGGCGCCATCGCCATCGGCGGCGACAGTGCGGGCGCCAACCTGGCCGCCGCGATGACGCTGGCCTTCCGGGACACCGGGTGCCGGCTGCAAAGGCAGTTGCTGATCTACCCGGCCTGCGACTTCGACATGGACCGGCCTTCGTATCGCGAGAACCCGGACGGCCCCATCGTCACGGTGGCCTCGATGCCGGCGGTCAACGCGATGTACTGCCGTGACCCCGCCGACCTGAAGAACCCGCTGGTCGCGCCGCTGCATGCGGACAGCCACGCCGGCCTGCCGCCAGCCTTTGTGGCCGTGGCCGAGCACGACCCGCTGCGCGACAGCGGCGTGGCCTACGCCGAGGCGCTGCAGCGTGCTGGCGTGCCCGTGACGCTGGAGCGTGGCCCCGGCCTGATCCACGGCTATTTGCGTGCGCTGGCCTACTGTGGCGACGTGCGCTCGTCCTTCGACCGCATGGCCGACTGGCTCAACGCCGAACGAACCTGACGACCATCTCGATGATGCTGTCGCGCCGCGCGACGATGGCGGCGGGCGTGTCGAGTTCGCGCTGGAATATCAGCGAGAAGGTGTGGCGGTTGGCCACGTTGAAGACCGACAGCGCGCTGATCGACATGTGCAGGTCGACCGGGTCGATGCCGCTGCGGAAGGTGCCGGTGGCCAGGCCGCGCTGGAGCACGCGTGTCAGGCCGTCGATGGCCGGCACGTTGAGCTTCTGGATCGCGGTGCTCTGGCGAAGGTACTCGCCGCGGTGGATGTTCTCGGTCATCACGAGGCGGATGAAGTCCGGGTTCGCGAGCTGGTAGTCCACCGTGAAGCCCACCAGCCGGCGCAGGGCGTCTTCGGGCGGAATGTCGTCGAGGTGGAGCTCCGACTCGATCGCCCGCATGCGGCGATACGCTTCCTCCAGCACGGCGATGTACAGGCCTTCCTTGCTGCCGAAGTAGTAGTAGATCATGCGCTTGCTGGTGCGCATGGCCTCGGCGATGACGTCGATCCGGGCGCCGGCCAGGCCTTTGTCCGCGAACTCGCGCGTCGCGACGGCCAGGATGTCGGCCATCGTGCGCTCGGGGTCGTTGGTACGCGTCGGCGTCTTGGCGCCTGGCGCCCGGCTGCGCTTTTGTACCGGTTCGTTCATTGCGCCAGTGTAGGCGAAGGCACCCAGGCCGCGGCGTGTCGCGCCCGGCTTCAGCTCAGGCCAGTGCCGCGCGCAGCGCGGCCAGCACCGCGTCCGGCTGCTCCTGCATCAGGAAATGCCCGCCGGGCACCCGGTGCACTTCAGCCTTCAGTACGGCAGCCACCTCGCGGGCACCGCGCGGCGGCGTCATCTGGTCCTGGTCGGCCAGCACCATCGCCGTGGCGCAGCCGACGCGGCTGGCCGCGGCCATCCCTCCGGCGTAGGCGTTGCATGCCGCGAAGTCGTTGTGGAAGACGCCAGGGTCGCCCTGGTGGGCCAGCACCTGCCGCATCAGCCCGCGCACGGCGCCCCGCAGCCAGGTGCCCGGCCCGGGGTAGGAGGGCTTGGCGGCCAGGGTCGAGAAGGCATGGACGATCACGCGCTCGATGCCGGCATGCGGATCGTTCAGCGCCAGGTTCAGCAGCACCGGGGGCACCGGCATCGGGACGCAGCTCCCCAGCATGACGAGCCGCGATACCCGCTCGGGCGCCCGCGCCGCGGCTTCCAGCGCGATCAGGGAACCCATGCTGTGCCCGGCCAGGGTGGCCTGCCGCACACCGGCGGCGTCCAGCAGCGCCAGCGTCCAGTCGGCCATGGCCTCGATGTTCGTCAGCGCGGGGCCTTCGCTGCGCATGTGCCCGGGCAGGTCGACGGCCAGCACGCTGTGCCCGTGGTGGGCGAACCAGCGCGCCAGCAGGGTCCAGACCGAGTGGTCGTTCAGCGCGCCGTGCAGGAAGACGACACAGGGCAGGGTGGGGTCGAAGGGTCGGCCGCCCGTGTAGGCGTACACCTCCCGCGCGTTCACCAGCAGCTTCATGCGGCCTTCTCCGCCACCTTCAGCGCGCGCTTGAGGTCCTCGATCAGGTCGTCGGCGTCTTCCAGGCCGACGGACAGCCGGATGGTCCCCGGCCCGATGCCGGCCGCTCGCAAGGCGTCATCGTCCATGCGGAAGTGGGTGGTCGAGGCCGGGTGGATGACCAGCGACCGGGCGTCGCCCACATTGGCCAGGTGCGAGAAGATCTTCAGGGCCTCGATGAACGCCACGCCCTGGCGGCGCGAGCCTTTCAGGTCGAAGCTGAACACCGCGCCACAACCCCTGGGCAGCAGGCGCTTCGCGAGTTCGTGGCTGGGGTGGCCTTCGAGTTCGGGGTAGCCGACGCCGGCCACCATGGGGTGCGCCGCCAGGAAGGCGACGACCTTGCGTGTGTTCTCCACGTGCCGGGCCATGCGCAGCGGCAGCGTCTCGATGCCCTGCAGCATCAGCCAGGCGGTGTGCGGGCTCATGCAGGCGCCGAAGTCGCGCAGGCCTTCGCGGCGTGCGCGCATCAGGAAGGCGCCGTCGGTGCTCTCTTCCGAGAACACCATGCCGTGGAAGCCGGCGTAGGGCTGGTTCAGCTCGGGGAAGCGCTCTGCCAGGCTCCAGTCGAACCGCCCGCCATCCAGCAGCACGCCGCCCACCACGGTTCCATGGCCGCACAGGAACTTGGTGGCGGAGTGGTAGACGAGGTCCGCCCCCAGATCCACCGGCTTCATGAGCCAGGGCGTGGTGAAGGTGGAATCCACCAGCAGCGGCAGCCCGGCCTCGTGCGCCACGGCGCTCACGGTGGGGATGTCCAGCACGTCGAGGCCTGGGTTGCCCAGGGTCTCGCCGAAGAGCAGCCGCGTCTCGGGCCGGATGGCCGCGCGCCAGGCGTCGATGTCGCCCGGGCGGACGAAGGTGGTCTGGATGCCGAACCGGGAGAGCGTGTAGTGCAGCAGGTTGTGGGAGCCGCCGTACAGCGCGCTGGACGCGACGATGTGCGAGCCCGCGCCTGCCAGCGTGGCCACGGCCAGGTGCAGGGCAGCCTGGCCGCTGGCGGTGGCGACGGCGCCACTGGCGCCTTCGAGCGCCGCCATGCGCTCCTCGAACACCGCCGTCGTGGGGTTGCTGATGCGGCTGTAGACGTGCCCGGACCGTTCCAGGTTGAACAGGCTGGCCGCCTGCTCGCTGCTTTCGAAGACGAAACTGGTGCTCAGGTGCAGCGGAACGGCGCGTGCGCCGGTCGCAGGGTCGGGCGCCGCGCCTGCGTGCAGGGCCAGGGTGTCGAATCCGGGATCGGACGGGCCGGGCATGAGGGGGGTTCCGAGAGGTGGCTCCGCTGCCATTGTGGGCTATATTGAAGCGGCAAATCCAGGCCCCGAGGAGGCAAACATGAAGGTCGCCGACATCCTGCGCGTCAAGGGCAGCACGCTCTTCACCGTAACGCCGGAGCAGGCGCTGGCCGAGGCCACGCGGACCATGTCCGAGCTGGACATCGGCTCGCTGGTCGTCATGGACCATGGCGATCTGGTCGGCATGCTCACGTTCCGCGAAGTCATCCAGGCCGTGGTCCGAAACGGCGGTGGCGTGGGCACGAGCATCGTTCGCACCGTGATGGACGACGCGCCGCTCACCTGCACGCCCGAAACCGAGATCGACGAGGTGCGGCGCATGATGCTGATGCGGCACGCGCGCTACATGCCGGTGCTCGACAAGCGCACGCTGATGGGCGTGATCTCGTTCTACGACGTCGCCAAGGCCGTGGTGGACAGCCAGGACTTCGAGAACCGCATGCTGAAGGCCTACATCCGCGACTGGCCGGTCGAGGAGACGGGCGAGTCCCCGTCGACCGGCGGCTGAGCGGTCAGCCCTTGCCCAGCAGGGCCAGGACCGACTGGTTCATGATGTTGGCCTGTGCGGCCATGGCCATGCCCGCCTGCTGCAGGATCTGAGCCCGGCTGAGGTTGGCCGTCTCCGCCGCGAAGTCGGCGTCCATGATGCGGCTGCGGGCGGCCGACTGGTTCTCGACCGATATCTGCAGGTTCGAGATCACGCTCTCGAAGCGGCTCTGCGATGCGCCCAGCGTGGCACGCTGGCTGTTGATGGTGTCGATCGCGGTGTCGATGTTGTCGATGACCGTGTCGATGTTGCTTGCCGAGACCGCCGAGCCGATGCCTGCCGGCGCGCTGCCGCCGGTGCCCGCGACGGTGCTGATCGTCGAATCGGCGGCCAGGTTGGTCGTCGCGATGTCGATCTTGTCGTTGGCGGACGTGTTGGCGCCGACCTGGAAGGTCTGCGTCTGGGCGTCGGCGCCCAGGATGGCCTTGCCGTTGAACGTGGTGCCGCCGAGCACGCGCTGGATTTCCTTGGCCAGCTCGCCGTATTCCTTGTTCAGCGACTCCTTGTCGCTGTCGGAGTTCGACGCGTTGCGGGCCTGGACGGCCAGTTCACGCATGCGCTGCAGCGAATCGCCGACCTTGCCCAGCGCGCCTTCGGCGGTCTGGGCAAGCGAGATGCCGTCGTTGGCATTGCGCATGCCGACGTTCATGCCGCGCACCTGCGCGTTCATGCGTTCGGCAATGGCCAGGCCGGCGGCGTCGTCCTTGGCGCTGTTCACGCGCAGGCCCGACGACAGCCTCTGCATGGAGACGGTCAGCGAAGACTGGGACGCACTGAGATTTCGCTGCGCATTCAGCGCCGCGATGTTGGTGTTGATGACCAATGGCATGGGGCAAACCTCCGATAAGCCGGGTGGCATCGCCGCATTTCTGGCGATGCCTGTACCGGCTATCGGCGCTTGTCCGCGGGACTTGAGGGTCCCTCACAAAAAGAAACGCCGCCCGCAAGGGCGGCGTCTCGGTGCGCGGCCGGCTTAACCCAGCAGCGACAGCACCTGCTGCGGCATCTGGTTGGCCTGCGCGATCATCGCGTTGCCAGCCTGCTGCAGGATCTGGGCGCGGCTCAGGTTGGCCGTTTCCGCCGCGAAGTCGGCATCCATGATCCGGCTGCGGGCAGCGGACTGGTTCTCGACCGAGATCTGCAGGTTCGAGATCACGCTCTCGAAGCGGCTCTGCGACGCACCCAGCGTGGCGCGCTGGCCGTTGATGGTGTCGATCGCGGCATCGATGTCGTCGATGACGGTGTCGATGTTCGCGGCCGAGACGGCCGAGCCGATACCGGCCGGCGCGCTGCCGCCGGTGCCGGCGACCGTGCTGATCGACGCGTCAGCGGTCAGGTTGATCGTCGCGATGTCGATCTTGTCATTGGCAGAGGTGTTGGCGCCGACCTGGAAGGTCTGCGTCTGGGCGTCAGCGCCCAGGATGGCCTTGCCGTTGAACGTGGTGCCGCCGAGCACGCGCTGGATTTCCTTGGCCAGCTCGCCGTATTCCTTGTTCAGCGATTCCTTGTCGCTGTCGGAGTTGGTCGCGTTGCGAGCCTGGACGGCCAGTTCACGCATGCGCTGCAGCGAATCGCCGACCTTGCCCAGCGCGCCTTCAGCGGTCTGCGCAAGAGAGATGCCGTCGTTGGCATTGCGCATGCCGACGTTCATGCCACGCACCTGGGCGTTCATGCGTTCGGCGATGGCCAGGCCGGCGGCGTCGTCCTTGGCGCTGTTGACGCGAAGGCCCGAAGACAGGCGTTGCATTGAAGTAGCCAGCGACGACTGGGAACCCGACAGGTTCCGTTGGGCATTCATCGAGGCGATGTTGGTATTGATGGTCGAAGCCATGTTGCACTCCAGTTAAACGTTAAACACAAGACGCCCGGCGATAGTGCCGGCGATTTCACCGGTCGCCCCGGATCATTCCGGGGTTTCCTGCAATGCCGCCCGCGCTAGTCAACCGTGAAGCCCCGGGGTGCTCTGATTTGCATCCCTCTGACATCGGCCGGCCAACCGGACCACGAGACCCGCTGTTGCAAGACCCGTTGGGGCTGGTATCGGTGTTCCCGGAGACGAACTTGAGACTTGAGGCCCAAAAGTTTTTTGTTTTTGTCAATGCGGTGGGTGGCTTGGACTGTGCGAAGAAATACACGCGCAACACCCTTCTGTTTCCTGCTTTGGTGCCGACCCGCGTGCCTAGAGTGCAAAGCAAGCTCGCCACGGGTGCGTGCATCGACGCGCCGGCGACAGGAGTCCTCCATGACAGCTACAGCACAGATCCTCAGGGGTCGATCCCAGGGCACGACGCCTGCATCGCAGGCGGGTGTGCCTGCCAGGGCGCCATCCCAGGGCACGCCGGCGGCGCATCAGGCCTGGAGCCAGGGTGTTGCCAAGGCTCGCGCGGGCCGCGACGACGAGGCCTTGCCGCTCTTCGAGCGCGCGACGCAGCTGTCGCCGGGGGTCGGCCTGTATTGGCTGAACAAGGCTGGCTCGGAGCGTCGCCTGCGCCGCACCGATGCCGCGATCGTCAGCGCGCGTCGGGCCTTCGCGCTCGATCCGGCCAGCCCGCTGGCCTGCCAGCTGCTGGCCGAGATCCTGCGCACGAACAACCGCGACGCGGAGGCGCTGAACACGCTTCGTTCACTGGACGCGGCCACGCCGCGAGACCTCCAGCACACGATGCTGGAGGGCGCCACCCTGATGTCCCTGCGCGAGTGGCAGCAGGCGGCGCACGCTTTCCTCCAGGTGCTGCAGCAGCGGCCCGCAGATACGACGGCCTACATGCAGCTGGGCTTCGCGCTTGCCAACCTGCGCAAGTACGGCGACGCTGCCGAGTGCTTCCGCACGCTGGCCCTGCTGGAGCCGGGCGAGATGGGCGCGGCCGTGTATGCGGCGCACTATGCCGCCTGGGCCTGCGACTGGTCGCAGGGCGAGCAGGACCATCAGCGCATGGTGGACGCCATGGCCTTGATGGAAGGGCGCGACGACGCTCCGGCGTTCAGTCCGTTCTGCCTGCTGTCCATGAACGACGACGCCACACTGCACCGCCGGGCGGCGGCGCTCGAGGCCGCGCGAATCGCGAAACTCGTCCGTGGACGTCTGGGCTGGGTTGCGCCCGACCCGGGGCCAGCCGGCTACCCGCGCGTGGTCGAGACGCTGGCCACCGGTCGCATCCGCGTCGGCTTCGTCTCGGCCGACTTCCGCACACATGCCACGAGCATCCTGCTGGTGCAGACGCTGGAGCGTCTGGACCGCAGCCGCTTCGAGCCCATCCTGTACTCGCATGGCCCGGACGATGCATCGCCGCTGCGCCGGCGCATGGAAGCGGCCGTCGATCACTTCGTCGAGTGCGCCACGATGAGCATCGCCGAGCAGGCGGAGCGCATCCGCGCCGACGGGGTGGCGCTGCTCGTTGACATGAGCGGCTACACGCAGAACACCCGGCTGGACGTCTTCACGCTGCGACCGGCCCCTGTGCAGGCGTTGTGGCTGGCCTACCCCAGCACCACCGGCGGCGATTTCATCGACTACCTGATCGGCGACCCGGTGCTCACGCCCATGGCGCACGCCGAGGACTTCAGCGAGAAGCTGGTGCAGCTGCCGCTGACCTACGAGCCCACCGACGAACTGAGAGAGCACCCCGAGCCTGCCGACCGGGCTGACTGCGGACTGCCCGAGGACGCCTTCGTCTACGCGTGCTTCAACCAGAGCTACAAGATCACCGAGGAGGTGTTCTCGCGATGGTGCCGCATCCTCCAGCAGGTGCCCGGCAGCGTGCTGTGGCTGCTGGTGCCGCAGGCCGACATCCAGGCCGCGCTGCTGCAGCGCGCCGCGGAACGCGGCCTCGACCCGGCGCGCGTGATCTTCGCCCCGTTCGTCACGCCCAGCGAGCATCTGGCTCGCCTGCCGCAGGCCGATCTGTTTCTGGACACTTTCCCCTACGGCGCGCACACCACCTGCAGCGATGCGCTGTGGATGGGCTTGCCCGTGCTCACGCAGATGGGCCGCAGCTTTTCGGCCCGCGTGGCCGGCAGCCTGCTGAACGCGGTGGGCCTGCCCGAACTGGCGGTCGACAACGCCGAGGACTACGAGACGCTGGCCGTCAACCTGGCCCTCGACCGCGAGGCCCTGGTCGATATTCGTGATCATTTGTGGGACAACCGGCGTGATCTGCCGCTCTTCGACAATGTGCGCTTCACCGACGAACTCGCGGGCGCCATGGAGAACATCGTGACGAATTGGGCATCGGGGCACCCGCCGCAGGCCATGCCGGCCGCCTGAGCCGCGCCCGGGGCGACCCCGGACTTCAGTTTTCCGGCGTGCTGCCGAAGAGGGTCCGATGGCCGGGGCTGAACCTGGCCGCTGCTCGGGAGACCTCGGATGCGTCACTGCCATGGAATCGCGCGACTGCTGGCTGCGGCCATGCTGGTCGGTGGGTTGTCGTGCGCGTGGGCGCAGGGCAGGGCGAGGGTGTCCGACGCCGTCGCGGAGGCCGTTTCCCGCAACGAGCCGGTCGATGCGCTCCTGCTCATCGACGACACCGTCGAGGCCAGGCAACTGGACAGCGCGGTGGGGCCGGCATCGGTTCGCGCCAGGCTGAGCCGCAGCGAGTACGCCACCTTCCTGGGTACGCAGCGCATGCTGATGCGGTCGCTGAAGTCGGATGTGATGCTGACGGCCGCCGATCCGGACGTGGAAATCCTCACCGACTACGACGTCCTGCCCGTCCTGCATGTCCGCATCCGCTCCGCGCGTGCGCTGGAAAACCTGCGCCGCCAGGGGCGCATCCGCGCCATCGATGCCATCCGGCACGTGCAGCCCGCGCTGGTGGAGAGCCTGCCCCTGATCGGCCAGAACACCGCCGCAGCCGCCGGCCACCTGGGCGCCGGAACCTCGGTGGCTGTGCTCGATACCGGTGTCGACTACAAGCGCGCCGCCTTCGGATCCTGCAGCGCGCCGGGTGGCAGCTGCAAGGTCGCCTATGCGCAGGACTTCGCCACGCCCGACGGCGTGGTGGACTTCGGCAACTTCCACGGCACCAACGTGGCCGGCATCGTGCTGGGCGTGGCGCCCGCCACCAAGATCCTGGCGCTGGATGTCTTCGAGTCGAGCGGCACGGCCAGCTCCAACGTCCTGCTGAATGCGATCAACTGGTGCATAACGAACCGCGCCACGTACAACATCGCGGCCATCAACATGAGCCTGGGTGGCGGGCAGCATTACGCCGCACTCGCTCCGTCTGACTCGATGGGCGTCGCCATCACGACTGCCGTCAACGCCGGCATCGCCGTGGTGGTGGCTTCCGGCAACAACGGCTGGACCAACTCCATCTCGTGGCCCGCGGCCTATTCCAACGTGCTGTCGGTCGGCGCCTACTACGACGCCGGCGGATCGGTGAATCAGGTCACCAGCTTCTCGAACAGCGCCAGCTTCCTCACGATGGTGGCGCCGGGCTCGATGATCTACGCAGCAGGCATCTCGATGCAGGGCACGTCGCAGGCGACACCACACGTGGCGGGCGCGGTGGCCGTGCTGCGTTCTGCCTACCCGACCGACACCGTGCCGGAACTGATCAACCGGCTCAAGCTCGCGGCCACGATCACGGATGCCCGAAACGGCATCGCCAAGGCGAGGCTGGACCTGGTGGAGGCGATGTCGGTGCCTGCATCGGCTTACCGTCTCACGGTTTCCAAGGCTGGCTCCGGCACGGGCACCGTCACCAGCACGGGCGGCGGCATCGCCTGCGGCGGGACATGCGCCGCGAACATCACGAGTGGCGACAACGCCACCGTCACGGCGCTCCACGGGCCGAATGCCATGTTCAGCGGCTGGACCGGCTCATGCGTCGGCTCGAACGTGAGCTGCACGATGTCCATGACCGCTGCACGCAGCGTGACGGCCACCTTCGCACCCAATACCGCCGAGGATTTCCTGGCCGGGGGCCTATTGCCAGCTTCGTGGACACAGCCTGCAGGCTCGAGCGCCGCATGGGCGCCGTTCTCCGGCAGCTTCTATGTCGGCAGCCACAGCCTGAAGGCTGGAACCGTCTCCCACGGGCAGAGCAGCGCGGTCAGCTACACCGGCAACTTCGCGGACGGCACCGTCAGCTTCGCCCGCAGGGTCTCGTCGGAGTCCGGGCAGGACTACCTGCGCTTCTACATCGACAACGAACTGCAGGGCAGTTGGTCGGGCGAGGTCGCCTGGGGCATGGTGTCCTACCCCATCGCCTCTGGCAGCCGCGTGCTCAAGTGGGCCTACGAGAAGAACGGGTCGGGCAGCGCGGGCAGCGATACGGCCTGGATCGACTCGGTGAACCTGCCGCTGGCAGCAACCGACCGGAAGCAGTCGGCGACGGACTTCAACGGCGATGGCCGCGCGGACGTGCTGTGGAGGCACGGCGGAACCGGGGCGAACACGCTGTGGCTGATGGACTCGACGATGCGCCGCAGCGGTTCGGGCGCGATCCCCTCTCTCACCGATGTGAACTGGCGCGTCGTCGGCCGAGGCGACTTCAACAACGACGGCAGGGCCGACATTCTCTGGCGTCACTCGCTGGACGGTCGCAACTCCGTCTGGTTCATGGATGGCATCGCACGCGTGGACGGATCAGGGGTCATTGGCAGCCTGACCGACCGCAACTGGCAGGTCGCCGGTGTCGGCGACTTCAACGGTGACGGCAAGGCGGACATCCTCTGGCGCCATGCCGGGACCGGTGCCAACTCCATCTGGCTGATGGATGGCCTCACGAAGCTTGCCGGCTCGGGCGCCACGACGGCGATCTCGGACCTGAACTGGCGGGTCATGGGGGTCGCCGACTTCAATGGCGACGGCAAGGCCGACATCCTCTGGCGGCATCTTGGCAACGGCAGCAACACCCTCTGGTTCATGGACGGCATCACGAAGACGTCAGGCTCCGGTGCCACGGTGGCGCTTACCGACCTGAAGTGGAAGCTCGTGGGCGTGGCCGATTTCAATGGCGACGGGAAGTCCGACATCCTCTGGCGCAACACCACGGACGGCCGCAACTCTCTCTGGCTCATGAACGGCCTCACGCGCCAGAGCTCAGCCGCGCTGCAATCGGTCACGGACCTCAACTTCAAGGTGGCGGGGCTGGGCGACTTCAACGGTGACGGGCGTGCCGACATCTTCTGGCGCAATGGTGCCAACGGGCAGAACTCGCTGTGGTTCATGAACGGCTCGACCCGACTGAGCGGGGCAAGCGCGATGCCAGCGATCACCGACCTCAACTGGAAGGCCGTGGCACCTTCGGCAAACCCTCATTGAGGCGCCTCATGTGCGCTCCGGACGCGCCAGGAACGGGGGCAACCGGTCGGCGATCAGCGCTGCATAGCGATCCGGTTCGTAGTGGTGATCGCTCTGCCTGGCGTTGAGCAACTCAGGCTTCACCAGACCATCCAGGCCCAGGGAAACCGCATCCAGGGACAGGTAGCAGACGCCGAGCCCGGCCGACCGGAGCCGGACCCGGCGGTTGAACTCCAGCGTGAGAGCGGTGCGTGCAAGCTGGCTGGCCTGGACTTCCTTGCGCAGGTTGGCGACTTCACCCCATGTCGTTCCGTCGGGGATGGTCGGCAGTGGTGTGCTGATGCAAAGCACATCGAAGTCAGCGGCGATTTCGCCGAGGAATCGCACATAGGCCTCGACGGCTCGGTCCAGCATGGCGAACACCGGTTCCTGGTACTTCCTTGCCCGGTACCAGATGACGAAGCCGGTATCGACCTCACCCAGCGAGACGATGACGCGCCGCGCCGCGGTGGCGCCCAGGGCTCGCTTGAAGGTCGGATAGGCCTGGGTCTTCGAGTCGTTCGGGTTCTCCAGTCCCGAGGCAGTGGCGCCGGGCACGATGACCGTCTCCCAGGCGTGATCCGGAAACCGGGCGCCGAACAGAGGCCTGCGAAAGACCTCGCCATGGGAGTCTCCGAGGACGAGCAGGGGGGTCATGCCGCGTCGAGCCTGGTGCCCCTTGGCGACGCCGATCCGGTCGATCCGGTGTCCGGCTTCGCTGCGACTGCGATCCAGCAATCCGTGTCGCGGCGATCGTCAGCGCCGGGAGTGCAGCCCTCGACGGAGCGCAGCAGGCGCGGTGGCGCCAGCTTCGGATCGACACCACCGCTCTGGCGGTAAAGCTCGCGCCAATCGAAGTGCCGCGAGACAAGTTCACGCAATCGCTCGTGATCCCAGGCTCGGGAGAGGTCTGCCACCATACCCGGGCCGTGCGCGTTCATGCGGGCGTTCGGCACCGAACCGATGAAGAGGCCGCCGGGCTTGAGCACGCGTGCGAACTCCCGCAGCAGACGGTCTGGATCGGGTTGGTTCTCCAGGGTGTCGAAGGAGATCACCAGATCGACGCTCTCGTCGGACAACTGGGCCAGCCGGGCAGGGTCCTGCGCCAGGAATTCGAGGTCGCCATGGATGGAGCCATAGAGGTCACGAGCGTAGCGAATGGCGGATGCGCTGGCGTCCACGCCAATGATGCGAGCTGCGTCCGTGCCCGTGGCGAGCACAGCGCATCCTGCTCCCGAACCGCATGCGGCATCGAGCACGGCCTGCCCCTGGCGAACGTATTCCCGCGCCAGGGTGTACCGGGCGAGGCTGGCCTCGGAATGGATGCCCGCCTCGCGCAGCATGTCGTCGGGCCGGCCCGGTCTGGCGCCAGGCGTGGCGCCAGTCGTTGCGATGGGATGCGCGTGAAGCACACGCGCCGGGATGGCATCGAGCAGCAGGACGAGACCCGCGCCTTCGTCATTGAGCAGTTCGTACGGGACCACGCACTGATTCAGCGCATGTTTGCGCCAGCCCGCCGCAATGAATCGAGCCTCCCACCACTCCCGGTCGCGCCCCGGTGTCGCATCCAGCGCCACCCAGAGATGGCGGCCGGCGATGCGCCGCAACTCGGGTAGCCAGACCGAGAGTTCGAAGTCATCGAGCGTCGCGAGGGAGCCCAGGCTGAACACCATGTCGCTCGTGCCGTCGGCCAGCGGCAGCCGGGGAAAATCGCCGTGGACCGTAGCCGTCTCGGCGAGCGCCACCGCAGAGCCTGCCTGATGCGCTGTCAGCAGGACCTTCCCCGGCCCCGCAAACTCGATCTGCAGCGCCGTTGGCGTGCCGAAGAAATGACGCAGTTGATCGACGAACGCGCGCAGGTCGTCGGCTGGTCGGATCTCGGCGGGAGCCGCTGCCGGGTCCGGTTCGACCCGGCGAGGGGGGCGTGACCGGCTTGGCAAGGTGGGCGGATATCCCAGACGCTCGACGATCGCCTCGCCGCCCAGTTCCACGAACAGGTGTCGGTGGCGATCGGTGAATACAGCTTCCCAGTCGGATGCCGGCCCGGTGTGGAATGTTGTCGCGGACGGGTTGCAGATGAGGCCGGCGATGCGTGCGATGTCGGTGTGGTCGTAGGGAAGCGCGAGCCTGCGCAGCGCCCGTTCCACCGCGGCGAACTGTGCGGTGACGCCGCGCATGCCCGACAAGTCCTCGTAGGCGAGCACTTCGCAGTCGGGCGAGTCGAGCCAGAGGCTGAGATCCGCATAGCGGTCGGGCAGGGGCCGATCCCAGCGCACCGCGCGGTCCGCGTCGAAGGGGTGCAACAGCGGCAGGCCGCAGATGATCTGTTCCAGCTGGACGGCTGGGTCCAGGGGGGCCAGGTGGCGGCTGATCGCCCAGTCCGGGCGCAGATCCCGCAACCAGCGCCACGTGGAGCACAGCACCTCGCGCGGATCCCGCACGGCGAAGAGATGTGCGAAGTGGTTTTCCGCGAGAAAGGATTCGATCCCGGGCGTGCGCCCGAAGTGGCCCTTGATCGCGAAGGAGCGCCCACTGTGCCGGGTCAGCCGCTCCTGGGCTTGCCGGATGAATTCGTCGTCACCCTGCGGATACTTGATGTCGCGTTCCGCATACCAGCCGCCGTCACCGATGGCCAGGCGGGCCAGTTCCAGCAGCAGGTGCGTTCCGGCCTTGGGCCAGCTGTTGCAGAGAACGTGTCTCGTCTGCAACTCGGGCGCTATTGGGTTGGCAAGCGAGGAGAGGTGGAGCATGGCGGACCGGGCTTTGAGGTTCAGGCGACGCTGCGCGCGCAGACATGGGAGCAGGCACAGCCGCCAGCGTCCTCCGGACGGATGGCTCGCCGGTCGCTTCGACGGCCCCGCGTCTGCGCGGGACGGGGCAGTCCCGGGCGCTGGCGGTGGGTTCGCTGACCTGCAGCACGATCACCTGCGCACCGGAGAAACCGACATCGCCGTTGTATTACACATCTCCGGTTCCGGTCGTTGGAATAGGTATGCCTTTCGAGTCCGGCGGTGTCCAGCGACTACCCGAACCGGAGCTGGCCGATGAACCTTGATCAAGCCGGAATCCGGGCGCTGTTCAGGCCATCCAAAGGCTTGCAGCTGCCTAGAGTGCTGGCATGAGCCCGAATTCACGCCCGGTTCGCCTGGCCGCCTCTTCGACGCGACCGTGTCCGGCACGGCGAACCCCATCACAGCGGATCTGCCCATGAATGTGATCGACACCCCATTGCGCGGCCCGGCTGCACAGAACCAGACCGGCGCGATGTCCGAACGCCCCCGCCTGGAAGTGCAGGCCGCAGGCGTTCAGCGTGCCGCCGCCACTTTGCTGGCCAGCCGCGCAGCAAGCGCCATGCGTCAAGCCGGCCTGGCTGGGGCCGAGCTGCTGGTCTGGGGCACGCCCGAACTCGTGCGGGCCTCGGGCCTGGACACCAGTTCGCCAGGCATCCGCGTCTGTGCCTCTTCGCCCTGGGCGACCGCCATCGAGTCCGCGCCGGCCGCAGGTGCTGCGTGGCGCCATGTCCTGATGCTCGTGGAGTGCCCGCCGTCGGGAGTGCCCGCACTGCAGCACCTGTTCCGCCGGCTCTGTGACCGCCGTGCCGAGCGCGTGACCGTCATTGCCCTGCCCGGCGCGCAGGACGCTGGCGCCGTTCGCCACGCGTTCGAGGCTCAGGGTTTCGCGCTGGGCTTCCGGAAGAGCCCCCACTACTACCAGGCGGTCGACTACGAAGGCCTGCACCAGGAGCGGGGCCCGGTGGTGATGGCCCTGGAGCGCCTGCCCGACTCGGCACTGCTCGCTTACCCGTTGCGCGCCCTGAGCACCGAGCGTGACCTGCACATGGACATGCTGCGCGAGGTGGGTGAACGCTCCGATGCGCACGTCATTCGCTACCAGTTGGCGGCCGACCTGATTCGCCCCGGCGACCATGTCCTGGATTCGGCCTGCGGCCTGGGCTACGGCAGCTACCTGCTGGCCCGGTTGAGCAGCTGCGCCTCGGTGCTCGGCGTCGACGGCAGCGACTATGCCGTGCGCTACGCGCAGATGAACTTCAAGGCGGTCGAGCCCCGATTGAGCTTCGACAAGGCCTGGCTGCCGCAGGACCTGTCTGTCCTGCAGGACCGGCGCTTCGATGTGATCGTGTCCTTCGAGACGCTGGAGCACATTGCCGACCCGGAAGGCCTGCTGGCGGAGTTCGACCGCCTGCTGCGGCCGGGCGGGCGCGTGATCGTCAGCGTGCCGAACGACTGGTCGGACGAGACCGGCGAGGACCCGAACCCGCATCACATCCATGTCTACACGCTCGACAAGCTGCGCCGCCAGTTCGGCCGGCACTTCGAGCCCGGCGCCCTGCACCAGCAGATCGCCAGCGGGTGCAAGGCCCAACGCCGGGGCAATCAGTGGACCCCCATGCCGCGTGCGCTGCAGCCCGTCCCGCTGGGCACCGACAGCCCGCCCGATGCGGAGTGGTGGGTCCTGGCCGGTACGAAGCCGGTCGGCACCGCCGCCGCCGATGGCGCAGCGCAGCCAGACCGGATCGACAGCCCGGTGAGCGACACCTCGCAACCACCGCTCTCTCGCGGTCTGGTGCTGGCCATGAACTGCACGCCTGCGGATGCCGACCCCGCCGTGCCGGCGTTCTGGCGCGAAATGAACACACAGCTGGCGGCACAGGGCATGCAGCTCGTGATCGTCAGCACCACGCCGATGGAGGGCTCCGAACTCCAGGTGCTGGACATCCCCTACGAGCTCACCGGATTCCAGGATCGCTTCCCGGTGCCGCCACGCAACGCGCACGATGTGCCGGCTTCCCTGGTGCAGGATCTGGCGCGCTGGTACGACTGCGAGCCCGAGCGCGCAGCCCAGGGGTGGAATCAGGCCCGCAGCTTCTTCGAGGATCTGTTGCAGACGCTGCGCCCCTCAGCGGTTCTGGGCTGGCAGAGCGTCAACCCGGTGACGCGCGTGCTGCGCCAGTGCGCCCGCGAGGCCGATGTTCCCTTCTGGTCCGGCGAGCGCGGCTGGCTGCGCAACACGCTGATGTTCGACACCCTGGAGAACAATGCCCTGGGCGAAGCCAACCTCAGCCTCGGCCTGGCCACCTTGCGAGACCGTTGTTCGCCGGCCGTCGACACGCTCCAGCGGCTGGCGAAGCGGGCCAGTTCGGCGTCCGACCTCGGGCGCTACCCTGGTGACACCCGCATTTCAGGGCAGGCACTGCGCGCCCGGTTGGGCATTCCCGACACGGACACGGTCGTGGCGTTCTTCTCGCACGGCGAGCCCGGCTTCGGCGCGTGGCAAGCCGGGCCCATGGCGCAGCTCCATGACATGCCGGATGCCACGCTGCAGGCCCGGCTGGACGCTGTCAGCGACGAACTGCTGGCGCGCGGCTGCTGGCTGCTGGTGCAGGAGCATCCGTTCAATCGCGCGAATGGCCGCACCCTGCGCCTGCGGGAGTCATCGCGGGTCATCAGCGTGGCGGAAAGTGTCAGCAGCGTCGTGGATGCGGCTGATTTCTGCCTGTTCACGCAGGCCACGCTGCAGTTCGACATCGCCTTCCTCGACAAGCCGTTCGGCTTGCTCGCACGGAGCGCCCTGTACCGTGCAGGCACGCCGCCGCTGTATGGCGACCATGCGGGTGCTGCCGCTTTCCTGGATTCGCTGATGGATGTTCAGGCCTGGCCGGCGCGCAGCGCGCAGTTGCGCCGCGACATCGCCTTCCTGTACGAGACCCAGCTGCTCGACGTGGAGGCTGGAAGCCTGGAACTCAGCGCCGAGCGCTGGGCCGCTCACCTGGGCCAGTTGGTGCGGCCGGTGGACGGCGGCTTTGATGAGCGGGTAGGCCGATTCCTGGCCAAGTGGAGCGACGGTTGCTGAGGCACGATGCCTGCTTGCGCCGCGATCGTTGGCGAGGGGCAGGCCGCCATCTGTGATGGCTTGTCTGCGGGCGCCGACGGAAACCCAGGACGGGCGATCGGCACCTGGATCGATGCTTCGTTGTCCAGGATGCCCGCCGGGTTTTCGTCCAATTCAAAATTGTCAGGGTGGCTGGGATGACCGATCTTGCCGATAGTCGCGATATCGTGAAGGCTGTGCTTTCACAGATCTTCCAGCTGTCTCATTTCTCGGGGGAATTCCTCGGGGAGAGGAAGACTGTCCTGCTCGGATCGGCGTTCGCTTCCTTGGTCAATTCCGAGATTTCCCGGATGACAAAGGAACACGATCGTTTCGATGGCATCCCGACGATGGTGACTCCTCGTGAGTTGCGCTTGCTTGCCAACCTGTTTTCCACGGTGCCGATCGACGGCCCGGTACTCGAAATCGGTTGCTACCTCGGCGGGTCCACGGGCGCCATCGCCAGAGGCCTGGAGATGGCGCAGGCCGCAAATCGACTGTACGTGCTTGACAGTTTCATGTGGCAAGACCCGGGCTTCGTGAAGGTGCTGGGGCGTGACATCGACCACCTGCGGCGCAATGAAAACCTGTCCGATGCGGCTGTCGAAGCCACGAGGGGCGGTGACTGGCATCTGGCCTTCCACGAGATCCACAAATCGCGCCCTTACTACGATCGGCTCGAGGTTTGCAGAGCCTTGATACCGTACAAGACGGCGGACACGTTCGACCTGTTGAAGTACGTCCCGAACGGAACCAAATTCGGAGCCGTCTTTGTCGACGGGTTCAAGAGTTGGGAATCCACGTATTCTGGAATGAAGGCGCTGGTGCCGTTTGTTCGCCCTGGTACTTTGCTGATATTCCAGGATTTCAGCTGGTGTACCTGCTACTGGTTGCCCCTGCTGATTTCCAGCCTGGGCTGCCACCTCCTGATGAAGGTCGACAATACTGCGGTCTTCGTCGTGGGGAGCGAGTCAAGAATGGTGAATGGCATCGAGAAATTCGGGCAGAGCCCGAATTTCGATAATTATCTGATTTACCGGGATATCCTGACGAACTACGCGCGCTCCATGTTCCACAGTGGCGACGATGTCGGTTTTCTTCTCCACACCGCTCAATCCTACGTGCTGGCACATACCTTCGGTGAGGCCGAGGAAGCACGGAAATTGTTCGGATTCATCGAGCAGCTCTGCGATCGGCTGGGGGTGGATTGGCTGATTCCGAAGCTGAGTGCAACATCGTTTCAGGTCCATCAATGACCCAACGGAGTCGGTGATCGAGGTCTTCCGGTCTTCTTGTCCGTGATTCGGATGGGTCCGATTCGCAAGGCCTGATCGTCAGCGGTTGCCGTGTGCCCGCGCCCCACCGATGAAGGCTCCGCTTGGGCGTTCCGGGCGGTTGTCGGACCGCACTGCTGCGGGTCAGCCCCGGAACAGCGCGTATTGATCCAGCAGCCGCATCACGGACTGCCCGCTGCCGCCGGCATCCACGGCGATCTGCACGGCCTCATGGCTGGAGTGGTCGGCCACGCTCAGGCACCCCACGCACGTCATGCACGTCAGGCACGCCAGGCGCCGGGCGTTGCCCAGCCACCCGACGGCTGTCCGACGCCTCAGGCCCCGGCCGCCTTGCGCGCCGCGATCGGCCGGAAGACGATGCGAAGTCCCGCGCGCCCTTCGTGCGACCAGGAGCCGGCCGGGAGCATCAGCAACGAGTCGGCCGCCTCGAAGTGCAGCAGGCCGTGGCCCTGGTCCCGCACGCCGCTGAAGGCCAGCACGGGGCGCAGATCTGTCGCGTTGCCTTCGGCCACGCGGCGACCCGACAGCGAGACGAGTTCGGCGCTGTGCAGTTGCAGCCACTCGTGGTCGCGTCCGAGCGCCAGGCCGACATCGGCGTCGCTGTCCGGCAGCGGCACCACGGTGGAGAAGTAGCCGTCGTGGGTCGGTGTGGCCTCGATCATGACCTGAGCCGAACGGTCGTCGCGCATCAGCAGCACTTGAACCGGCGACTTGCGAGTCGACCAGTCAATGCGCGCCACGTCGAGGCCGAAGCGGGTCTGGGCCAGCAGCGACAGCGAGAGTTCCATCCCGGCCGCGCGCAACTCCGCGGGAACCGACATCCGCACGCCGCTTTGCGTCTGGCCGACGTAGAAGAGGCCTTGCTGGCGCAGGCCTTCCAGCCCGGCGTCGACGTCGAACAGCTGGCGCGCCACGCCGCTGCCGAGGTTGATTTCCAGCTTGAACTTGGCCAGGTGCTCGATTTCCTGCGCGCTCGGGAAGAAGAGCAGGCGCCCGAAACTGGCCAGTGCCTCGTCACGAAGGATCGTCGACGGCGGCATGCGGTTGGCGGCACGGAAGTACGCATCGGCCTCACGGGCGAAGCGCAGGCACTCGGCCTGGATCTCGAACACGATGTCGCTCTGGCCATTGTCGATCTGCTCCGACTCGAAGATCGGCTGGCCTTCGTCGTCGTAGCCCACGACACTGGCTCCCTGCTCGCTGCACAGGGTCTCGAGCACGCCGACATAGGGCTGCATGGCAGCCAGTGCGCGATGGTCGAGCCAGCTCTGGTCCATCAGGCCCCTGTGCTTCTCGTCGACCGACCCCACGGCCAGCATGTAGCGCCCGAAGACTTCGGCACCCCACTCCTCGGACATCACCGGACCGAGCACGCGCTGGATGGTGCCTGCATAACCCAGGTCCACCAGCACGATGGTGTCCCCGGGCGCCAGGCCGACCTGGCGCACCAGGTAGCGGCGCAGGCGCTCGCGGAACGCCGTCGAGGCGGCATAGATCTCGGCCAGCACCTCGGGCTGCCGCACGGCCGTGATGAAGGTCTGGAGCGGCTGTGCCGAAGCCTCCGCCTTCTCGACCAGACGTGCGGTTCGTTCAGGCGACAGCAGAAGCTGCCGGGCGATCATGTCTAGCGTCAGGCTCTGGGCGAAATGGGCCAGGTAATGATCGATGTTCTCCTGCCGCCGGAACGACGCGGCGTAGGCGCTGAAGCGGCTGATCTGCGCTGCATAGGCAGGCATCGGATCTTCCATCGCGCAGTAGGCGTGCAACGGGAGGTGTGCGTCACGCAGCAGGAACACGAGCTTGACCCGGTCGCGCGTGGCGGCCAGGCCTGTGGCTTCCTCCTGGAGGTAGCGCCCGAAGGCGTGCATCAGCGGGCCCAGCGTGGCGTGGCCGATGGCCGTGGCTGCTTCGGGGCTGTCGCTGCCGGTCGTGGCCAGCACGGCCCGGTAGGGCATGTGCAGCGGGCGCGACGCCCGCGCGCTCGGGTCCAGCAGGCTGACCGCGGTGGCGCCCATGCGGCGGCGCTGGATGCCCAGGTCGCCTTCGTGCATCAGGTAGGTCGCGGACATCCCGAGCGCGCCCGGCGCACGCACATCGGCGTCCTTGTTGTCGCCCACGTGGAGCACGTTGCACGCGTTGGGCGTCTGGTTCAGGCGCGCCAGCTTGAACAGGCCTTGCGACTTGCAGGCGCCGTGATCCGCTGAACAGATGATCTCGCCGATGGCTGCATAGGCGTCGGCTGGCAGCGCATGGGCGAGCAGCCGCCGCAGGAGACCGGCGTCGAAGTAGGTGTCGCTGACGATCGTGACCGGCATTTGCCGTGCCCGTGCATCCCGCAGCAGGCGCACCGCGCCTGGATGGGCAACGCAGGCGTGCATCTCGGCCGCCAGTTCGTCCTCGGCCAGCCAGCGCAGCATCTCGCGGCTGAGTCCGGGCCGCGCCGCCAGGTAGATCTGGTCCAGGGTCACTTCGGTGCGCCCGGTGCGCACCCACTGCAACTGCCGGGCGTGGCGTTCGGACTTCTCGCGCAGCGCGGCATCGATGCCCGCCATCTTGAAGGCCGGTCGCTGCTGCAGGTCGTAGAAGACGTCCACCGGCCGGTCGGTGTGACGCCACAGGATGGTGTCGAAGCAGTCCAGCGTGAGCGCCTGGATGCCCTTTGTCTCGCTCAGCAGCTGCCCCAGCGCGCCGGGGCGAACCAGCATCGGGGCATACACCGTGCTGTCTTCCGTCTGCTGGCTGGTGTCCGATGCCGTGGCGCGGTGATTCGTCGCGACAGGCGCCGGTGCCGAGGGCTGCGGCGCGATGGGCGCCGGGCCAGTCTCCGCGCGCATCGCGGGGGCCGGGCCCAGTTGCGCCAGCTTCGTTTCGCACAGCTGCGCCAGAGAGGGGTTCAGCTTCCAGAAGCGCTCCGCACGGCTCCCCGTGGCCAGGTCCTCGTAGTAGGCGCGAGCCTCGTCGATGCGGCCGCTGGCTTCCAGCGCGAGCGCCATGGCGTAGGCGCTTTCGTCGTGCCGGGGGTCGGCCGCCAGCGCCTCGCTGGCAGCCTGGATGCACTGCGCGTGTCGACCCGCCTGAAGGTGCAGGACTGCCAGGTCGCCGAGCAGGTCGGCGTGCCCCGGTTGCAGCTTCAGCGCCTCGCGCAGCAGCTGCTGCGCCTGTTTCTCGTCGGTCGCGCCGATCTCGAAGGCGGCCTGGCGCACGTCGCTGACGGCGCGCTCGAAGTATGTGGAGGTCGGGGTGGTCATGGTGGTCTTCTTCGGAATTGGGGTGGAGTCGGGTGCCATCAGTCGGCCGTGCAGGTATGCGGGCTCGGACTGGGGCGTCCGCGGGGCGAACCCGCCATGCCCGTGGCTTCCGGGAGCAGGCGGCGCGACAGCGCCAGCGCGGCGCCGACCACCTGGTCCATGTTGTAGTAGCGGTACTGGGCGAGGCGGCCGATGAAGAACACATCGCTCTCGGCGTCCGCCAGCGCTTCGTAGCGCTTGAAGAGCGCCTCGTTGTCGGCGTTCGGGATCGGGTAGTACGGGTCGCCTTCGGCCGTGGGGTACTCCCGTACCAGGGAGGTGCCTGTGTGGGCCTGGCCCGTCAGGTGCCTGAACTCGGTCACGCGGGTGTAGGCGTGGTCGTTCGGGTAGTTCACGGTCCCGACCGGCTGGTACTGTCCGCAGCGCGGCAGGTGCTCATGCTCGAAGCGCAGGCTGCGGTAGGGCAGGCGGCCGTAGCAGTGGCCGTAGTACTCGTCCACGGGGCCGCTGAACACGGTGCGCCGGCGGTCGATGCCGGCGGCGACGTCCTCGTAGGCGGTGCCGGTCCGCACCTCGATGTTGGGATGGTCCAGCATGCGTTCGAACATCGCCGTGTAGCCCGCTTCCGGCATCGCCTGGAAGCGGTCGGTGAAGTAGCGGTCGTCGTCGTTGGTCCGCGTGGGAATGCGCGCCGCCACGCCGCCGGCAAGTTCCGACAGGTCCAGGCCCCACTGCTTGCGCGTGTAGCCGCGGAAGAACTTCTCGCACAGGTCCCGGCCCACCGAGTTCAGCACCACGTCTTCGGAAGTGCGTAGCGGTTCGCGCGGTTCCCGCACGCGCTGCAGGAAGTCGGCTACGCCGTCTTCGTCGAGGTCCAGGCCGTACAGGCCGTTGACCGTCGTGCGGTTGATCGGCATCGGGAAGGCTCGGCCGTTGCGTGCATCGGGAACCGCGAGCACGCGGTGCTCGTAGGGGCGCCACTTCGTGTAGTGCGACAGGTACTCGAAGACGTATTCGCTGTTGGTATGAAAGATGTGCGGTCCGTATTCGTGGACCATCACGCCCGCTGTGTCCAGCCTGTCGTAGGCGTTGCCCGCGATGTGGGGCCGCTTGTCGATGACGAGCACGCGGTCGCCGGCCTCGGCCAGCTGGCGGGCCGTCGTGGCTCCGGCAAAGCCTGCGCCGACGATGAGGGTGTCCATGAGAGGGATTGCTCCACGGGAGACGGGTGCAGGGAGTGTGGCCGTCTGCCCGGGGCGCCATCGCCCGATATGCAGGGGCAAGCCCGGCCATCTCGGGCCTGGTGCGGGCGCGCCGGGCACCCGCTTCCGGCCCCGGTTCTGGCGGCCCGGCGACCGGCCTTGTAAGGCAAATTCCTACACGACCGGTGGTGCAAAACGGACTCAAGCGACGGAACTGGGCTGATGTTGCATCCCAGTTCCGGTCTCTACAGTTCGTATCACGCTGAAACGCAAACCCACCGGAGAGACACCATGACCGCCGACCAGATCCTTGCCGAAATCCGTGAAGCCAACCTGTCGTACCTGATGCTGGCCCAGAGCCTCATCCGCACCGACCGCGAACAAGGCCTGTACCGCCTGGGCGTGAGCGAGGAGACCGCGGGCCTGATCGACATGCTGACCCCGGCCCAGATGATGAAGATCGCCGCTGGCAACACCCTGCTGTGCCGCTTCCGCATGGACGACGACCTGGTGTGGAGCCTGCTCACCAGCCACGGCAAGGCCGCGGCGAACGACGGCGTGTCCCGCCTGCACGCTTCCATCCTGATGGCAGGTCGCCATCAGGAAGCTGCCTGACACCCGTTCGGCACCCCCGTCCGGCTACACCTCAAAAGATTCCAGGAGAGAGAACCATGGCCCGCGTCAAGAGCATCCTGACCGAAGCGAAGCAGATCGACCGTGCTGTCACGCTCATCAACCTCGGCGCCCGCCTGCAGGTGCTGGAGAGCGAGACCGACCTCAGCTACGAGCGCCTTCTGCGCCTGTACAAGGAAGTCGCGGGCAAGAGCCCGAGCAAGGGCCAGCTCCCGTTCTCCACCGACTGGTTCATGACCTGGCAGCCGAACATCCACTCGAGCCTGTTCCTGAACATCCACGAGTACCTGAACAAGACGTCCGAGATGGACGAGATCGACGCCGTCATCAAGGCCTACCAGCTCTACCTGGAGCAGCTCCAGGCCCAGGGTCTCGAGCCGATGCTGAGCGTGACCCGCGCCTGGCGCCTGGTGAAGTTCGTCGATAACGGCATGCTCACCATGACCACCTGCAGCAGCTGCGGCGGCCACTATGTGACGCACCCGCACGAGATCGCGCGCCACTTCGTGTGCGGCCTGTGCAACCCCCCGGCGCGTGCCGGCAAGGGCAAGCAGGCGGGTTCGCTGCAAATTCCGTCACACGCTCACTGACAGCTTCTCTCCAGTCCGGGCCGGCGGCGGCCGACAACCTGGACAGATACCGTGTCTTTCATTGCTTTGTCTCCTCCTGGCACATCCGTTGTGCCTTTCAAGCGGGTCCCTCGGGACCCGCTTTTTTTTGGCCTGCGCACGGGCAGTGCCCCGGGGCGCCGCCGCGGGTCACTTCGATGCCCCGCAGCTGAAGCACTGTTTGGTACCACCGTTTCCACCCGCTGTTCCGGCGCTGGCAGGGCAGGGTCCGCACGGATACTGGCTGCATGATGTCCACCCCACTCGCCGAAGCTCCGTGGCGCCGCTGGCCGCTACCGGCCGTGGCGGCCTGGGCGCTGGCCTGGGCGGTCTTCAACCTGCTGCTGGGCAGCGTCGGGGCGGTGCTTGCCGCCGCGACGGCGATGGCACTGGGTGCGGGCCTGGCCTGGCGCCAGCCCACGGCCTGGCGACGGGCGTGGGTCGCAGGGGGCTTCCCGCTCTCGGCGCTGGCCACCGGCGCAGCGGCCTCGATGCCCGCTTGGGCGTGGTTGCTTCCGCTGGCCGCCTTGATGTTCGTGTACCCGCTTCGCGCCTGGCGCGATGCACCCCTGTTTCCCACGCCCGCAGGCGCGCTCGACGGGCTCGCCGCGAAGCTGCAGCTGCCAGCCGGTGCGCGCGTGCTCGATGCCGGGTGTGGCGTCGGCGACGGCCTGCGCGCCCTGCGCGCCGCGTGGCCCGGTTCGCAGGTGTCAGGCGTGGAATGGAGCGCGCCGCTGGCGCTGTGGGCGCGGCTGCGCTGCCCCTGGGCGAGCGTGAGCCGCGGCGACATGTGGCGCCCCGGCGCCTGGCACGGCCTGGCGCTCGTGTACCTGTTCCAGCGGCCGGAGAGCATGGCGCGCGCCTGGGCCAAGGCCTGCGATGAGATGCCTGCCGGCAGCTGGCTCGTGAGCCTCGAATTCAGCGTTCCCGGGCGTGAGCCCGACCTGGCCGCCGAACTGGCGGGGGGCCGTCCGGTGCTGGCTTGGCGCATACCGGCTCAACCCGCGCCGCGCGCCGCCGATAACCCTGTGCATGAGCCCGCGGCAAGTGCCTGCGGGACCTTCCTCAACCAACTCGACTGAACCATGTTCGTCATCATCGGCTGGGTCGTGGTGCTGGGTTGCGTGTTCGGGGTGTTCATCGCCCACGGCGGCAACATGGGCCCGATCATCAAGGCACTCCCCTGGGAGATGACCATGATCGGCGGCGCCACGCTGGGCGCCTTCCTGGTCAACAACCAGATGACGGTCATCAAGGCGACCCTGGGTGGCGTGGGCGCGTGCTTCAAGGGCGGCAAGTACACCAAGGCGCGCTACATGGAGCTGCTGGCGCTGCTCTACGACATCCTTCAGAAGGCCCGCAAGGAGGGCCTGATGTCGATCGAGAAGGACGTCGAGGATCCGCACACTTCCCCGCTGTTCCAGAAGTATCCCGGCGTCGGCAATGACCACCATGTCACGGAGTTCATCACCGACTACCTGCGCATGATGGTCTCCGGCAACCTGAACGCCCATGAGATCGAGTCGCTGATGGACAGCGAGATCGAGACCCATCACCACGAGGCGCATGCGCCTGTCGCCGCGATCCAGCGCGTGGCGGGCGGCCTGCCGGCCTTCGGCATCGTGGCGGCGGTGCTGGGCGTGATCAAGACCATGGGCTCGGTCGGCCAGCCGCCCGCAGTGCTGGGCGGCATGATCGGCTCGGCGCTGGTCGGCACCTTCCTCGGGATCCTGCTGGCCTATGCCTTCGCCGAGCCGCTCGCCGGCCTGCTGGAGCAGAAGGTCGAGGAGAGCGGCAAGGAACTTCAGTGCATCAAGACCACGCTGCTGGCCAGCATGCAGGGCTATGCGCCGCAGGTGGCCATCGAGTTCGGGCGCAAGGTCCTGGTGTCCACGGCTCGCCCCACCTTCAACGAGCTCGAGTCGCACGTGAAGGGCAAGAAGTGACGCAGTCGCCCGCCGCGCCCCAGCGAGAGCTGCCGCTGCAGCCTGCGGGAGCGCCTGCGCCGCGCTCGCATGCGAGCGTGCTGCCGCGCGCCGCGGCACCGGGCTTTCGCGGCTCGCGGCCCATGCCGCTGATTCCGGAGACACAAGATGGCCGGTGACGCGAAGAAGCTGCAGCCGATCATCGTCAAGAGGATCAAGAAGACGGGCCATGCGGCGCACGGCGGCGCCTGGAAGATCGCCTATGCCGACTTCGTGACGGCCATGATGGCGTTCTTCCTGCTGATGTGGCTGTTGGGTTCCACGACCGAAGGCGACAAGAAGGGTATTGCCGACTACTTCCAGTCGCCGCTCAAGGTTGCGTTGATGGGCGGCTCCGGCTCGGGAGATTCCTCGCACCTCATCAAGGGCGGCGGCGCCGACATGACCCGCACGACCGGCCAGGTCAAGGGCGGCGAGACGGCGGCCGAACGCCGCACGATCAACCTGAAGGCGCTGAAGGACGAGCAGCGGCGCGCTGAGATCTCGCGCCTGGAAGACCTGATGAAGCGCGTGAAGGACAAGCTCGCGCAGAACCCGCAGCTCGCTGCGATGAGCGCGCAGATCCGGCTCGACATGACGCACGATGGCCTGCGCATCCAGATCGTCGACGAATTCGACCGCCCGATGTTCCTGAGCGGCAGCGCCGTTGTTCAGTCGCACATGCGTGAAATCCTGCGCACCATCGGCGGCGTGCTGGCGGAGGTGCCCAACCGCATCACGCTGGAAGGCCACACCGACGCGGCGATCTTCTCAGGCGAGCAGCGCGGCTACAGCAACTGGGAGCTGTCCGCCGACCGGGCCAACGCGTCCAGGCGCGAGCTCACGGCGGGCGGCCTGCCCACCGACCACATGCTGCGCGTGCAGGGCCTGGCCGACAGCCGCCCCTTCGACGACAAGGACCCACGTGCGCCCGCCAACCGTCGCATCAGCATCATCGTCATGAACCGCGACGCCGAGGATCGCTTCTTCGGCCGGGATCCCGACGCCGAGGCGGCGGAGGAGACGCCCGCCTTGCCTTCCATCAAACCCGATTTCGCTCCGCGCAGCGAACCCTCAAGCCCTGCCGCCGCACGCCGATAACGGCTGCAGAACCATCCGTCCCAAGGACCGACCGCCATGAGCAACCCCAGCGACCTGAAGTTCCTGATCGTCGACGACTTCTCGACCATGCGACGCATCGTGCGAGGCCTGCTCAAGGAGATGGGCTGCAACAACGCCGACGAGGCCGAGGACGGCGCCATTGCCCTGAGCATGCTGAAGTCGCACAAGTTCGACTTCGTCGTCTCCGACATCAACATGCCCAACATGAACGGCTTCGACCTGCTCAAGGCCATCAAGGCCGAAGACAGCCTCAAGCACATTCCGGTGCTGATGGTCACGGCCGAGGCGCGCAAGGAAGACATCGTGATGGCGGCGCAGAGCGGCGCCGCCGGCTACATCGTGAAGCCATTCACCAAGGCGACTCTGGAGGAAAAAGTCCAGAAGATCCTCCAGAAGCTGGCCGCCACGGCCTGAACGTCAGCACGGCAACCCACCGGGAAATCACCATGAAGATGGAATCTGCCGAGACGCTGACGCAGCGCGCAGTTCGTGAAGCCAGCACCACGGAGGTGTTCGTCCAGGTCGGCACGATCACGCGTCTGCTGCACGACACCCTGGCCCAGCTGGGTGTCATGCCGCAGCTCCAGCGCGCCGCCGATGGCCTGCCCGACGCGCGCAGCCGCCTGAACTACATCGCCGACAAGACCGCCAGCGCGGCCGAGAAGGTGCTCAACACCGTCGACAACGCCAAGGCCGAACAGGCCGCCATTGCCGAGAAGACTCGTCTGCTGGCCGCCGCGCTGATGGCCAACCCGGTGAAGGCCGTGGCCAGCGGCGCCGTGCTGAACTTCGTGCAGGACGTCGAATCCGCCACCGCGCGCACCGACGGCCACCTGACCGACATCATGCTGGCTCAGGACTTCCACGACCTCACCGGCCAGGTGGTGGCCAAGGTGGTCACGCTCGCCAATGATCTGGAAGGCAGCCTGCTCAAGCTGCTGATGCAGGTGATCCCCGCGGATCAGGTGCACAAGGTCGAGATGGTGCTCCAGGGCCCCGTCACCGACGCCGAAGGTCGCACCGATGTGGTGAGCAACCAGGGCGAGGTCGACGACCTGCTCGCTTCACTGGGGTTCTGACCCCCTGACGGGACCTGCGCGCGGTAGCTCGAACACCGCGCTGTTTGGCCGGCTTATCCGGCTCAGGTTCCTTCCGCTTCCCGGCACCATGGCAGGGCTCATACCGAGCCCACACACGCCATGGCCGACTCCCAGGACAAAAGACTACCCGCCACCGGCAAGAAGCTGGGCAAGGCGCGCAAGGAAGGCCAGGTCGCCCGGTCCCAGGACCTGGGCCACCTGGTGGCCTTCGCGGCCGGCGGCGCGCTGATCATCGGCATGCTGCGGCCGCTGACGGACTGGATGGTCTCGCTGCTGACGCAGGGCCTGCGCTTCGAGCGCAGTGCCGTCACGGACTCCCGCGCCATGACCACGCTGCTGTCGGACCAGAGCTGGCAGATGCTGGTCTTCGTGGTGCCTCTCGGCATCGTGATGGGCTTGGTGGCCATTGCGGCCAGCGCCTTGTCGGGCGGCTGGAACTTCACGCTCCAGCCCATACAGCCCAAGTTCAGCAAGCTCAACCCGCTCTCCGGGCTGCAGCGCATGTTCTCGTTCGGGCAGCTGACGCCGATGCTGAAGTCCTGCCTGCTGGCGCTGGTCCTGTTCATCACGGGCGCGCTGTACCTGAAGCGCCACCTCGAGGACTTCGCGCAGCTCATCACGCAACCGCTGCACTCCGCGCTGGCCGGCGCGGGCGAGATCGTCCTTGGCGGGCTGATGCTGATGCTGCTCGTGCTGGCCGTCTTCGCGGCGGTGGATGTGCCGCTGCAGCGGTTCCTTCTGGCGCGCAACCTCAAGATGAGCTTCGAGGAAGTCAAGCAGGAGAACAAGGACGCCGAGGGCAACACCGAGGTCAAGGGCAAGATCAGGGCGACCATGCGCGCCCGCGCCCAGAAGCGGATGCTCGCCGCCGTGCCGCAGGCCGACATCGTCGTGATGAACCCGACTCACTTTGCCGTGGCCCTGAAATACGAGGAAGGGGGCGCCGGCGCTCCCCGCGTGGTGGCCAAGGGTGCCGACCTGATGGCCCTCAAGATCCGCGACACCGCCGCTGCGGCCAAGGTGCCGGTGCTGCAGGCGCCGCCGCTGGCGCGCGCGCTGTACGCCCACTGCGAGATCGACCAGGAAATCCCGGGCCCGCTCTTCGCCGCCGTGGCGCAGGTGCTGGCGTGGGTCTTCCAGCTTCGCGCCGCCATCGCCAACGGCGCACCGCTGCCGTCCGCACCCGCATCCATCGTGGTGCCGCCTGAACTCGACCCCCTCAACCGGAAGCGTCGCCCGGGAGCTGAAACATGAATGAACTGATGCGACGCCTGAATGCCCTGATGGGCCCTCACGCCGGCAAGGTGGCGGCCGGCATGGCACCGCTCTTCGTCGTGATGATGCTGGCGATGATGGTGCTGCCGTTGCCGCCCTTCATGCTGGATCTGCTTTTCACCTTCAACATCGCCTTGTCGCTGATGGTCATGATGGTGGCGGCGCACATGGTCAAGCCGCTGGACTTCACGGCGCTTCCTTCAGTGCTGCTGGTGACGACCCTGCTGCGTCTGTCACTGAACGTGGCATCCACCCGCGTGGTGCTGCTCGAGGGCCACAACGGCCCTGCGGCGGCGGGGCAGGTGATCGAGTCCTTCGGCCACTTCCTGATCGGCGGCAACTTCGCGGTCGGCCTGATCGTCTTCGCGATCCTGGTCGTCATCAACTTCATCGTCGTCACCAAGGGCGCAGAGCGCATCGCCGAGGTGGGCGCTCGTTTCACCCTGGATGCGATGCCCGGCAAGCAGATGGCCATCGACGCCGACCTGAACGCCGGCCTGATCGACGAGCAGGAAGCCAAGAAGCGCCGCTCGGAAGTCAGCGAGGAAGCCGACTTCTTCGGCTCCATGGACGGCGCCAGCAAGTACGTTCGCGGCGATGCGATGGCGGGTTTGCTGATCCTGTTCATCAACATCATCGGCGGCTTCATCATCGGCATGGCCATGCACGGCTTGTCGGCTGGCGATGCCGCGTCGACCTACGTCACGCTGGCGGTTGGCGACGCGCTCGTGGCGCAGATCCCGGCGCTGCTGATCTCGGTGGCCTCGGCGATGGTCGTGTCCCGCGTGGGCAAGGACCAGGACATCGGCACGCAGATCCGCAGCCAGGTCTTCGAGTCGCCCCGGTCCATCGCCATCACGGCCGGCATCGTGGGTGCCCTGGGCCTGGTGCCCGGCATGCCGAACCTGGTGTTCCTGCTCATCGGCGGCGCGCTGGCGGCGCTGTCCTGGAGCCTCACTCAACGCAAGAAGGTCGCGGCGGCACAGCCCGAGCGCAAGCCGGGCGAGGCGGATGCGCCGCTGGCCGGCAACGAGGCCAGCTGGGACGACCTGGCCCCGGTGGACACGCTGGGCCTGGAGGTGGGTTACCGCCTGATCACGCTGGTCGACAAGACGCGTGCGGCCCAGGCCGGCAGCGACCTGCTGGGCCGCATCAAGGGCGTGCGCAAGAAGTTCGCGCAGGATGTCGGCTTCCTGCCGCCGTCGGTGCACATCCGGGACAACCTCGAGCTCAAGCCCAGCGTCTACCGCGTCACGCTGCGTGGCGCCGTGGTGGGGGAGGGCGAGGCCTTCCCGGGCCAGCTGCTGGCCATCAACCCGGGCGGCGCAACCCAGATGCTGCCCGGCACCAAGACCATGGACCCGGCCTTCGGCCTGCCCGCGGTCTGGATCGATGAACGCCACCGCGAGACGGCACAGATGGCCGGATTTACGGTAGTTGATTGCGCGACCGTCGTGGCGACCCATCTTTCACACTTGATGCAGGTGAACGCCGCGAAGCTTCTGGGTCGAGTCGAAGTGCAGCAGCTGGTCGAGCATGTCACCAAACTGGCCCCCAAGCTGATCGAGGACGTGGTGCCCAAGATGGTAGGAATCGCCACTCTGCAGAAAGTGCTGCAACTGTTGCTGGAAGAAGGCGTGCACATCCGCGACATGCGCTCCATCGTCGAATGCCTGGCCGAACACGCTTCCACCGTGACCGATCCCGGCGAGCTGGCACGCCGCATCCGGGTGCACCTCGCCCCGGCCATCGTGCAGCAGATCTACGGCCCGGTGAAGGAACTCGACGTCATCGCGTTGGACCCCGAACTCGAGCGCCTGGTGACCCAGGCCCTCAACTCGCCGCACGGCGCGGCGCTGGACCCCGGCGTGGCCGACGCGCTCAGCCGCGGCGCCGCCCAGAACGCACAGAAGCAGGAAGACCTGGGCGTGCCCGCCTGCCTGCTGGTGCCCGACATGATCCGCGCCCCGATGGCGCGGCTTCTCAAGCGCGCGGCCCCCCGCATGAAGGTGCTGGGCCACAGCGAGATACCTGACACACACACGATCCGGATCGGTTCGATCATCGGGAGCACGGCATGAATGTGAAGCGTTTTACAGCCCGCACCTCGCGCGAGGCATTGATGCTCGTGCGCCAGGCTTTCGGTGACGACGCAGTGGTCGTCTCCACCCGGCCCTGCCCCGAAGGCGTTGAAGTGCTGGCGATGGCGCCCGAGAGCGTGCAGCAGTTCGAACGCATGGCGTCGCCGGGGAATCCCGCGCCGGCACCTGCCGCCGTCCGGCCCGCAGCCCGGCAGACTGCCCGAGGCGCCTTGCCCGCACCCGTGGCGGCACCGACCGTCGACGACGATGTCGAGCAGCTCGCGATGAGCACGCTCTCCTTCCAGGACTATGTGCGCGAGCGCATGCTCAAGCGCCGTGACGCCGAGCTACAGGCGCAGGATCCGAAGCCGGCTCCGGCCGCATCGCCCAGGGCTGCGATCGCACGTTCCGCCGCCGCCAGGCCTGCCGCCGCAGCCACGTCCGCTGCCGCCGCGGCAGCCGTCAACGCAGCCGCCAACGCGGCCTCGACGGCAGCAACAGCCACTTCCGCGCCGGCACGCCGTGAGCCGCCTGTGCTGCGCGAGCCGTTGATGACCGAGCCCGAGTCCGAGTTCTTCAAGGCCCACCTGCTGTCCGAGCCGCCGCGCCGCGAGGCGCAGCAGCCCCTGCTCGACGAACTGCGCTCGATGCGCGGTCTCATCGAACAGCGCTTCGGCGCGCTGGCCTTCATGGAAAAGCTGCAGCGGCAGCCCCGTCAGGCGCTGCTGTCGCAGCGTCTGCTGGAGATCGGCTTCTCGCCGCAGCTGGTGCGCAAGCTCGTCGAGAGCCTGCCTGATTCCGGTGACGAGATGGCCTGGGCCGCCAGCGTGCTCGAGAACAACCTCCAGACCGGCGAGCACGAGCCCGCGCTCGAGGACCAGGGCGGCGTCTTCGCGCTGATCGGCTCCACCGGCGTCGGCAAGACCACCACCACGGCCAAGCTGGCAGCGGCCTTCGCGACCCAGCACGGCGCGGGCAATCTCGGCCTGATCACGCTGGATGCCTACCGGGTGGCCGCGCACGAACAGCTCCGGACCTACGGCCGCATCCTCGGCGTGCCGGTGCACACCGCGCACGACCGCGCCTCGCTGGAAGACCTGCTCGACCTGCTGTCTGCGAAGAAGATGGTGCTCATCGACACCGCCGGCATGGCGCAGCGGGACACCCGCACCCGCGAACTGCTGGAGATGCTCTCGCATCGTTCCGTCAACCGGCTGCTGGTGGTCAACGCCGCGCAGCAGGGCGAGACGATCGAAGACGTCCTGGTTTCGTACCGGGCCGCCAACTGCAAGGGCGTCATCCTGTCGAAGATCGACGAGGCCGTGAAGCTCGGCCCCGCGGTCGACGCGCTGATCCGCCATCGCCTGAAGGTGCTGGGCGTGGCCAACGGCCAGCGCGTGCCCGAGGATTGGCACCGCCTGTCGGCGCATGCGCTGGTTCAACGCGCCATGCGCGGCGGCGGCAGCCCGGCCTGGAAGATGGATGCGGGCGATGTCAATCTGGTCTTCGCCGGCCTGCCGACGTCGATTCCCTCCGTGGCGGCGCAAGCGGCTCACGCCTGAGGACCGGCCTATGCGTGACTTCTATGCCAACTCCGAACCCGCGCCTCTCGACCAGGCCGACGGCCTGCGCCGGATGTTCGCCGGTTCGCGCCCGCGACGCTTCATCCCGCTGGCCGCCAACCCGCATGTGCCGTTCTCCGGCATCGTCATCGAGCGCATCACGGCGGCCTTCGGTGCCGCCGGCCGCCACACGCTGGTGGTCGACGCGGCCGACAACGCGCCCGCGCCGCAGGAACTGGCGCGCCTGGACCTCGCCAGCGCCATCGAGCCGCTGGGCAACGACGTTTCCTACCTGGCGGCCCGCGGCCTGCCCCTGGCCTATGTCGATACCCGGGGCTCGGCTTCCGCCTTGCTCGAGGCCGTGTCCGATGCCGCGCCTCAGGCTGACGTGGTGCTGGTGCACGCGAGCCCGAGCGATCTCGCGCGCCTGTTCCAGCGGCGTGCCGCGCGGCCAGTGATCATCGGTGCCGACCACCCCGAGAGCATCAAGCACGCCTATGCGGCAGTGAAGCTGCTTGCCCAGCGCTGCACCTTGATGACCTTCGACTTGTTGCTGGCTGCGGCACCGGGCAGCCCCCGCCTGCCGCACATCGCGGCGAGCCTGTCTGGCTGCGCCGATGGGTTCCTCGGTTGCCTGCTTCACCAGTGGGCCGTGATCGACCCGGCCGGCTCGCTGAACGCGGCGCCCGGCGAAGCGCTGCAGAGGCTGATCGATGCGCAGCTGAACCTGGAATCGGAAGTCCTGCCGATGCCCCCGATGCAGGCGCCGCGCCACGAGCGCAGCACCCGCCCCTGAGACGACCGAACCGAACGAACTAGAAGGCTGACCCGCCATGTACACCGCCAAGGGACAACTCGACGCCGGCTCGATGCTCAAGCAGTACAGCCCGCTGGTGCGACGCCTCGCGCACCAGATGATCGCCAAGCTGCCCGCGAACATCGAGCTCGACGATCTGATCCAGGTCGGCATGATCGGCCTGTCCGATGCGCTGACACGATTCGACGCGGCGCAGGGCGTCCAGTTCGAGACGTTCGCGACCCAGCGCATCCGCGGTGCGATGCTCGACGAGCTGCGCGGCAACGACTGGATGAGCCGCGGCGACCGCCGCCACCAGCGTTCCATCGAATCGGCCGTGCACAAGCTGGAGCAGCGCCACGGCCGGGCGCCCTCCGAGAGCGAGATCGCCCAGGAGATGGGGCTCAAGCTGCAGGAGTACCAGGAACTCCTGGGCAAGGTGCGCGGAACGCAGCTCATCCACCTCGAGGACATGAGCGGCGACGAGGGCGACGACGACTACCTCGACCGCCACGTGGTCGACGCGGACGCCAACCCGCTGGCGCGCCTGCAGGACCAGCGCATGCGCGAAGCCCTGGTCGAGGCCATCAAGAACCTGCCGGAACGCGAGCAGTTCGTGATGAGCATGTACTACGAGAACGACATGAACCTGAAGGAAATCGCCGCGGTTCTCGGCGTGACCGAAAGCCGGGTGTGCCAGTTGCACAGCCAGTCGATCGCCCGCCTGCGCACGCGCCTGCGCGACTGGTAGACCTGGCCCTTCTTCCTTTCGCTCCCGACGGCCAGTGCCGTTGGTCGCAGCGATCGGTTCCCGGGCACCGCGGGCCCCGTGTTGGCCGGCCGATCGCGGTCGGGCCGCCGCCGGGCTCCCCGGGCCGGCGGCAGTTTGCTCCGCCACCTCATCCTCCTTGGCTCATCGAGCAGAACGCTGCGCTGGCGGAGCAAACTGCCGCCGCCGCCTGAGCGTGCACGCTCAGGCGGGACGCCTTGCCGGTGCGGCGGCTGTGTTCAAGGTCGATTCGGCAACCGCTGCAGCCTGACCCGCGCCCGCGGGTTCCTGCCGCCAGGCACCGCCAAGGTGCGACCGTCGTGAAAACGCCCCGACCAGCGGGGCGTCCGGAACTGGCGCGCAGGCCGGAAGATCAGGCGCGCGCCTCGCCGTTGCGGGCTTGCCGTTCGGAGGCGCCTGCAGCAGAGTAGACGCCCGGTGCCGGGGCCGGCATCAGGACTTCCATCGCGCGGTCCAGCGATGCGGTGGCACGGGCGAGCGATTCGCGCTGGGCCGCCACCTGGGCGCCGGCCAGCATCAGGCGATGGCGCAGCGGTGCGGGAATGGGGCCGTGGCGGCGGGCGCGGCCGAACTGATCGACCGCGACGGCCAGGGCGCGATGCAGAGCCTGCGCCTCGGTTTCGATGCGGTCGGAGTCGCGGTCGCGCAGGGCGCCGCCCAGCGCGGACAGCCGCTCTTCGAGCGACACCAGGGGGCGTTCCAGTTCCTGGGTGGCACGTTGGAGCGCCAAGATCTCGACAGGAGAGGTCTGCATGGGGGGTGGATGCGTCAGCCGCCGGCCTTGCCGAGCAGTTCCTGGGCGTTGGAGATCAGCTTGTCGGCGATCGCCTCGGCGTTGATCTTGTAGTTGCCGTCGCGGATGGCCTGGGCGATGCGATCGACCTTGGCCTGGTCGAAGCTGGCTTCGGTTGCGGCGCCGCCTGACATGGAAGCAGCGGTGGACGAAAGCTCGACCTTGGCGCTGGCTTCGCGATTCGCCGTGCCGCCTGCAATCTTGGCGGGGTCAGCCTTGCGCTCCGTCGCGGTGGGGGCGACAGCAGGCTTGTTCTCGAGGGGACCGATCTTCATGGCGTGCTCCAGCGTCTTCAGCGGCTATACCCGGTTGGGTGGTGCCGACGACTCATGGACGTGCTATCGGCTGTCCACGACGCGGACTTTAGTGGTATCTGCGAGGAATCGAAAGTGATCCCTGATTCAGGGGGGGTGGGGCGGCGGGATGCCATCACAGCGGCATCTCCACGTGGCGATCGGCAACGGCGGTACCGGTCAGGACGCGCCCAGCCTCGGTGCGCACGCGCACGGGCTGTCCGTCCAGGCCGCGGGATAGCGCCTGTCCTTCGGTGCTGACCCGGAAACCCGGGCCCAGGGCGGTGACCTTGACGCGGTCGCCGGCGGCAAACCAGACACGGCGCTGGAGGTCTGTGTCCCTCAGCGCCTGGCCCGCCGCGAGGGGCCGTGACAGCAGCCGGCCGACCATGGCCTGCTCGTCGGCGATCGGAGCAGCCGTGCGTTCGGCCCAGTCGACCTCGCCTTCGGTGAAGTGGTCGGCGTTGAGTTCGGTGCCGGCAGGCAGGGGCTCGCGCAGCACCGGAGCGCGCGCAAAGACCTGGACCGTGACGGGAAGGTAGACGTTCCACTTCGCGGTGCCGTCCGTGCATCGCAGCCCGACCCGGGTGCGGCCCCAGGGGCGGCTGCCGGTCGGCAGGTAGGGCTCGATGCGGCCGCAGGGAGCCAGGCGAAGCCGCGGGTCGAGCTGGCCCAGCTGGACTTCCACGCGCGCACCGGCCAGCGGCCCGGCCTGGTCGGCGCGCTCCAGCGTCCAGCGCTGCAGAGTGGCGCCGAGTTCGGCATCGATCTGCGGCTCGGCCGCGACGGCGGGTGCGGCGACTGCCAGCGCGGCCAGGGCGCCCAGGGCTCGGTGCCGCAGGCAGGACAGGAGGGAGGTCATTCGGTTCTTCACGGCATCACTTTAGGGCGGCGTGCGCCGGCAGGAGGTCCGAATTGAGGCCTCTTGCCCCCGCTTATCGACGGGATGTCCGCCCCCTGCGCGCCGAAGAATCGACCCCCATCAGCCGCAGCTTCATGCTGCCCGGAGTGCAACATGCTCAATCGCCTCACCTCGCAGATCGACTTCCAGTCGCAGGCGCTGCTGCTGCGTTCCGAGCGCCAGAAGCTGCTGGCCAGCAACATCGCCAACGCGGACACACCGGGTTTCCAGGCGCGGGACTTCGACTTCAAGGCCGCCCTGGCCGCAGCCACGGGCGGTACCTCCGCCGCCGCACAGAACCGTCTGGGCGGGCCCATTGCCCGGGGCGCCAGCGGCCTGGAGACGGCTCCCGGCCAGCGCGACCCCTCGCTGCGCTTCGCCACGCCTTCGCAGACCAACCTCGACGGCAACACCGTCGATATGGACCGCGAGCGGGCCAGCATCGCCGACAACTCCGTGCGCTACGAAGCCACGCTTCGCTTCATCAACAGCAGCCTGCGCACGATGCAGGACGCGATGAAGAGCCACACCCAGGGATGAGCTGAATCATGAGCCTGTTCTCGATCTTCCAGGTCTCCGGCAGCGCAGTCAGCGCCCAGAGCCAGCGTCTGAACGTCGTCGCCTCCAACCTCGCCAACGCCGACACCGTGGCCGGGCCCGACGGCCAGGCCTACAAGGCCCGGCAGGTCACCTTCCAGACGGTGATGCTCGGCCAGAGCGGCCAACCCCAGGCCGCAGCCGGCGTGCGGGTATCGACCATCAGCGAAGACCAGACGGTCGGCCGCCGCGTGCACGACCCCAAGCACCCCGCGGCGGACGCGGAGGGCTATGTGACCTTCAGCAACGTGAACCCGGTGGAAGAGATGGTCAACATGATCTCGGCCTCGCGTTCGTACCAGAACAACATCGAGGTCATGACCACGGCGCGCACGCTTCTGATGAAGACGCTGCAGCTAGGCCAGGGCTGAGCCCGACCCCAGGAGGCACTGACGCATGAACGTCACCGACACCCTTTCCACCAGCGTCACCTCTGCCACCTCGGCGGCCGGCAGCACCAGCGAGGCCGGCAGCGCCGACAGCTTCCTGAAGCTGCTGGTCACGCAGTTGCAGAACCAGGACCCGCTGAACCCGATGGACAACGCGGAGCTGACCTCGCAGCTGGCGCAGATCAACACCGTGACCGGCATCGAGAACCTGAACACCAGCGTGCAGGGCCTGAACTCGCAGTTCCTGCAGATGCAGGCGCTGCAGGGCGCCAGCCTCATCGGGCGCGATGTCACCGTCACCGGCAATCAGCTGGCGCTGGACGCCCGCGGCGCCCAGGCCGAGGCAGGCTTCGCGCTGTCGGGTCCGGCCGATGCGGTGCAGGTCGAGATCCTCAACGGGGCAGGGCAGGTGGTCGAAACGATGCAGATGGGAGCGCTCGAGAGCGGCCGTCATGCCTTCGACTGGGATGCTTCCGGCCACCCGGATGCCTCCGGCTACACCTTCCGCGTGACCGCCACGCTCGGCGCCGCGGCCGTCACCAGCACGCCGCTGATGCTCGACCGGGTGCAGTCCGTCGGCCTCGACGGCAGCACCGGCCTGGTGCTGACACTCGAACGCAGCGGCGCCGTGCCCTACGGCGAAGTGCACGCCCTGAACTGAACGAACCCCCGACCAAGGACACACCATGAGCTTCCAGCAAGGCCTGTCCGGCCTCAACGCGACGAGCAAGAACCTCGAGATCATCGGCAACAACATCGCCAACGCGAACACCTACGGCTCCAAGGTGGCGCGTGCCGAGTTCTCCGATGTGTACGCGGCCGCGCTCAGCGGCGCCGGCGGCAGCGCCATCGGTATCGGCGTCAACCTGGCTTCCGTGTCGCAGCAGTTCACGCAGGGCAACATCACGACCACCTCGAACCCGATGGATCTGGCGCTCAACGGCGCCGGCTTCTTCCAGGTGACCGATGGCAAGAGTCCGGTCACCTACAGCCGCAACGGCCAGTTCAAGGTGGACCGCGAAGGCTTCATCGTCAACAACAGCGCCCAGCGCCTGATGGGCTACCCGGCCGACGGCCTGGGCCAGATCCAGCCCGGCCAGGCTGCGGCCATCCAGCTGCCCACGGGCGGCATCGACCCGAACCAGACGACGCAGGTGAAGCTCGAGATGAACCTCGACTCCCGCCTCTCGACCACCAATCCCGCCTCCGTGGCGCGGGTGGCGGCCCAGACCAGCGCCGACGACATGGCGAGCCAGGCCGGCGAGTCCCTGACGTCCTCCAACACGGCGCTGACGGCCATGACGTCGGCCATTCCCGGCAACCCGGCCGCGCTCGCTGCCTTCACGACCGCCCGCGACAATGCGGCCACAGCCTCCAGCCTGGCCGCTACGGCGGCCAGCGCCTATGGCACCTCCAGCCACGCCGACGCCACCACCGCCGCGAACAGCGCCCGCGCGGCGGCCGTCACGGCGCAGACCTCGGCGAATGCGGCCCTGACCTCCATCGACGCCGCCCTGGCCGTCGACCCGGGCAACATCACGCTCGTCGCAGCGCGCACTCTCATGCAGGACGCAGTGACCGAAGCGACGGCGATGGTCGAGGACGCGAATTCCCACGTCGCTGCGGTGTCCGGCGTGCCGGGCGCACAGACGGGGGCGCAGATCAACTTCAACGACGCGGACACCTACAACAACGCGACCTCGCTGACGGTCTTCGACGCCAAGGGTCAGGAGGTCGCGGTGACCTACTACTTCCAGAAGGCCGGCACCGACACCTGGAACGTCTATGCCACCGCCAACCGTGCCTCGGTCGCTGGCACCGATGCCTTGCCTCAGCCCGTGGCCACGCTGCAGTTCAGCGCCGACGGCAGCTCGGTGGTGTCGCCCAGCGGCACGGTGACGATGAACGTGCCGGCGTCGACCAACGCCGCCGGCGCGGAAACCATGGCCATCACCGGCATCGAACTCAACGTGATGGGCGCCACCCAGTACGGCTCGGGCTTCGGAGTGACCGACATGAACCAGGACGGCTTCTCCGCCGGCCTGCTGACGGCTATCGCCATCGAGCCCAACGGCATCGTCTCGGCGCGCTATTCCAACGGCCAGTCGCGTCCGGCGGGCCAGATCGAGATCGCCACCTTCCGCAATCCGCAGGGCCTGCAGCCGATCGGCGACAACGGCTGGGCTCGCAGCTACACCTCGGGCGACCCTGTCGTGGGCGTGCCGGGCGACGGCAACCTCGGGGTGCTGCAGGCTGGCGCTCTGGAGGAATCGAACGTCGACATCACCGGCGAACTGGTCAACATGATCACCGCGCAGCGCATCTACCAGGCCAACGCGCAGTCGATCAAGACCATCGACCAGGTGCTGCAGACCATCGTGAACCTGCGTTGATCGAACTGACGGACTGAACCATGGACCGCCTGATCTACCTGTCGATGACGGGCGCCAAGGCCACGATGCAGCGCCAGGAGGTGCTGGCGAACAACCTCGCCAACGCCTCGACGACCGGCTTCCGGGCCGAGCTGCAGGCCTTCCGTGCCGTGCCGATCCGCGGCGACGGGGCCAGCACACGGGTGTTCGCCCTCGAGAGCACTGTCGGGCACAACGCCGAATCGGGTGTCGTGCAGTCCACGGGCCGGCCTCTGGACGTTGCCATGAAGGGCAACGCATGGCTGGCGGTGCAGGCGCTCGACGGTACCGAGGCCTACACCCGCGCAGGCGCGCTGGACGTCGACCCCGAGGGCAACCTCGTCACCGCCACCGGGCTCCCGGTGCAGGGAGACGGCGGCCCCATCACGGTACCGGCCGGCGCCGCCGTGACCATCGCGCCGGACGGCAGTGTGAGTGCTGCGGTCGGCAACGCGAACCCGCAGGTGGTGGGCCGGCTCAAGATGGTGACCCCCGAGGCGCCGCTGACCCGCGGCACCGACGGCCTGTTTCGCGGGCCCGACGGCGACCTGCCGGGCGACCCGCTGGCCCGGCTGCAGGACAGCGCGCTCGAGGGCAGCAACGTCAGTGCCGTCGAGACCATGGTGGCGATGATCGCCGCAGCGCGACAGTTCGAGCAGCAGATGAAGGCCCTGCAGGGGGCCGAGCAGCGCGACCAGGCGGCGCAGCGATTGCTGGGCACGGCGATCTGACCGGAGATCTGTCCGCTCTCACTTGAAAGAACGCCGCAATCGCGGCGTTTTTCTTTGGATGCGGGCCCTCAAGTTCCAGCGAACATCGCTGCAGGACTCCGGAGAACCGCTCATGATCCGCTCACTGTGGATTGCCAAGACCGGCATGGAAGGCCAGCAGACCAAGCTGGACACCGTGTCGAACAACCTCGCCAACGTCGGGACCAACGGGTTCAAGCGCGCAGGCGTCGTGTTCGAGGATCTGATGTACCAGAACCTGCGCCAGACCGGGGCCGCAGCCGGGGAGGGCACGTCGCTTCCCACCGGCCTGCAGGTGGGTCTGGGTGTGCGCGCCGCGGCCACCTCGCGCAGCTTCACGCAGGGCAACCTTGCCCAGACGGGCAACAGCTACGACCTCGCCATCAAGGGCCAGGGCTTCTTCCAGGTCCAGATGGCCGACGGCAGCACCGCCTACACGCGGGACGGCGCATTCCAGGTCAACGGCGACGGCGCGCTCGTCACGAATGCCGGCGATCCGGTGCAGCCGGCCATCACGATTCCGGCGAACGCGCTGTCCGTCACGATCGCCAAGGACGGCACGGTCGGCGTTCTCCTGCCGGGCCAGTCTGCACCGACCACGGTGGGCCAGATCCAGACGGCGAACTTCGTCAACCCGGCAGGCCTGTCGCCTCGCGGCGGCAACCTGTACACCGAGACCGCGGCGTCTGGCGCGCCCAACGTCGGCGTTCCCGACAGCGAGGGACTCGGTTCCCTGCAGCAGGGCTACGTCGAGGGCAGCAACGTCAACGTCGTCGAGGAACTCGTGACGATGATTGCCACCCAGCGCGCCTACGAACTCAACTCCAAGGCCATCAGCACCTCCGACCAGATGCTGCAGCGCCTGTCCCAGCTGTGAACGCCATCATGAAGCGCCTGAACCTGAAGCTCGCCCTCCCGTTGGCCGCAATGCTGCTCGGCGGCTGCAACGCGACACTGTTCCCGCGCGTGGAAGTGGCCGACACCGCGCCGGTGGAGCCGCTCGTCGTCGAGACCCCGCGCGTGGCCAACGGCGCCATCTACCAGCAGGCCAGCTATCGGCCGCTGTTCGAGGATCACCGCGCCCGCCACGTGGGCGACATCATCGTGATCCGGATCGAGGAAATGATCAGCGCCACGCAGAAGGCTACCAGCTCGGTCGAGAAGACGGGCACGCTGGACGCCGCAGTCAGCGCGCTGCCCGGCATCCCGGCCAAGGCGTTCGCGCGCGGCACGGCAACGGCCAATTCCGCCAACACCTTCGAGGGCGCGGGCAGCACGGAATCCACCAACGACTTCAAGGGCAGCATCGCCGCCACTGTCACGCGCGTTCTGCCCAACGGTCATCTCGTGATCACCGGCGAGAAGCAGATCGGCGTCAATGCCAGCGTGGACGTGATGCGGTTCTCGGGCCAGGTCGACCCGCGCAGCATCCAGCCCGGCAACACGGTGGCCAGCACCCAGATCGCGAACGTCCGGCTCGAGCAACGCGGCCGCGGCCAGCAGGCCGAGGCGCAGGTGATCGGCTGGCTGTCGCGCGTCTTCCTCAGCGTCCTGCCGATATGAGCTCCAGCCCCGACCGCCTGGTGCGGCGCCTCCTGATCCTGGCCGGTATCGCCGCGAGCGCGGCGCTGTGGTGGCCGCATCAGGCCAGCGCTGCCCGGGTGAAGGAAGTGGCCAGCGTCCAGGGCGTTCGCAGCAACCAGCTGATCGGCTACGGCCTCGTGGTCGGCCTGGACGGCACCGGCGAGCAGAACGCCGTCACGGCGCAGAGCCTGTCGGCCCTGCTGCAGTCGCTCGGCGTCACCTTGCCGCCCGGCATCACGCCACAGGGTCGCAACACCGCTGCCGTGATGGTCACCGCCGATCTGCCGCCCTTCGCGCAGCCCGGCCAGACCATCGACATCAACGTGTCATCGATGGGCAGCGCCAAGAGCCTGCGCGGCGGCACGCTCGTGATGACGCCGCTGCGCGGTGCGGACGGCCAGATCTATGCGCTGGCACAGGGCAACCTGATCGTCGGCGGCGCCGGGGCGTCGGCCGGCGGCTCCAAGGTCACGATCAATCACCTCTCGGCCGGCCGCATACCTGCGGGTGCGACCGTGGAGCGCAGCGTGCCCACGCCGCTGCACGAGGGCGACATGGTCCAGCTCGACCTGCGCGCCATCGACTACAGCACCGCGCGCAGCGTGGCTGCCGCGATCAATCTCGCCAAGGGCGAGGGCAGCGCATTCGCCGTCGACGGCCGCACGGTCCAGGTGCGGGTGCCTCCCGGCGCGCAGTCGCGGGTGGGTTTTCTGGCCGACATCGAGAACCTGCAGGTGCAGATGGAGCGCCCTGCAGCGCGTGTGGTGCTGAATGCGCGAACGGGCTCGGTGGTCATGAACGAGGCCGTGACGCTGGCCGCCTGCGCTGTGGCGCACGGCAGCCTCTCGGTGACGATCAGCTCCACGCCGGTCGTCAGCCAGCCCAACGCCTTGTCGGGCGGGCAGACCGTCAGCGGCGAGAAGGCCGACATCGCGATCACGCAGCAGGCGGGTGCGCTGGTGAGCCTGCCTGCCGGCACGCAGCTGACCGATGTGGTGAAGGCGCTCAACTCGCTCGGCGCGACACCGCAGGACCTCCTCGCCATCCTGCAGGCGATGAAGGCCTCCGGCGCGCTGACCGCGGAACTGGAAGTCATCTGATGTCGAACAACGGCGTCGCCATCGACCAGCGCTCGCTGGATTCGCTGCGCTTTCGGGCCAACACCGACCCGAAGGCGGCAGTGAAGGAGGCCGCGCGGCAGTTCGAGGCACTGTTCATGAACGAGCTGATGAAGAGCATGCGCTCGACCACGCTCGACAGCGGCCTGATGGAGGGCGGCGGCGGCGGAGAACTGGCCACCGGCATGCTGGACCAGCAGTTCGCAACCCAGTTGACGGGCATGAAGGGCGGCCTTTCGGAAGCCATCACGCGGCAACTCGAACGCCAGATGGGCATGACGCCCGGCCCGATTCCGGCCACCCGCGGCGCCAACCCGGTGCCCGCACCGCTGGACAAGCCGGCCGGTACGGCCGCACGCATTCCCGAGCGTGGCGCAGCAGGATTCGTGCAGCAGCACACGCGCGCCGCAGAGGCGGCCGAAGCCTCCACCGGCATCCCGGCTGCCTTCATGGTGGCCCAGGCGGCACACGAAACGGGCTGGGGCCGCAAGGAGATCCGGCACGCCGACGGTTCGCCCTCGTTCAATCTCTTCGGCATCAAGGCGGGCCCGGGCTGGAACGGCCCGACCGCCGAGATCACGACGACCGAGTTCATGGGCGGCGTGGCGCACAAGGTAACGGCCAAGTTCCGCGCCTACGGCAGCTACGAGGAGTCCTTTGCCGACTACGCCAGGATGATGAAGAACAGCCCGCGCTATGCCGGTGTGGCCCGGGCGGACACGGCCGGCGAGTTCGCGCAGGGTCTGCAGAAGGCAGGCTACGCCACCGACCCCGCCTACGCCGACAAGCTCACGCGCGTCATCAACACCACGCTGCGCCTGCAGCGCACACAAGGTTAAGCCATGGGCGCGACGCCGCTGATGTCCCTGGGGATGCGCGCGATGGCGGCGAACTACGCCGCGTTGCAGGTCACGGGCCACAACATCGCGAACGCCAGCGTGCAGGGCTACTCGCGCCAGCGCGTCGAACTCGGCACCGCGCAAGGTCAGTTCAGCGGCGCCGGCTTCATCGGCAAGGGCTCGGATGTCCAGACCATCACGCGGGCGCACAACGCCTTCCTGACGCGCGAGGCCATGACCGTCAAGGGCCTCGCGGCCAAGGACGAGGCGCGCCTGATGCAACTGCAGCGGCTCGAGACGGTGTTTCCCATGGGCGAGCAGGGCGTGGGCCACTCGACGGTGCAGTTCCTGAACTCGATGAGCGACCTGGCCAGCCTGCCGGGTGACGCCTCGACCCGTCAGGTGGTGCTGGCGCGTGCCCAGGAGCTGGCAGCGCGGTTTGCCGATGCGGGGGGCCAGATCGACCAGATGCAGCACCTGCTGCGCGAGGACCTGAAGACCACCGTTGCCAGCGTCAACGAGCTGACGAGCAACATCGCGGCCGTCAACCAGCAGATCGCGGCCGCCCGTGGCCTCGGCCAGCCGCCGAACGACCTGCTCGACGCGCGCGACCAGCTGCTGTCGCGCCTGTCGTCGGAGATCGCCATCACCACCGTGATGGCCGAGGACGGCACCGTCGGCGTCTTCGCCGGTGGCGGCCAGCGACTGGTCCTGTCCAACGACGCGCAGCCGCTGGTGGTGGTCAACAGCGCCGGCGACCCCTCCCGCGCCGCGCTGGCCGTGCTGGACAACGGCGTTCCGCTGAGGCTGGACGAGACGATGCTCGGCGCCGGGCGCATCGCCGGCCTGCTGCAGTTCCAGAACAAGGACCTGGTCGACGCGCAGCTGCTGCTCGGCCAGATGGCGGCCGCCGTGGGCGGCGCCGTGAATGCACAGCAGAAGCTGGGCCTCACGCTGCACCAGCCCGCCGGGTCGGTGCCGGCACAGGACATGTTCGGCATCGGCCAGCCTCGCGCCCAGCCGATGGCGACGAATCAGAAGGATGCTGCCGGCAGGTATCTCGGTCAGGTGACCCTGACGATCACCCGCCCGTCGGAACTGCAGGCCAGCGAGTACGACTTCCGCGCCGATCCGGCCAACCCCGGGTCGTGGCAGGTCACGCGCCTGTCGGACGGCGTTGTGCGTCGGGTCCAGGACGGCGACGAGATCGACGGATTCGTCATCGATGTCGGCACGCCACCGCCGTCGAGCACCGACAAGTTCCTGCTGCAGCCCGTGACGCGCGCCGCGGTGGACATGAGCGCACGCCTGACGGACCCGCGCGACATCGCGGCATCGTCGCCGCTGACCGCCAACGTCGCCGCAGGCAACACCGGCACTGCCAGCATCGCGTCGCTCACCATCACCAGCGATCAGGTGAACCCGCAGCACTCGGCGAGCATCTCGTTCACGGACGCCAACGGAGCCTACAACTGGGAGCTTCGTGATCGGACGACCGGCGCGCTCGTCAACAGCGGCAGCGGTACGTGGAAGCCGGGCGACCCCCTTCCGAGCCCGCCGGACGCGGACATCAACGGCTTCTCGATGACCCTGACCGGCGTGCCGGCCAACGGCGACCAGCTCAACGTGGTCATGACGACCAACACCACGACCAACAACGGCAACGCGCTCGCGCTGGCGGCCCTGCGCGACCAGGGCATCGTGGGCCAGATGCGCCAGCTCGACGGCTCGCTGAGCAAGGGGTCCACGGCGTCCGATGCCTATGCCTCTGCGATGGCGGACATCGGCGTCAGGGTGCAGGGCGCCGATGCCATCTCGCAGATCTCGACATCGCTGGCCATCCAGGCCGAGCAGACACGCAGTTCCGAGGTCGGGGTCAACCTCGACGAGGAAGCCGCCATGCTCATCCAGTACCAGCAGAGCTACCAGGCAGCCGCCAAGGTGCTGCAGATCGCGCAGTCGATCTTCGACACGCTGCTCAACGCCGCCGGCGCCTGAGGAAGGAATCCGAAATGATCATGCGCATCGCGACCCAGAACACCTTCGACCGCGGGCTGTCGACGCTGCAGAAACGCCAGGGCGACATGGCGGAGATGCAGGAGAAGCTGACCAGCGGCAAGCGCGTGGCCCGGGCCAGCGACGACCCTGCGGCCGCTGCGCGGGCAGAGCGCGCGATGGTGGCCGATCTCCGCGCCAAGGCCGACCAGCGCTCCCTCGATGCCAGCCGCAACGCGATCCTCCAGGCCGAATCGGCCCTGGGCGACAGCGGCGAACTGCTTCAGCAGGCGCGCGAGTTCATGCTGTCCGCGGGCAACGCTTCGTACACCGATATCGAGCGCGACGGTCTCTCGAAGGCGATCAGCGGCCTGCGCAGCCAGTTGCTGTCCATCGCCAACCGCGGCGACGGCGCGGGCTCCTATCTGTTCGGTGGCCAGGGCGCGTCTCAGCCGCCGTTCATCGACACGCCTTCGGGTGTGCAATTTCGCGGTGACTCCGGTGCGAGCGTGACAGCCGGCTCGCAGCCGCTTCCACTCACTGTGGACGGCGGCAGCACCTGGCTGCAGGCCCCCGACCCGGACACCGCTGCCAACACTCTATCCATCTTCAATGTGCTGGACCGGCTCGTCACGGAGCTCGCGACGCCCAACCGCACCAACGAGCAGATCACGCAGGGCGTGGCCGAGGGCGTGAAGGACCTGGATGCGGTGTCGAACCACCTGCTGTCCGCGCGCTCCTACCTGGGCGAGACGCTCAACCGCACCGACGCGGTGGAGGTGCGCATCTCCCAGCAGGCGCTGATGGCTGCGGCCGAGCGCTCGGCCGCGGAGGATCTGGACATGGTGGAGGCCGTGTCGGATTTCCAGAGTCAGCAAACCGGATACGATGCTGCGCTGAAGGCGTATTCCATGGTCCAGCGCCTGTCGCTGTTCGATTACATCAGCGGCTGAGTCCACGCGCCCACCCCTCATGTCAGATCACCCGATCCTCGGCCAACTCGTCCTGGGCTACAGCCCGATGATCACCCGCGAACGTGTAGCGATCGCGACCCGGGTGACCGTGTTCCCCGAACGGCGCGATGCCGCACCCGACCCGCAGGCCCTGTTGCGGGCCCTGATGACGGTGTGGCCCGACCCCGGCAGCGAGGACGCCATCTCGCTCACGTTGCGGCCGCTCGTGCCGGGCGGCGGCGCTGCAGCCGCGCCTTCGGCCATGGCTCTTGCGCCGACCAAGGCCACCCCGCTGTCACTGAACATCGCGTCCGAACCCTGGCTGCGCGCGATGCTCGCCGCCAGGCCTCCCGCCCACGTCATGCTGGAGATTCCCGCCTTCATGGTCACGGACCCTGCGCACGGGCCCGCCATCCACGCGCTGCACGAGGCAGGCAGTGTCCTGATCGTCAAGGGCCGCCCGGTCGGTGAGTTGCCGCGCGACCTGCTCCCGTGTTTTCGCTACTCGCTCATCGACGCAGGCGAGGACCGCCGGCAGAACGCCGCGGTGCCCGATGGCGCGGTGCGCAGCATCTCGCACATCCAGGTGGGGGTGCGCACGCGGGCCGAGCTCGATGCAGCGTTCACGCGCGGCGCGGTGGCCGTGCTGGGCTGGCCGCTCGAGGATGAACTCGCCGCTGCCGGCTCCAAGACCGCCGGTGCCGATATCGCGGTGGTCACGGAACTCATCAAGCGCGTCGACCAGGAAGAGCCGATAGAGCGCCTGGAGGCCGTCCTGAAGAACGACCCCCAGCTCGCCTTCCGGCTCATCCGCTACCTGAACTCCGCTGCTTTCGGGCTGTCGGTCGAGGTGTCCTCGTTCCAGCACGCCATGATGATGCTGGGCTATCAGAAGCTCAAGCGCTGGCTGGCGCTGCTGCTGGTTTCGGCCAGCAAGGACCCCGCGATGAAGCCCGCGATGTTCGCGGCCGTCCGGCGCGGCCTGCTGATGGAAGAACTCGTCCGGGCCACCTCGGACGCTGAAATGCGCGGCGAGATGTTCATCTGCGGCGTCTTCTCACTGCTCGACCGCATGCTCGGGCAGCCCTTCGCGGAGTTGTTCCAGAGCGTGCCGGTGCCGGAGCGCGTGCATCAGGCCCTGGTGGACGGGGGCGGGCCATACCACCCCTATCTGGTGCTGGCGCAGGCACTCGAGCAAGGCGTTCGCAGCGACATCCGCGATGCCGCCGACCAGAGTTTCCTCGGCCTGGCCGAAGTGAACACGGCCCTGCTGCGCGCATTGGCCGCGGCGCAGGAGCTGGACTGAACAGGTCTGGCGAGCCAACCACCACCGAGGCGCTCTCAGACGGCGCCCGAGCTCTGCTGCGCCTGCTCTGGGCGGCCCCTTACCCGGCTCTCCTGCATGACGCCAGGTGGCGCATCGTCGACGTCAATGACGCATTCGTGCAGTTCAGCGGGTTCCGCCGCGATTCCCTGATCGGCTGCGACCCCGTTTCGCTGTTGCCGGTGGATGACCAGTCGGCGGAACTCGAAGGCCGCAGCGCCTGGGAGCCGGCTCTCGCCACCGGCCCGTTGCCGCTGTCGGACCGGCGCCTGCGCGACGCGGCCGGCCACGAACGCTGGTACCGCCAGACCCTGATGCCGCTCGGCGAGCACGGGCTCGTCGTCGGCGTCCTGCAGGACACCACGGCCGAACACGCCGCCCGCGCCCAGGCCGAGCGGTCTCTGACCGAACTCGCGCAGTGGTTCGACCTCAGCCCTGCGGGCATGCTGGTGTTCGACGAAGCCGGGCTCATCGTGCGCTCCAACCGGGCATTCGAGGCGCAGGTCGGCCAGGTGCCGGTCCTGCTGTCCGACGCGGGGCCTGATCTGCAGGCCCTGCTTGCCTGGCAGGACAACGCGCCGCTCCCCGCCCTGCAGCCTGGCTCGCAGCCGCTGGAGTGCCAGGCCCTGGTGTCGACGCCCGAGGGACGCCGCCGCCTGTCGGCGCGGGTCTCCGCGTTCGCGACCGAGCAGGGTCAGCGGCGCTACATGGCCGTGGTGGAAGACCGCAGCGCCGAAGAGGAGCGCGATCTCGCCCAGTTGGAGATCGGTGCCCTGATGGACACAGCCGGCCTCTTCGTCGCAACCTACGACAGCGCGCGCGGCTGGCTTCGCTCGCCGGGCTCGGAGCGCGGCGCCTCGGCGCCTTCGTCGAGTTCTGCGCTGCAGGGCATCGCCCGAGACATCGTCGCCCCCGATTCCCTGCCGGAGTACGAGCGGCTGCAGGGTGCGCTGCGCGGCGGCCAGCGCGTCGAAGTGCGCTACGCCGTGAATCATCCGGAACTCGGCCAGCGCTGGTTGCTCACGCGCGTGGAGCCGGGCGCTCTGGCAGGCGGCCGACGTGCCACGTCGGTCGTGACGCTGGACGTCACCGATCGCGAACGCGCGCAGCGCCGCAACGAACAGCTCCTGCGTGAGCTCGGCACCATCCTCGATGGCTCCACGGCCGGCATCGCCTACCTGCGCGGCGGTGTGCTGGTGCGCAGCAACCACCGCTTCGAGCGCATGCTGGACCTCCCGGCCGGTGCCGGGACCGGGGCCACGCTCGAGGCTCTGTTCGCGGTATCGCCCCACAGCCTGCCAGTGGCCCGCGCCGCGCACGCCGCCATGGCCGCCGGCCAGGATTTCGACGCCGAGCTTCAGTTCGAGATGCCGCGCGACGGCCTGCGCTGGTACACGCTGTCGTTGCGGCCGGCGCCGTCGAGCGCCGCAGAAGCCGTGGCCGTGCTGAGCGACATCACCCGGCTCAAGGCTCAGCAGGCGCAACTGGAGACCCTGCTGCGGGAGCGCGAGCTGATGTTCAGCCTGTCCGAGGTGGGCATCGTCTGGCAGCGCGGCGCACGCATCGAGCGCGCCAACCAGGCGATGGCCGGGCTGACCGGCTGGTCGGCGCCCGAGCTGACCGCGCTGGACGCCGCCGAGCTCTATGGCACCGCCCGCGAGTGCGTCGACTTCGAGGCTGCCATGGCCGCCGGCCTGCAGCGCGAAGGCCGTTTCGCCGGCGAGCGCCGCCTGCGCCGACGCGACGGCAGCCAGCGCTGGGTGCAGGTGGCCGCGCGCCCCGTGGCGCCGGAGGATCCGTCCCAGGGCGTCGTGTGCTCCTTCGTCGACGTGGACGAGCGCCATCGCGCGCGCGAATCCCTTCTGCGCCAGGCCGAGCGCACCCGCGCCATCCTCGACAGCGTGCTGGTGGGCATCGTCACCGTGTCCGATGGCGGCATCGAATGGATGAACCGCTCGGCGCGTCGGATGTTCGGCGGCGAGCTGGCCGACTTCGTCGGCGAGCCGATCCACATCGTCGCCACACCCGAGGCCGACCACCCCCTGCGTCGCACCGACTACGTGCAGCGCCTGACGGAAGGTCAGTCGGAGACCTTCGAGTGCCGGCTGCGCGGCCGCGACGGCCGGGAGTTCTGGGTCGTGGGCAACGCGGTCCTGACGGCCCGCGAATCCACCGGGCCGCAGCTGACCTTTGCCCTGCTGGACATCGAGCGCCGGCGCCAGGCCGAGGTGAGCATCGCCCGTGCGCAGGCCTCCCTGCAGCGGGTCATCGAGACCGCGCCGCTGGCCATCGCCCTGCTCGACGGCGCCACCCGCGAAGTGCTGCAGGCCAACCAGACAGCCGCCGATTTCCTGTCGGCGCCTCCGGCGGGGTTGTCGGAGACGCTCGACGCCGCGCCACTGCGCAGCGAGCTGACCCAGCGGCTGCCGGCCGGTGCGGGCGCCGAACCCGGTGCCGATTCCGGCGTCGAATCACGCGCGGACATGCCCGAGCGCCTGTGGGACACGCGCGTCGTCACGTTGCCGGACGCCGCGGGTGGCCCGCCGCAGCTGCTGATCGTCGCCAGCGACGTGACCGAGCAGCGAGCCGCCGACCAGGCGCGGCTGCAGGCCGCCATCGCCCAGCGCGAGGTGCTGGTCAAGGAAGTGCATCACCGCATCAAGAACAACCTGCAGGGCGTGGCCGGTCTGCTTCAGCAGTACGCGGCCCGCCATCCGGAGGTCGCCGGCGCGCTCGGGGAAGCCGTATCGCAGGTGCAGGCCATCGCGCAGGTCTATGGCCTGCAGGTCGGCACCGGCGGCCCGCTGCGGATGTCCCGCGTGGTCGAGGCCATCGCGCAATCGGTGCAGCGCACGTTCGGCCGCACCATCGTGTTCGAGGCCGGCCCGGGCTCCGGGGTGTTCCTGCTGCCCGAGGCCGAATCGATCCCCATCGCATTGGTGATCAACGAGTTGCTCACCAATGCGGTCAAGCACGGCCGTGGCGACATGGTGCACTGCGCACTTGCGGCTGCCGGTGACGCCGCCTGCCTGGAAATACGCCATCCCGGCGCATTGCCGGAGGGTTTCGATCTGGCGCGATTCCCGGGCGGTGTGTCCGGCCTGGGCCTGGTGCGCGCCTTGCTGCCCCGGCGCAGCGCGACGCTCTCGCTGCAGCAGGCCGATGCCGACGTGCTGACCCGCGTGATGCTGCACCCCCCCAGTGTGCGGGTCGACGACTCAGCGACAATGCCGGCCGGGGAGAAGGCCGAAACATGACAACCAAGGGCAGGATCCTGGTGGTGGACGATGACAGGCTGGTGCTGGCCACCGTCACGCACGGCCTGGCGCAGGCGGGCTACGAGGTGATCGACGCCGACAACGGTGACGACGCGATCCTGCTGGCCAGGCAGCAGCGGCCCGAACTCGCCCTGCTCGACATCCGCATGGAGGGCAAGACCGGGTTCGACGTGGCGGAGTACCTGCGGGACGTCGTGCACGTGCCATTCATGTTCCTGTCCGCGTTCGCCGATGCCGACACCCGTGCCAAGGTGGAATCCCTCGGCGCCATGGCCTACCTCGTGAAGCCACTGGACGTCGGGCAGATCGTGCCGACGGTGGATCAGGTCTTTGCCCGGCTGCGAGGCAGCGTTGCGCCCGCCGAGGCCGCGTTCGCTGCGGCGGACCCTGCAGCGCCTGCGGTGCCCGTACCTGCGCCGGCCGGGGCTCCGACGCCTGCCCAATCCGCAACGCCTGCCACTCTTGCTGTGCAGGCCTCACGTGCGGCAATGCCTCCTGCCGTCGACGAACTGGTTCCCGTTGCGGTGGGCATCCTGATGCACCGCTACTCCCTGAACCGTCGCCAGGCCTCCGACCGGCTGCACCAGCAGGCCGCCGAGAAGGGGCTCACACCCATGGCCCAGGCCGCGCGACTGATCGATGCCGTCGAGGAACTGGCGGGCCCTAGTCCCGCAGCGTGAAGAAGAAGGCGGCGCCGCGGCCGGGCTCGCCATCCGCCCAGATGTCGCCGCCATGGCGCTGAACGATGCGCTTCACCGAGGCCAGGCCGACGCCGGTTCCCTGGAAGTCATTGGCGCTGTGAAGCCGCTGGAACAGCCCGAACAGCCGTTCCGCTGACCGCATGTCGAATCCGGCGCCGTTGTCCCGGACCACGTAGGCCAAGCGCCCATTGACGCTTTCCCGCGCAAAGACGATGCGGGTCTGGGTTCGCCGGGCGCTGTATTTCCACGCGTTGCCCAGCAGATTCTCCAGGACGAGACGCAGCAGCGTTGGGTCGCCATGCGTCTGCAGGCCCGGTTCGATCTCGATCGTGGCGTCCCGCTCCGGCGAACTGCGCCGCAGATCGTCGACCACGTAGCCGGCGAGTTGAGTCAGGTTCACGGGCTGGCGCGCCAGCGGTTGCGACGACAGGCGCGCGAGCGTCAACATGGCGTCGATCATCTGGTTCATGCGGGCGGCAGCCCCGAGCACGCGGTCCAGGTGATCGTTCGCGACGCGGTCGAGCGCCTTGCCGTAGTCTTCCTTCACGATCCGCGTGAACCCCTCGACGACGCGGATCGGCGCACGCAGGTCGTGAGAGACGGTGTAGCTGAACGACGCCTGCTCGGTCGCATCGCCGCCGTCGGCCTGCCACAGCAGGCACAGGTCCTGGCCCCCGGCGCTGGTGCGGCGGAGCTGCCAGCCCTCGGCCTCGGCCTCTGGCGCCAGGGCCGTGAAGCCTGGGCGCAGCCCCGCAGGCAGCGTGGTTTCGAGTGCGGCGTGCTCGATGACACTGCCTTCGCCGAAGCGTTGCTGGGCCGCGGCGTTCGCCTGCAGCACCCGCCAGCGGATGTCCTCCGGCCTGCGGGCCAGGACGATCAGCGCGGCCGGCAAGGCGCCAGCCAGGGCGGTCAGGGCGGCAGCTGCGGTGTTGTCCTGGGCCATGGGCCGCGCGACACCGGCATGGCCTGCGAATCGGCCCTCGTCGTCGTACCAGGGGCTGGATTGCAGTTCGAGCATCGCCCCGTCTGCCCGACGCGCGACCACGGTGGGCGGCATCGGCGCGGCGGCCCGCAGCAGGGCACGCAGCCGGTCGCTGTTGGCGCCGCCGTCGAACTCGTCGTCGAATGAGCGACCGGCGGAGTCCAGCAGCCGCAGTTCGGTGTCCGTACGCCAGACCGGGCCGCAGGTCAGGGCAGCCAGCAACCGCGCTTCCTGCCGGGCCTGGACGAGCGCCGCCCGGTTGCGCTGGGAGGCGAGCAGCCAGGAAATCCCGGCGCCGCCGGCAGCAGCCAGCAGCAGGGCCAGGCTGCCGAAGACCCAGGGGCCCGATTCGCCAGTGCAGCCGCCCAGCATCGCAGCCGTGGCCATCGTGGCGCCGGACTCGACCGGCCTTCTCCATCCCCCCATGAGAGCATTGTACGAACGCGTCCTGCCGTCGCCGGACTCAAGTCCTTGCCTCGAGATGCCGAAACCACAGGTTCCTGCTGTTGTCGGGCTTTCAGTCTGTCGCTCAGCGTCTGCCGATGCCACACTCATGATGACCATGAAATTCCAACGAATGCGCAGGCTTCGCCACGCGCTGGACCCGGGCGGGTCCGGCGCGCCGCCGACCGTCCTGGACGAGGCTGCATTGGCACGCCTGCGCCAGCTCGATCCCGAAGGCGCGCGCGGATTCCTCACTCAGGTGATGCGCACCTTCGACGCTTCCATGGTGCGCCACCTGGCCTCCCTCGAGGAGGCGCGCCTGCAGGGCGACCTGAAGCGGGCGGGCGATATCGCGCACACGCTCAAGTCATCTTCGGCCAGCGTGGGCGCGCTGGCGTTCTCCCAGGGCTGCTCCCTGGTCGAGCGGCTGGCCAAGGCGGGCGACGCATCGGCCCTTGGCGAGCCGTTGTTGGCGCTTCAGGCCGAAGGCGAGCGTGTGCTGGTGGCGGTTCGGGCTATGCTCCCGGCCTGACTCCACAGCATTGCTGCATGTCGCCACCGCCTTTCGTCGACGATAAACCTGCCGCCCAGCCACGCGTGCTGCTGGTGGATGACGATGAGTTCAATCTCATGCTCACTTCGGTCGCCCTGCGCGAGCGAGGTCTGCAGATCACCGAGGCGGCCAGCGGTGAGCGAGCGCTGGAACTGATCAGCGACTGGACACCCGACATCGTCGTGCTCGACGCACAGATGCCCGGGCTCGACGGCTTCGACACCTGCCGCCGGCTGCGCGCGCTGCCCGGCTTCGAGCAGGTGCCGGTGTTGATGCTGACGGGCCTGGACGACGACGCCTCCATTGCGCGGGCCTTCCAGGCCGGTGCGACCGACTTCTTCGTGAAGGCGACCCAGTGGAGCCTGCTCGCCGAGCGGCTCAACTTCCTGCTGCGCAATTCCCGCACGCGCATCGAACTCGAGCGCAGCAAGGCGCGGCTCGCGCGCGCTCAGGACCTCGCTCGCATGGGCAGCTTCGACTGGCGCCGTTTCGAGTACGGCCTGGCCATGCAGCCCGAAGGCCTTCGTGTCTTCGGCCTGCCGCCGATGGAGCGCGTCAGCCTTCGCCGCCTGTTGCGGATGGTCAAGAGCGACGACCGCGGCCCGTTCGTGCGCCTTCTTCGCGACCAGCTCCGCTCCAGCTCCGTCCTGGCGCTCGACATCACGATCGAGCAGTACGACAGCCACGAGCGCGTCATCCATGTCGAGGCCGAGCCCGAGTTCAACGAGCACGGCCAATGCATTGGCTACAGCGGGATCGTGCAGGACGTGACCGACCGGGTGGCCGCCGAAGACCGCATCCGTCATCTTGCCAATTTCGACACGCTCACGGGCCTGCCCAACCGCCACCAGCTCATCTGGCGCGCGGAGCGCGCTCTTGAGCAGGCGCGCCGGCTTTCGCACCAGTTCGCATTGCTGCTCATCGACCTCGACCGCTTCAAGGTCATCAACGACACCCTCGGCCACGGCTCCGGCGACGAACTCCTGCGGCAGGTCGCGCAGCGCCTGCGCGGTTGCGTGCGCCACACCGACCAGGTGCTGGAAGGCACGCTCGAGGCCGCAGGCGCGCGGTCGCACCGTGCCCTGGAAGCCGTGGGCCGCCTGGGCGGCGACGAGTTCGTGGCGCTGCTGCCCGAGGTGGCCGGTGAGCGCGACGCCGAACGCGTGGCGACCCGCGTGCTCGAGGTGATGCGGGAGCCCATCGTCGTGGGCGGGCAGGAATGTTTCGTCACGGCCAGTGTCGGCGTGGCGCTGTTTCCGCGCGACGGCGACACCGTGGTCGATCTCCTGAGAAACGCCGATGTCGCGATGTACTCGGTCAAGGGCTCCGGACGCAACGGCGCCGCCACCTACAGCCCTGCGCTGGCGGGTACGGCGCGCGACAAGCTCGAACTCGAGACGGCGCTGCACAAGGCCCTCGAGCGCGAGGAACTCGTGCTGCACTACCAGCCGCAGGTCGACGTGCGGCGCGGCCGCATGGTGGGCACTGAGGCCCTGATGCGCTGGCGCCGCGATGGCAAGCTGGTGCCCCCGAACGACTTCATCCCGCTGGCGCAGGAAACCGGCCTCATCGTGCCGATGTCCGAATGGCTGCTGCGGGAGGCCGCGCGCCAGGCGAAGGTCTGGCGGCAGTCCTTCGGCTTCGACCGGTCGATCTCCGTGAACCTGCCGAGCACGATGTTCTCGCGCAGCGACCTCGTCGAGCAGATTCACGACGCCGTCACGAGCCAGGGCATCCCTCACTCGATGATCAAGCTCGAGATCACCGAGTCGAACCTGATGAAGGATCTCCAGAGCGTGATTCCGACACTGCACCGGCTCAACGAGATCGGCGTCGAGATCTCGATCGATGACTTCGGCACCGGCTACTCGTCACTTGCGTACCTGACCACCCTGCCCATCGCGGAGTTGAAGATCGACCGCGGCTTCGTGAAAGACCTGCTGATCGGCCGCCAGAGCGCGGCCATCGTTCAGGCCATCGTGGCGCTGGCCAAGGCCATGAGTCTGCGTGTCGTGGCCGAAGGCGTCGAAACGATCGGCCACATGAACTCATTGATGCGACTGGACTGCTCGGTGATGCAGGGTTACCTGTTCTGTCGCCCGATGGCGCCCGACGACATGGCGCATTGGCTCGAGACCGCCGATCTGCCGCGGCTCGACGGTGTGTCCGACCCGTCTCTCGGCGCACCGACCGGCCGCAGCCGCTGATGCCCGCCATGACACCTGCGCAACTGGCCAAGGGTGCGCTGCGCCGCCTCGCGCAGGCGCAACTGGAGCCCACACCCGAGCATTACGCCCGCGCCTATGCCGAAGAGGCAGGGCAGCCGCCGCCGCCCGATTCGCGGGCTGCCGGCGCCCAGTGGGCGAATCTCATCGAACGACTGACGCGGGGACTCGATCGAAGCGCGCGCCAGTGGACGACCGCGCGCAAGAAGGAAAGCCTGCAGCGGGTGCTCGAGGGCAGTGCCAGCGACGCTCAGCGGCTTCAGCAACGGCTGCAGTCCTTGCTGCAGGCCTGGGAGACCGACGGCCCGGTCGACCCCGAATCGGGTGTCACGGCACCTCCAGCGTCCGGAACCGCGGCTGTTGCCGCGGGTGCGGGTGGCTGGCCCGCTGCGGCCCAGGCGCTGGAGCGAACCGTGCTCGTCGCGTTGCCGCCCGACGAGCCGCGCGCCCGCGCGCTGGCCGACGAACTCGGCGTGCTGGCCGAGCGGCTGGCCCGGGACGGCACCGATGCCGCCACCTTGCTCGCGGTCGAGGATGTCTGCGTGCGCGCACAGCGCCTGCTGAGCCATCGCCACGGGCTGTTCGATGATCTGGGCCGCCTCTGCAACGAGCTCACGGCGGGCCTGACCGAACTGGCCGAGGACGAGAGCTGGGCCCGAGGCCAATGCGAGAGCCTCCAGGCCGGCCTGGCGGCCGGGGTCAATACCCGCAGCGTGCGTGCTGCCACCGAACTGCTGGCCGAGACCCGTTCCCGACAGCAGCGGATTCGTGATGAACGCAGCGCTGCCAGCCGCGCGCTGAAAGATCTCATCCAGTGCCTCCTTGGCGAACTGGGCGAACTCGGTGAACACACCGGCCGCTTCGGCGAGAGCGTGGGCCGCCACGCGGAAGCCATCGCGCGCGCAGAGACGCTCGAAAGCCTGGCCGGCGTCGTGCAGCAACTGGTCGACGAGACCCACGCGGTTCAGAGCCTGGTCCAGGGCACCCAGCAGAGGTTGCAGCGCGACCACGCGCGCGCCGGAGAGCTGGAAGCCCGGGTGCGCGAACTCGAGACAGAACTGCGACGCCTGTCGGAAGAAGTCTTGACCGACGCGCTGACCCAGGTGGCGAACCGCCGCGGCCTGCAACAGGCATTCGAGGCCGAGTCGGCGCGCGCGGAGCGCGATCAGGGCTTGCTGGCCGTCGGTCTGATGGACATCGACAACTTCAAGAGGCTCAACGACTCGCTCGGGCACGCGGCCGGCGATGTGGCGTTGAAGTCCCTGGCTGCGGCCGTGCGCGACAGGCTGCGGCCGGTGGACACCGTCGCACGCTTCGGTGGCGAGGAGTTCGTCGTCCTGCTGCCCGGCACGCCGGCCGACGAGGCGCAGCAGGTGCTGACCCGCCTGCAGCGTGCCCTCAGCGCCAGCCTCTTCATGCACGACGGGCGCGAGGTTTTCGTGACCTTTTCCGCCGGCGTCACGGCCTGGCGCCGCGGCGAGCCGCTGGAATCGGCGCTGGAGCGAGCGGACGAAGCGCTCTACGAGGCCAAGCGCAGCGGCAAGAATCGCACCTGTGCCGCCTGACATCCGGTTGCACACGCACTCTTCAGAGGCGTTCGGGCACGGTCGATAAGCCTTGTAGATCGCTACGGAAAGCATCACCACCGACCATGGCCATCCTCCGCAAGACCGCGAGCAGCCTCCAGCAGGCGGCCCACCTGTTCTTCCGTCGCCAACTCCGGCTCCAGGTGCGAGGCGGGCTGCGTGTCGAGTTGGCCGAGCATGAATCCGACCAGGCGCCGACGGCCGCGGAACAGGAGATCGCCCGCCAGCAGGCCGAGGTTGGCCTGATGCTGCAGCAATTGGCCCACGTGCTCGACGAGGATCCTGAGATCCGTCCTGCACTGCGGCACCTGGCCTACATCGAATACGCGCTGGCGCAGAAGGGCGTGCGTGCCTTGTACAAGGTGCCGCTGGATGTTCTCAATCGCGCCCACGAGCAACTCGAAGGCCTCGTGACGAACTGGGAGCCGCGTGGCCTGGCCAGCCTGCGTTCGAAAATGGCCGTGGCCGTGATGGAACGGGAGGCCGAGGGCGAGGGCGACCTCGACGCACAGGATCAGCCGGCTTCCGGCCTCGGCCCGCGGGCCGCCAGCGCATAGGCCAAGGCCCCCAACCCGACGCCGATGGCGTCCGCCAGCAGATCGGCCCAGTCGCCGCTGCGCGGCGGCAGAAAGCCTTGCAGCATCTCGAGCCCGCCGCCCCATGCCAGCAAGGCCAGGGCCAGCAGCGCGCCGGTGCGCCATCGCGCCGGGTTCAGTGCCACCAGGCCGGCAAAGCACGGGCCCGCGAACGCGAGCACATGGTTCAGCTTGTCCCAGCCGGTGTCAACGGCCGACGGCGGCCTCGACACCAGCATCAGCACCGTGACGGCGGCGACCTGCAGCCAGAACAGGACCCACCAGGTGGTGCGGGAAAGGGGCAGGCGTGGGACGGGGCGCATGGCGCGATTCTGAGCCCGTGGCGGCCGGGAGTTCCCAACCGTCGACCGCGAAGCCGGCGTCCAGCGGGCGCCATCCCTTGCCGAAGAGCCGCGCTGCGCGCGCGCGCAGCAGCAGAGATTCCGCCTCGGCGTCGGACAGGCGCAGCGCCAGCCGCTGCCAGCGACGCTGCAGGAGCGGGTCGGTCCAGAGGTCTTCCAGCGCTTGCCGCGCCTCGGCGGGCGCCATCGAATCGAGCCCGGCCGGGCAGCGTGCCACGAGAGTCAGCACGAACACGCGCATGGCGAGCCGGGTGTCCTCGGTGCCCGCCAGAGCGGCCAGCTGCACCAGGCGCACGGAACGGTCGGCGCCGCGCAGCGCGAGGGTGGCGGCCACCTGCAGGCCCTGCACGGGGCTGAGGACGCGCAGGCGATTGGTCGGAAGCGCCAGCAGCGGCAGCATGCCGGCCTCGGCCGGGGTCAAGGGCTGGACGAAGCTGCGCAGCACGGCAAGACGGCGCCAGGCAGCCGCGTCCATGTCGGCGTGCGTGCCGGGCGTTGGCTCGGCCGTCAGGCGCTGCGCCACTGCCCAGGCATCGACCCAGCGGCCGCCACCTGCAGCGTCGCTTGCAGCAGCGGCGGCCACGGCGCCCAGGGTGGCCAGATGTCCGGCGGCCACGGCCGCGTCGGCGCGCAGCGCCACCACAACCGCCGAGCGAGGGCGCAGGAGCTCGCGGGTCACGGGGCAGGTTCCGGCGTCGATGCGGGCCATGAAGCGCGGCGTGACCAGCAGCGGCTCGACGCGCCGGCCGGCGCGGCGCGCCTGGCCTTGCAGGCGCCACCAGCGCTGGATCGGGGGCAGGGGAGGCATCGGCGCCGGGACGGTCTCGAACAGGGCTTGCTGCATGGTGGCTCTCGCTCGGAAGGCGCCGGGAATCTCCCCGGCGTCGCCAGTCTCGCGGCCGCCAGTCTCATGACGTGAGACCGTACGATCGCGTCATGGACCGCACCGAACGTTTCTATCGCATTGAAATGCTGATCCGCAGCCGCGGCGTCGTGTCCTTCGATGCGCTGATGGCCGAACTCGAGGTGTCGCGTGCGACGCTGCACCGCGACCTGCAATACCTGCGCGACCGCATGGACGCACCCATCGTGCACGACCGCGACGCCGACGGCTACCGCCTTCAGGCCGCGCCGGGCGACCGCGCCCAGGCGAGCCATCAGCTGCCTGGCGTGTGGTTCAGCGAACCCGAGATCCACGCCTTGCTGACCATGCATCAACTCGTGCGCGGCCTGGACGAGGGCGGCGTGCTGGCGCGACATCTGCAGCCACTGCTCGACAAGCTTCACGGCATGCTGGGCGCCACCGAGGCGCAGGCGGCGGAACTGATGCAGCGTGTGCGCATCGCCGGCACCGCGCGGCGCCCGGTGCCGCCGCAGGGCTTCGAGCGGGTGGGCGATGCGCTGCTGGCGCGGCGCCGGTTGCTGCTGCGCTACCTCACGCGAAGGCGCATGGAGCGCAGCGAGCGCGAGGTCTCGCCGCAGCGCCTGGTGCACTACCGCCACACCTGGTACCTGGACGCCTGGTGCCATCGAAGCGAGGGTCTGCGGCGGTTCGCGCTCGATGCCGTGGAGCACGCCACGGTGCTGGAGACCCCGGCGCGCGAAGTGCCGGTGGCCGAGGTCGAGGCCGCGCTGGACCGGGGCTATGGCATCTTCGCGGGTCGCGAGGTGCAGTGGGCCGAACTGCAGTTCGACGCCGAGGCCGCGGCCTGGGTGGCCCAGGAGGAATGGCACCCCGAGCAGGAAGGCCGGTGGCTGGAGGAGGGCGGCTACCTGCTGCGCCTGCCCTTCGTCGATGCCACGGAACTGGCGATGGACGTGCTGCGCCACGGCGAGCATGTGCGCGTCATCGGGCCACCGGAACTGCGCCGGGCCGTGCGCCACCATCTGGCGGCTGCGCTGGCCGCCTACGAGGACTGACTCATTCCACGCTAGCGGGCGCCTCGCGCACGGGGTCGGCAGGGTCGCGCGTGGCGTACTGGGCCAGCGCCACGCCGGCCAGCGTGAGCACCGCGCCGCCGATCTTCAGGGCGCCGAAGCGCTCGCCGGTCGCCCACCAGGCCACCGCGCCGGCCACCAGCGGCATCAGGTACTGCAGCGGTGCCGTGCGGGCCACGCCGCGCTGCGCATTCACCCAGCCCCAGACCAGCCAGCCCAGGAAGGCCGACACCAGCGAGGCCCACAGCAGCAGCCCCCACTGGAGCGGGCTCATCTGCGCCCAGGGCGCCTGCCAGGCCACGGGCAAGGCTGCCAGAACGATGATGGGGCTGCCCGCGAGTGTGGCGTAGGCCATCACCGCGACGCCGCCGTGACGCTGGATCAGCGGCTTGCTCATGACCGTGTAGTACGAGAACAGCGACGCGGCGAACAGCATCAGCAGGTCGCCGCCGGTGGCCGTCCACTGGCTGCCGAGCAACTTGTCCGACAGGAAGACGAGCACGCCCGCGCAGGCGATGGCCACGCCTGCGACCTGGCCGCGCGCCAGGCGCTCCAGGCCCGCGCCGTGCAGGATCAGCAGCGTGAAGACCGGGCCGCACGCCATGATCAGCGCGCTGGAGAAGGCGGTGGACCAGTGGATGCCGAAGGTCACGAGGCTCACGTGAACCGTGTGCGCCAGCACGCCGAGCCAAGCCAGCCGCAGCGCATCGGCGCGCGGCAGCCTCAGCCAGCGCCAGCCGTTGGCCTGCAGCAGCAGCAGCGCGGCGCAAATCGGCAGCAGCAGGTAGCGCGCGAAGAGAAACGCCGCTGGCGGCAACAGCTCGAACAGCGACTTCTGGACCGCGAAGTTGGCACCCCAGACGAAGACCACGGCCAGTCCGGCGGCGAGCGCCAGGCGCTGATGCGATGGTGTTGTCATGTCGTCAGGTCGTCAGGTCGTCAGCCTGGCTCGACGGCGTGGGCATGGCGTGGGTGTCGCGTGGGTGTCGCGTGGGTGTCGCGTGGGCATGAAAAAGGGCCTGACTCGCGTCAGGCCCTTGATCGGATTGGTGCCGGTGAAAGGAGTCGAACCCTCGACCTTCGCATTACGAATGCGCTGCTCTACCAACTGAGCTACACCGGCGAAAGCCTATGATTATAGCGCGTCAGGCGGCATGATAGCTGGTGACGCGTTCGACTTCGTTCTTCGAGCCCAGGACCACGCTGACGCGCTCGTGCAGCCGGCTCGGCACGATGTCCATGATGCGTTCGCTGCCGTTGGTTGCGGTACCGCCCGCCTGCTCGACGATGAAGGCCATCGGGTTGGCTTCGTACATCAGGCGCAGCTTGCCCGGCTTGTCCGGTTCGCGCTGGTCCCAGGGGTACAGGAACACCCCGCCCCGCGTGAGGATCCGATGCACGTCGGCCACCATGCTGGCCACCCAGCGCATGTTGAAGTCCTTGCCGCGCGGGCCTTCCTTGCCCTGCAGGCATTCGTCGATGTAGCGGCGCACGGGCGGGGCCCAGTGGCGCATGTTCGACATGTTGATCGCGAATTCCTTGGTGTCCGCGGGGATCTGGACGTTGTCCTCGGTCAGCAGCCAGGAGCCGGTCTCGCGGTCGAGCGTGAAGATGGCCACGCCGTCGCCCACGGTCAGCACGAGCATGCTCTGCGGGCCGTAGACGCAGTAGCCCGCGGCAGCCTGGTGCTTTCCGGGCTGCAGGAAGTCTTCTTCCGACACGCCGCGGTTGTGCCCGACCTTGCGCAGCACGCTGAAGATGGTGCCGATCGAGACATTGACGTCGATGTTGCTCGAGCCGTCGAGCGGGTCATAGAGCAGCAGGTACTCGCCCTGGGGGTAGCGGTTGGGCACCACGTGGATGGAGTCCATTTCCTCGCTGGCCATGGCCGCGAGGTGGCCGCCCCACTCGTTGGCCTCGATCAGCACCTCGTTGGAGATGATGTCGAGCTTCTTCTGGATCTCGCCCTGCACGTTCTCGCTGCCGGCCGTGCCGAGCACATCGCCGAGCGCGCCCTTGTTGACGGCGATCGCGATGCGCTTGCACGCGCGGGCCACCACCTCGATCAGCAGCCGCAGCTGGCCGGGAATGTGGCCGTGTTCGCGCTGCTGCTCGACGAGGTACTGCGTGAGGCTGATGCGTCTGGCCATGTCAGTTTCCTTCCAGCGCGCGGGTGACGATTTCCCGCACGTCGTCGCTGAGATCGGTCTTGGCTGCCACGCGGGCGATGGCCTCGCGGGCCGCGCTGCGCCAGGGTTCGGCCAGCTCCGTCCAGCGGTCCATGACACGTGCCAGGCGCGCGGCCACCTGCGGGTTGATGGCGTCCAGGGCCAGCAACTGCTCGGCCCAGAACACGTAGCCCGAAGCATCGGGCCGGTGGAACGCGGCCGGGTTGAGCATGCACAGCGTCGTCACCAGGCTGCGCGCCCGGTTGGGGTTCTTCAGCGAGAAGTCCGGGTGCTTGAGCAGCGCGCGGGCGTTGGCCAGCACCTGCCCGGCACCCGACCCGACGGGCTCGGGCGCCTGCGCCTGGATGGCGAACCACTTGTCGATGACGAGCGCATCGTCGCGGAAAGCCGCGTGAAAGCGCGCCAGGGCCGGCGCCGCCAGGTTCGAGCGCGCACCCACCAGGGCCCACAGCGCGGCGTGGCGGTCCGTCATGTTGGTGGCGTCCTTGACGCGCTGGTAGGCGCGCCCGGGCCACACGGCATCGCCGCTGTGCGTGGACTGCCGGACCAGCATCGAGAGCGCCAGGTTGGCCAGTGCGCGCCGCCCGGCCTGCGCCGGGCTCGGGCTGTAGCCTTCACGGACCTGATGGCTGTCGAAGGCCCAGGCCCAGTCGGCGTGCAGGCGTTCGGCGAGCTGATCGCACATCGACTCGCGCACGGCATGGATGCGCAGCGGGTCGACCGGGCTGACCATCTCCGCCACGTAGGCCTCGTTCGGCAGCGTCAGCACGAGCGACTTGAAGGCGGGGTCCAGCTTCGGGTGGCGCACCACCTCGCGCATCGCCTCGACGAAGGCATCGTCGAGCGCCAGGGCGCCGTCGCCCGGCAGGGCGCCGATCAGGCGACGCAACGCCAGGCGCTGGGCGGCTTCCCAGCGGTTGAACGAATCGCCGTCATGGCGAAGCAGTGTCAGCAAGGCGTCGTCATCGAGGCCGTCGTCCAGCACCACCGGCGCCGAGAACTCGCGCAGCAGCGAAGGCACGGGCGGGCTGTCGATGTCGTTGAAGACGAACGTCTCCTCGGCCTGGGTCAGCACCAGCAGCCGCTCGGCCATCTGGCGGCCGTCGGCGGCCAGCAGACCCGCCCGCACGGGAATCAGCTGCGGCTGCTTGGCCGGCTGGCCGGGCAGGGCGGCGTTGTGCTGGGTGAGCGTCAGCGAGTAGCGCTGCGCCTCGGCGTCCCACTGGCCGCGGGCCTTCAGGTGGGGCGTTCCGGCTTGCGAATACCAGCGCTTGAAGATCTCCAGGTGCTCGGACAGCGGGCTGCCCGGGTTGGCGTCCGCCACGGCCTGTGCGAAGTCGTCGCAGGTCACGGCCTGGCCGTCGTGGCGTTCGAAGTACAGCTTCATGCCGTGCGCGAACCCCTCGCGCCCGACCAGCGTGTGCATCATGCGCACGACTTCCGCACCCTTCTCGTAGACGGTCGCGGTGTAGAAGTTGTTGATCTCGACATAGCTGTCGGGGCGCACCGGGTGCGCCATCGCGCCGGCGTCCTCGGTGAACTGCGCACGGCGCAGGTCGGCCACGGCCGCGATGCGCAGCACGGCGCGGGCGCTCGGGTCGCCCGCCATGTCCATCGAGAATTCCTGGTCGCGGAAGACCGTGAGGCCTTCCTTGAGCGACAGCTGGAACCAGTCGCGGCAGGTGATGCGGTTACCGGTCCAGTTGTGGAAGTACTCGTGGCCGATCACGCTCTCGATGCCGGCGAAATCGTCGTCGGTCGCGCTGGCGGCGTTGGCCAGAACGTACTTGGTGTTGAAGATGTTGAGGCCCTTGTTCTCCATGGCCCCCATGTTGAAGTCCTCGACCGCCACGACCATGAAGCGTTCAAGGTCCAGCGGCAGGCCGAACCGGGCTTCGTCCCAGGCGACGGAGGCCATGAGCGATGCCATGGCGTGCTCGGTCTTCTCGAGATCGCCACGCTTCACGAAGACCTGCAGCAGGTGCTCGGTGCCGGCGCGGGTGCGGATGCGCTGCTCGCGCGCCACCAGGTTGGCGGCCACCAGCGCGAACAGGTAGCTCGGCTTGGGGAAGGGGTCGTGCCACTTGGCGAAATGGCGGCCGTTGTCCAGGTGGCCTTCCTCCAGCAGGTTGCCGTTGGACAGCAGCACGGGGTACTTCGCCTTGTCGGCGCGCAGCGTGACGGTGTAGACCGCCATGACGTCAGGCCGGTCCAGGAACCAGGTGATGCGGCGGAAGCCTTCGGCCTCGCATTGCGTGAAGAACCCGCTGCCGCTGAGGTACAGGCCGCTGAGCTCGGTGTTCTTCTCGGGCGAGCACGTGTTGCGGATGTCCAGCACGAAGGCGTCGGCCGTCGGGGGCTGGTCGATGACCAGCGTGCCGCCCTCGTGGCGGAAGGACACGCTCTGGCCATCGGCCTGCACGCGCAGCAGCGTGAGGCCTTCGCCGTGCAGCACGAGCGGGCCGCCTTCGGCCTGTGCATTGCGCTCGAAGTGCAGGCGGCTGGTGACGATGGTCTTCACCGGGTCGAGGTCGAACGTGAGTTCGACGCGTCGGATCCAGTAGGCGGGCGCGGTGTAGTCCTCGCGCCTCACCAGGGGGGCAGTGCCTTCACGCATGGTGGGCAGATCTCCGGTTCCGGCTTTCAGAGCCCCTGTTTGAGGCTGGCCGATATGAAGGGGTCGAGGTCGCCGTCCAGCACCTTCTGGGTGGCGGAAACCTCGACGTTGGTACGCAGATCCTTGATCCGGCTCTGGTCCAGGACGTAGCTGCGGATCTGATGACCCCAGCCGACGTCCGTCTTGCTGTCCTCGAGCTTCTGCTGCTGCTCCTGCTGCTTGCGCATCTCGTGCTCGTACAGGCGCGAACGCAGGACCTTCCAGGCTTCGTCGCGGTTGCTGTGCTGGCTTCGGCTGCTCTGGCACTGCACCACGATGTTGGTGGGCAGGTGGGTCAGCCGCACGGCGGAATCGGTCTTGTTGATGTGCTGGCCGCCCGCGCCGCTGGCCCGGAAGGTGTCCACGCGCACATCGGCCGGGTTGATGTCGATCTCGATCGAGTCGTCGACCTCGGGGTAGACGAACAGCGAGGCAAAGCTGGTGTGGCGGCCGCCGGAGCTGTCGAACGGGCTCTTGCGCACCAGCCGGTGCACGCCGGTCTCGGTGCGCAGATGGCCGAAGGCGTAGTCGCCCTCGACCTTGATCGTGGCGCTGCGGATGCCGGCGGTATCGCCTTCGCTTTCCTCCAGCACCTCGGCCTTGAAACCCTTGCGCTCGCAGTAGCGCAGGTACTGGCGCAGCAGCATCGACGCCCAGTCGCAGGCTTCGGTGCCTCCGGCGCCGGCCTGGATGTCGATGAAGCAGTTGCCCGGGTCGGCCGGGTTGTTGAACATGCGCCGGAACTCGAGCCGCTCCACGGTGGCGGCGAGCGCGTCGGTCTCGGCCTCGATGGCCTGCAGGCCGTCGATGTCGCCTTCTTCCTTGGACAGTTCGTAGAGCTCGAGGTTGTCCGAGAGGTTGGTCGTCAGGTGCCCGATGGTGTCGACCACCGTCTCCAGCGACTTCTTCTCGCGGCCCAGTTCCTGGGCTCGCTTGGGTTCGTTCCAGACCGCGGGGTTCTCCATCGCGGCATTGACTTCGTTCAGGCGCAGCGCCTTGCGGTCGTAGTCAAAGATACCCCCTTAGCGCGTCGGTGCGCGCTGAGAGGTCGGCAAGGCGGGTGCCGATCAGGTTGATGTGTTCGTTGTCCATGGGGATCTCGTGGGCGATCAGCCTTCGATTTTGGCACGCGGCCACCTCATCGGCGCCTGCCGACGCTGTCCACCCCTGGCATCCGTGCCATTCGTGCCATTCGTGCCATCCGTGGCACCCGTGGCACCCGTGGCACCCGGACGCCGCGCCCTTCGGTCTACGGTGTCCCCAGGAAGTCCGCGAGCGCGAGCGCCAGCGCCTGCGGCTGGTCGTGGTGGAGCATGTGGCCGGCATCCTCGATCACCACCTCGCGGTGGCCGGCGACCACCGCCAGGCGCTGCTTGAACTCCGGCATGCTGTACTTGCCCGACCACCAGCCGTCCAGGCGGGTCGCGCTGCCCTCGGCCCAGAGCAGTGGCGCAGCGATGGCGCGCCAGGCCGCCAGGACCTCGTCGACCCGGTAGGGCACGGGGTTGGTGCGCTTGTGCGCGGCGTCGCCCAGGATGCGCCAGCGTCCGTCCGCTGCCTGGCGTGACCAGTGCGGTGCCAGCCAGGCGGCCTTGTCGGTCGCCAGTCGGGGGTTGTTGGCCACGAGCCGGGCGGCGACTTCCTCCACGCTCCCGTAGTCGCGCAGGGTCGACTGGGTGCGCAGTTCGTCCAGCCAGCGCCCCAGCCGTGCCGGTGCGTCGTCCGGGTTCGACGCCGGCAGGCCGAAGCCCTCGAGGTTGATCAGGCGCCGGATCCGCTTCGGCCGCACGCCGGCGTAGCTCATCACGACGTTCCCGCCCATGCTGTGCCCGAGCAGGTCGACGGGGCGGTCCGGCGAGATGGCGTCGAGCAGCGCATCGAGGTCACCGAGGTAGTCGGGAAACCAGTAGCAGTCGGCGCCCGAGGCATCGGTCTGGCCGAAGCCGCGCCAGTCCGGCGCGACGATATGGCGCGGCGCGTCGCCAGCCGCGGCCAGTGCGTCGACGACGAACTGGAAGGACGCGCCGACGTCCATCCAGCCGTGCAGCAGCACCAGGGTCGGCCGGTCGCGGCTGACGAGGGAGGCATCGCCCCACTCCTGCGCGTGATAGCGCAGGCCGCGGATGGGCAGCCAGCGGGAAACCGATGGCCGAAGGGGGTCGTAGGGCTGAGTCATGCCGTCACTGTAGACGGGCGCGTCGAGATGCGATGTCCGCGCTGCGACAGTCGAGCCTCCACTGGACGACCCTCCATGCTGCGCGCTCCGGTCTTTGATCTGTGGCCGGCCCGGTGGCCCGGCGGGCTCAGGTGGCCAGGACGGCCAGCTTCTCGGGCGCCAGCCTGGCGCGCATCTGGCGCGGCTGCATCACCTTGACGATGGCGTACAGCGGCATCATCGTGTCGCGCCTGACGGGTTCCGGCAACGGTGCTCCGTAGGCATTGGTCATGGCCGCGACGATGGGCGACATCACCGTGGAGCCGCGCTTGATCACGACGCCGGTCTCGCCCGACGCCAGCGTCACGAAGCAGCCTGGCGGGTAGACACCAAACTCCTTGACCAGCGCGGAGCAGACCGGATGCCCGGGATCCTGCATGAAGATCTCGCGGCCGGCGCGGTCCGCGGCCTCGGCTTCGCGATGGGCCCGCGGCGTGAGCTTGGCGGTGTACACATCGGCGCGGTGCAGAAGCGTGGCCAGTTCGGTGGGTGCACGCATGCCTGTCGGGTAACCGGAGCCGTCCCGTTCCTCGTGATGCTGTTCGACGGCCTGCAGCCAGTCGGCATCGGCAATGCCAGCCAGTTCGAGCAGTTCCCGGCCGCGGCGCGGGTGGTCGAAGATCTGCTGCCTCTGATCGGGGGTCGGCGGCGCGGACTGCTCGGCCATGTGACCCTGCAGTTCGAGCATCGCGATGTTCATGGTCAGCGCGGCCTTGAAGGCACGCTGCATTTCGGCCTCGTGCCAGCCGAGCCGCTGCGCCACGAGGCGCGCGACGATGGCGGCGTGCACCGAGTGCCGCAGCCCGTACTGCACGTGCTGGTTCCCTTCCTGCCTCAGCACCTGGAAGATGGCCAGGTCCGGGTCGCGCCGGATCAATGCCTCGATGGGTTGTGTCGCCTCGTCCAGCGCGCCGGTGAAGGTGTCGGCCTGGGGGCGCTGCAGCACCGCACCCACGCGCGTCATGCACTCGCGCCACAGGGCAGGCAACTGCGCCCGCGGCGCGTTGGCGACATCGGGCGCGGCGCCACGCAGTTCCGAGAGATCCACGAGGCTGCCCCGTTCGAACAGCGCATCGAGCTGCTGCGGGGTCTGCACCACCTGGCCCCGTGCGAGCAGCAGCGTGGCGTCGGGGCGGTAGACGTTGAAGGGCAGGGGCTGGCCAGCGACCACCCGATCCTTGACCAAGGCCAGGGGCGTGTGGTTCTTCGCGGCGGGGTGATCGGAGGCGGTTCGCATGACTCGGTGTTTCGGCTCGCGGTGAACCGACTTGAGCGTCCCGCAGCACAATCCGGGAATGAATGACGACAACAGCCCTTTCCTGCGCGCGGCGACGGCCGACGACGCACCGGCCCTGGTGGGCCTGATCCGGGAACTCGCCGAATTCGAGCAACTCACGCACCTCGTCGTCGTGACGGCCGATTCGCTGGCGCATCAGCTCTTCGGCCCGAGGCCGGCTGCCGAGGCCGTGGTCGTCGAGCACGCGGGTGCGATCGTCGGGTTCGCGTTGTTCTTCACCAACTTCTCCACGTTCCTCGGCCGGCCGGGGCTGTACCTGGAGGATCTCTACGTGCAGCCCGCCTACCGTGGCCAGGGCCTCGGACGCCGTCTGCTGCGGCACCTGGGTTCGCTGGCCGTCGAGCGCGGCTGCGGCCGCTTCGAGTGGAGCGTGCTGGACTGGAACGCCAACGCCATCCGCTTTTATCAAGGCATGGGCGCCGACGTGATGCCCGACTGGCGCATCTGCCGCGTCACCGGCGACGCGCTGAAGCGGCTGGCCCAGCCATGAAGCCAGACCGCTACGGCGACCTCCACGGCGGCTTCCGCTGGCGGGTGCCGGCGCGGTTCAACATCGCCGAGGCCTGCTGTGCCCGCTGGGCGCGCGAGACGCCTGATGCCGTGGCCATCCGCTGGGACCACGAGGACGGTCGCCAGGGCACGGTGACCTATTCTCAGCTTCAGCACGACGCGGAACGCCTTGCCGCCGTGCTGGCGGCGCGCGGCGTGGCTCGAGGCGACCGCGTCGCCATCGTGATGCCGCAGCGGGTGGAGACGGCCGTGGCGCACATGGCCGTGTATCGCCTCGGCGCGGTGGCGATGCCCCTGTCGATGCTGTTCGGGCCCGAGGCGCTGGCCTATCGCTTCAACCACAGCGAGGCAAGGCTGGCCATCGTCGACGAGAGTGCCATTGCAGCCGTGCTCGCCGCACGGGGCGAATGCCCTGGCCTCGAAACCGTGCTGGCCGTCGGCGGCGCAGCCGGGCAGGGTGATCTGGATTACGCCGCCGGGCTGCAGGCCGCGCGCCCACGCCGACGTGCGGCGGCGACCCGCGCCGATGATGCCGCGGTGCTGATCTACACCAGCGGCACCACGGGCCCGCCCAAGGGCGCCCTGATTCCGCACCGTGCCCTCATCGGCAATCTCACGGGCTTTGTCTGCAGCCAGAACTGGTACCCGCAGGACGATGCCGTCTTCTGGAGCCCGGCCGACTGGGCCTGGACGGGCGGGCTGATGGACGCCTTGCTGCCCACGCTCTACTTCGGGCGCGAGATCGTGGCGTATCAGGGCCGCTTCACGCCCGAGGCCGCTTTCGCGCTGATGCAGCGCCACCGGGTCACGCACAGCTTCCTGTTTCCCACGGCGCTGAAGGCCATGATGAAGGCGGTGCCGCAGCCGCGCCGCCGTTATCGCCTGGCGCTGCGCGCGATCATGAGCGCCGGCGAGGCCGTCGGGGATGCCGTGTTCGCCTACACGCGTGACCGCCTGGGCGTCACGCTCAACGAGATGTTCGGCCAGACCGAGATCAACTACATCGTCGGCAACTGCGCTGCGCAGTGGCCGGCGCGCCCTGGCAGCATGGGGCGGCCCTACCCGGGCCACCGCGTCGCCGTCATCGACGACGAGGGCCGTGAGTGCCCGCGCGGCACGGTGGGCGACGTGGCCGTGCATCGGCGTGACATCCATGGGCATCCTGACCCGGTCTTTTTCCTGGGCTACTGGAAGAACGATGCCGCGACGCAGGCCAAGTACACCGGCGACCCCGCCGACAGCTGGTGCCGTACGGGCGACATGGCCGTGATGGACGACGACGGCTACCTCTGGTACCAGGGCCGCAGCGACGACATGTTCAAGGCTGCGGGCTATCGCATCGGGCCGAGCGAGATCGAGAACTGCCTGGTCAAGCACCCTGCCGTGGCCAACGCCGCCGTCGTGCCCAAGCCCGACGCCGAACGCGGTGCGGTGGTCAAGGCGTATGTCGTCCTGGCGCACGGCTTCACGGGCGATGCGGGCCTGGTGGATGCGCTGCAACAGCATGTGCGGGCGCGCCTGGCGCCGTACGAGTACCCGAAGGAGATCGAGTTCATCGACGCACTGCCGATGACGACCACGGGCAAGGTGCAGCGCCGGGTGCTGCGCCTGCAGGAGGAAGCGCGTGCGCTCAGCGCGAACAGTCTTCCGCCTGCTTCGGGATCGGGCTGACGCTCTGGTTGAACGGGTCTACCTGCGCCATGCGCGAGTCGCGCAACTCGACGCAGTCCCTTCCCCGGCGCAGCCGCAGGCGGCCGTTGCCCAGGTTTTCCTCGATCAATGGGCTGTTGCCCAGCGCGCGCTCCAGCGTCGCCTCCACGGAACGGGGGCGCGCTGACGGCGGCAATGGCGCGGCGGCCTCGCCGCGCAGTGTCCGCGGCGGCAGCTTGAGATCCAGCGTTCGCGGTGTGCGGGCTGACGCTGCCGCCTGAGGGGCCACCGGCAGGTCCGGTGGCGGGTTGATCGCCTGCGCACTTGGCAGCGTCAACCCCTGGGTGAGTGGCAGCGTGATCGGCTGACTGATCTGTTCTGGCGACCGCGCCAACGCCGGAGCCGTGCGGGTGTCGACCCGCAGGCGTGGCGATCGGGCCTGGCCCGGGTCTGCAGGCTCGGGGTCAACCGTCATGAGTGGGATGAGCCGCACGGTCAGCGGCCTGTCCTGCACGGCATCCGGTGGCTGCAGGCGCGGCGCATGCCGCGGCGGCGCGCTGGGCGGCAGCAGCAGCGGCAGCAACAGAGGCAGGTGAAAGGCCAGCGCCGCGCAGGCGGCCCCGAGTCGCAGGCGGTTCGACATGGCGGGCGCAGCATACCGGCTGAGCTGCGGCACACTGGCAGCCCATGAAGAAGAGCGTCCACATCAGCGAGACCCCGGCAACGCAGTGGCTGCGTCGTCAGGGCATCGAGTTCACGGAACACCCGTACGACTATGTCGACCACGGCGGCACCGCCGAGTCGGCACGCCAGCTCGGCGTGCCCGAGCACGAGGTGGTCAAGACCCTGGTCATGCAGGACGAGCGCGGGCAGCCGCTCATCGTCCTGATGCACGGCGACTGCCAGGTGAGCACGAAGAACCTGGCGCGCCAGATCGGCGCCAAGTCCGTGGAGCCCTGCAAGCCCGAGGTGGCGCAGCGCCACAGCGGCTACATGGTCGGCGGCACGTCGCCGTTCGGCCTGCGCAAGGCCATGCCCGTCTATGTGGAGTCCGGCGTGCTGTCCCTGGCGCGCGTGCTCATCAACGGCGGGCGCCGTGGTTTTCTGGTCGGCATCGCGCCGGCGGTGCTGGTCGAAGCACTGGGGGCCAAGGCGGTGCAGTGCGCCTTGTCGCCTGGTTGAGCCAGCCGTTCCGCCCTGGCGGCGAACGTCTTCGAGGTCCGGTGCAGGAACCCTCGGCAATGGCGCCGCGTAAACTCGCACCCCGATGAACGCACTCTATTCCGCCGTGGCCGTCCTGGCCGCCTACCTGATCGGCTCCCTGTCGTTCGCCGTCATCGTCAGCAGGACGATGGGCCTGGCCGACCCACGCAGCTATGGCTCGAAGAATCCCGGCGCCACCAACGTGCTGCGCTCCGGCAATCGAGCCGCCGCCGTTCTGACCCTGGCCCTGGACGCATTGAAGGGCTACGTGCCCGTGGTGCTGGCGCTGGCGCTGGGGCCGAAGTTCGGTCTGGGGGCGGTGACCGTGGCGCTCGTCGGCCTGGCGGCCTTCGTCGGCCACCTCTGGCCGGTGTTCTTCCGCTTCCAGGGCGGCAAGGGTGTGGCAACCGCCGCTGGGGTCCTGATGGCCCTGAACCCCGGGTTGGGCGTGGCCACCCTGCTCAGCTGGGCCCTGATCGCGGTCTTCTTCCGCTATGCCTCGCTGGCGTCCATCGTCGCGGCGGTTTTCGCGCCCTTCTATCAGCTGCTGATCTGGGGCGTCGAGCCCGCGCTGGCGTGCATCGTGCCCATGAGCCTGCTGCTTGTGTGGCGCCATGAGGGCAACATCCGCAAGCTGATCGCGGGCAAGGAATCGAAACTCGGGCAGAAGGTGGGTTTGCCGCCCGCCGCAGCGTCCCGCAAGAAGAAAGGGCACAAATCATGATCCAGCGCTTCGATGTCGGCGTCCGCATGTCGGAAATGGCCGTGCACAACGGCGTCGTCTATCTCGCAGGCCAGGTGGCCGGCGATGGCTCGGCCGACATTTCCGGTCAGACCCGACAGGTGCTCGACGCCATCGATTCGCTGCTGGCGCGTGCCGGCAGCGACAAGACCAAGATCCTGCGCGCCCAGATCTTCATTGCCGACCTGGCCGACTTTGCCGCCATGAACGTGGTCTGGGAGAACTGGGTCGTGGCCGGCCACACGCCACCGCGCGCCACCGTGCAGGCGGCGCTGGCGCGGCCGGAGTGGAAGATCGAGATCGTCGTCACGGCTGCCGTCTGACCTCACCACCCATCCGGCAGGCAACGGGAGCCGCGTGATCTCCGCTTAAGTTCCGGCCGATCTGGCCGATATCGCGGGGATGACGCTTTTCACCCCCCGCGCCTTGCCTGGAATACTGGCCGCGGTCGCCTCGGTGCTGTTGGCCGCTTGTGGCGGCGGCGGTGGCGGCGTCGGCGAAACCGCCACGAACGCCCCTGCGCCGGTCTCACCGCCGGCTTCCGCGCCCGCGCCGGCCCCGACCGTTCAGGCACGCATCCAGGCCGCAACTGCCACCGCAGACAGCGATACCAACGACTGTGCCGCCATCCGCCCGTTCTACTGGGAGATGGGCGACCGCAGTGTCGCGTTGGCCGGTGGCTCGGTTGCGTATCCCGGCAGCGGCCGCGGGTTCACCGCCGACACCACGATCACGCTCGCGTCGGCAACCAAGTGGCTCTATGCGGCCTATGTGGTCCAGCGCCGGGCCGGGCAACTCGAGCCCTTCGACACCGAGATGCTGACCATGCGTTCAGGCCAGGTCGGTTTCACCGGGTGCCGCGACGGCCAGACGGTGGACGACTGCCTCGCCTGGCAGAACAACGCCGCCTACGACCCTGCCGCCCTCGGCCATTTCCACTACAACGGCGGGCACATGCTCAAGCACGCCAGCCTGATCGGGCTGGGTGCGATGAACGGCCCGCTGCTGGCCCAGGAGATGCACGGCGTCCTCGGCGCCGACCTCGACTTCGGCATGATTCAGGCTCTGCCCAGCGGCGGTGCCACGGGCACGTCGGCCATGTACGCGCGCTTCCTTCGCAAGCTGCTGTCCGGCGAACTCGCCCTGGGCGGGCAACTCGGCCGGTCGGCTGCCTGTGCCAGCGTCGAGAACTGCCCGGGCGAAGCGCTCTACTCACCCGGCCCGGCAGGCCAGACCTGGCACTACTCGCTGGGTCACTGGGTCGAGGACGACCCGGTCGCCGGTGACGGCAGCTTCAGCAGCGCAGGGGCCTTCGGCTTCTACCCGTGGATCGACAAGGATCGCTCGCTCTACGGCGTCATTGCCCGGGAGGCTCCGCAGTCCGGCAATGTGGACGGCCCGGGCGCCGGCCTGACGTCGGCCCGTTGCGGACGCCTGCTGCGGCTTGCCTGGCAGACAGCGACGGCGCGCTGACTGACCGCGTCAGAGCCCGAGCCGCGCAGGGTCTCCCCGTCCGACCCGCAGGACCTCCGGCGCGTCACCGGTCAGGTCGATCACCGTCGTCGGCTGGGCTGGGCAGGCGCCGGCATCCAGCACGGCTTGCAGCCGCTTCTGGAACCGCTCGCGGATCTCCTCGGGGTCGTTCAGCGGCTCGGATTCACCCGCAGGTATCAGCGTCGTGGCCAGCAGCGGCGCGCCGAAGACCGCCAGCAGTTCCTGTGTCACCCGGTGGTCCGGCACGCGCAGGCCGATGGTGCGGCGCGACGGGTGCGACAGGCGGCGCGGCACTTCCTTCGTGGCCTCGAGGATGAAGGTGTACGGGCCCGGCGTGCCCAGCTTCAGCAGCCTGAACTGCTGGTTGTCCACACGCGCGTAGCTGGCCAGTTCCGACAGGTCGCGGCACAGCAGGGTCAGGTGGTGCTTGTCGTCCACCTCGCGGAGGCGCCGAAGGTTCTCTGCGGCGGCCTTGTCGTCGAGATGGCACACGAGCGCGTAGCTCGAATCGGTCGGCACTGCGGCAATGCCGCCGGCATGGAGGATCTGCGCCGCCTGCTTGAGCAGCCGCATCTGCGGGTTCTGCGGATGGAGCTCGAAGTACTGGGACATGGCCCCATTGTCGCGCGACCCAGAAGGCAGAAGGCCCGCACTGGGCGGGCCTCCTGGGGGGGTCAGCGCTTCGCCGTCACTGCGACGCAGCAGAGGCCGGTGCCGGCGCGAGGGCCGGTGCGGCCGGCATGGCCGCGGCAGGCGCCGAGACGGCCGCCGGCGCCGTGGCGCCGTGAGCCGCAGGCGCCTTGGCGGTGCCGCTCATCGGCAGCAGCGGCACCAGCAGCAGCGCCACGATGTTGATGATCTTGATCAGCGGGTTCACGGCCGGGCCGGCGGTGTCCTTGTAGGGGTCGCCCACGGTGTCGCCGGTGACGGCAGCCTTGTGCGCCTCGCTGCCCTTGCCGCCGTGGTGGCCGTCCTCGATGTACTTCTTGGCGTTGTCCCAGGCGCCGCCGCCGGTGCACATGGAAATGGCCACGAAGAGTCCGGTCACGATGGTGCCCATCAGCAGGCCGCCGAGTGCGGCGGGCCCGAGCAGCATGCCCACGAGCACCGGCACGACCACCGGCAGCAGCGACGGCACGATCATTTCCTTGATGGCCGCCGTGGTCAGCATGTCGACTGCCGCGCTGTAGTCGGGCTTGCGCTTGCCGGCCATGATGGCGCCGTCCTGGAACTGGCGCCGCACTTCAACGACCACCGAGCCGGCAGCCCGGCCGACGGCCTCCATCGCCATCGCCCCGAACAGGTAGGGGATCAGGCCGCCGATGAACAGGCCCACGATGACCTTCGGATCGCTCAGGTCGAAGGTGATGTCGAAACCGCGCGCCGACAGCGAGTGCGTGTAGTCGGCGAACAGCACCAGGGCCGCGAGACCGGCCGAGCCGATGGCGTAGCCCTTGGTGACGGCCTTGGTGGTGTTGCCCACCGCGTCCAGCGGATCGGTGATGTCGCGAACGCTCTTGGGCAGCTCTGCCATCTCGGCAATGCCGCCCGCGTTGTCCGTGATCGGACCGTAGGCGTCCAGCGCCACCACGATGCCGGCCATGCTGAGCATGGACGTCGCCGCGACCGCGATGCCGAACAGGCCCGCCAACTGGTAGGACACGAGGATGGCGATGCAGACGAACAGCACCGGCCAGGCGGTGGAGCGCATCGACACGCCGAGGCCGGCGATGATGTTCGTGCCGTGGCCGGTGGTGGATGCCTGCGCGATGTGCTGCACGGGCTTGTACTGCGTGCCCGTGTAGTACTCGGTGATCCAGACCATCGCTGCCGTCAGCACGAGGCCGACGACGCAGGCGCCGAACAGGCTCATCGCGGTGGCGGTGCTGCCGTCCGACAGCTTCAGCGGCTCCTTGAACAGCGCCATCGTGACGAAGTAGAACGCGATCAGCGACAGCACGCCCGCGATCGCCAGGCCCTTGTAGAGCGCCGGCATCACGTTCTTCATGCCGGGGCTGGCCTTGACGAAGGAGCAGCCGATGATGGACGCGATGATCGACACGCCGCCGAGCACCAGCGGGTACACCACCGCCAGGCCGGGTGCCGAAACCACCATCAGCGCGCCCAGCGCCATGGTGGCGATGAGCGTGACCGCATAGGTCTCGAACAGGTCGGCGGCCATGCCGGCGCAGTCGCCGACGTTGTCGCCGACGTTGTCGGCGATCACGGCCGGGTTGCGCGGGTCGTCTTCCGGAATGCCGGCTTCGACCTTGCCCACCAGGTCGGCGCCGACGTCGGCGCCCTTGGTGAAGATGCCGCCGCCCAGACGCGCGAAGATCGAGATCAGGCTGGAGCCGAACGCCAGGCCCAGCAGGGGCTTGAGCGTGGCGGGGTCGGGTGACGCCATGCCGCCGATCGCCATGAAGAAGCCGCCCACGCCCAGCAGGCCCAGGCCCACCACCAGCATGCCGGTGATGGCGCCGCCCTTGAATGCGACGTCCAGCGCCGGGCCGATGCCCTTGGTCGCCGCCTGCGCGGTGCGCACGTTGGCGCGAACCGACACGTTCATGCCGATGAAGCCGCAGGCGCCGGACAGCACCGCGCCGAGCACGAAGCCGCCCGCCGTCGTGCCGCCGAGAAAGACGCCGATCAGGACCGCGAGCACCACGCCCACGATGGCGATGGTTTTGTACTGCCGCGCGAGATAGGCCGCAGCGCCTTGCTGCACGGCTCCGGCGATCTCCTGCATCCGGGCGTTGCCGGCGTCCTGGCGAAGGATCCAACCGCGTTGGATGAAGCCGTAGACCACGGCCGCAACCCCGCAGGCGAGCGCTATGTAAAGCGCCATCTGGGTGGACATGTCAACCTCTCCTTTGTCGTTCGATGAACTGTTCGAAACCGTTGCCCCCTCCCGAGGGGTACGCGGCGCATCCTACGGGACGCATTCCCTGCCAAGGCAGGGGGTTTTCCTGCGGAGCTTCGTCAGGGCTGCGACAGCGCGGTCAGTAGAATCCCCAAGGAGTTTCCAGGGCTTCAAAAGGCGAAGAATGAGTTTGCACAACGTGACCCCCGGGTCGAAGGCTCCCGACGAGTTCAACGTGATCATCGAGATCCCGATGAACGCCGACCCGATCAAGTACGAAGTCGACGAGGAGTCGGGTGCGCTGTTCGTGGACCGCTTCATGGCCACGTCCATGCACTATCCCTGCAACTACGGCTACATCCCGCAGACACTCGCCGACGACGGCGACCCGGTGGACGTGCTCGTCATCACCCCGGTGCCCCTGATCCCCGGCGTGGTGGTCACCTGCCGCCCGATCGGCGTTCTGAAGATGGATGACGAGGCCGGTGGCGACAACAAGCTGCTGGCGGTGCCCATCGACAAGGTGCTGTCGATCTACAGCCAGTGGCAGCAACCGGAGAACCTGAATCCGTTGCGCCTGAAGACCATCCAGCACTTCTTCGAGCACTACAAGGATCTGGAACCCGGCAAGTGGGTGAAGGTGATCGGCTGGGAAGGCGCCGACAGCGCGCGCGAGGAAGTGCGCATCGGCATGGCCAACTGGGCCGACAAGCAGAAGGCCTGAGCCCCGTACCGGGCCCGGGCCCGGCGGCCTTCAGGCCGCCGGCTCGTCCTTGAACGGCGAGCGGTCGCGAAGTTCATCGACGTAGCGGCCGATCCCGGCGCTTTCGCTCGCCAGGAAGTCGGCCACCGCCGCCGAGAATCTCGGGTGGCTGAGCCAGTGCGCCGACGATGTCCGCACCGGCATCAGCCCGCGGGCCATCTTGTGCTCGCCCTGTGCCCCGCCCTCGAAGCGCTGGTAGCCGTTCGTCAGGCACCACGCCAGCGGCTGGTAGTAGCAGGCCTCGAAGTGCAGGCACGGCACATACTCCGTGGCGCCCCAGTAGCGGCCCCACGCCACCTTGCGCTCGCCGTCCACCGCCACCAGGGACGCGCCGATGCGCTGGCCACCGCGGTGCGCCACGAAGAGCACCCAGTGTTCGGGCATCGTGCGCGCCACGCGCCTGAAGAAGTCGCGCGTCAGGTAGGGCGTGGAGTGGTGCGCCTCGTAGGTGAGCGTGTAGCAGTGGTGGAAGAAGTCCCAGAGGCTCTCGTCGATGGCCGCGCCGGCATGCACCTCGAAATGCACACCCGCATCGCTGACGCGCCGCCGCTCCTGCTGGATCTTCTTGCGCTTCTCGCGCTGCATTCGGGAGAGCAGCGTCGCGAAGTCGGGGCAGGGCGCCGAAGCGTCCTGGGCCCAGTGGAACTGGACGCCTTCGCGCAGCAGCCAGCCGGCGCGCTCCAGGGCCGCGCGGTCGCCCTCGTCCGGGAATAGCAGATGCAGCGACGAGACGCCGCTATCGCTGGCCAGTTCGATCAGAGCCCGGGCGAGCGCGTCACGCGCGGTTTCGTCCTCGGCCAGCAGCCGTGTGCCCGGCACCGGTGTGAACGGCACCGCCGCCAGCAGCTTCGGGTAGTAGGCCAGGCCGTGGCGGCGGTAGGCGTCCGCCCAGGCCCAGTCGAAGACGTACTCGCCGTAGGAGTGGTCCTTCAGGTACAGCGCGCAGGCGCCCGCCATCCGCCCGTCTCGCTCGACGGTGACGAAGCGGGGTCTCCAGCCCGTCCCGGGCACGGCGCTGCCGGACTCGTGCAGCGCTGCCAGGTACTCGTGCCGCATGAACGGCGTGGGCGTGGCCTGGAGCGCCAGCAACGAATTCCAACGGGCTTCGGCGATGGCCGACGGGTCCTCGTGGACCTGGATGACATACTCTGAGGCAGTGATCGGAACCCCCGGCGAATCAATGCAATCTGTTGTGAAAGTAGCGCTCGCGCAGCTCAATGCCACGGTCGGCGATCTGGCGGGCAACGCCCGCCGCGTGGCCGAGGCCGCGCGGAAGGCGTACGCCCAGGGCGTGCGTGTGGTGGTGGCGCCCGAACTGATGCTGTGCGGCTACCCCCCGGAAGACCTGCTGCTGCGGCCGGCCTTCATGACGGCCTGCCACGACACCCTGCAGGGGCTTGCGGTTGAACTGGCGGATTGCGACGGACTGCATGTCGTTGTGGGGCACCCGCACCCGTGGGGCGCGAGCGGCGATATTAGGTCGAAGTCGCATGCCGTGCAGCAGCGCTTCAATGCGGCCTCCGTCCTGTCGGGTGGACAAATACTGGACACCTACTGCAAGCGCGAACTGCCCAACTACCAGGTGTTCGACGAGCGTCGCTACTTCGCTTCCGGCCGCGACGCGGGCAAGGGCGCGGTGGTGTTCGAGGTCGACGGCCTGAAGATCGGCCTGCTGATCTGCGAGGACGCCTGGTTCGACGAGCCGGCCAAGGCGGCGCGTGACGCGGGAGCACAGGTGCTGTGCGTGCTGAACGCCTCGCCGTTCCATCTCGACAAGGCCGGCGAACGCGAAGCCCGCATGGCCGACCGTGCGCGCGCGGTGGGCCTGCCCTTGCTCTACAGCCATCTGGTCGGCGGGCAGGACGAAGTGGTGTTCGACGGTGCGTCCTTCGCGGTCGACGCGTCGGGGCGGGTGGCCGCGCGCGCGCCGAGCTTCGAGGAGCATCTGCTGGTGTGCGACGTTGCCCGCGACGGCACGGTCAGCGGTGATGTCGCGCCCGTTCCCTCGCTCGAGGCGCAGGCCTGGGCGGCGCTGGTCACAGGCGTGCGCGACTATCTCGGCAAGAACGGCTTTCCCGGTGCCATCATCGGCCTGTCCGGGGGCATCGACTCGGCCCTGGTGCTGGCCGTCGCGGTCGACGCGCTGGGCGCCGACAAGGTGCGCGCCGTGATGATGCCCTCGCCCTACACCGCGGACATCTCCTGGATCGACGCCCGCGACATGGCGGCCCGCCTGGGCGTGCGCTACGACGAGATCGCCATCGAGCCGATGTTCGACGCCTTCCGCGCCAGCCTCGCGGGGCAGTTCGCCGGTCTGCCGGAAGACACCACCGAGGAGAACCTGCAGGCGCGCATCCGCGGCACCCTCCTGATGGCGCTGTCCAACAAGACAGGCGACATCGTGCTGACCACCGGCAACAAGAGCGAGATGGCCACCGGCTACTGCACGCTGTATGGCGATATGGCGGGCGGCTTCGCGGTGATCAAGGACGTGGCCAAGACGCTCGTGTACCGGCTGTCCGAGTGGCGAAACGCCCAGGGCGCGGAGGTGATCCCGCGGCGGATCATCACCCGGCCGCCGTCGGCCGAACTCCGCCCCGACCAGACCGACCAGGACAGCCTGCCGCCCTACGACATGCTGGACGCTATCCTGGCGCTCTACATGGAGGAAGACCAGGGCGTCGAGGAGATCGTTGCGGCCGGCTTCCCCCGCGAGGTGGTGGAGCGGGTCACGCGCCTGATCAAGATCAACGAGTACAAACGGCGGCAGTCGCCGGTCGGGATCCGCATCACCCACCGCGCATTCGGGCGAGATTGGCGCTACCCCATCACCTCCAAATTCCGTGCTTAAATCGGTGCAACCCGACGTATCCAGGAGCCCGGCGTGAAGCAGATTACAGCCATCATCAAACCCTTCAAGCTCGAGGAAGTCCGGGAGGCGCTGGGCGATATCGGCGTGTCCGGCCTGACCGTCACCGAGGTCAAGGGTTTCGGCCGGCAGAAGGGTCATACCGAGCTCTACCGCGGCGCCGAATACGTGGTCGATTTCCTGCCGAAGGTGAAGGTCGAGGTGGTCGTGAAGGACGGCGAGGTCGAGCGCTGCATCGATTCCATCGTGCGCGCCGCCAAGACGGGCAAGATCGGCGACGGCAAGATCTTCGTCACCTCGGTCGAGCAGGTGATCCGCATCCGCACCGGCGAGACCGACGAAGCAGCCATCTGAAGGCTGCGCAGCCGCTCAGATGCGGCTGTAGTCGTCCGGGTCGGTGGCCCTGGCTGCCTCGTCGAGCACTCTCGCGAGCAGGCTTGCCGGGTCGGCGTCCACCACCGGCATTCGGCGCTGGGCATCGTCCAGGAAGCCCTCCGAGACGGTGTGATCCATGAACCGCAGCAGGGTGTCGTAGAAGCCCTGCACGTTCAGCAGGCCCACCGGCTTGTCGTGATACCCCAACTGGCGCCACGTCCAGACCTCGTACAGCTCTTCCAGCGTGCCGATGCCTCCGGGCATGGCGATGAACGCGTCGGCGCGCTCGGCCATCATCCGCTTTCGCACGTGCATGTCGGGCACCACGAACTGCTGGCTGAGCCCCTGATGGCCCACCTCCCGCTGGACGAGCGCCTGCGGGATCACGCCCACCACGGGGCCGCCCGCAGCCAGTACGGCGTCGGCGACGATGCCCATCAGGCCGACGTTGCCGCCGCCGTACACCAGGCCGTGCCCCTGCGCGCCGATCAGGCTGCCGAGTTCACGCGCCGCGTCGGCGTAGGCCGGATGCACCCCCGGCCTCGAGCCGCAATACACGCAGATGTTCATGGGGCGGGATTCTGCCCGCGCTTGGGCGCACGCCAGAGTTCCAGCCGGGTGCCGCAGATCAGATCGTGCAGATACTGCCGCGACGGTGCCAGGCGCGCCAGCAGGACATACGCCGCCATTCCGGCCAGCAGCGCAGTGGCGATCGCAGCCCCGCTGCGCACGCCACCCAGGCCCAGCCAGGCCAGTGCGGGAAGGAACCACAGCCAGCTCGCCGTATACCGTGCGAGCGCACGCGGCTGGCTCAGGGGCTGACCGTCGCGCGTGACCAACCGCAGGTGCCAGGTCTTCATCGCGAGGGTCTGGTGGCCCCGCGACCAGAACCACGTGAAATAGATGCCGATGACGACGAACAGGAAGATCTGCAGCCCCAGCGTGCCGTGCAACGCATGGCGCTGCTGTGTCAGCGTGGAGTAGACGTAGCCCGCGAACGCGATCACGCCGAACAGGAGCAGCCCCTCGTAGACGAGGCAGGCAAGCCGGCGGGCAAAGCCCGGCACTTCGGGGTTCAACTGCGCGGCGCTCCGATCAGTCGATGGCAGGGGCCGACGCCGGCCGTCCAGCGACTGCAGCGCCCTGAGGCCCGCGCTTGGGCAGCAGCGTGGCCGGATCGACGAAGGTGGATGTCGCCGCGATCTTGGGCAGGCCGGGCTGGTGATGCGCCGGCGCACTGCGCGAACTGAGCATCGGTTGTGTCGTGGCGCCGCTTCGGGCACGTTCCGACGTGGGTGTTGCGGGCTTGCGGGGCACGACGGCCGGTGCGCTGGTCTCGACGATGTTGCGCTTGTCGGTGGCCGGGTTGGCGGGCTGCCGACGCGCCTGGGCCGCAGCTTCCAGCTTCCAGCGATTCGCCAGCACCTGGCGCGCCTGCGGGTCCAGGCTCTGGTAGGCCTCCCAGCGCTCCTGGCGTTCTTCAGGAGTCCACTGCTGGGCCTCCTGGAACTGCAGTCGGGCGGTACCCCGGTCCGCCGGGCTCTTGCTGGCCCATTCGGCCATGCGGGTCTGCATGCGTTCGCGTTCCGATGGCGACAGGCTGGGGAAGCGCGCGGCCAGTTCCAGCCATTTGCCGCGGCGTTCGGCGTCGATGCCGGCCCACTGTGACTTCAGGGGTGCGAGCGCGCTGCGTTGCTGGGGCGTCAGTTCCTGCCAGCCGCCGGATGCGTGGGCACCAGCCATGCAGGTCAGGCCAGACAGCGACAGCAGCAAGGCGAGCGCCCAACGCCTCATGGCTGGCGCAGCTTCAGGAAGGCGACGAAACCCGGGTCGGCGTAGGCCTCGGGCGGGAGATCGTCGGCCAGCAGGGCGGAATCGATCTGCACAGCCACGGCCACGTCTTCGCGCTCCTGCAGGTCCACCAGCAGGAGGCTGCCCACGGCCAGCACCATGATCGGGAGCAGGGCTCCGAGCCGCGGCCACCAGGCATCGAGACGCCCGAGAATGCCGACCCCGCCGCTAGTGATACCGACGGTCTGGGTGCTTCTGGCGGCGCGTGCGCGTTCCAGCGCCTGCTCGCGGGAGAAGCGCAGTCGTTCATCAACCCCGGCCGGCAGGGAAGCGGTGCGCTCGGAAAGTGCCGCACACAGGCGTGCGGACAGGCGCGCCTCGAGCAGGGCGGGATCTCTCAGCGATGATGCGGTGCGATATTCGTTCACGACTCCAACCCCTTCGCACGTAGCGCCTTGGCGAGCGCGTGGACGGCCCGGGAACAATGCGTCTTCACGCTGCCCTCCGAGCAACCCATCGCTGCAGCGGTCTCGGCAACGTCGAATTCCTCCCAGTAACGCAGCAGGAAGGCCTCCCGTTGACGGGCGGGGAGGTCTCCCACCGCCGATTCGATCAAGAGCAGGATCTGTGCCCGGGACACGCTGTCCGCCGCGCTCTCGGCGCCGAGAGCGCCGTCCATGGACGTCAGCGACTCCAGAAGGTCGAAATCGCCGTCGTCGTCGTTGCCTTCGAAGTCCGACAGGTTCTGGACGACCGCGTTACGCACCTTCTGCCGCCTGAACCAGTCCATCGTGGCGTTGGACAGGATGCGCTGGAAGACCAGCGGCAGCTCGGCGGCTGGACGGTCGGCGTACTTCTCCGCGAGGCGGATCATCGAATCCTGGACGATGTCGAGGGCTGCGTCGTCGTCACGCACCGCATAGACCGCGCGTTTGAAGGCGCGCTTCTCGACGCTCTTGAGGAAGTCGGAGAGTTCTTGGTCGGTCGCCAACGGGGCGGGGTACCCCGGGGGCACCGTGCAGGGAAACGGCGCGAATTATGGCACCCGGTTCGCCACGAAGCCGACCATCTTCGACGCAATGCCATAATGCTGCTTCGCACAACGCATCTTTTGGGTCTCAATCCGGCCGACCGACCTGGCGCCGGGATGTTGCCCGCGCAGGTCGCGATTCCGCCTCATGAGGGCGCGAGGAGCGGCACCGATGGTTTTTCGTCAGAGAAATTCACAAAGGTTCTAAATGGACATGTCTGCCGCGGAAGTCAAGCGTGCCGCTTCGGCACAACCTTCCCCTGAATCCCCCGCTGCCGACCCGAACGGGTCGGAAATCCTCGTCAAGTGCCTGCAGGCCGAAGGCGTCAAGTACCTCTGGGGCTACCCCGGCGGCGCCGTCCTGTACATCTACGACGCCCTGTACAAGCAGGACACGATCGAGCACGTGCTGGTACGCCACGAACAGGCTGCCGTTCACGCAGCCGATGGCTATGCCCGTGCCACGGGCGAAGTCGGCGTGGCGCTGGTCACATCCGGCCCCGGCGTGACGAACGCCGTGACCGGCATCGCCACTGCGTACATGGATTCCATCCCGATGGTGATCATCACCGGGCAGGTTCCGACGCCGGCCATCGGCCTCGATGCCTTCCAGGAATGCGACACCGTGGGCATCACGCGCCCCATCGTCAAGCACAACTTCCTGGTCAAGGACGTCAAGGATCTGGCGCTGACGCTCAAGAAGGCCTTTCACATCGCGCGTACCGGCCGTCCGGGCCCGGTGGTGGTGGACATCCCGAAGGATGTCTCGCTGAAGACCGCACACTTCAGCTACCCCGACCGCGTCGAGATGCGCTCGTACAACCCGGTGCGCAAGGGGCATGGCGGCCAGATCCGCAAGGCCGTGCAACTGCTCATGCAGGCGCGCCGCCCCTACATCTACACCGGCGGCGGCGTGATCCTGGGCAACGCCTCGGCAGAACTGCGCGAGCTCGTCGACCTGGTCGGCTTCCCGTGCACCAACACGCTGATGGGCCTGGGCGCCATTCCCGCCAGCGAGCCGAAGTTCCTGGGCATGCTGGGCATGCACGGCACCTACGAAGCCAACATGACCATGCAGCACTGCGACGTGCTGCTGGCCGTGGGCGCCCGTTTCGATGACCGCGTGATCGGCAACCCGAAGCACTTCGCCTCGGTGGAACGCAAGATCATCCACGTCGACATCGACCCCTCGAGCATCAGCAAGCGCGTGAAGGTGGACGTCCCCATCGTCGGCGACGTCAAGGACGTGCTGCAGGAGCTCATCGCCCAGATCCGCGAGGCGCAGAGCCGCCCGGAAGCAGCCCATCTGGCGGCCTGGTGGAGCCAGATCAACGAGTGGCGCCGTCGCGAGTGCCTGACCTACAAGCCGAGCACCGAGGTCATCAAGCCGCAGATGGTCGTGCAGAAGCTGCACGAGCTCACGCGCGGCCGCGATGCCTACATCACGTCCGACGTCGGCCAGCACCAGATGTGGGCCGCGCAGTTCTACGGCTTCGAGGAGCCGCGCCGCTGGATCAACTCCGGCGGCCTCGGCACCATGGGCGTGGGCCTGCCGTATGCGATGGGCATCAAGCTGGCGAAGCCGGATTCGGATGTCTTCTGCATCACCGGCGAGGGCAGCATCCAGATGTGCATCCAGGAGCTGTCGACCTGCCTGCAGTACAAGACGCCCGTGAAGATCGTGTCGCTGAACAACCGCTACCTCGGCATGGTGCGCCAGTGGCAGCAGCTCGACTACGGCGGCCGCTACTCGCACAGCTACATGGACGCGCTGCCCGACTTCGTCAAGCTCGCCGAAGCCTACGGCCACGTGGGCATCCTGGTCGAGAAGCCTTCCGACGTGGAGCCGGCGCTCCGGGAGGCCATTCGCCTGAAGGACCGCACGGTCTTCCTCGACGTGCGCACCGACCCCACCGAGAACGTCTGGCCGATGGTCCAGGCGGGCAAGGGCATTTCGGAGATGCTGCTCGGCTCCGAGGACTTGTGAACGCCTGAACCCCTGCCGGCGCACCGCGGTCACCGCCGCGGCGCGGGCGTCAGGGGCCAGGGCGGGCCGAAGCCCGGAACCTCGTCTCCCATCCAGAACCCCCGGCGTCGCAGCCAAGGGTCGCCGGTTACCGCCGGCGGCCTGAAGAGCCCGCCGCTCAAGGAACCCGCATGAAACACATCATCGCCGTACTGCTCGAGAACGAGCCGGGCGCACTGTCGCGCGTCGTCGCGCTTTTTTCCGCCCGCGGCTACAACATCGAGAGCCTGACCGTGGCGCCCACCGAGGACGCCTCGCTGTCGCGCATGACCATCGTCACCACCGGCTCGGACGAAGTGATCGAGCAGATCACCAAGCACCTGAACCGCCTCATCGAGGTGGTCAAGGTCGTCGACCTGACCGAAGGCAGCTACACGGAGCGCGAACTGATGCTCATCAAGCTGCGCGCGGTGGGCAAGGAGCGCGAGGAGATGAAGCGCATGGCCGACATCTTTCGCGGCCGCATCATCGATGTCACCGAAAAGAGCTACACGATCGAGCTGACGGGCGACGCCACCAAGCTCGACGCATTCATCGGCGCGGTCGATCGCGCCGCGATCCTGGAAACGGTGCGCACCGGCACCAGCGGCATCGGCCGCGGCGAGCGCATCCTGCGCGTTTGAACAATTCACACTGGAGAGAACCCATGAAGGTCTATTACGACAAGGACGCCGACCTGAGCCTCATCAAGGGCAAGAACGTCACCATCATCGGCTACGGTTCGCAGGGCCACGCCCACGCGCAGAACCTCAACGACAGCGGCGTGAAGGTCACGATCGGCCTGCGCAAGGGCGGCGCGTCCTGGTCCAAGGTCGAGAAGGCCGGCCTGAAGGTGGCCGAGGTCGCCGACGCCGTCAAGTCGGCCGATGTCGTCATGATGCTGCTGCCCGACGAGCAGATCGGTGCCGTCTACAAGAACGACGTCGAGCCGCACATCCGCGAAGGCGCTTCGCTGGCGTTCGCGCACGGCTTCAACGTGCACTACGGCCAGGTCGTGCCGCGTGCCGACCTCGACGTCTGGATGGTGGCCCCCAAGGCCCCCGGCCACACGGTGCGCGACACCTACAGCCGTGGCGGCGGCGTGCCCCACCTGATCGCCGTGCATGCCGACACCTCCGGCAAGGCGCGTGACCTGGCCCTGAGCTATGCCTCGGCCAACGGCGGCGGCAAGGCCGGCATCATCGAGACCAACTTCCGCGAAGAGACCGAGACCGACCTGTTCGGCGAGCAGGCCGTTCTGTGCGGCGGCACGGTCGAGCTGATCAAGGCGGGCTACGAGACGCTGGTGGAAGCCGGCTACGCGCCCGAAATGGCGTACTTCGAGTGCCTGCACGAGCTCAAGCTGATCGTGGACCTGATCTACGAAGGCGGCATCGCGAACATGAACTACTCGATCTCGAACAACGCCGAGTACGGCGAGTACGTGACGGGCCCGCGCATCGTCACGGAAGAGACCAAGAAGGCCATGAAGCAGGTCCTGAAGGACATCCAGACCGGCGAGTACGCCAAGAGCTTCATCCTGGAAAACCGGGCCGGCGCACCCACGCTGCTGAGCCGCCGCCGTCTGACCTCGGAGCACTCCATCGAGGTGGTCGGCGAGAAGCTGCGCGCCATGATGCCCTGGATCAAGGCGAACAAGCTCGTCGACAAGAGCAGGAACTGAGGCCATAGGCGCTATCCTCGCGCCATGACCGAAGAACCTGGTTTCGATGACTCGACCCCGGCGGCGGATCCGCCGCCGCGGCCGCGGCGCAAGGGCATCTATGTCCTGCCCAATCTGTTCACGATGGCTGCTCTGTTCGGCGGCTTCTATGCCGTCGTCATGGCCATGAACGGCCGGTTCGAGCTGGCCGCCATCGGCGTGTTCAGCGCGATGGTGCTGGACAGCCTGGACGGCCGCGTGGCGCGCATGACCAATACCCAGAGCGCGTTCGGCGAGCAGATGGACAGCCTGTCCGACATGGTGAGCTTCGGCGCGGCGCCGGCGCTCATCCTGTACGAATGGGCGCTCAAGGGCCTGGGCAAGCTGGGATGGATCGCGGCTTTCGTGTATTGCGCGTCGGCTGCGCTGCGGTTGGCGCGCTTCAACACCAACATCGGCATCGTCGACAAGCGCTTCTTCCAGGGGCTTCCCAGCCCAGCGGCTGCGGCCATCGTCATCGGTCTGGTGTGGGTCATGGACGACGCGGGCTTCCGCAACGCGCACCAGATCGACTGGCTCGCCTGGACTGCATTCGCCATCACACTGCTCTCGGGCCTGACGATGGTGACCAACGTGCCGTTCTACAGCTTCAAGGACGTGGGCCTGAAGAAGTCGGTTCCGTTCATCGTGATCGTGGCCATCGCCCTGGCGATCGCGGTCGTGAACATCCACCCGCCCATCGTGCTGTTCGCGATCTTCTGCGTCTACGGCCTCTCGGGCTACGCCATGTACATCTACCGCAAGTCCAAGGGCAAGCCGGTGAGCGTCATCGCGGTTTCCACCGACGAACCCGACGAAGCGGGCCTGCACCGCTGATGCTATGATTTGCAGTATGTCGATCCACCAAGCCCTGCTACTAGGCGTGCTCCAGGCGCGCTGATCGACCACGGCTTCATTTTTCTCGGATCGAACGGCCCGCCAGCGCAACGCAGCGGGCCGTTTTCATTTTCCGGATTGACCGGGCTGCGTTGAACCTCCAGGAACACGCCATGCCCATGTTGAACAATCTCTTCCTACCGAGCCGCCGTACTGCGCCCCCCGCGCCCCCCCGGCTGTCCGGCATCGCCGCGACCGCCTGACGCCAAGACAGACCCACGCCACACAAGACTGAAGCAGGAGCACCCCATGGCCGACCAACTCATCATCTTCGACACCACGCTGCGCGACGGCGAGCAGAGCCCCGGCGCCTCCATGACGCGCGACGAGAAGCTGCGCATCGCACGCCAGCTCGAGCGGCTGCGCGTGGACGTCATCGAAGCTGGTTTCGCGGCGTCGAGCAACGGCGATTTCGAGGCCGTGAAGGCCATCGCGGACAACATCCGGGAATCGATCGTCTGCTCGCTCGCCCGTGCCAACGACCGCGACATCGCCCGGGCGGCGGAGGCGCTGAAGGGCGCTGCGCGAGCGCGCATCCACACCTTCATCGCGACCAGCGAACTCCACATGGAGAAGAAGCTGCGCATGACGCGTGACCAGGTCTTCGAGCAGGCGCGCCAGGCCGTGCGCTTCGCGCGCAACCTGTCAGCGGACATCGAGTTCTCGCCCGAGGACGGCTACCGCTCCGACCCCGATTTCCTGGCCCGCGTGATCGAGGCCGTCATCGCCGAGGGCGCCCGCACGATCAACATTCCCGACACCGTCGGCTACGCCGTGCCGGAACTCTTCGGCCAGTTCATCCACGACCTGCGCCAGCGCGTGCCCAACAGCGACAAGGCGGTCTGGTCGGTGCACTGCCACAACGACCTGGGCATGGCGGTGGCCAATTCGCTCGCCGGCGTGATGATCGGCGGCGCCCGTCAGGTGGAATGCACCATCAACGGCCTGGGCGAGCGGGCCGGCAACTGCAGCCTGGAAGAGGTGGTGATGGCCGTGAAGACGCGGCGCGACTACTTCAAGCTCGAGGTCGGCATCGACACCAGCCAGATCGTGCCCGCGTCGCGTATGGTCAGCCAGACCACCGGCTTCGTCGTGCAGCCCAACAAGGCCGTGGTCGGCGCCAACGCATTCGCGCATGCCAGCGGCATCCACCAGGACGGCGTGCTGAAGGCACGCGACACGTACGAGATCATGCGCGCCGAGGACGTCGGCTGGAGCGCCAACAAGATCGTGCTGGGCAAGCTCTCGGGCCGCAATGCCTTCAAGGCGCGCCTGATCGAGCTCGGCATCGCCTTCGAGTCCGAGGCCGAGGTCAACGCCGCCTTCGCCCGGTTCAAGGACCTGGCCGACCGCAAGAGCGACATCTTCGACGAGGACATCCTTGCCCTGGTGGGCGACGAGAGCGTCACGGCAGAGCAGGAGCACTACCGGCTCCTGGCGCTGTCGCAGCGCTCCGAGACCGGCGAGCGGCCGCATGCGAAGGTGGCATTCGCCGCAGGCAACACCGAGTTTCACGCGGAAAGCGACGGTAACGGGCCCGTGGACGCCAGCTTGAAGGCCATCGAGTCACGCGTGCAATCTGGCGCGGAACTCATGCTCTATTCGGTGAATGCCATCACCAGCGGTTCGACAGAATCGCAGGGAGAGGTGACGGTGCGTCTGCAGCACGGCGGTCGGGTGGTCAATGGCGTCGGCGCCGACCCGGACATCGTGGTGGCTTCGGCCAAGGCGTACTTGTCGGCGTTGAACAAGCTGCACAGCAAGGCGGAACGCGTGGCCGCCCAGGGCTGATGCCGAACCCGCTGCCTCGACTTTAGGAAAGTGGCGCAAGTTCTTGATCTTGCGTCATTTTCTGACCTACACTCTGGTCGCGAGGTGAACATGCGGAAATACGGGATGACCAAGGCAAGAACCGGGCTGGCGGTGCTGAGCTGTGCGCTGGCGCTGACGTTCGGTCTGGCAACCCCGGCGCCGGCTTCGGCCCAGGCCGCGAAGACCTCCAAAGCCGCGAAGACCACCAAGTCCACCAAGGCCGTGAAGTCGGTCAGCGTCAAGCCGATGCGCAAGACCCGCAAGGTCGCGGTACGGCAGACGGTGGAGCCGGCGCGCCAGTCCTTCGGGCAGATCGCCGGCTTGCACGGCACCGACGACCCCCTGAACCTGCGCTCCAGCGTTGCCCTGGTCATCGACCAGGAAACCAACGAGGTCCTGTTCAGCAAGAATTCCGAGGCCGTGCTGCCCATCGCTTCGATCACCAAGCTGATGACGGCGATGGTGGTGCTGCAGGCGAAGCTGCCGCTGGACGAAGAACTCACCATCACGCAGGCCGACGTCGATACCGAGAAGGGCAGCGGCTCTCGTCTGGCCGTGGGCACGCGCCTGACGCGCGGCGAGATGCTGCACCTGGCGCTGATGTCGTCCGAGAATCGCGCCGCCAACGCGCTGGGCCGTCACTACCCGGGCGGGCTGTCGGAATTCGTGTCCGCGATGAACGGCAAGGCCAGCCTGCTGGGCATGCACGCCACCAAGTACGTCGAGCCCACGGGCCTGTCCAGCAGCAACCAGTCGAGCGCGCACGACCTGGCCATGCTGGTGAAGGCAGCGTCGGACGTGCCGCTGATCCGCGAGCTCTCCACCGCCCAGGAAGCAGCCGTGGCGGTCGGCCACCGGCAGCTGCAGTTCCGCAACACCAACGCACTGGTGCGCGACCCCAACTGGGAGATCGGTCTGCAGAAGACCGGCTACATCTCCGAAGCCGGTCGCTGCGTCGTCATGCAGGCCCAGATGGCCGGTCGCAACCTCATCATGGTGCTGCTCGACTCCGCCGGGCGCTACTCGCGCATCGGGGACGCTGAGCGTCTGCGCAGCTTCCTGTCCAAGGGCCCGCTGGCCACCATCCAGACCCTCGGGTCGGTGATTCAGCCCCGGTAGCCCAGCACGGCCGAGATCTCGGCCGCTGTCGCCTTCAGCTTCTCGACCCACGACTCCTCCAGCCGGTCCGCCGGCGCGGAGATCGACAGGCCCGCGATCAGGCGGCCCTGGTCGTCGTGGATGGCGGCCGCCATGCAGCGAACGCCCGGTTCCAGTTCCTCGTCGTCGCGCGCCACGCCGCGGGCCCTCACCGTGGCGAGTTCGCGCTCGAGCCGGGGCAGCTCGGTGATGCTGGTTCGCGTGTGGCCCGCGAGGCCCGTGCGCGTGGCGTAGGCGCGCACACGCGCCGGGTCGTCCGCCGCCAGGAACAGCTTGCCCACCGAAGTCAGGTGCAGCGGTGCGCGGCCGCCGATGGCACGCACCACCTGCATGCCCGAGCGCTCGCTGAAGGCACGTTCCACGTAGACGATCTCGTCGCCCTGCCGCATCGACAGGTTGACGGGCTGGTGCGCCAGCTTGTGCAGCTCGCGCATGGGGCCGAGAGCCGCCTCGCGCACGTCCAGCCGGCCCTTGACCAGATTGCCCAGCTCGAGCAGCCGCATGCCCAGGCGGTAGGTGCCTGCCTGCGGACGGTCGACATAGCGGCCGATGGTCAGGTCGTTGAGGATGCGGTGGGCGGTGGAGGGGTGCAGCCCCGTCTGCTCGCTGATGATCTTCAGCGAGACCGGATCCTGGTGCGCTGCCAGCGTGTCCAGCAGCGCGAAGGCCCGTTCCAGCACCTGGATGGTCGGGGACTGATCTTCGGGGGCTTTCATTCGAGCGGCTTTCGACTGTTTGTCCGCGATTTTGCATCGCGAAAGACATCACAGCATAGCGGCATCCTCAAGCCGGCGCGCCCAGCAGCGCCAGCGCGGCGCTCCGGCCGGCCCGCACCGCGCCTTCGAGCGTGGCGGGGTAGGGGCCTTCGACGTGGTCTCCGGCGGCCCACAGGCCCGGGGCGATGGCAGCAGGCGGGCGGTCCAGCCCCGGGGTGCAGCGGAAAGTGGCGCGCTTTTCCGTGATGACCTGCAGCAGGCGTGGCGCTGTCGGCCAGGTGCCGGCCGGGAACGCGGACTGCGCCTGCGCCAGCGTGGCCTGCGCCGTGGCGTCGCGCCCACGCGCCACCCAGGGCGCGGCGCCGCTGATCACGAAGGCGAATCGCCCTGGCGTTCCACCGAGCGCGCCATGGTCGAAGACGAACTGGGCCGGTGCGGTGGCGTCGTCGGCGTGCAGGGCCATCATCGGCGCCGGCAGCCGTGCGCCGTCGGCCTGCAAATAGACGGTGACGATGGGCTCGTAGGCGAACGCCGCTGCCCGTGCCGACCAGGCCGGCGCCACGCCAGCGGCCAGACGCGCCGCCTCGGCCGCGCTGCAGGCCAGCACCACGGCGTCGAAGGCCTCGCCGTCGACGGACCATCCACCGGCGCGCTGCTCCAGCGCGCCGACGCGGCGCGCCAGATGCAGCGTGGCGCCAGCCGCCTGAAGCCAGCGCGCCGCCGGCTGCGGCAGCAGGGTGTCCAGCGTGGTGCGGGGCAGCAGCAGGTCGGCGGCGCCGGGCCCGCTGAACAGGGCGTCGCGCAGCACCCGCAGCAGCACCTGCGCGCTCGCATCGCTCGCGGGCGTGTTCAGCGCGGCAATGCACAGGGGGTCGATGAGGTCGGCTCGCACCCGCGCCGGCAGGCCCGCGCAGAGCCCCGCCACCGTGAGGGCCGGGTCGCAGCGGAACCCTTGCAGCGCCCAGCCTGCGGCTGCGGTCAGCAGCGCCAGGCGCTCGCCCCAGGCCCAGTCGCTGCAGCCCAGCACGCCGCGCACGAAGGACGGTATCGCCGGCCCGGCCGGCAGGCGCAGCCCGTGCCCCTGCGGGTAGCGCAGCGTGAGCGGCAGCCGCATCAGCAGCACGTCGGGGTCGGCGCCGACGCGGCGCATCAGCGCCAGCGTCGCGGCGTAGGCGCCGATCAGGATGTGCTGGCCGTTGTCGAAGCTCTGGCCGTCGGTGTCGACGCGCCTGGCGCGGCCGCCGAGCTGCGGCGCCATCTCGAAGAGCGATACCTGCCGCCCGGCTTCGGCCAGGGTGACGGCGGCGGACAGCCCCGCCCAGCCGCCGCCCACCACGGCGACGCGCGCGTTCACCTGTGCCGGCGTGTCAGCGGCCACGCCAGTGCGTGCGCGTGGCGATCCAGAGCTTGCGCAGCGGCGTCAGCGAGGTGCGCTGGTGCAGCACCTGGAAGCCCTGGCGCTCGATCTCGCGCAGCAGGGTGCGGTAGATGTTGGCCATCATCAGGCCCGGCTTCTGCGCCTTCCGGTCGGCCTCGGGCAGCAGGGCGAAAGCCTCGTCGTACAGCACGTGGGCGCGCTCCGCCTGGAAGCGCATCAGCGCGTCGAACCGCTCGCTGTAGCCCCAGGGCGCCTGGCGCGCGAGGATCTCGCTGGCCTTGACCTCGAAGCGCTGCAGTTCGCTCACGGGCAGGTAGATGCGGCCGCGGCGCGCGTCGTCGCCCACGTCGCGGATGATGTTGGTGAGCTGCATCGCCAGGCCCAGGCGGTGCGCGTACTGCACGGTCTGCGCCTCGGTTCGGCCGAAGATGTTGGCCGCGACCTCGCCCACCACGCCCGCCACCAGGTGGCAATAGCGCTGCAGCGCCGGGAAGTCCAGGAAGCGGGTCTGCTCGAGGTCGACCTGGCAGCCGTCGATCACCGCGTTCAGATGGGCGGCTTCGATGGCGTAGTCCTTCGCGAGCGGCATCAGCGCCTGCATCACGGGGTGCGTCGGGTTGCCGGCGTAGGCCTTCTGCACCTCGTGCCGCCACCACTGCAGCTTGCTGGCCGCCACGCCGGGGTCGCGCATCTCGTCGACGACGTCGTCCACCTCGCGGCAGAACGCGTAGAAGGCCGTGATGGCGGCGCGCCGCGGCGGCGGCAGGAACCTGAACGCGTAGTAGAAGGACGATCCGCTCTTCGCGGCCTTGTCCTGCACGTACTGCTGCGGCGTCATGCGCGCATCCAGAGCGCGCGCCACACGATGAGGGGCAGGTCCAGGGCGCCCAGCTTGGGGCGGCGGGTCAGAACGGCATGATCCATCTCTTCGATTTTCTCCAGAATCCGCAGGCCCCCCTGCACCACCAGCCGCAATTCCCAGCCGGTGCGTCCCGGCAGGCGCAGCGGCAGAGGCGCGCCGGACAGCATCAGCGATCGCGCCCAGGCCACGAGGTCGCGCAGCAGCGCCCGGGTTGCCGGCGTGTCCAGGCGGGGCAGGGCGGGGTCGAGCCCATGCAACCCGGCGTCCTGCGCGGGGACGTAGTGGCGCCCGCGCGGCAGGTCGACGCTCAGGTCCTGCCAGAAGTTGATGAGCTGCAGCGCGCTGCAGATCGCGTCGGATTCGCGCAGCGACACCGCATCGCTCACGCCGTACAGGTGCAGAAGCAGGCGCCCGATGGGGTTGGCCGAGCGGCGGCAGTAGTCCAGCAGCGCCGTCCGGTCGGGGTAGACCGGGTTCAGCGAGTCCTGGCGGAAGGCGTCCAGCAGGTCGGCCAGTGGCTGCTGGGGCAGGGCGTGCCGCTGGCGCACGCGCTCAAGGGGGCCGAAGACGGCGGGCCATCGGTTGCCCGGCGCCCTGCCGTCATAGAGCGCGGCCAGGTCGCTGCGGTAGGCGGCAAGGCTCGCCAGGCGCTCGGCGGCGGGTGCGTCGCCCTCGTCGGCGATGTCGTCCGCGGTGCGGGCGAAGTGATAGATGGCCACGATGGCAGGCCGCAACGCCGGCGGGCAGAGCACCGAAGCGACCGGAAAGTTCTCGTAGTGATCGACGCCATTCACGGCCGCGATTCTCGCCGCACGCTGCCCCCTGTTCGACAGATTGACAGCGGTCATGGCGCTCAATACATTACTGACCGGTCAGTCAGTAGTGAGTCCAGCCCGATGTCCAGCCCGCGCCCCGCCCTCCTTGTCCTGCTGGCAGCCTTGTGCCTTGCGGCCTGTTCCAAGCCTGCCCCGGCCCCGGAACCGGTGCGCGCCGTCCGCACCCTGAAGGTGGCCACCGGCACCGTTGCCGCCAGCCACGAATACGCGGCCGATATCCGGGCGCGGACCGAATCCCGGCTCGGCTTCCGTGTCGGCGGCAAGCTGGTGCGGCGCAGCGCCGAGGTCGGGCAGGTCGTGCAGGCCGGGCAGGTGCTGGCCGAGCTCGACCCGCAGGATCTTCGCCTGGCCCAGGAGGCCGCCCGCGCCGGCATGATGGCCGCCGAAGTGAATGCCGTCCAGGCCCGCGCCGACCTCGCGCGCTTCAAGGATCTGCACGCCCAGGGCTTCATCAGCGCCGCCGAACTGCAGCGCCGGGATTCCACCGCCAAGGCCGCCGAGGCGCAGCTGGCCCAGGCCAGGGCGCAGACCGACTCCCAGACCAACCAGGCCGGCTACAGCCGCCTGCTCGCGCCCGCGGCGGGCGTGGTGATCGCGGTGGACGCCGAGCCGGGTGCCGTGCTGGCGTCCGGCGCCGCCGTCGTGCGTCTGGCCCATGCGGGCCCGCGCGACGTGGTGTTCTCCGTGCCCGAAGACGCCGCCGACGCCGTGCGGGCGCTGCGCGGCAAGCCCGGCGCGCTGACCGTTCGCGTCTGGGGCCGGCCGGAGCCGATGAAGGCCAGCGTGCGCGAGATCGCCGCCGCCGCCGACCCGATGACTCGCACCTTCCAGGTCAAGGCCGACCTCGGCGAGGCCCGCGTCGACCTCGGGCAGACGGCCGCCGTCACGGTGCCGCTGCCGGAGCAGGGCGGCCTGATTCGGCTGCCCTTGTCGGCCCTCCTGCAGCAGCAGGGCCGCACCATCGTCTGGGTGCTGGACCCGGGCACGATGACGGTGAAGGCGCAGCCCGTGCAGGTGGCCGGAGCCGACGCCAACGCCGCGCTGATCGCTGGCGGCCTGGCGCCCGGCGCCGAAGTCGTGACCGCTGGCGTGCACGTGCTCACCGAGGGCCTGAAGGTGACCCGCTACGCGCCCACGGTGGCCGCAAGCGCAGCCGCAACCGCAAGCGCGACAGCAACAGCAACAGCAACAGCAACCGCATCGGCGCCCGCGAAATGAGCGCGTCCCGCTTCAACATCTCGCGCTGGGCGCTGGAGCACCCGGCACTCACCCGCTACCTGCTGGTGGTGCTGCTGGCGCTGGGCACCGCCGCGTACTTCCAGCTCGGGCAGGACGAAGACCCGCCGTTCACCTTCCGCGCCATGGTCGTGCAGGCCTACTGGCCAGGCGCCAGCGCGCAGCAGATGGCCGAGCAGGTGACGGACAAGATCGAGAAGTCGCTGCAGGAAGTGCCGTACTCGGACGTCATCCGCAGCTACACCAAGCCCGGTGAGTCGCTCACCATCCTGCAGCTCAAGGATTCCTCGCCCGCGAAGGACGTCACCGCCACCTGGTACCAGGTGCGCAAGAAGGTTGGCGACATGCGCTCGACCCTGCCGCAGGGCGTGATCGGCCCGGTGTTCAACGACGACTTCGGCGATGTCTACGGTTCCATCATCGCGCTGTCGGCCGACGGCTTCAGCCGCGAGGAGCTGCGTGTCTTCGCCGACCGCGTGCGCCAGCAGCTGCTGAAGGTGCCCGACGTGGGCAAGGTCGAGACCTTCGGCGCGCAGGCCGAGAAGGTCTTCGTGGAGATCTCGCAGAAGCGCCTGGCGCAGCTGGGGCTCGATTTCAACCAGGTCATCGGCCAGATCGGCGCGCAGAACGCGGTGGAAGGCGCTGGCGTGATGAACGCCGGGCTCGAGAACCTGCAGATCCGGGTGGCCGGGCAGTTCAACTCAGTGGACGAACTCGGGCGTCTGCCCATCCGCGCCACGAACCCGTCCACCGGGCAGGCCAGCACGCTGCGCCTGTCCGACATCGCCGACATCCGCCGCGCCTATGCCGACCCGCCGGGCGTGCTGGTGCGCCACCAGGGCAAGGAAGTCATCGCGCTGGGCATCTCCATGGCCAAGGGCGGCGACATCATCGCGCTCGGGCAGGCGCTGGACGCAGCCACGGCACGCATCCAGACCGAGCTGCCGCTGGGCATCACGCTCGAGCAGGTTCAGGACCAGCCGAAGGCGGTGTCGCGCTCGGTGGGCGAATTCGTCAAGGTGCTGATCGAGGCCATCGTCATCGTGCTGGCGGTCAGCTTCATCAGCCTCGGCTTGCACCAGCGGCCGCTGCGCATCGACCCCTGGCCCGGCCTGGTGGTGGGCATCACCATCCCGCTGGTGCTCGCGATCACGTTCGTGACGATGTTCTACTGGGGCGTTGGCCTGCACAAGATCTCGCTCGGCAGCCTGATCATCGCCCTCGGCCTGCTGGTGGACGACGCCATCATCGCGGTGGAGATGATGGTGCGCAAGATGGAGGAGGGCTCCGACCGCATGACGGCCGCCACCTACGCGTACGACGTCACCGCGATGCCGATGCTGACCGGCACGCTGATCACGGCTGCGGGCTTCCTGCCCATCGGGCTGGCGAAATCCGTGACGGGCGAATACACGTTCGCGATCTTCGCGGTGACTTCCGCCGCGCTGGTGATCTCGTGGGTGGTCTCGGTGTACTTCGTGCCCTACCTGGGCGCGCGCTTCCTGCGCACGCACACGCGGCCCGCGGGCGAGGCCCACGACCTCTTCGACACCCCGTTCTACTCCCGCTTCCGCCGCGCCGTGGACTGGTGCGTCGCCCACCGCTGGATCACCATCGGTCTGACCGTGGCCACGTTCGCGCTCGGCATCGTCGGCATGGGGCGCGTGCAGCAGCAGTTCTTCCCCGATTCCAGCCGCCCCGAGATCCTGGTGGACCTGTGGCTGCCCGAGGGCTCCACCATCCAGCAGAGCGAGGAGATCGCGCGCCGCTTCGAACGCCGCCTCATGACCGAGCCGGGCCTGGAGAGCGTGACGATGTGGATCGGCAGCGGCGTGCCGCGCTTCTATCTGCCGCTGGACCAGATCTTCCCTCAGGGCAACGTCAGCCAGGCCATCCTGCTGCCGAAGTCGCTGCCCGAGCGCGAGGCGCTGCGCGTGCGACTGCCGGCCCTGCTGGCGCAGGAGTTCCCCGAGGTGCGAACCCGCGTGAAGCTGCTGCCCAACGGGCCGCCGGTGCCGTACCCCGTGCAGTTCCGGGTGTTCGGGCCCGATGCCGCCGAGGTGCGGGTGTGGGCCGAGCGCGCCAAGGACATCCTGCGCGCCAACCCGAGCATGCGCGGCGTCAACGACAACTGGAACGAGGCCATCAAGGTGCTGCGCCTGGACATCGACCAGGACAAGGCGCGCGCACTGGGTGTCAGCAGCCAGACGCTGGCGCAATCCTCGCGCGTCATCCTGTCGGGCACCAACATCGGCCAGTACCGCGAGGGCGACAAGCTCGTCGACATCGTGCTGCGCCAGCCGCTGGAGGAGCGCGACGCGATCTCCGACCTGGCCAACGGCTATGTGCCGACCACGGGCGGGCGTTCCATTCCGGTGGTGCAGGTGGCCAAGGTCAGCTTCGGCTGGGAGCCGGGCGTCGTCTGGCGCGAGGGCCGCAGCTACGCCGTCACGGTGCAGGGCGACATCGTCGAGGGCGCGCAGGGCCCCACGGTCAGCGGTCAGCTGGGCCCGAAGCTGCGCGAACTGCAGAGCCAGATGCCCGTGGGCTACCGCATCGAGGAGGCCGGAGCGGCGGCGGAAAGCAGCAAGGGCCAGGGCTCCATCGCCGCTGGCGTGCCGCTGATGCTGTTCATCATCTTCACGCTGCTGATGCTGCAGCTGCAGAGCTTCAGCCGCGCGATGCTGGTCTTCCTGACCGGGCCGCTGGGCATTGCCGGCGTGGCGGCGGCGCTGCTGCTGCTGAACCGGCCCTTCGGCTTCGTGGCCCTGCTGGGCGTGATCGCGCTCATGGGCATGATCATGCGCAACTCCGTGATCCTGATCGACCAGATCGAGCAGGACCGCGCGCGGGGCGTGCCGGCCTGGGACGCCGTGGTGGAGTCGGCGGTGCGCCGCTTCCGACCGATCGTGCTCACGGCGGCGGCCGCGGTGCTGGCGATGGTGCCCCTGTCGCGCAGCGTTTTCTGGGGTCCGATGGCCGTTGCGATCATGGGCGGGCTGGTGGTTGCCACCGCCTTGACCCTGCTCGCATTGCCCGCAATGTATGCCGCCTGGTTCAAGGTTCGGCGCGAGGAGCCCGCGGCAGGCTAAAATCGGCGGTTTGCCCCGAGTACCACCCGCGCGGGTGGCGAAATTGGTAGACGCACCAGGTTTAGGTCCTGACGCCTTCACGGGCGTGCCGGTTCGAGTCCGGCCCCGCGCACCAGAATTCCTCCGTACACCGTCATTACAGCGAGAGACCCCCGATCATGGCCGTCACCGTCGAAACCCTCGAGAAACTCGAACGCCGCATCACGCTCACGGTGCCCGCGACCGACATCAACAACGAGGTGGAAGCTCGCCTGCGCAAACTGTCCCGCACCGTCAAGGCCGACGGCTTCCGCCCCGGCAAGGTGCCGATGTCGGTGGTCGCGCAGCGCTACGGCTACTCGGTCCAGTACGAAGTCGTCAACGACCGCATCGGCCGCGCCTTCTCCGACGCCGCCCGTGAAGCCGAACTTCGCGTGGCCGGCGCCCCGCGCATCGCGCAGAAGGACGAGTCGCCCGAGGGCCAGCTGTCCTTCGACGCCACCTTCGAGGTCTACCCCGAAGTCAAGCTCGGCGACCTGACCGCGTCCGAAGTCGAGCGCGTCTCGACCGAAGTGACCGAAGCCGCGATCGACCGCACCGTCGACATCCTGCGCAAGCAGCGCCGCACGTTCGCGCAGCGCCCGGCCGCCGAAGGCGCCCAGGAAACCGACCGCGTGACCATCGACTTCGAAGGCAAGATCGACGGCGAGCCCTTCTCGGGCGGCAAGGCCGACGCCTTCCAGTTCATCATCGGCGAAGGCCAGATGCTCGAGCAGTTCGACACCGGCGTGCGCGGCATGAAGGTCGGCGACAGCAAGACCTTCCCGCTCAAGTTCCCTGACGACTATCACGGCCAGGACGTGGCCGGCAAGGAAGCCGACTTCCTCGTCACGATGAAGAAGATCGAATCGCAGAACCTGCCGGTGGTCGACGCAGACTTCGCCAAGTCGCTGGGCATTCCCGACGGCACCGTCGAAGCCCTGCGCGCCGACGTGAAGAAGAACCTCGAGCGCGAAGTCAAGTTCCGCGTCATCTCGCGCAACAAGGCTGCCGTCATGGACGCGCTGGCCAAGGCCGCCGAGCTCGAGCTGCCGAACGCGCTGGTCGCCGCCGAGACCGACCGTCTCGTCGAATCCGCCCGCGCCGACCTGAAGCAGCGCGGCGTGAAGGACGCCGAGAAGGCGCCGATCCCCGCCGAGATCTTCAAGCCGCAGGCCGAGAAGCGCGTGCGCCTGGGCCTGGTCGTGGCCGAGCTCGTGCGCACGAACAACCTGCAGGCCAAGCCCGAGCAGCTGCAGGCGCACATCGAGGAAATGAGCCAGAGCTACGAGAAGCCGGCCGAAGTGATGCGCTGGTACCTGGGCGACCGCCAGCGCATGGCCGAGGTCGAGGCGGTGGTCATCGAGAACAACGTGACCGAATTCGTGCTGGCTCAGGCGAAGGTCACCGACAAGGTGCTACCGTTCGACGAACTGATGGCGACGAACTGAAGGAAATCGAATGAGCGCACTGGAGACCACGGGCCTGGGCATGGTGCCCATCGTCATCGAGCAGTCGGGCCGCGGCGAGCGCGCGTACGACATCTACAGCCGCCTGCTGCGCGAGCGCATCATCTTCCTGGTCGGTCCGGTCAACGACCAGAGCGCGAACCTGGTGTGCGCGCAGATGCTGTTCCTCGAGAGCGAGAACCCGGACAAGGACATCTTCCTGTACATCAACTCGCCGGGCGGCAGCGTCAGCGCCGGCCTGTCGGTGTTCGACACGATGAACTTCATCAAGCCCGAGGTCTCGACGCTGTGCATGGGCCTGGCCGCCAGCATGGGTTCCTTCCTGCTGATGGCCGGCGCCAAGGGCAAGCGCTTCGCGCTGCCCAACTCGAAGATCATGATCCACCAGCCGTCCGGCGGCGCGCAGGGTCAGGCCACCGACATCGAGATCCACGCACGCGAGATCCTCAAGACCCGCGAGCAGCTCAACCGCCTGTACGCCGAGCGTACCGGGCAGACGCTGGACCGCATCACCTCGGACATGGAGCGCGACCGCTTCATGACCCCGGTCGAGGCCAAGGAATACGGCCTCATCGATCTGGTCATCGACAAGCGCGCCTGACGGGCGCCGTGCGGGCGCAAGCTCGCGGTCTTGTCATTGGAAAGGGGGCTGCAAGCCCCCTTTTCGCCCTCTTTCCCGGCCAGGGTGGCTTTCACCTTTGGTCTATGATCCAACGCATTCGACTAGCGGAATCCGCAGGCAAGCACATCCATGGCAGACAAGAAGGGCGCCTCAGGCGAGAAAGTGCTGTACTGCTCCTTCTGCGGCAAGAGCCAGCACGAAGTGAAGAAGCTCATTGCCGGCCCGTCGGTATTCATCTGCGACGAGTGCATCGAGCTCTGCAACGACATCATCCGCGACGAAGTCCCGGCTGACAGCGCCAGCCCCAAGGCGGCGAAGTCCGACCTGCCGGTGCCCAGCGAGATCAAGGGCAGCCTCGACCAGTACGTCATCGGCCAGGAAGTTGCCAAGCGCACCCTGGCCGTGGCCGTCTACAACCACTACAAGCGGTTGAAGCACATGGGCGGCAAGGACGAGGTCGAGCTCAGCAAGAGCAACATCCTGCTGATCGGGCCCACGGGCTCCGGCAAGACGCTGCTGGCGCAGACGCTGGCCCGCCTGCTGAATGTTCCCTTCGTCATCGCCGACGCCACCACGCTCACCGAAGCGGGCTACGTGGGCGAGGACGTCGAGAACATCATCCAGAAGCTGCTGCAGAACTGCAACTACGACGTCGAGCGCGCGCAGCGCGGCATCGTCTACATCGACGAGATCGACAAGATCAGCCGCAAGGCCGACAACCCCAGCATCACGCGCGACGTCTCCGGCGAAGGCGTGCAGCAGGCCCTGCTGAAGCTGGTGGAAGGCACCATGGCCAGCGTGCCGCCGCAAGGCGGGCGCAAACACCCGAACCAGGATTTCCTGCAGATCGACACGACGAACATCCTGTTCATCTGCGGCGGTGCGTTCGACGGCCTGGAAAAGGTCATCCAGAGCCGCACCGAGAAGTCGGGCATCGGCTTCGGCGCCACCGTGCACAGCAAGAACGAAAAGCGCGCCTCGGAGCTCTTCCGCGAGGTCGAGCCCGAGGATCTGATCAAGTTCGGGCTGATCCCCGAACTGGTCGGCCGCCTGCCCGTCGTCGCCACCCTCGGCGAGCTGACGGAAGAGGCGATGGTCCAGATCCTGACCGAGCCCAAGAACGCGTTGCTGAAGCAATACCAGAAGCTCTTCATGATGGACGGCGTCGAGCTCGAGATCCGGCCCTCGGCGCTGGCGGCCATCGCCCGCAAGGCACTGGCACGCAAGACAGGCGCCCGTGGCCTGCGATCCATCCTGGAGCATTCCCTGATCGACACCATGTTCGACCTGCCCGCGCTCGACGGCGTGGCCAAGGTGGTGGTCGATGAACACATCATCGAAGACGGCGCCAAGCCGCTGCTGGTCTACCGAGAGCAGGCCAAGGCCAGCGCCTGACGTCGCCCAGGCAAGGGCAGCCCGCCACCAGGCAGGCGGGCGCCCTTGCAAACCCCGGCCCGGTCCCCACGTGAGATCGGGAAAGGAAGGTTCACATGTCCGGTCATCCCATTCTCCCGTCCGAGCCCATCACGCTGCCGCTGCTGCCGCTGCGCGATGTGGTCGTGTTCCCGCACATGGTCATTCCGCTGTTCGTCGGGCGCCCGAAATCCATCAAGGCCCTCGAAGCCGCGATGGAAGCCGGCCGCCAGATCATGCTGGTGGCGCAAAAGGCCGCCGGCAAGGACGAGCCCAAGCCCGAGGACATGTTCGAGATCGGCTGCGTCTCCAGCATCCTGCAGATGCTCAAGCTGCCCGACGGCACCGTGAAGGTGCTGGTCGAAGGCATCCAGCGCGCCCGCACCCGCACCATCACCGACACCGATGAGCACTTCACCGGCGAGGTGGTGCCCGTCGCGCCCGAGCAGGAAGCCACGCCCGAGATCGAGGCCCTGCGCCGCGCCGTGACGCAGCAGTTCGACCAGTACGTCAAGCTCAACAAGAAGATCCCGCCCGAGATCCTCACCTCCATCGCCGGCATCGACGACCCGGGCCGCCTGGCGGACACCATCGCCGCGCACCTGCCGCTCAAGCTCGAGGCCAAGCAGTCCGTGCTCGACCTGTTCGAAGTGTCCCAGCGGCTCGAGAAGCTGCTGGAACTGCTCGAGCACGAGGTCGACATCCTTCAGGTGGAAAAGCGCATCCGTGGCCGCGTCAAGCGCCAGATGGAGAAGAGCCAGCGCGAGTACTACCTGAACGAGCAGGTCAAGGCGATCCAGAAGGAACTCGGCGACGGCGAAGAGGGCGCCGACATGGAGGAGCTCGAGAAGAAGATTCTCGCCGCCAAGATGCCCAAGGACGCGCGCAAGAAGGCCGACGCCGAGCTGAAGAAGCTCAAGCTGATGTCGCCGATGTCCGCCGAAGCCACCGTCGTGCGCAACTACATCGACACGCTGGTCGGCTTGCCCTGGGCCAAGAAGACCAAGATCAAGCACGACCTGTCGAACGCCGAGACGGTGCTCAACGAGGACCACTTCGGGCTCGAGAAGGTCAAGGACCGCATCCTTGAATATCTTGCCGTGCAGCAGCGCGTCGACAAGGTCAAGGCCCCCATCCTGTGCCTCGTGGGCCCCCCGGGCGTGGGCAAGACCTCGCTCGGCCAGAGCGTGGCGCGCGCCACCGGGCGCAAGTTCGTCCGCATGGCGCTGGGCGGCATGCGCGACGAAGCCGAAATCCGCGGGCACCGCCGCACCTACATCGGCTCGATGCCGGGCAAGGTGCTGCAGAGCCTGTCGAAGGTGGGCGTGCGCAACCCGCTGTTCCTGCTCGACGAGATCGACAAGCTGGGCATGGATTTCCGCGGCGACCCGTCATCGGCGCTGCTGGAAGTGCTCGACCCCGAGCAGAACCACACCTTCAGCGACCACTACGTCGAGGTCGACTTCGACCTGTCGGACGTGATGTTCGTGGCCACCTCGAACTCGATGAACATCCCGCCGGCCCTGCTGGACCGGATGGAAGTGATCCGCCTGGCGGGCTACACCGAGGAAGAGAAGCTCAACATCGCGCGCCGCTATCTGCTGCCCAAGCAGATGTCGAACAACGGCGTGAAGGCCGAAGAGCTCGACGTCACGGAAGAAGGCATCCGCGGCATCGTGCGCTACTACACCCGCGAAGCCGGTGTGCGGTCGCTCGAGCGCGAACTGTCCAAGATCTGCCGCAAGGTGGTCAAGGGCATCCAGCTGGGCACCTACAAGGGCAAGGTCACCGTCACCGACGAGAACCTGAACGACCTGCTGGGCGTGCGCAAGTACGACTTCGGCCGCGCCGAGAAGACCAACCAGGTCGGCCAGGTGGTCGGTCTGGCGTGGACGGAAGTCGGCGGCGACCTGCTCACGATCGAAGCGGCCGTGATGCCCGGCAAGGGCAACATCATCCGCACCGGTTCGCTGGGCGACGTGATGAAGGAATCGGTCGAGGCTGCACGGTCGGTGGTGCGCTCGCGCGCGCGCCGCCTGGGCATCAAGGACGAGATGTTCGAGAAGCGCGACATCCACATCCACGTGCCCGACGGCGCCACGCCCAAGGACGGCCCGAGCGCAGGCGCGGCCATGACCACGGCCTTCGTCTCGGCGCTCACGGGCATCCCGGTGAAGGCCGGCGTGGCCATGACGGGCGAGATCACGCTGCGAGGCGAGGTCACGGCCATCGGCGGCCTGAAGGAGAAGCTGCTGGCGGCCCACCGCGGCGGCATCACCACCGTGCTGATCCCGGAAGAGAACGTCAAGGACCTGCAGGACATCCCGGCCAACGCGCGGGATCACCTGGAGATCGTGCCCGTTCGCTGGATCGACCAGGTCCTGAAGGTGGCGCTGGAGCGCGAGCCCCAGCCGCTGCCCGACGACGAGGTCGTGCCGGCCAAGGCCGAGGTCGCAGCACCCGCTGCGACGCCGGCTGTCGGCAGCGACGCGCTTCCCCATTGATCGCCTGAAAAAAGCCTTTGCACTCTAGAAAATTCCTGGCTAGAATGTGAGGCTCACGCGGGAATAGCTCAGTTGGTAGAGCGCAACCTTGCCAAGGTTGAGGTCGGGAGTTCGAGCCTCCTTTCCCGCTCCAGATTGTTGGAGTTGCCGGTCCCCGGCAGCACCCCAGAGGGGAAGCCGCAAGCTTCCCTTTTTTGTCAGAATCCGTACCACGGCGCGATAGCAAAGCGGTTATGCAACGGATTGCAAATCCGTCTAGCCCAGTTCGACTCTGGGTCGCGCCTCCAGAAAATTGCTTGAAAATCAAGCACTTACGAAACCCGGCCAGTCCGGGTTTCGTCGTTTTCGGGCTCCGGATGGGTGGTATTGAGTGCGCTGCTACTGCGAAAAAGTAGCCGTGCTACTACCCGACGGACTAGTTTGTGCGTCTAGTCGAGTTACATTCCGGACGCTATGGCCGTGAATGTCCAAATCCGGGGAACGAAAGCGCAGCTTCGCGTCACGCACCGACTGCTGCCGCGAGCCTTCTTTTTCACCTTCCCGACCGAGGCCGAGGCGCGAGCCTACGGTGAGCAGCTCGCCGCGCTGCTCGATCGCGGCATCGTGCCGGCCGAGCTGCTGGCCGTCCCTGCGCACGCCGACGACCCGCTGCTGTTTGAGGTCGTGCGCGCCTACACCCAGCAGGCCCCGATCACCGACAGCGACAACCGCCTGCTGACCCACATGATGGGCGAGCTTGTCGGCCTGCGACTCTCCGGCCTGACCTGGGCCTGGGTCGATCAGTATGTGCGCGACCTCAAGATCAAGCGCCATCTGGCGCCGTCAACGATCCGCAAGCGGGTGGGCGTGCTGGGCCGCATCGTGGACTGGCACCTTCGCCGCGTCACGCCGCCCGATCAGCCGATTCCGGCCAACCCGCTGCGGCTGCTGCCCAAGGGCTACAGCGGATACAGCCGCCTGGAAGCCCAGGCCCTGGCCGCCAAGGAACTGCCGCCGAGGCGCGATCAGCACCGCGACCGCCGGCTGCTGCCCGAGGAGGAGCGGCGCATCCGCGCGGCGCTGACCGGCGAGAAGCGGGAGGACCGAGAGCGCGCGCTGTCGCCCGACGTGGAGTTCACGATGCTGTTCGACCTGATCCTCAACACCGGGCTGCGCTTGCGCGAGGCGTACCGGCTGCGCGTGGAACAGGTGGACCTGCAGCGCGGCATCCTTCATGTGGACGGCAGCAAAGGGCACCGCGGGCAGATCAAGCCGCGCACCGTGCCGCTGGTCGCTGCGCTGCGTGAGCGGCTGCAGGCTTACCTGGTCGGCCGGCGCGGACTGCTCTTCGCGTTCTGGGACGGTTCGGAGGCTGGACTGACGAAGACGACGGCGCGGCTGTCGGCGCGTTTCGCTGTCCTGTTCAACTACGCGCAGGTGCCCGAATTCACTGAGCACGATCTGCGGCATGAGGCCACCTGCCGCTGGGTGGAGATGCGAAGCCGCATGCGCGGCGGTTGGGCGTTCAGCGAGGTCGAGGTCTGCCGGATCATGGGCTGGACAGACACCCGCATGATGCTGCGCTATGCCAGCCTGCGCGGCGAGGATCTTGCGGCGCGGCTGGCTTAGGGTGCGTATTTCACGCCATCGCGGACACCCATTTCACGCGATCGCGGACAGCATTTCAAGGCAAGGCGGACACCGTTTCACGCTGATCGCGGACAGCGTTTCAGCGTGATGGCGGACAGCGGCAGC
>CAJAES010000047.1 GCA_903938815.1 uncultured beta proteobacterium
CTTGCCTTCCTCGCCGAGCAGGTGGCCCACGGGCACGCGGCAATCCTGGAAGTGCAGCTCGGCGGTGTCGCTGCTGCGCCAGCCGGTCTTGTCGAGCTGGCGGCCCACCGTGAAGCCGGGCGTACCCTTTTCAACCGCGATGATGGAGATGTCGCGCTTGCCCGGGCCAGTGCGCGCGGCGATGAAATACAGGTCGGCGTGCACGCCGTTGGTGATGAAGAGCTTGCTGCCGTTGATGACCCAATGGTCGCCGTCGCGGCGCGCCGTGGTGCGCAGGCCGGCCACGTCGGACCCGGCGCCGGGCTCGGTGATGCCCACGGCGGTGATGATGTCGCCGCGAACGATGCCGGGCATCCAGCGCGCCTTCTGCGCCGGGCTGCCCGCGTGGTGCAGGTGCGGGCTGGCCATGTCGGTGTGCACGAGCACGGTGATGATGAAGCCGCCGAAGGTGCTCTGGCTCAGCGCCTCGGCGAAGACCAGGTTGGTCAGCGCATCGGCGCCCGCGCCGCCGTACTCGGGCTCGTACATCAGGCCGAAGAGGCCGGCCGCGCCCATCTGGCGCAGCACCTGGCGCGGCACCATGCCCTCGGCCTCCCAGGCGGCGGCGTGCGGCTCGACCTCGCGGGCGATGAAGCGCGCGATCTGGTCGCGCAGCAGCTGGTGGTCGTGGTCGAGGTAGATGCTGTCCATGCTCACATCCGGAAGACGCCGAACTGCGGCCGCTCGGGAATCGGCGCGTTCAGGCTGGCGCTGATGGCCAGTGCCAGCACGCGGCGGGTATCGGCGGGGTCGATGACGCCGTCGTCCCAGAGGCGGGCGCTGGCGAAGTACGGGTGGGCCTGGTGCTCGAACTGGTCGAGGATGGGCTGCTTGAAGGCGGCTTCCTCGGCCGCGCTCCATTGGCCGCCCCGCGCCTCGATGCCGTCGCGCCTGACGGTGGCCAGCACGCTGGCGGCCTGCTCGCCGCCCATCACGCTGATGCGCGCGTTGGGCCACATCCACAGGAAACGCGGGCTGTAGGCGCGGCCGCACATGCCGTAGTTGCCGGCGCCGAAGCTGCCGCCGATGATGATCGTGAACTTGGGCACCGTGGCCGTGGCGACGGCCGTGACCATCTTGGCGCCGTGCTTGGCGATGCCCTCGGCCTCGTACTTGCGGCCCACCATGAAGCCGGTGATGTTCTGCAGGAAGATCAGCGGAATGCGCCGCTGGCAGCACAGCTCGATGAAGTGCGCGCCCTTGAGCGCGCTCTCGCTGAAGAGCACGCCGTTGTTGGCGACGATGCCCACCGGCTGGCCCTCGATGTGCGCGAAGCCGGTGACCAGGGTGGCGCCGTAGCGCGCCTTGAACTCGTCGAACTCGCTGCCGTCGACGATGCGGGCGATGATCTCGCGCACGTCGAAGGGCTTGCGCGGGTCGGTGGGGATCACCCCGTGCAGGTCGGACGCCTCGAACAGCGGCGGCCGCGGCGGCGCCAGGCGCACCTGTTCGGCCTTGCGCCAGTTGAGGTTGGCGACGATGCTGCGCGCGATGGCCAGGGCGTGCAGGTCATTCTCGGCCAGGTGGTCGGCCACGCCCGACAGGCGGGTGTGCACGTCGCCGCCGCCCAGGTCTTCGGCGCTGACGATCTCGCCGATGGCGGCCTTCACCAGGGGCGGGCCACCCAGGAAGATGGTGCCCTGGTTGCGCACGATCACGGTCTCGTCGCTCATGGCGGGCATGTAGGCGCCGCCGGCGGTGCACGAGCCCATCACCACCGCCACCTGCGGAATGCCCTGGGCCGACATGTTGGCCTGGTTGAAGAAGATCCGGCCGAAGTGGTCGCGGTCCGGGAAGACCTCGTCCTGGTTGGGCAGGTTGGCGCCGCCGCTGTCCACCAGGTAGATGCAGGGCAGGCGGTTCTGGATCGCGATCTCCTGCGCCCGCAGGTGCTTCTTGACGGTGATCGGGTAGTAGGTGCCGCCCTTCACGGTGGCGTCGTTGCAGACCACCATGCACTCGACGCCCGAGACCCGGCCGATGCCGGCGATGAGTCCGCCGCCCGGGGCCGCGTTGTCGTACATGTCGAGCCCGGCGAGCCCGCCCACCTCGAGGAAGGGGGTGTCGGGGTCGAGCAGCATCTCGACCCGCTCGCGGGGAAGCAGCTTGCCGCGCCCCGTGTGCTTGGCGCGCGCCGCGGCGCCGCCGCCTTCGGCGATCTTGGCGAACTGCGCGTTCAGGTCGGCCACCAGCAGGCGCATGGCATCGACGCTGGCCTTGAAATCGGCGCCGCGCGGGTTCAGCTGGGAGGTGAGCGTGGGCATGCGGGCGGTCTCCGGCGGCGGGCTTGGTTGACGTTTACGTTAACGTCAATTCTAGACACGGGGCGTCCGGGATCACCCGTGTTTCTTCGCCTTCTCGGCGACCGGCGCGCCGGCCTTCTTCCAGGCGTCGTAACCGCCGTCGATGTGGCCCAGCTTCTCCACACCCATGTCCTGCAGCGTCTTGGTGGCCAGCGCCGAGCGCCATCCGGCCGCACAGAACAGCACCAGATGCCTGCCCTCGTCGAACACCGGCTTGTGGTACGGCGACTCCGGGTCGACCCAGAACTCGAGCATGCCGCGCGGGGCATGGAAGGCGCCGGGAATGACGCCCTCGCGCTCGAGTTCGCGGACATCGCGGATGTCGATGAACTGCACATCCTCGCGCCCGTGCAGGTCTCGCGCCTCCTCGACGCTGTAGGTGGTGATGGCGGCGGTGGCTTCGTCCACCATCGACTTGACGGTCTTTCTCATGGTCAGGCTCCTTGGGGCCGGGCGGTTCGATCCGGGGGTGCAGCGTAAGCGCCCGGAGCGGCGGCGTCCAGCGCGGGCGGCGCCACGCCGGCCGGCACCGTAGGATCGGGCCATGCCCTACCTGGATCTTGCGCTCACGGGCGTCGCGTTTGCCATCGCTCTGGGCCTGCGCCCCTGGCGTGTCGTCGGGCCCGGCGGGCCCCCCTGGCCCTGGCTGGCGTGGTGGGCCGTGCTGCCGGTGCTCTGGGGCGCCGACCGCTACGCCGGCGTGCCGATGGCGCAGCCGCTGTCGGGCGCCTGCCTGCTGGTGATGATGGCGGGCTGGCCGATGGCCGTGCTGGCGCTGGCGCCGGTGGCCCTGGTGACCGCCTTCATGGCCGACCTCCCTCCGGCCGAAGGCCTGCACCGCCTGGTGTGGCTGGGGCTGGTGCCGGGCACGCTGGCCATGCTGCTGGGCGCGGGCATCCGGCGCTGGCTGCCGAACCAGCTCTTCGTCTACATCCTGGGGCGCGGGTTCTTCGCCACCGCCATCGCCGGGAGCGTGGCGGGCGTGGCTTCGGTGCTGCTGCACGGCGTGCCCGACAGCCTGCAGGCCGAGGACGTGATGCTGGCGCGCTTCCTGGCCGCCTGGGGCGACGCCTTCATCAGCGGCATGATGGTCGCGATCTTCGTCGCCTTCCGGCCGCAGTGGCTGGCCACCTACGCCGACCGGATCTGGCTGCTGCCGCCCTCGCGCTGAAGGCGCCGGGCTGCAGCGTTCAGCGCCGCCAGAACTGCGGCGTGAACAGCACCAGCAGGCTCAGCAGTTCCAGCCGCCCCAGCAGCATCGCGAAGGTGCAGACCCAGGTCTGGAAGTCGTTCAGACCCTGATAGTTGCTGGCCGGCCCGACCTGCCCCAGTCCCGGACCGGTGTTGTTGACGCAGGCGATGGCGGCGGTAGCGGCGCTGATGAGGTCCATCCCCGACAGCAGCAGCAACATCGTCACCGCCACCATCACCAACCCATAGATGAGCATGAACGCGAGCACCGAGTGCATGACCTGGCTCGGCACCACGGCGCCGCCGAAGGTCACGGGCACCACGGCACGCGGGTGGACGATGCGGGTGAGTTCGCGCAGCGCCTGCTTCTGAAGCAGCAGTGATCGCACCAGCTTGATGCCGCCGCCGGTGCTGCCCGCACAGGTGGCGAAGCTGCACAGGAACAGCATGTACACCGGCGCAAAGGCGGGCCACAGCGCGTAGTCCACCGTGGCGTAGCCCGTAGTGGTGGCGACGGAGACGACGTTGAAAGCGGCATGGCGCAGCGACTCGAGGAAGTTGCCGTAAACGCCGTTGACGTAGAGGAACACCGCGATCAACAGCACCGAGCCCACCATCAGCCCGGCGTAGGCGCGCGCTTCGGTGTCGCGCAGCAGCACCCAGGCGGAGCGCTTGCGCCACACCAGGAAGTACAGAGAGAAGTTCACGCCGGCCAGCAGCATGAAGAACACCGCCACGGCTTCGATCAGAGGCGAGTCGAAGGCCGCGAAACTCTCGTCGTACGCCGCCAGGCCGCCCAGGCCCATGGTGCTGCACATGTGCATGAAGGCGTCGGCCCAGCCCATGCCCGCCATACGGTAGGACAACATGCAGGCGACCGAGATGGCGAAATACACGAGCCACAGCCCGCGCGCCGTCTCGGCGATGCGCGGCGTGTGCTTGCGATCCTTCATCGGGCCTGCGGTTTCGGAATTGAACAGCTGGCTGGCGCCCACGCCCAGCAGCGGAAGGATCGCCACCACCAGCACGATGATGCCCATGCCGCCGATCAGCACCATGAAGCAGCGCCATACGTTCACCGACATCGGCAGCGCCTGCAGGCCCGTCAACACGGTGGCGCCGGTGGTGGTGAGTGCGCTCATGGCCTCGAAGTAGGCGTCGGTGACGCTCATGTCGGGCACCGCGAGCCACAAGGGCAGCGCGCCGAAAGCCGGCATGACGACCCATGTCAGCGCCACCAGCATGAAGCCGTCGCGCGGCTGCAGCTCGCGCTGGAAGCGCCGTGTGGCCAGGCTGGCCAGGACGCCCGCCACGAGCGTGACGCAGATCGCGATCAGGAAGGCGTCTTCCGCGGCGTCGTTCTGGCCGAGCGAGAAGGCCAGTGGCACGCCCATCAGCAGCGCGAACAGCACGAGCATGCGCCCGACCAGGGCGACGACGGCAAAGGGTGAGTACATCGCCTAGAAGAAGGTCGCGCCGACCTGGAACAGCTTCTCGACCTGGGTGACCATTCGCTTCTTCGGCACGAAGACGATGACGTGGTCGTCGGTCTCGATCACGGTGTCGTGGTGCGGAATGATCACGTCCCTGAGCGCGCCGCCGTCTGCCGTCTTCGACTCGCGCACCAGTGCGCCGATCTGCGCGCCGGGCGGCAGCGCCAGCTCGTCGATGCGCCGGCCGACCACCTTGGAACTGCGCCGGTCGCCGCGTGCCACAGCCTCCAGGGCCTCGGCGTCGCCGCGGCGCAGGCTGTAGACCGCCACCACGTCGCCGCGCCGCACGTGCGCCAGCAACTCGCCGATGACGGCCTGCGAGGGCGAGATCGCGATGTCGATCTGCGTGCCCTGGCCCTGCACCAGGTCGGCGTAGGCACGCCGGTTGATGAGCGCCAGCACGCGCTTGGCGCCCATGCGCTTGGCGAGCAGGCAGGACATGATGTTGTCCTCGTCGTCGCTCGTCAGCGCCAGGAAGAGGTCGGTCTCGCGCACGTTCTCGGCCTCGAGCAGTTCCTCGTCGGTGCTGTCGCCGTGCAGCACAAGCGTCTTGTCGGGCAGCTGCGTGGCAAGGTACTCGCAGCGCCGGGCATTGGCCTCCACGAGCTTCACATGACACTCGCCGGCGATGTGGCGCGCCAGCCGCAGGCCCACGCGGCCACCGCCGGCGATGATGACGCGCCTGACGGGGTCGGACCGCCGGCGCATCGCGTCCAGCACGCGGCGGATGTGCTCGTTGGCCGCGAGCACGAAGACCTCGTCGCCGGCCTCGATGCGCGTGGCGCCGTTGCAGATGATCTGCCGGTCCGGCCCCAGCGGGTCGGAGCGGTAGATGGCGACGATGCGCATCGGCAGCTCGGGCACCAGTTGCGGCAGCTCGGAGATGACATGGTCCACCAGCGGCCCGCCCGCCACGGCGCGCACCGCGATCAGGCTCACGCGGTTCTGCGAGAACTCCAGTACCTGCAGAGCTTCCGGAAACTCGATGAGCTTGCGGATGTAGGTGGTGACGCTTTCTTCGGGGCAGATGATCTCGTCGACCGCGAAGCCGTCCTTGCCCATCAACGGGCTGCCGTCGGTGAACTCGGGGCTGCGCACGCGCGCGATGCGCGTGGGGATGCGGAAGACCTCCTGAGCGACCTTGCACGCCACGAGGTTGGTCTCGTCCATGGGCGCGCAGGCGATCAGCATGTCGGCGTCCTCGGCGCCGGCCTCACGCAGCACCGAGGGCTGGATGCCGTTGCCGACCACGCCGCGCAGGTCCAGGCGGTCCTGCAGGGCGGCCAGGCGCTGCGGGTCGGTGTCGATGACGGTGATGTCGTTCTGCTCGGACACCAGGCTCTCGGCGACGCTTTCGCCCACGCGGCCGGCGCCGAGGATCAGGATCTTCATGGCGCCGGATTATGGACAGGCGGATACAGGCGCGACAGAACTTCTCGCGCAGCCTCGGCCAGCCAGGGCTGCAACGCCGCCGCCAGCAGCAGCGGGTCGTCACGGTCCTGCCAAAGCCCGGCCAGGGCTTCGCGGCGCGGCGCCACGGCCTCGGCCACCACGGCGCGCCAGTGTGGCGGCGCCTCGCCCGCCGCCCAGTCGCCGCGACCGCGGCCGAAATGCGCCACGGCCAGGTAGCGCAGCAGCGCCGCTTCGGCCTGCGCCGCCAGGGCCGCCTCGGTCCAGGCGACGGAGCCGCTGCCGCGCCAGCGGTTCACCGCACGGGCTGCGCCGGCCGCGCCGAGCGCGCCGATCAGCCCGCCCGCGAGCAGGCCGCCGCCCATCGTGAGGCCGCCCGTGGCGATGTCCGCCTTCAGGCCGGCCAGCGCACCGGTGACGAGGCCGCCCACCATCGCGGCGCGGCCTTCGTCCATCGGCAGCCTGACATCGAAGTGCGCCGCGATGCGCGCCAGGACCTCGCGCCCGGCTTCGCCGCGCAAGCCGTGCAGCGACACCAGCGCGGCCGTGCTGCGCCGCAGTTCCTCCTCCAGCCGCGTGGCAAGCGCCTGCTGCGCCAGCGCGGCGGGGTCGTCGGTCTGCGGCAGGCGCAGCCACTGGCCGACACGCCGCGCCGTGTCGCGCAGCGCGCCGCTGTCGGGCACGGGCTCGCGGTCGGCGGCCACCTGCGCCAGGCTGTCGGCGAGGTGCTGCATCGCGGCCTCGAAGCGGGCGTCGCCGGCAGCCTGCCAGGCGGCGTGCAGGCGCTGCATGGCGGCGCGCGGCTCACCGTCCAGCACGCGCGCCACCTGCCCGAGCAGCACGCCCTCCTGAACCCAGCAACGCGCGAAGGCGTCCATCGGCAGCACCGCGCGCACCAGCGGACGATCGGCCAGGAAGCGCCGCCAGGCGTCGAGCTCGGCGGCCTCCTCGGCCGCAGGCCGTGGCGAGCCGAGCTGGTTCAGCAGCACGATCACGGGCTTGCCCAGCCAGGCCAGCAGGTCCATCTCGGGCGCCACGTAGCCGGCGACGGCCGGGCTCTCGGCGGCATTGACGAGGTAAAGCACCACGTCGGCCTGCTCGCGCACCGCGCGCAGCGCCTGCTGGCTGGACCAGAACGGCCGGTCGGCGAGGCGGTCCCAGACCTGCGCGAGCAGCCAGCCCAGCGGCTGTTCGGCGCGGCGCAGCCGCCCGGTGAGGCGGATCAGGCGGGCGCTGTCGCCGAAGCCCGGGGTGTCCCAGAGCGTCAGACGGTCGCCCGAGGCCGTCTGCAGCAGCAGGTGCTCGTCGGCGAACTCGGTGACGTGGGGCGCGTCGCGCACCTCGCCGACGTCCTGGCCCAGCAGCGTGCGCGCCAGCGTGGTCTTGCCGACGTTGGTGTGCGAGACGAGCGCGAGCGCGATCTGGATTTCAGTGCTCCAGCGCCAGTTGCAGCGCACGGGCGGCGGTGTCGAGGTCCGGTGCGTCGAGATCGACGCTGACGAAGGGCGTGGCGCCCAGAAGCGCGCGCCACGCGCCCTGCCGCTGCGCGAGGCGCTCGCCGCGGCCGAAGCGGCGCACGAAGCCGCCTTCGTCGGCCACCACCAGCGGCGCGGCCCCTGCCAGCGCGCGGAGCAGGCGGCCGTGCACTTCGGCCTCGGGCGTGGTGGCCAGGTCCACCAGCAGCACGGCCCGCGCGCGGGCGGGCGGCTCGGGCGGCTGCTCTTCGTCGCCCCAGGCCAGCGGAGGTGCCAGCGTGAGGGAGAAGTTGTCGCCCCAGACGCGCGCCAGCAGGGCACGCAGCCCCAGCGCGGCCTGCGGCGAGGGCGCCGCCCCGTGCGGCAGAACCCACAAGGCCGCCGCCGGCTGCAGCAGCCAGCGCTCGAAGGCGGGGCCGTCGAGCGCCAGCGGAAACCGCCGCGACAGCCGCTGAGCGCGCCACAGCGCCAGGCCCGCGAAGAGCAGGCGCGGCAGCACGACCAGCACCAGCAGCTGAACGGCCATCAGGCCGATCCAGGGCGCGGCGCTCAGCGTGGCCGGCTGCCCCGGCATCACGCGCAGCGCCGCCGTGGCCACGGCGTCCGGCGGCATGCGGCCGACGAGCGCCCAGGCCGGCTCGAAGCCGTAGGCCAGCGCCGCCTGCACGCTGCCGGGATCGAGCAGCGTGGTGGCCCAGCCGGCGCGGTAGTCGAGCACCAGGCTGCGCAGCACCAGCCCGCCGATCAGGCCGAGCGCCAGGCCCGCCGCCAGCACATGCAGCAGCGCCGCCGCCCGGGCCAACGCCAGCGGCTCGCTGGCCGCGGCCCAGCGGGCGGAAAAGTCGGCCAGCGGGCCGGCGCCGCGCACGCGCTGCAGCAGCGAGCGCGCCAGGCCCCGCCGCAGCCAGCCGCCCGGGTGCGGCAGGGCCATCGCGGCGTAGAGCAGGAGGTTCCAGGCCAGCAGCCCCCAGAACAGGGGCGACAGCAGGTTGAAGTAGGCGCCGGCCACCAGGCCGTCTGACACGCCGCCCAGCACCACGCCCAGCGCCAGCGCGGCGAGCAGCCAGCCCGGGCGCCAGGCGCGGGCCTCGGCCGCGCGCCGCAGCGCTGCATCGCGCGGGGC
>CAJAES010000048.1 GCA_903938815.1 uncultured beta proteobacterium
GTATGTGCAGAACCGCCAGATACCGCACCGATTGCGCCATTATCAAAGCGATATGCAATCGCATCGTGCATTTCAACTGGAGCATTCATTGGCGCTGTTCGACCCCCGGCCGGAACTCGGCAACATGGTGCGCTGCGTGGAGCACGCCTTCGCGCTCAGCGAAGCCAGCAACATGCCCGCCATCCTGGAGCTGCGAATCCGCGCCTGCCACGTGCGCGGCACCTTCGAGGCCAAGGACAACGTGTCGCCCAAGGTGAGCACGCGGGCGCTGATCGAGGAGCCCGCGGGTTTCGACTACATGCGCCTGGCGCACCCGCCCGTGACCTTCCGCCACGAGAAGCTGAAGGTGGAGCAGCGCATTCCCGCGGCGCAGGCCTACATCGCGAAGCACGCGCTGAACGAGCATCTGCCCGGCAACCGCGCTGATGTCGGACTGGTGGTTCAGGGCGGCCTGTACAACGCGCTGCTGCGCGCGCTGCAGACCCTGGGCCTCGCGGATGCCTTCGGCGACAGCCAGATCCCGCTGCTGGTGCTGAACGTCACCTACCCGCTGGTGCCGGCCGAGCTGAGCGCCTTCTGCACCGGCAAGCGCGCCGTGATGGTGGTGGAGGAAGGCTCGCCCGAATACATCGAGAAGGACCTGATGCAGGCCCTGCGCCGCCTGGACGTGCAGACGCCCGTGCACGGCAAGGACCTGCTGCCGCCCACCGGCGAGTACACGGTGGAAGTGGTGGCCCAGGGCCTGATCGCGTTTGCCGAGAAGCATATGCCCGACGTCGACCTGACCACCGCCCGGGCCTGGCTGGCCGGCAACGTGCAGCGCCGGGGCGACGTGGTGGCGACGATGGGCCCGCTGCCCGCGCGCCCGCCGGGCTTCTGCATCGGCTGCCCCGAGCGGCCGGTGTTCAGCGCGCTCAAGCTCGCGCAGCAGAACGTCGGGCCGGTGCACATCGCGGCCGACATCGGCTGCCATGCGCTGGCCACCTTCGAGCCCTTCAGCTCGGGGCATTCCATCCTCGGCTATGGCATGAGCCTGGCCAGCCGCGCGGGCGTGAGCCCGATGATGCAGCGCCGCTCGATGGCCATCATGGGCGACGGCGGCTTCTGGCATAACGGACTGCTCACGGGCGTGCAGGCCGCGCTCTTCAACGGCGATGATGCCGTGCTCGTGATCATGAAGAACGGCTACACCTCGGCCACCGGCACCCAGGACATCCTGAACACGCCGGACGACGAATCCAAGGCCGAGGCCGAGCGCAACGCCAACGTGCACCAGAGCCTGGCGCACATGAACCAGACCATCGAGGACACGCTCAAGGGCATGGGCGTGCAGTGGATGCGCGTCGTGAACACCTACGAGGTCGACGCGATGCGCCAGACGGTGCAGGAAGCGCTGACCACCGGCTTCAACGGCCTGAAGGTCATCGTGGCCGAAGGCGAATGCCAGCTCGAGCGCCAGCGCCGCCTCAAGCCCTTCGTGGCGGGCCGCCTCAAGCGCGGCGAGCGCGTGGAGCGCGTGAAGTACGGCGTCGACGAGGACGTCTGCACCGGCGACCACGCCTGCATCCGGCTGTCGGGCTGCCCCACGCTGACGATCAAGGACAACCCCGACCCGCTGCGCGTGGACCCGGTGGCCACGGTGATCGACGGCTGCGTGGGCTGCGGCCTGTGCGGTGCCAACGCGCACGCCGCCACGCTGTGCCCCAGCTTCTATCGCGCCGAGGTGGTGCGCAACCCGAACGCCGGTGAGCGCCTTCTCGCGCGGATACGGCAGACCGTGACAGGGTGGCTGCGGCCGGAGGTGATGGCATGAGGCCCGTGAACGTACTCATCTGCGCCCTGGGCGGCGAAGGCGGCGGCGTGCTGGCCGAATGGCTGTACAGCGCCGCAGTGCGGGCCGGCCACGCCGCGCAGAGCACGTCGATCCCCGGCGTCGCGCAGCGCACGGGCGCCACCACGTACTACGTCGAGGTGTGGCCGCAGCACGCGAGCACGCACCCCGGCCGGCGCCCGGTGTTCAGCCTGAACCCGACGCCCGGCGCGATCGACCTGCTGGTCTCGTCAGAACTGCTGGAGACGGTGCGCCAGGTGGGCGCCGGCATGGTCAGCCCCGACCGCACCCAGGTCATCAGCTCCACGGCGCGCGCGCTCACGGTGGCCGAGAAGATGCAGACGACCGACGGCCGCGCCGACACGGCCAGGCTGGTGGCCACCCTGCAGCGCCACGCACGGGCGGCCGAGTTGCTGGACCTGGCGCGCCTGGCGCAGCAGGCCGGCACGGCCATCAGCGCCGTGCTCTTCGGCGCGATTGCCGCCAGCGGCGTGCTTCCCTTCGCCCGCGAGGTGTACGAGCAGACCATCCGCGCCTCCGGCAAGGGTGTGGAGCCGAGCCTGCGCGGTTTTGCGCTGGCCTACGACGCCGTCACCCAGCGGCGGGCCCAGCAGGCCGTCGTGGAAGCCGCACTGCAGCCCGCCCCGGCGCCCGACCTTCGCGTGCTGGGCCGTGCGCGTGTGGCGAGCTACCAGGACGAGGCCTATGCCAGGCTGTACGACGAGCGCCTCGACCGCTTCACCGACCCCGCCATCCGTACCGAGCTGTCGCGCTGGGTCGCGCTGTGGATGGCCTTCGACGACATCGTCCGCGTGGCCGCGCTCAAGCTGGCCGATTCGCGCCAGGAGCGCGTGCGGCGCGAGGCCGGCGCCGGCGACGACGAGGTGCTGAAGGTCTTCGACCACTTCAAGCCCGGCGTGCCCGAATTCGCCGCGCTGCTGCCGGGTGGGCTGGCCACGCGGCTGCAGGCCTGGGACCGCCGGCGCATCGCCGCCGGCCGCGACCCCTGGGCGCTGCCGCTGAAGGTGGGCACGCACACGGTGCTGGGCACGCTGGCACTGCGGTTCGTCGCGGCGCTGAAGGGCCAGCGCCGGCGCGGCAGCCGCTTCGCGCTGGAACAGGCGCTGATCGAACGCTGGCTGGCCGCGGTGGCCCGCGGCGCCGCCATCAGCCCCGAACTGGGGCTGGAACTGGCGAAGTGCGGCCGCATGATCAAGGGCTACGGCAGCACGAACGAGCGCGGCAAGGAAAACCTGCTGCACATCATCGAGCACCTGGCCGCCGGCCCCGTGACGGCCGTGCGCGCCGCGCGCGAGGCCGCGCTGGCCGATGACGCCGGGCTGGCGCTGGACGTGGCCATGGTGGCGAACGGCGCGCCCCGGCGGCCCGTGCGCGAGCAGACCGTGCGCTTCTACAAGCGCCGGCCCGCCGCCTGAGGGGCTGCTTCACGGGGCCGTCTACCGGGGGCCGTCTCCCGGAAGGCGGCAGCGACAGGCTGGAAGCTCAGTCCTCGAGTTCTGCCTTGGCCATCTCGACGTCCAGCCGCTCCATCGCATCCAGCGGCTTGCAGGCGGCTGCGTCGGCGTACAGCTTCTCGGCCTCGCCCATCTTCTTCTCGCCTTCCAGCATCACCAGCCCGTTGGCGTACTCCACCATCGCGATGGCGCTGGTGGGGTTCAGCGTGAGCGCCTGCCTGAACATCTTCAGGCCGGTGGCGGTGTCGGCCCCCTGGGTGCGGCCCAGCAGCTTGCCGACCTTGTCGATGACTTCGGCGTGGAAGGAGCCGAGCGCGATGTGCGCGTCGGCGTGCTTCGGCGCCAGGGCGATGGTGGTCTCGAGCGCGGTCTTGACCTTGCCGCCCAGGCCCTGTGCCAGCGCCTTGGTCACGCTGATGCCCTGGCTGTAGCGGCCCAGCGCGTAGGCCTGCCAGTAGTGCGCGTTGGGGTTCTTCGGTTCCTTGCCCTGCTGCGCCACGGCGCGCTCGGCCACTTCCAGGAACATCGCGAGACGGGTCGGCTCGCTCTTCTCGAGGTAGTTGGCGTGGATGCTCTGCGCCTTGTTGGCCACGGTGATGCCGGCCCCGCCCGCCTTCAGCCCGGCCTCGAAGGCCTTCTGGAAGTCGCCGGCATGGAACAGCGCCCAGGCGGCCAGCACGGCCTCGTCCTTGGGGAACGGCTCGGCGTCTCCGGCATGCAGCCGCGCCCATTGCTTCTTCAGCGCCGCCGCGTCAAGGCGGTAGGGGGCGGTGTCGTAGGGGAATGCAGTCCACTTGGCCATGCGCGAAGTCTCCGTTCAGGTCGTTGTGTAGGAGCCCGCCAGCCGGCGCAGGTGGGCCTTGGAATCGGGGTCGAGGTAGGGCTGCAGCAGGCTGAGCACATGGAAGGCGCCGCGGCCCATCGAAGCGGCCGCGTTTTCCGGCTCCAGCGCATGGCGCGGGTCACGCACGTATTCGTAGCTGAGCCAGTAGGTCAGCACCACCACCATGGCCTCGGCGGCGGGCGCTGCGGACTCGGCGTCGATCTGCATCGCGTGGCCCCGTGCCAGGCCGTCGATCAGCGAGTGCACGGCACGCGCCTTGTTCTTCAGCACGAACTGGAAGTGCGTCTCGAGCTTGCGGTTCTTGCTGAGCAGATCATTCAGGTCGCGGTACAGGAAGCGGTACTGCCAGATCAGCTCGAACAGCATGTGGAAGAACAGCCACGCGTCCTCGACGTTGCTCACGCCGTCGGCCGCCTGCAGGAGTTCGTCGAGCGCGCGCTCGTAGCGGCCGAAGAGCGAGTTGATGAGCTCGTCCTTGGCCGGGTAGTGGTAGTACAGGTTGCCGGGGCTGATGTTCAGTTCGGCCGAGATCAGCGTCGTGCTGACATTGGGCTCGCCGAAGCGGTTGAACAGGTCCAGCGTCACCTCCAGGATGCGTTCGGCGGTGCGTCGCGGCGGCTTCTTTGGGGGCATGAGGACATTCTGGCACCAAGGGCGGGCCTTGCCGCCCCGTAGAATCGCGCCCCCTATGCCCGCCGTGCGCTTCGAGAACGTTTCCAAGGTCTATCAGAGTGCCCGCGGTCCGCTGCAGGCGCTCGATGGCGTCAGCTTCGACATCGAGCAGGGCGAGTTCTTCGGCTTGCTGGGGCCCAACGGCGCTGGCAAGACGACCCTGATCTCGGTGCTGGCGGGCCTGGCCCGCGCCACGGGCGGCCGCGTCACCGTGATGGGCCACGACGTGGTGGCCGACTACGCCGCCGCACGCATGGCGCTGGGCATCGTGCCGCAGGAGCTGGTGTTCGACCCCTTCTTCAGCGTGCGCGAGACCCTCCGCATCCAGAGCGGCTACTTCGGCGTGCGCCGCAACGAGGCCTGGATCGACGAACTGCTGCAGGGCCTGGGCCTGTCGGACAAGGCCAATTCCAACATGCGGCAGCTGTCCGGCGGCATGAAGCGCCGGGTGCTGGTGGCGCAGGCGCTGGTGCATCGCCCGCCCGTGATCGTGCTCGACGAGCCGACGGCGGGCGTGGACGTGGAACTGCGGCAGACACTGTGGCAGTTCGTCGCGCGGCTGAACAAGGAAGGCCACACGGTCCTCCTGACCACGCATTACCTGGAAGAGGCCGAGGCGCTGTGCCAGCGCATCGCGATGCTCAAGCTCGGCCGCATCGTGGCACTGGACCGCACCGCCAACCTGCTGGCCGGCACGGCCAGCACCATGCTGCGCTTCAAGACCGACGACGCCCTGCCGCCCGACCTGGCCGAGCGCGCCCGCGTGACGGGCCGCAGCGCTCAGGTCACGGCGCACGACGCCGCCGAGGTCGAAAGCCTGCTGGCGCGGCTGCGCCAGGGCGGGGTTCGCATCGAGGATCTCGAGATCGGCCGCGCCGACCTCGAGGACGTGTTCCTGGAAATCATGCAGGCGAACACGCCGCAGAAGGCGGGCGCATGAACATCTCCGGCACTCGCACGCTGTTCTTCAAGGAAGTCCTGCGCTTCTGGAAGGTCGGCTTCCAGACCGTGGCGGCACCGGTCATCACGGCCATCCTGTACCTGATGATCTTCGGCCACGTGCTCGAAGGCCGGGTGGAAGTGTTCCCAGGCGTGGGCTACACGAGCTTCCTGATCCCCGGGCTGGTGATGATGAGCGTGCTGCAGAACGCGTTCGCCAACAGCAGCAGCTCGCTGGTGCAGAGCAAGATCACCGGCAACCTGGTGTTCCTGCTGGTGACCCCGCTGTCGCACTGGTCCTGGTTCTCGGCCTACGTGGGGGCTGCCGTGGTGCGCGGCCTGCTGGTGGGCCTGGGCGTGGGCGTGTTCACGGCCGGCTTCGCGCCGCTGAGCCTGGTCGAGCCGGGATGGATCCTGGTGTTCGCGGTGCTGGGTGCGGCCATTCTGGGCACGCTCGGGCTGATCGCCGGGCTGTGGGCGGACAAGTTCGACCAGATGGCTGCCTTCCAGAACTTCCTCATCATGCCGATGACGATGCTCTCGGGCGTCTTCTACTCGGTGCACTCGCTGCCCGGCGTGTGGCAGACCGTGAGCCACCTGAACCCGTTCTTCTACATGATCGACGGGTTCAGGCGCGGCTTCTTCGGCGTGAGCGATGTCTCGCCCTGGTTCAGCCTGGCCATCGTGGCCACGAGCTTCCTGCTCGTGGCCAGCCTGGCGCTGCGGTTGCTGGCCAGCGGCTACAAGCTGCGCAGCTGACACCGCTGGCGTTCACTTGCGGACGCGGCACAGCACGGTGTCCACCGCCACGGTGTTGCCGCTGCTGTCGATGACCTTGCCCGTGACGGACGCGCCCTGGATGAAGTTCGTCGCGATGGCGGTAGCGCCGTCGGCGATGTCGACCGGGTTGCTGTCGTAGTCCGTCTCGGCCTGGCCCTTGCGCGCCGTGACCGGGCCGGCCACGGCCGAGTTGCCGCCCGAGATGGCCTCGGTGCGGTATTCGCCGGCGGGCAGGCCCTTGCCGTCGACGGAGATCTTGGAACGGTTGGTGCGCACCTCGCACGTGACGCGGACGGTGGCGGCTGCCGCGTCGGCGGCAACGATGGCGCCCAGGGCGAGGGTGCAGGCTGCGAGGAACTGGTGGCTGGCGATCATGGTGTTCTCCTGATGAGGTGCCGAGGAAGGTCGCGGCATATCCAACAGTGCAACGGCCGTGCCATCTGAGTAGACGATCGCAAGTTGTTGATTTCATTGGGTTTGGTCTGGTCCTTGGGCCAAGCGACCCCCTAGAGGTGGGGGTAATGACCCAAAAACTTGGGCAAAAACTCCCAAAATGACCCATCTTGTGATGCAATGGCTGCTGATTTCCAGCGAGCCAGAATGACTTCTTCGCCTGTCCGTTTTCGCCTCAGCCGCTGGTTCGGCGGGCTCGCGCTGCTGCTCATCACCGGCATCGGCGCCGCCAGCGTGAGCCTGCTGGGCTGGTTCGTCACCGAGCGCATGCTCTGGCAGGAAGGCGTGCTGACACGCGATTTCGTCCACAGCCTGATCCTCGTCGAGCAGCCGCTGCAGGCGTTCTTCGCGTCGCCAGGGGAGGGCGTGCCGCCGCAGGCCGAGGCTTCTCTGGCGCACTTCTCGCGCATGCCCGACGTGCTGCGCACGAACGTGTACGGGCCGGACCGCACCTTGATCTGGTCGAGCGACGCCACGCTCATCGGCCGTCGCTTCGGCCCCAACGACGAGCTGGATCTGGCGCTCACGGGCGCCGTGGTGGTGGAGCACAAGACCAAGGCGCAGCGCGAGGTCGGCAAGACCGAGTACGTCTCGCTGGCCCAGCCGGAGGATCTGTTCGTCGAGATCTACGTTCCCGTGACCGACGCGACGGGCTCCCGCGTGCTCGGCGCGATCGAGTTCTACAAGAACCCGCGCGGGCTGATGGGCATCCTGGCGCAGTTGCGGCAGTACCTGTGGGTCGGGGCCCTCGGCTTCGGCGCGCTGATGTTCGCGGTGCTGTTCGGCCTGGTGCGGCGTGCCGACGGCATCATGCGCGACCAGGAACAGCGTCTGGTGCGGCAGGAAACCTTCGCGGTGCTGGGCGAGATGAGCTCGGCCGTCGCCCATGCCATCCGCAACCCGCTCGCAGCCATCCGCAGCTCGGCCGAGCTGATTCTCGAGACCACCTCGGACCGCGCCAGCGCCGAGCCCGCACGCGACATCGTCGCCCAGTCCGACCGCCTGAGCGCCTGGTTGAGGCAGTGGCTCACCGACACCCAGCCGACGGCGCAGCCCGCGCTCCTGGCTCTGGCGCCGCTGGTGGAGGCCTGCCTGCAGGCCGTGGCGCGCGACCTGCAGCGCCGGGGCATCGAGGCCTCGCTGAGCTTGCCTTCCGACCTGCCCACCGTCCGGGCCGATGAACGGGCGGTCGAGCAGGTTCTGCACAGCGTGCTGTCGAACGCGATGGAGGCGGTGTCCCAGGGAGGCCGCATCGCGCTGGCGGCCGACCGCAGCGGCGATGGCCGGCGCGTGACCCTGAAGCTGAGCGACGACGGCCCGGGCATGACCGAGGCCGAGCGGACGCGCGTCGGCGAGCCCTTCTTCACCACCAAGCCGCAGGGCCTGGGCGTCGGGCTGGCCCTGGCCCGACGGCTGCTGGAGCGACAGGGAGGGCAGCTGCGCATCGACAGCGCCCCGGGCCGCGGCACGGTGGTGTCGATCAGCCTGCTGGTTGCCTGAACCGAAGAACAAGGAACAAACACCATGACCCACGCCGTGCTGATCGTCGAGGACGAGGCTGTCCTGGCCAAGAACATGTGCACCTACCTGGAACGCCACGGGTTCACCGTGGCGGTGGCCGCCAGCGCCGAGGAAGGCCTGGAGCGCATGGCCAGCTTCCGGCCCGACGCCGTGGTGCTCGACTTCAACCTGCCCGGCATCGACGGGCTGCAGATGCTGGCCCGGCTGCGCGCGCAGGACCCCGACCTGGCGGTCATCATGGTCACGGGCCACGGCAGCGTGGAACTGGCGGTGGACGCCATGAAGGGCGGCGCGCTGGATTTTCTGACCAAGCCCGTGCCCCTGGCCAAGCTTCGACTGCTGCTGGAACGCGCCGCCACCGACGCCCGGCGCGAAAGCGCGCTCGACTACTACCAGCGGCGCGACGGCGAAGGCGCGGCGCTCGATGCGCTGCAGGGCGAATCCCCCGGCATGCTGCGGCTGAAGGCCCTGCTGCGCCAGTTGCTGGACGCCGAATCGCGGCTGCAGGACGGCCTGGCGCCGGCGGTGCTGGTGCGTGGCGAGACGGGCACCGGCAAGGAGCTCGTCGCGCGCGCGCTGCACTACAGCGGTCCGCGCCGCGCCCGGCCGTTCGTCGAGTTGAACTGCGCCGCGCTGCCGGCGCAGTTGCTGGAGTCCGAGCTCTTCGGCCACGAGCGCGGGGCGTTCACCGATGCCCGCGAGCGCAAGCTGGGCCTGGTGGAGACGGCCGAAGGCGGCACGCTGTTTCTCGACGAGATCGGCGACATGGAGCCCGCGCTGCAGGCGAAGCTGCTGAAGCTGCTGGAGGAGCGCACGGTGCGCCGCCTGGGCAGCCTGCGCGAGCAGAAGGTGGACGTGCGCATCATCGCTGCTACCCACCGCCCGCTGGACCAGCTGGTGCGGGAAGGGCGTTTCCGGGCCGACCTGTTCTTCCGGCTGCGCGTGGTGCAGCTCGACCTGCCGCCGCTGCGCGAGCGCGGCGACGACATCCTGCTGCTCACGCGCAGCTTCTTGGCGCATCACGCCGGCCGCTACGGCCGTGCCGTGCCCGCGCTGAGCGCGCGCGCCGAGCTGGCCCTGCGGCGCCACGCCTGGCCCGGCAACGTGCGCGAGCTGCGCAACCTGCTGGAGCAAGCCGTGCTGCTGGCGCGCGGGCCGATGCTGGACATCGACGATCTGGCGCTGTGGTCCGATTCCGATGCCGGAGCCGACGCGGCGGCGCCCCAGCCGCAGGACTCCACGCTGCCCGCGCTGGAGCGCCAGGCGCTGGTCCGGGCCCTGGAGCGCACGGGCGGCAATGTCAGCCAGGCCGCGCGCGAGCTGGGCATCAGCCGCGACACGCTCCGTTACCGCATCGACAAGCACGGTCTCGACAGAATCGCTTGACGTGATTCAAATTTGGGACAAAAATCCCAAACATGGATGCAACGAACCGAGTTTCCCTGGCCGTCAACGCGGCGGTGCTCATGCTGCTCAGGCCGCTGTGCCGGTTGCTGCTGCGCTATCAGGTGCCATTTTCAGTGTTCGAGGAACTGGCCAAGCACGTGTATGTGCAGACCGCGATGGAAGACTTCGGCATCCCCGGCAAGAAGCCGACGCTTTCGCGCGCTTCCATTCTGACCGGCCTGACCCGCAAGGACGTGCAGCGTCTCGTGGCCGAGCCCGAGCCGCTGCGCGCCGTCAGCCAGGAAGGCTACAACCGCGCGGCACGGGTGCTGACCGGCTGGGCCCGCGACCCCGACTTCCGGGCCATCGACGGCAGCCCGGCGGCACTCGACCCGCAGGAAGGCCCGGCGAGCTTCGCCGAGCTGGTGCGGCGCCACAGCGGTGACATGCCGGCCCGCGCCGTGCTGGACGAACTGCTGCGGGTGGGCGCCGTGCGCCGACGCGAGGACCAACGCCTGGAACTCGTCACCCGGGCCTACATCCCCCAGGGCGGCGAGGTCGAGAAACTCGGCATCCTGGGCAGCGACGTGGGCGACCTCATCGCCACCATCGACCACAACCTTCAGCACGGCGGTACCGACGCGCGCTACCAGCGCAAGGTCATGTACCGCAGTGTCCCGGCTGACATCCGGCCGGCTTTCCGTGCCCTGAGCGCAAACCAGAGCCAGGCACTGCTCGAGCGACTGGACGCCTGGCTGTCCGAACACGATTCCGATCCCGACCCCCAGAAGCCCGGCGCAGAACGTGTGCGCCTGGGCCTGGGCATCTATTACTTCGAGGCGCCGGCGGCGCCCGATTCCCCCAAGGAGAACTGACATGAACTTCACACGAATCCTGGCCGCACTGGCAACCAGTGCAGCGGTACTGCTCGCGGCCTGCGGCGGCGGCGGCAGCAGCGATGGCGGCATCGGCGGCACCGGCGGCGGTGGCGGTGGCGGCGGCATCGGTGGCACGGGCGTGGCCTACGGCACGATCACCGGCTTCGGCAGCGTCTGGGTCAACGGCGTGCGCTACGAATCCAGCACGACGGTGTTCAAGCGCGACGACGACAACGCATCGCAGTCCGATCTCCGGGTCGGGATGGTGGCGCGCGTCGAGGGCAGCTCCACCACGGCCACCACGATCACGGTGGACAGCGCGTTGAAGGGCCGCGTCGAGCTCGTCTCCGGCGACCGATACATCGTGATGGGCCAGACCGTGCAGACCGATGCGCAGACGGCGTTCGAGAACAGCATCCGCCCGGTCGCCGGCGACTATGTCGAGGTGCACGGCCTGCCGGTGCAGGCGGGCGTCATTGCCGCGACCTACATCGAACGCAAGAGCACGCTGGCAACGCCGCCCTACATCGTCACGGGCTTCGTGGCGGCGCAGGACAGCTCCGCATCCACGGTGACGGTCGGCACGCTGACGGTGCAGTACGCCGGCGCCGAGCGCGGCGACATGCCTGCCGGTTCCTGGGTGGGCCAGCTGGTCGAGATCAAGGGCACCGCCTGCGCCGGCACCCCGGTGTGCGGCACGCTCACGGCGAGCAAGATCGAGCCTTCGGGCCCGCGCATCGCGACGAGCGCTCGTGCCGAAGTCGAGGGCTACGTGTCGTCGCTGACAACCGATGGCTTCGTGCTCGGAGGCCAGCGCGTGGTGGTCACGCCGGGCACCGTCTTCGAAGACGGCGTGGCGGCTGACCTGATCGTCGGCACCAAGGTGGAAGTCGAAGGCAGCATCACCGACGGCGTCATGACCGCGACCAAGATCGAGTTCCGGGACAGCGTGCGCATCGAGGGCGACGTGCTCGCCGTCGTCGGCGACCGCGTCACGATCGTTGGCCTGGCAGGCGTGGAGGTTCAGGTGACCTCGCTGACCGAGCTGAAGGACCTGGCTTCGCTGGCGTCCCTGCAGGCAGGCGAGCACGTCCGGCTGCGCGGCCGGGTGGGTAACGGCAACCTCGTCGTCGCCAGCGAACTGGAAGTGCGCTCGTCCGACTCCGATGTCGAACTGCGCGCCCCGGTGAGCGCCTTCGCCGACCCGCAGCTCACGCTGCTGGGCGTGACGGTGGACACCACCGGCCGCTCCGACAGCGCGTTCCAGGACGACAGCGTCTCCATCGGGCGTACCGCGTTCTTCGCCGCACTCAGCGTCGGCCGCGTGGTCAAGGTGCAGGGCGTGCGCGTCGGCAACACCGTGACCTGGCAAGAGTTCGAACTGGAAGACTGACCCGGGCATCGCCTGGAAATCGACCCGGAAGACTGAAAGTCCGAAGGGTTGGCATGGGGCGGGGATAATCCCGCCCCATGCCCGATCCGACCCCCCATCAGGTGCGCGATTTCATCGCCGCCGGCCTGAGCTGCAGCCACCTCGAAGTCGAGGGCGACGGCCGCCACTTCTTCGCCACCATCGTTTCGCCCGCTTTCGAGGGGCGCAGCCGGGTGGCGCGCCACCAGCAGGTCTATGCTGCCCTGGGCGATAGAATGCGCGAGCAAATCCACGCTCTCTCGATGAAGACGCTGACCCCGGCCGAGTTCGCTGCCGCGACTCCCCACCACCCCTGAACACCCCCGGCGGCGCGCAGCTTTCGTTTCATCGTCGTGCGCCCCTCAAGGACGCACCTGCATGGACAAACTCCTGATCCGAGGCGGCCGCCGACTGAATGGCGAGATCGCCATCACCGGCGCCAAGAACGCCGCCCTCCCCGAACTCTGCGCCAGCCTGCTGCTGGGTGAGCCCATGCAGCTGGCCAACGTGCCGCGCCTGCAGGACGTGGCCACCACGCTGAAGGTGCTGCGCACCATGGGCGTGAAGGCCGAGCGCTCGGAGTCGCAGCCCGATCTCGTCACGCTCGACGCCAGCGGCCCGATCTCGCCCGAGGCGCCGTACGACCTCGTCAAGACCATGCGCGCTTCCATCCTGGTGCTGGGGCCGCTGCTGGCGCGCTTCGGGCAGGCGCGGGTGTCGCTGCCTGGCGGCTGCGCCATCGGCTCGCGGCCGGTGGACCAGCACATCAAGGGCCTGCAAGCCATGGGCGCGCAGATCGCCGTCGAGCACGGCGACATCGTCGCCCGCGCCGAACGCCTGAAGGGCGCGCGCATCACCACCGACATGGTCACCGTCACCGGCACCGAGAACCTGCTGATGGCCGCGGTGCTGGCCGACGGCGAGACGGTGCTGGAAAACGCCGCGCAGGAGCCCGAGATTCCCGACCTCGCCGAACTGCTCATCGCGATGGGCGCCAAGATCGAAGGCCACGGCACGCACCGCATCCGCATCCAGGGCGTGCAGCGGCTGCACGCGCCGGCCCGGCCGCACCCCATCGTGGCCGACCGCATCGAGACCGGCACCTTCCTGTGCGCCGTGGCGGCGGCGGGCGGCGACGTGCTGCTGCGCGGCGGCCGTGCCGACCACCTCGACGCCGTGATCGACAAGCTGCGCGAGGCCGGCGCCGTGATCGACAGCGTCGACGGCGGCCTGCGCGTGCGCATGGACCGCCGGCCGAAGGCGGTGAGCTTTCGCACCAGCGAGTACCCGGCCTTCCCGACCGACATGCAGGCGCAGTTCATGGCCGTCAACTGCATCGCCGAAGGCGCGGCCAAGGTGTCCGAGACCATCTTCGAGAACCGCTTCATGCATGTCAACGAGCTCGTGCGCCTGGGCGCGCGCATCGAGGTCGACGGCCACACCGCCGTGGTGCAGGGGGTCGAGAAGCTGTCCGGCGCCACCGTGATGGCCACCGACCTGCGCGCCTCCGCCAGCCTGGTGATCGCCGGCCTCGTGGCCGAGGGCGAGACGCGCGTGGACCGCATCTACCACCTGGACCGCGGCTACGACCGCATGGAAGCCAAGCTGCGCGAGCTCGGCGCCGACATCGAGCGGGTGGCCTGAACATGATCACCCTCGCCCTGTCCAAAGGCCGCATCTTCGAGGACTCCCTGCCGCTGCTGGCGGCGGCCGGCATCGAGGTGCTGGACGACCCCGAGAAGTCGCGCAAGCTCATCCTGTCCACCAGCCGCCCGGACCTGCGCGTGGTGCTGGTGCGCGCCACCGACGTGCCCACCTACGTGCAGTACGGCGGCGCCGACCTGGGTGTGGCCGGCAAGGACGTGCTGCTGGAGCATGGCGAGCAGGGCCTTTACCAGCCGCTGGACCTGAAGATCGCGCGCTGCCGCATGAGCGTGGCCGTGCGCGAGGATTTCGACTACGCCGCCGCCGTGCGCCAGGGCTCGCGCATCCGCGTGGCCACCAAGTACACGCAGATCGCGCGCCAGCACTTCAGCGACAAGGGCGTGCACGTCGACCTGATCAAGCTCTACGGCTCGATGGAGCTGGCGCCGCTGACGGGCCTGGCCGACGCCATCGTCGACCTGGTCTCGACCGGCAGCACGCTCAAGGCCAACCACCTGCTGGAAGTGGAACGCATCATGGACATCTCCTCGCGCCTGGTGGTGAACCAGGCCGCGCTGAAGCTGCAGCGCGAACCCATCCGGGCGCTGATCGACGCCTTCGCCAGCGCGGTCCAGCCATGAAGCTGCGCCGCCTCGACACCGCTGCCGCCGACTTCGAGGCCGAGTTCCAGCGCGTGCTGCACTGGTCGGCCGAGACCGACGCCGCCATCGAGACCCGCGTGGCGGAGATCCTGGCCGACGTGCGGGCGCGCGGCGATTTGGCCGTGCTGGAGTACACCGCGCGCTTCGACGGCCTGCAGGTGCAGGGCATGGCCGACCTCGAGATCGGCCACGCCGAATTGCAGGCGGCGCTGCTGCAGATCACGCCCGCCCAGCGCCGTGCGCTCGAGAGTGCCGCCGCCCGCGTGCGCAGCTATCACGAGCGCCAGCTCGAGGCCTGCGGCCGCAGCTGGCAGTACCGCGACGAGGACGGCACCCTGCTCGGCCAGAAGGTGACGCCGCTCGACCGCGTGGGCATCTACGTGCCCGGCGGCAAGGCCGCCTACCCGTCCAGCGTGCTGATGAACGCCGTGCCGGCGCAGGTGGCGGGTGTCGGCGAGATCGTGATGGTGGTGCCCACGCCGAAGGGCGAGCGCAACGCCCTGGTGCTGGCCGCGGCCGCCGTGGCCGGCGCGCACCGCGTGTTCACCATCGGCGGCGCGCAGGCCGTGGGCGCGCTCGCGTACGGCACGGCCACCGTGCCGCGCGTCGACAAGATCACCGGCCCGGGCAATGCCTACGTGGCCAGCGCCAAGCGCCGTGTCTTCGGCCAGGTGGGCATCGACATGATCGCCGGCCCGAGCGAGATCCTGGTGCTGGCCGACGGCAGCACGCCTGCCGACTGGGTGGCGATGGACCTCTTCAGCCAGGCCGAGCACGACGAACTCGCGCAGAGCATCCTGCTGTGCCCGGACGCCGCCTACATCGACGCCGTGCGCGAGGCCATCGAGCGACTGCTGCCCGAGATGCCGCGCCGGGACGTCATCCGGGCGAGCCTGGAAGGGCGCGGCGCGCTGATCCTCACGCGCTCGATGGAAGAGGCCTGCGAGATCAGCAACCGCATCGCGCCGGAACACCTGGAGATCAGCTCGCGCGACCCGCACCGATGGGAGCCGCTGCTGCGCCATGCCGGCGCCATCTTCCTCGGGGCCTACACCAGCGAGAGCCTGGGCGACTACTGCGCCGGGCCCAACCACGTGCTGCCCACCTCGGGCACCGCGCGCTTCTCGTCGCCGCTGGGCGTGTACGACTTCCAGAAGCGAAGCAGCCTCATCGAAGTGAGTGAAGCGGGCGCTCACATTCTTGGGCCCATCGCCGCCGAGCTGGCCTACGGCGAAGGCCTTCAGGCGCACGCCCGGGCCGCCGAGATGCGGCTGCTCCCGGTCTCGCCAGCTCCGAAACGCTGAAGGACATCGCATGAACACGCCGAACGACCCGAACGCCCTGAACCAGCGCCTTCAGGCCACGTTGCGCCAGGACGTGCAGTCCATGCACGCTTACGCCATCCAGCCGAGCGCCGGCTTCGTGAAGCTGGATGCGATGGAGAACCCCTTCCGCCTGCCGCCCGAGCTGCAGCGCGAGCTGGGCGAACGCCTGGCCCGCGTGGCCATCAACCGCTACCCCGGCGCGGGCGGCGCAGCGCTGGTGGAGGCGCTGTCGAAGCACATCGGCCTGCCCGCGGGCTGCGCGCTGACCCTGGGCAACGGCTCCGACGAGCTGATCGACATGCTCTCGGTGGTGTGCATGAAACCCGGCGCCAAGGTGCTGGCCCCGCTGCCCGGCTTCGTGATGTACGAGATGTCCGCCAAGCTGCGCGGTCTCGAGTTCGTCGGCGTGCCGCTGACGGCCGATTTCCAGCTCGACACCGACGCCATGCTGGCCGCCATCGCGCAGCACCGCCCGGCCATCACCTACATCGCCTACCCGAACAACCCCACGGCCAACCTGTTCGACGACGCCGCCATCGACCGCATCGTGGCGGCGGTGGGCGCGCAGCAGGGCTTCGTGGTGTTCGACGAGGCCTATCAGCCGTTCTCGTCGCGCACCTGGATGCAGCGCATGGCCGCGCACCCGCACGTGATGGTGATGCGCACGCTGTCCAAGTTCGGCCTCGCGGGCGTGCGCCTGGGCTACCTGTGCGGCGCCGCCGCGCTGGTTCAGGAGGTGGACAAGGTCCGGCCGCCCTACAACGTCAGCGTGCTGAACGCGGAGGCCGCGCTCTTCGCGCTGGAGCACGCCGACGAGTACGAGCGACAGGCCGGCATCCTGCGCGCCGAGCGGGCGCGGCTGCAGGCGGCGCTGGCGGCGCTGCCCGGCGTGACGGCTTTCCCGAGCGAGGCCAACATGGTGCTGGTGCGCGTGCCCGATTCCGCCGCTGCCTTTGCCGGCATGAAGGCGCGCGGCGTGCTCGTCAAGCACATCGCCGGCCTGCACCCGCTGCTGAAGAACTGCCTGCGGCTGACCGTCGGCGCGCCGGAGGAAAATGACCAGATGATCCAAGCCCTGAAGGCCAGCCTGTGAACCCGACCCTGCCCCGCACGGCCGACCTGCGCCGCGACACCAAGGAGACGCAGATCCGCGTCGCCCTCAACCTCGACGGCAGCGGCGCCGCCAAGCTCGCCACCGGCATCGGCTTCTTCGACCACATGCTCGACCAGATCGCCCGCCACGGGCTGATCGACCTCGACATCGAGGCGCACGGCGACCTGCACATCGACGGCCACCACACCGTCGAGGACGTGGGCATCACGCTCGGCATGGCGGTGGCGCAGGCTGTGGGCGACAAGAAGGGCATCACCCGCTACGGGCACTCCTATGTGCCGCTGGACGAGGCGCTGTCGCGCGTGGTGGTCGATTTTTCCGGCCGCCCCGGGCTGCACATGCACGTGCCCTTCAAGTCCGGAATGATCGGCGGCTTCGACACGCAGCTGGCCTTCGAGTTCTTCCAGGGCTTCTCGAACCACGCCGGCGTCACGCTGCACATCGACAACCTGAAGGGCGAGAACGCGCACCACCAGTGCGAGACCGTCTTCAAGGCCTTCGCGCGCGCGCTGCGCATGGCGCTCACGCCCGACCCGCGCAGTGCGGGCGTGATCCCGTCCACCAAGGGCAGCCTGTGACGGCACGCACCGTTGCCGTCGTCGACTACGGCATGGGCAACCTGCGCTCGGTGTCGCAGGCGGTGGCGCACGTGGCGCGCGAGCTCGACGTGAAGGTCATCGTCACGGCCAACCCCGAAGAGGTGTTCGCGGCGGAGCGCGTGGTGCTGCCGGGGCAGGGCGCGATGCGCGACTGCATGCGCGAACTGGCCGAATCCGGGCTGAAGGAAGCCGTGCTGGACGCCGCCGCGCGCAAGCCGCTGATGGGCGTGTGCGTGGGCATGCAGATGCTGCTCGACCACAGCGAGGAGCAGGACACCCCGGGCCTCGGCCTGATCCCCGGCGCGGTGAAGCGCTTCCGCCTCGAAGGCCGGCTGCAGCCGGACGGCAGCCGCTACAAGGTGCCGCAGATGGGCTGGAACCGTGTCTTCCAGCGCCCCCACCCCATGTGGGCCGGCGTGCCGGACGGCGCGTACTTCTACTTCGTGCACAGCTTTTTCGCCGCGCCGGCCGGTGCGCAGCACATTGCCGCCGAAACCGAGTACGGTGACCGCTTTACCTGCGCCGTCGCAAGCAATAACATTTTCGCCACGCAGTTCCACCCCGAGAAGAGCGCAGAGCACGGGCTCGCGCTGTACCGGAACTTCCTGGGCTGGGCGCCCTGAACGCCACTTGCCACCCGTCCACGCCACCGCCAACCGCCACCCTGCCAAACGCCGCGCCATGCTGCTGATCCCCGCCATCGACCTCAAGGACGGCCACTGCGTCCGCCTGCAACAAGGCGACATGGAGGCTTCCACCACCTTCGGTGAAGACCCCGCCGCGATGGCGCGGCGCTGGCTGGATGCCGGCGCGCGCCGCCTGCACCTGGTCGACCTGAACGGCGCCTTCGCCGGCAAGCCCGTCAACGAGGGCGCGGTGAAGTCCATCCTGAAGGAGCTCAACGGCGCCATCCCGGTGCAGCTGGGCGGCGGCATCCGCGATCTCGACACCATCGAGCGCTACCTCGACGACGGCATCACCTCGGTCATCATCGGCACGGCAGCCGTCAAGAACCCGGGCTTCCTGCGCGACGCGTGCACCGCGTTCGGCGGCCACATCATCGTCGGCCTGGACGCCAAGGACGGCAAGGTCGCCACCGACGGCTGGAGCAAGCTCACGGGCCACGAGGTGGTCGACCTTGCCCGCAAGTTTCAGGATTACGGCGTCGAGTCCGTCATCTACACCGACATCGGCCGCGACGGCATGCTCACCGGCATCAACATCGAGGCCACCGTGAAGCTCGCGCAGGCCCTGACGATCCCCGTCATCGCCTCGGGCGGCTTGTCGGACATCGCCGACATCGAGCGCCTGTGCGCGGTCGAGTTCGAGGGCGTCGAGGGCGTCATCTGCGGCCGCAGCATCTACACGGGCGCGCTCGACTTCACCTCGGCGCAGCGGCGCGCCGACGAACTGCTGCGCTGAGGGACAATGCCGGGGTTCGCATGACACCCCGAGCCCCTTCGCAGCGGCGCCCCGACACCGTGGGGCAGGGTCCACATCCAACCCCAGCCGCCATGCTCGCCAAACGCATCATTCCCTGTCTCGACGTCACCGGCGGCCGTGTCGTCAAGGGCGTCAATTTTGTCGAACTGCGCGACGCGGGGGACCCCGTCGAGATCGCCGCCCGCTACAACGAGCAGGGCGCCGACGAACTCACCTTCCTCGACATCACGGCCACCTCCGACGCCCGCGACCTGATCCTGCCCATCATCGAGGCCGTGGCCTCGCAGGTCTTCATTCCGCTGACGGTGGGCGGCGGCGTGCGCACCGTGGAAGACGTGCGCCGCCTGCTCAACGCCGGCGCCGACAAGGTCAGCTTCAACTCCGCTGCGGTCGCCAACCCGCAGGTCATCCGCGACGCTTCGGACAAGTACGGCGCGCAGTGCATCGTCGTCGCCATCGACGCCAAGCGGCGCGAGGGCGGCGGCTGGGATGTGTACACCCACGGCGGCCGAAAGAACACCGGCCTCGACGCCGTGGAATGGGCCACCCGCATGGCTGAGCTGGGCGCGGGCGAGATCCTGCTGACCAGCATGGATCGCGACGGCACCAAGGTCGGTTTCGACCTCGCGCTCACGCGCGCCGTGGCCGACGCCGTGCCGGTGCCCGTGATCGCCTCGGGCGGCGTGGGGGCGCTCGAGCACCTGTCGGAGGGCATCCGCGTGGGCGGCGCCGACGCGGTGCTGGCGGCCAGCATCTTCCACTACGGCGAGTTCACGGTCGGCCAGGCCAAGGCGCTGATGGCGCGCGACGGCATTCCGGTGCGTCTGTGATGGCGACCAAGTCTGACAAGGCCGCCGCCAAGGCCGGCAAGCCCCAACGCCCGCAGCGCCCACAACGGGCCCAGCAGCCGCTGCCGCGCGAGGTTCGCATCATCGGCGGCAGCCTGCGCGGCCGCAAGATTGCGGTGTCCGACCGGCCCGGCCTGCGCCCCACGCCCGACCGTGTGCGCGAGACGCTCTTCAACTGGCTCGGGCAGGATCTCACGGGCTGGCGCGTGCTGGACGCCTTCGCCGGCTGCGGCGCGCTCGGCTTCGAGGCGGCGTCGCGCGGCGCGGCTTCGGTGCTGATGATCGAACGCGACATCGTGCTGAGCTACAACCTGAAGGCCACGCAGGAGCGTCTGCAGGCCCCCTCCGTGCGCGTGCAGGGCGCCGACGCCATCTCCTGGATGTCGCGCTGCCCCGCCGCGAGCTACGAACTCGTCCTGCTCGACCCGCCCTTCGACGCCGGCCTGTCCGCCGCTGCCGTGGCGGTCGCGAAGCCGCTGCTGGTGCCGGGCGGCTGGCTGTACCTGGAAGCCGCCGCGCCGCTGGAGGAACTGCCCGCCGGCCTGCGCGAGCACCGCCGCCTGCGCGCGGGTGCGGTCAGCGTGCAGTTGCTGCAAGTAGACTGAGCCCTGCCCTGGGCCGACCATGGAAAGTCACGCCATGACCACCAAGACCCCGCTCACCGCCGTCTACCCCGGCACCTTCGACCCCATGACGCTCGGCCACGAGGACCTGATGCGTCGCGCATCGGGGCTCTTCGACCGGCTGATCCTGGCAGTGGCTGCCGGGCACCACAAGCGCACGATGTTCACCCTGGGCGAGCGCCTGGACATCGCGCGCGAGATCGCGGCGCCTTACGACAACGTCGAGGTCATCGCCTTTCGCGGCCTGCTGCGCGACTTCGTCGTGGCCAACCACGGCAAGGTGGTGGTGCGCGGGCTGCGCGCCGTGAGCGACTTCGAGTACGAATTCCAGATGGCCGGCATGAACCGCCAGCTGATGCCCGAGGTGGAGACGGTCTTCATGACTCCCTCGGACCAGTTCCAGTTCGTCAGCGGCACCTTCGTGCGCGAGATTGCCAGCCTTGGCGGTGATGTTTCCAAGTTCGTGGCACCCTCCGTGCTGCGGCGCCTGAAGGAACGGGTCTCGCAGACCGAACCCTGACGGAAGAACCCCGAGCGCCCATGGCCCTGCTGATCACCGACGAATGCATCAACTGCGATGTCTGCGAGCCGGAGTGCCCCAACCAGGCCATCTCGCTCGGGCCGGAGATCTACGTCATCGACCCCGCCCGCTGCACCGAGTGCGTGGGGCACTTCGATGAGCCGCAGTGCGTGCAGGTCTGCCCGGTCGCGTGCATCCCGCTGAACCCCGACCACATCGAGACGCGCGAGCAGCTGATGGTCAAGTACGTCAGGCTTCAGGCCCAGTCGGAGTCGACGAAGGCCTGAGCGGCTTGCGGCCCTTGGCGGCCTTCTTGCCGCTGGCCTTGCTGTCACCCTTGCCTTCCGACTTTCCGTCGGGCTTCCCGTCTTCCTGGCCCTGCGCCTTGCGAGAGTTGCCGGTACCGGTTCTGGCGATGCCGCCCGGCCCCGCGACGGCGTCGCGTTCCCGCGCCTGACGCTGGGCGGACAGGGTCTGCAGCGCCAGCCGCTCGCGCGCGGCAACCGCCCGCGCCTGGGCCACGGCATCGGGTGTGGGCCCGGGCTTGATCGCGACGGCTTCACCACCCGCGCACGGCGTGGCCTGGAACTGCCGGGCGTCCGGCCCGCAGCGCCAGATGCTCTGCGCCGCCAGCGGCCCGGCGGCGAGTGCGATCAGCCAGGCGGCCATGGTGCGCTTCATGCCGCGCTTCATGCCGCGTTTCATGACCCGTTTCATGACGCGCTTCCCGATGGTGTGTCTCCGGCCGGGGGAATGCCGTTCGGCGGTTCCGCCTTCGGTTCCCGCGGGGCCGGCCCGTCCCCGGCTGGCCGCTCCACGCGCGGCGGCTTCGGCCGAGGCGGCTGCGCGTGGATGCGCGCGAGCGCCTTGTCCATGTCGCCCGACAGCAGCAGTTCGGTCGCTTCCAGCGTCTTCTCGATCGTGCGGTCGATGGCCTCGCGATGGTCGGGCGAGGGCTTCTTCAGCACGTAGTGGATGACTTCGGACTTCACGCCCGGGTGGCCTATGCCCAGGCGCAGCCGCCAGTAGTCGGGCGTGCCCAGCATGCCGTGAATGTCCTTCAGGCCGTTGTGCCCCGCGGCGCTGCCGCCGAACTTCAGCTTGGCCTGCCCGGGCAGCAGGTCGAGTTCGTCGTGCGCCACCAGCACCTGGCTCGGCTCGATCTTGAAGAAGCGCGCGAGTGCGGCCACCGAGACGCCGGACTTGTTCATGTAGGTCATGGGCTCGAGCAGCCACACGGGGCCGTGGGGCCCGTTCACGCGGGCCGCCAGGCCCTGGTAGGCACGCTCGGCCACCAGGCGCGTGCCCAGCTTGGCCGCGAGTGCGTCTATCCACCAGAAGCCCGCATTGTGGCGCGTGGCCTCGTATTCCGCACCCGGGTTCCCGAGGCCGACGAAGAGCTTGATCATGGAGCGGATTATCGAGTCGGCCCCGCGTCCGGCGCGCCCACCGCTTCGGGGCCCCCGCAAGGGCGCACCCGTCTCAGCCGGTCCGGTATTCGTCCCAGGCGGGGTGGCGCAGGCCGCGCACGTATTCACCCGTGAAGCCGGGCCACAGCGCCGTGATGCGGCCGCCATCGGTGCGATACCAGCTGCGGCACAGGCTCCACACGCTGCCCTGCAGGCGCGCCTGCAGCGCCCGGTTGTGCGCCTCGAAGGCGGGCGCGCGCACCTCGAAGGTCTGCGCGCCGGCGGCCTGCACGCGCTGCATCGCGGCGATGGCGAACCTCACCTGCGGCTCGATGTAGAGCAGGGTGCTCGTGTGGCCGGTGCCGGTGTTCGGGCCCAGCATCAGGAACAGGTTCGGGAAGCCCGGCACCGTCACGCCGCGATGCGCCTCGGGGCCGGCCGCCCAGGTTTCCGACAACAGTTGGCCACCGCGGCCGCGCACCGCCAGCGAGGCCAGCAGGTGCGTGGTGTCGAAGCCCGTGGCGCACACCAGGACGTCCAGCGCACGCTCGCGGCCGTCTGCGGTGCGCACGCCGGTGGGCGTGATGCGCTCGATGCCTTCGGTCACGAGTTCGGTGCTGGCGCGCGCCAGGGCCGGGTAGAAATCGTTGCTGTAGATCAGCCGCTTGCACCCGAGCGGGTAGGGCGGTTGCAGCCGGGCCCGCAGCGCGGGGTCCGTGATGGCGCCCTGCGCCTGGCGCGCCATGCCGAGCATGCTGCGCCGCGCCAGCGTGCCTTCGTCGAAACCGCGCCGGCCCCATTCGAGCACCGCGTACCAGAAGCCTCGCACGAGCGGCGCCACGCCCGGCAACCGCGCCAGCCAGCGGTCCAGCGCGGTGTAGGGGCGGTCCATGCGCGGCAGCACCCAGTTGGCGGTGCGCTGGAAGACATGCAGCTGCCCGGCGGCCTGCGCCAGCGGCGGAATCAGCTGCGAGGCCGTGGAGCCGGTGCCGATGACGCCGATGCGCCGGCCGGCCAGGGGCACGCCGGCATCCCAGCGGGCGGAGTGCAGGCGCGGGCCGGTGAAGCTTTCCAGCCCGGGGATGTCGGGCCAGCGCGCCTGGTTCAGCGGCCCGGTGCTGCACACGAAGAACGGGGCTTCAAGCTCCAGCCCGCTGGCCGTGCGCAGGCGCCAGAGCCCGGCGGCCTCGTCGAAGCGGGCTTCAGTGACGGCCTGCCCCAGGCGCAGGTGCGGCAGTACGCCGTGTCGTCGCGCGCAGTGCTGCATGTAGGCCTGGATCTCGCCCGCCGCCGCGAAGCGCCGCCGCCAGCGTGGGTTGGGCTCGAATGAAAAGCTGTACAGCGGCGCCGGCACGTCGACATGCGCGCCGGGGTAGCGGTTGTCCCACCAGGTGCCGCCGAGGCCGGCGCTCTGCTCGAGCACGACGAAATCATGCACGCCCGCGCGCTTGAGGCCGATGGCGGTGCACAGGCCCGACATGCCCGCGCCCAGCACCAGCACCTGGTGCCGCCGGGGCGCCCCGGCTGCCGGCACCGGGAACACCGGGCCGCCTGCCCAGGCCAGGCGCGCGAAAGCGGCCGCCCGGCGCACGGCGTCGGTGGCGCTGGGCATCACGCCCGCGTGCAGCTGCCAGACATGCCAGCGGCGCTGCGCCACCTCGCAGTGCACCGGCACGCCGGCCGTCTGCAGGGCGTCGTGCAGGTGCAGCGAATCGGCGTGCAGAAGCTCGTCCGTCCCCACCTGGATGAGCACCGGCGGCAGCCCGGTCAGATCGGCCTGCAGCGGTGAGCACATGGGGTGGCTCGCCGCTGCCGTGCCGCGATAGAAGCCGGCGCATTGCCGGCCCCAGGCGACGCTCAGCATGGCTTCGCCGGGGGGTTCGATGGCGGCATCGTCTGCGGCCAGCTCTGCGGCCTCATCCTTCGCCTCGTCTTCGGCGCCCCCCGCAAGGCCGCCGGTCGTGCCGCCCATGCTCAGGTCCGCCCAAGGCGACAACAGCCACAAGCCCGCGGCCTGCGGGCCGCCGCGATCGCGCAGGGTCAGCGCCGTGGCCAGCGCCAGGCCGCCGCCCGCCGAGTCGCCGGCCAGCAGCACCGGGCCTTGCGCCTGCAGTGCATCGAAGCAGGCCAGCGCGTCGTCCAGCGCGGCGGGGAAGGGGTGCTCCGGTGCCAGCCGGTAGTGCGGCACAAAGACCGGCCGGCCGCTCAGGCGCGCCAGCGTGCCCGTGACGGCGCGGTGCGTGCGCGGTGACCCCACGCAGTACGCGCCGCCGTGCAGGTACAGCGCGATGCCTTTGGCTTCATGACCGCCTTCGTGGGCATCGGTGGCAGCACCAGCACCAGCATCGGCGCCATTCGGGGAGTGGGTCGATGGCCTTGCCCATTCCCCGGATACGCCACCCACGGTGGCAGGCTCGAAGCGGACGCGGCGCGGTGGCAGGGTCAGCCGCGCCATCGCCTCCAGCCAGCGGCGCTGCCAGCGCACGGGCACCCGTGCCGAGAACATCGGCTTCAGGAGCCCGCGCAGCATCGGGCGCACGAGTGCGGCCGCCACGGCTTCGCCGAATCCGGTGGGGTCGTGGGTCTCGAGGCTCATGCGGGCATTCTCGGGGTTCTGTTTGCGGCCTCGCGCTCGCCTCGGGTTGCGGTGGGCCTGCCGCCTCACCCGCAGCACTTCATCGGCCCGCCCGTACCTGAACCCAGGTGCCCGTCGAAAGCCGGCACCCCACAACGGAAAAAGCCCGGCTGCGCCGGGCTTTGTCTTGCGGGACGAGCGATCAGCCGCGCTTGCTGCGGTTCACGCCGACCATGCCGAGCAGGGCCAGGCCGACCAGCGCCAGGCTGGCGGGTTCGGGCACGGCCGCCACTTCCACCAGGATGTTGGTGTGCCCGACTTCGGTCACGCCGTCGAAGGCCGCCAGATAGAAGCCGTACTGGCCGGCGACGTTCGGATTGAACTGGGCCAGCGTGGTGGACCATCCGAAGTTCGTCGAATCCTGGATGTCGCCGCTGCCGAGGGCGTAGCCCACGTAGTCGGAGAAGTCGTTTCCGAAGGCGCTGTCGATGTCGATGAACAGCTTGTAGGTGTAGGCGGGCGTGCCCGTCACATCGACGTGAAAGTTGAAGTTCCAGCGCGAAAAATTGTTGTCGCCTCCGGGAGGGGCGGGCGGGCCGACATCGGCGCCGGCGACGGCGTAGAAGGTGCCTGCGCCATCGTTTGTCACCAGGGGGTTGGAGTACCGCTGCGATGCGCTCAGGGCCAGCAGCACGCTGCCGGCAGTTCCGTTCGTCAGCGTGGTCGACATGACCGCGTTGTTCGGAATGCCCGAGCCGCCCCAGGTGATCCCGGTTTGGGGGCCGAAGGTTCCGGACGGCGTGACGGGGGCGGCGAACGCCGAAGCCGCTGCAAGGGCCAAGGTCAGCAACGACAGCTTCTTGATTTGATACATCGGTACTCCCAATCAAGCCTGGGATAGGCCTGTAAGAAATTTTTAGCACTTTTCGTGCCATTTTTAGATATTCATGGAAAGCCCAATGAAAACATGTACTTGAAAGGGCGTTTCCAGCGGCAACCGATCGAGTTCATGAACCGTCAAAGACATTTGTAAAGAAAATCGACGGCCCACATAGGGAGATTGGAGGTAGAACTTTCCCCGTTGGATGTTCTTGTTCGTGAAGGGATCGCACTGCCGCGCGCCGGCACCCGCCGTGGTCCGCCGTGACTTGCCGGCTGGGCGGGCGCCGGACAGCGGGTGCCCGCCGTGCACCCAGCCATCGACGGCTGGCCGCCTGAGGTTCTGCGGAAGTTCAGGCCAGCTTCAGATCGGGCAGCCATAACCTCTTCTGGCGACCGGAAGTCGATTTCGCTGCCTCCATCGACCGGCCCGTTCCTTCCGTGTGCAGTGCCGGATCGGTGGGGCGATTCAACCCGAGGATTTCCATCATGAAGCGCACAGACCTGCTCTCCACCGGCTTGGCGATGTTCGTGGCTGCGGCGGCCTTCCCGGGTGCCTCGGCCTGGGCTGCCAGCGCCGCACCGAGCCTCGCCAGTGGCAAGACGTTCGCCTCGACCGCCGTTCAGTGTGCGGTCCACCCGGACACCGGGGTCAGTGCGCCGATGGTGCGTGCCGGGCTCCTGAACCCGAGACCCCGTGCCAGCGCCGTGGTGTCGCTCGACGGTGTTCCGGTGGCCACCATCACGGCCGCCGATCCGGCAGCCGACGTCTGGCTCGCCGAGGGCGACAACGCCGTCGTCGTCTCGCTGAACCGCAAGGCCTCCGACCGCTACGCCTACAACGTCATCCAGGGCATGTGCAGCCTGCCCGCGGGCAACTGGCTCAGTGCCGACGGCACGCTGGAGTACGGCGCGAGCGCAAAGTCCTACGCCACGGTCACGCCCGGGTGCGCGTTGAACCCGGTCACCGGGCAGACGCAGCCCTATGTGAACCTGTTCGACAACGGCACCTTCGTGCTCAACGTCTCCGTGAACGACGTTCCGCTCACTCAGCTGAGCTCGCGCAAGGCCCACACGCCCGTGTTTCTGGGCGCTGGCACGAATCTCATCTCGGTGGCCGAAGGCAGCGTGTCGACCGACTACTTCGTGCGCTCGGGTGGCGATGGGACCTGCACGCTCCCATAGTGCGGAGTTGCCCCGGCGCAGCCTTGGCGATCAGGGGGCTGCGCCGCATCTTCGTTGATGCTCCTGCGGCAACCGCCCGCCCTGGCGCCTGCAACTCCGGGGTGAAGGCGGAAAGGTCGTCGACATCGCACGGAGTCCGAAACGCAAAAGGGACGCCGAAGCGTCCCTTTGCATGCAGCGCCGAGTCCCCGTGAACGGGGCTTCGGCCAGAAGTCTTACTTCTTGTTCTGCTTCTCGTCCTTCTTGGCCTTGGCGCCCTTCTTGTCGGCGACGACGACCGGGGCCACGACTTCTTCCTCGATCTTCGGGATCGTGACGGCCACGACCACGGGGTTCAAGGTGCCGCGCTTGACGGCCTTGATGCCGGCCGGCAGTTGCAGATCGCTCACGTGCAGCGACTGGTTCTTGGCCAGGTTGGACAGGTCGATGTTCACGAACTCGGGCAGATGCGAAGCCAGGCACTCGATCTCGAGATCGTTCATCACGTGGCTGATCACGCACTTGTCGGTCTTGACGGCAGGCGAGTTCTCTTCGCCGCTGAAGTGCAGGGGCACCTTCTTGCGCAGGCGGGTCGTTTCGTCGACACGCTGGAAGTCGATGTGCAGCACGATGGGACGCCAGGCGTGGACCTGGAAGTCGCGCAGCAGCACCTTCTCGACCTTGCCGCCCAGTTCCATCTCGAGGATGGACGAGTGGAAGGCTTCCTTCTTCAGCGCGAAGAAGAGGGCGTTGTGGTCGAGTTCGACCATCTTCGGTTCGCCGGCACCGTAGACGATGCCGGGGACCTTGTCAGCGAGGCGCAGGCGGCGGCTCGCTCCGGTCCCCTGCAGCGTACGCTCGTAAGCTGTGAATTTCATGTTCACTCCAAGTTGAAAAGGCCCCGCGACCAGGGCCTTCGGGAAAGAGGGGCCATCGGCCCCAGGGTCAGAAGTTGCTGTTCTGCTCCGCGAAGAGCGAGGTCACCGATTCGCCGTCGCTGATGCGGCGGATGGTCTCGGCGAACAGGAAGGCGACGGACAGCTGGCGGATCTTGCCGCAGGCCCGGGCGGCGTCGTTCAGCGGAATGGTGTTCGTGATCACGACCTCGTCGAGCTGCGAACCCTTGATGCGCTCGATGGCCGGGCCGGAGAAGACGGGGTGCGTGCAGTACGCGAAGACGCTGGCCGCGCCGCGTTCCTTCAGGACTTCGGCCGCCTTCACGAGCGTGCCGGCGGTGTCGATCATGTCGTCCATGATGACGCAGTTGCGGCCGTCGATCTCGCCGATGACGTGCATGACCTCGGACACATTGGCGGCCGGGCGGCGCTTGTCGATGATGGCCAGGTCGCAGCCGAGCTGCTTGGCCAGCGCGCGGGCGCGCACTACGCCGCCGACGTCGGGCGATACCACGACGAGATCGCGGTAGTTCTTGCTTTTCAGGTCCGACAGCAGCACCGGGCTCGCGTAGATGTTGTCGACCGGGATGTCGAAGAAGCCCTGGATCTGGTCGGCGTGGAGATCCATCGTGAGCACGCGCTCGACGCCGACGGTTTCCAGCAGGTTGGCAACGACCTTGGCGCTGATGGGCACGCGGGTGCTGCGCGGACGGCGGTCCTGGCGGGCGTAGCCGAAGTAGGGGATCACGGCAGTGATGCGGCGCGCGCTGGCACGCTTTAGCGCATCGACCATGATGAGCAGCTCCATCACGTTCTCGTTCGTCGGCGAGCAGGTGGGCTGCACGACGAAGACGTCGCGGGCGCGCACGTTCTGGCGGATCTCGACGGTGACCTCGCCGTCCGAGAAACGACTGACAGCTGCCTTGCCGAGCTCCACGCCCAGGTTGCCAGCGATCTCCTGGGCGAGCGCCGGGTTGGCGTTGCCGGTGAAGAGCACGGTGTTGAAGAGCACGCTGGAACTCCGAGGAACCGGGGCGGATGGGTGACGTTCAGTCATGTCGTCTGACGAACGTTCAGTGAGACTTTGGCAGGGGAGGAAGGACTCGAACCCTCGCATGTCGGAATCAAAATCCGATGCCTTGACCAACTTGGCGACTCCCCTACGCAGGACCCGGCTGACGCCGTGCCCTTCTTGACCGTTCTAGACCGCCCAGCCCGCAAGCGGATGCTGAGTCAGACTCCGGCACATCCGACCTTCCCAACCCGGTGCCAACTGCTGCACCGGAAGTGTCGCCACGGGAACGTCACCTGTACCGGCTCTCGCGAACACTGCGCTGCCGGAGCCCGTCATGCGGCTGTTGCCGTAACGTGCTTCGAGCCACCGGGCGGCTTGCGCCACCTCGGCACATCGGTCTTCGGCGGGCGGCTGCAGGTCGTTTCGACCCCATCCGCTGCTCCAGGCCAACATGCGCCGTGCGTCATCGAGAGAGCCTTCCACTATAACAGGTTCCGTGTCGCGTGTAAGGGCTTCGTGCGTGAAGATCTCTGCCGTGGGCAGCGACGCCGCTGGTTTCACGACCGCGTACCACTGCTGCGGCAGCGTGATCGGTGTCAGTTGCTCGCCGATGCCTTCGACGAAGGCGTTGTGGCCGCCGATGAAGAAGGGCACGTCGGCGCCCAGCCGCGCGCCGATCGCCAGCAGTCTGGAGCGGGGCCACTGCAGGCCCCAGAGCTGGTTCAGCCCCAGCAGGACCGTGGCTGCGTCGGAACTGCCGCCGCCCATGCCCGCGCCGGCAGGCAGGCGCTTGTCGATGTGGATGTCCGCACCGAGTGCGCAGCCTGATTCCGACTTCAGCAGCCGTGCGGCGCGCAGGCACAGGTCGTCGGGCGGCAACTGCGCGCCGTGGTCGTGGCGCTGCAGGCGGCCGTCGTCCCGGCGTTCGAGGTGCAGGGTGTCGCACCAGTCGATCATCACGAAGGGCGACTGAAGCAGGTGATAGCCGTCTGCGCGGCGCCCGATCACGTGCAGGAACAGGTTCAGCTTGGCCGGGGCCGGCAGGTCGTGCAGCGCAGCGAGCGCCATCAGGGGTTCTCCAGGCGGATGCGCAGCGTGACGGCCGGAGCCTGCGCGCGGGTCGCGATGATGAAGCCTTCCGCCTTCCGGGTGAGGTCGAGCGCCCAGCCGAGCTGGGTGAATCCTTCGCCTTGCGGCATGGACGCCGCGCCTGTCCAGGGCCGTCCGCGCAGCCAGTCGGGCAGTGCCTGCAGCGGAAGGTCTTCACCCAGCGCCTCGCGCGCCAGCGCTGCCAGATCCGGGAAGCGCGCCTCGCCTTGCGACGTCACAAGCAGCACCTCGCCCGGGGACCAGCGAGCCGCGGCCATCTGCGGGCCCAGCGGCGTCGACAGCCGCAGTTCGCCGGCCTCGGCACTGCCCCGCAGGTCGAACGCGGCATTGACGCCGCGGGCGGGCGCGGTCTCCGTGGCCGCCACTTGCAGCGACAGGCGGCCGGACAACATGGAGCCGCCCGCAGCGGGTACGCTGGCGCAGCCGGCGGCCAGCAGCAGGACGGACGCGACGGCAGGTGCGAACAACCAGACCCGCGCCGTCGCGGGCAGGGCCGCACCGGCACCGGCGCGCGAAGTCACAGCCCGACCTGCAGCCGGGCGAGCGTCTCGCGCAGCACTTCGTTGGCGCTGTCGCGCGCCAGCGCCTGGCGCCAGACGCGGCGGGCGTCGTCCTGGCGGCCCAGGGCCCACAGAACCTCGCCGAGGTGGGCACCGATCTCGGTGTCGGGCCGCGAGGTCCATGCCCGGCGCAGCTGCCGCTCGGCTTCGTCGAGGTTGCCGAGCCGGAATTCCACCCACCCGAGGCTGTCGGTGATGAAGGGATCGCCGGGTTTGAGTTCCAGGGCGCGCCGGATCAGGTCGCGCGCTTCGGGCAGGCGCTGGCCGCGATCGGCCAGCGAGTAGCCGAGCGCGTTGTGCGCGTGGCCATGGTCCGGCTTCATCGCGATGACCTGGCGCAGCAGGCGCTCCATGTCGTCGATGCGGTTGATCTTCTCGGCCACCATGGCCTGCTCGTAGAGCAGGTCGATGTCTTCCGGGAACCGGCGCACGGCCTGTTCGTAAACGTCGTACGCGGCCTGCATGCGCTTCACGTCGCGCAGGAGTTGCGCCTCGGCCACCAGCTTGGCGCGCGCGTCGTCCGCGTTGCGCTCGGGCACGCGGCGCAGCGACGCGACGGCGTTGTCCACCTGGCCCTGCCGGGCCATCAGCATGGCGCGGCGCGTCTGCACCTCGAGCGCGCGCTGCGGGTCCTCGATGCGGGCCAGCCAGGTCTCGGCGCCGGCAAAGTCGCCGCGCTGCTCGGCCGACTGGGCCAGCATCAGCCAGGCCTGCACGAGGCCCTGGTCCGGCCGCGTGGTGTCGTCGTCAGCGTCCGTCTCGTCGTCGTCCTTAGGCTCCGAACCGGGTGACGATGCCGCCGCCGCTGGTGCGGCAGTCGATGCGGGCGCCGGGCCTGGCGCTGCGCCTGCCGGCTTCATGTCGGCCGGCACAGCGGGTTGAGCTGATGGAGCCGATGGGGCCGATGGGGCTGTTTGGGCCTGCGCGAGAGCGACATAGCGCAGCAGCGCTGCATCGGCCTCGGCGAAGTGCCGCAACTCCAGGTGCAGGGCGCCGAGCATCAGCCAGGGCGCTGCCTGGTCGGGCTGCTGGCGCGTGGCGGCCTCGAGCTGCTCGATGGATTCCGGGTAGCGCTGCGCGGCGGTGAGCACGCGTGCCCAGGCCAGCCGCAGCGCGGGCTCGGCGCCCGGGCGCGAGAAGTAGGCCACGACGAGCTGCTCGGCATCCGGTCGCACGGCGCGCAGTTCCATCGCCAGCAGCACCGGACCGGGCGCCGACGGGTCGGCCGCGGCGGCATCGCGGGCCAGGCCCAGCGCGCGGTCGGGGTCATTGGCCGCCAGCCAGGCACGCCCGCTCGCGACCACCGAAGCGGTGCGCGTGGCTTCGCCCTTCAGGTAGGGCGCGAGAGCGGTGTCCAGCAACACGGCGGTCGCGCGCTTGTCCGTCGCGCGTTCCAGGAAGCGCGGCAGCGCGGCGATGAGGCCGCCGCGCTCGGCTGCGGGCGTCGCGACGATCAGGGCCGACAGTGGCGGGCCGGCTTCGGCAAGCCGGTTCAGCGCGGTCAGGATCTGCAGCTCCAGCCGCAGCGGGTCGAGATCGGTCGGGAGGGCCTCGCGCCACGCGCGGGTGGTGGCCAAGGCCTCGGCGCCGGCTCGCGCCTGCAACGCGACATCCATCGCCCTGCGGAAGAGTTGCGGGTCGCGCGTGCGCCGCGCGGCGTCCATGAAGACCTGGTAGGCGGTGCCGGGGTCGCCGTTGCGCAACTCCATTTCGCCGACCAGCAACTGATAGAAGAGTGCCGAATCGAGCGCGGTGCGCCCGGCGGGCGCCTCGGCGGACCATGCGGCGCTGAAACTGGTCACGAGGACCAGTGCTGCCGTGGCTTTGCGCCAGGGCCTGAACTCAGGCATTGCCACTCCCATCCGATCGAAATTCATTCTCACATAATGCCTGCATGCCGGAACTCCCTGAAGTCGAGGTCACTCGGCGCAGCCTCGACGGGCCCCTGCAGGGTGCCGAGGTGCTGTCGCTCCACATGGGCAAGCCGCTGCGCTGGCCGCTGGGGCAGGATCCGCAGCACTTCGCGGGCCTGCGCATCGGGCCCATCACCCGGCGCGGCAAGTACCTGTGGCTGCCGCTCGAAGGCCGCGCGGGCGCCGGCGGCCTGCTGGTGCACCTGGGCATGTCGGGCTCGCTGGCGCTGCACCGCGGCGAGGTTCCCGAACCCGGCCCGCACGATCACTTCGAGCTCGTGACCCGCCACGGCACGCTGCGCCTGACCGACCCGCGGCGCTTCGGCGCGGTGGTCTGGTCGGCATCGCAGGACGAGGATCCGGCGCGCAAGCTGCTGTCTTCGCTGGGCCATGAGCCCTTCGATGAATCGCTGACGCCGGAGTTCCTCCACGCGCAGCTGCAGCGTCGACGCTCCCCCATCAAGCCCGTGCTGCTGGCGGGCGACATCGTCGTCGGCGCTGGCAACATCTACGCCTGCGAAGCGCTGTTCCATGCCCGCATCCACCCGGCCTTGCGGGCCGACCGCATCAGCCGCCCGCGCGCGGCCCGGTTGCTGGCGGCCGTGCGCGAGACCCTCACGCGTGCGCTCGCGCTCGGCGGCACCACGCTGCGCGACTTCCGGGACGCGCACGGCATGGACGGCGCCTTCCAGGACGAAGCCGCGGTCTACGGCCGCGCCGGCCAGCCCTGCGGGCTTTGCGGCACGCCGGTCCGGCGCATGGTGCAGGGGCAGCGCGCCACCTACTGGTGCCCGCGTTGCCAGAAGCGCTGACGACCAGCGAGGGTGCCACATTGATGCCAACCGAGACGCCAACCGAGACGCTCACCGAGATGCGCAGGCCCCGCAAGGGTGCCCGGGCGTGACACGCTGCGCACCCGCTGGGGGGTCGTTGTCAGCAAGTGTTTCGCCGATCAACATGAGCTCGACGCTGAGCTAGCATGAGGCAAAGCCGATGCAAAGCACACTCGCCTCCCGCCTGGACACGCAGGCCTCCTGGCGCGGTACCCTCGACCGCAGCGTCAGCGCCTTCGCCCGTTTCCTGTCCGATCACGATCTGACGGAGCCGGGTGACGGTGCGCACCTGGCGTCTCTGCACCAGCGTCTGCTCGCCGACCGCCTGACGGTGGCGTTCGTCGCCGAGTTCTCGCGCGGCAAATCCGAACTGATCAACGCGATCTTCTTCGCCGACACCGGCCGTCGCGTCCTGCCGGCCACGCCGGGCCGCACCACGATGTGTCCGGTGGAACTGTTCCACGACCCCGAGCAGCCGCCTTCGCTCGCGCTGCTGCCCATCGAGACCCGGCTGCATGGCCTGTCGCTGGCCGAGCTGCGGGGCCGGGACGAGCCCTGGGAGCGCGTGCCGCTGGATCCTGCGCAGCCCGAGGCGCTGGCCCGCGCGCTGTCCGCCGTCACGCTGACGCAGCGCGTGCCTGTCGAGACCGCCGAGCGCCTGGGCTTCTGGGATGCCGAGCACCCCGACGACAACCCGCGGCTCGAGGCCGACGGAACGGTGGAGGTGCCGGCCTGGCGCCACGCGCTCATCAACTACCCGCACCCGCTGCTGCAGCGCGGCCTCGTCGTGATCGACACGCCCGGGCTGAACGCCATCGGCGCCGAGCCCGAGCTCACGCTGTCGCTGCTGCCCTCGGCCCACGCCACGGTCTTCATCCTCGCCGCCGACACCGGGGTCACGAAGTCCGACCTCGCCATCTGGCGCGAGCACCTGGGTGGCAACGCGCTCGAGCGTTTCGTGGTGCTCAACAAGATTGACGCCCTGGCCGACCCGTTGCTGCAACCGGCCGAGGTGAACGCGCAGATCGATCGCCAGTGCGCGCAGACGGCCGAGACGCTGGGCATTCCGCTGGCGCGCGTGTTCCCGCTGTCGGCCCGCGACGCGCTGTCGGCACGGGTCTCGGGGCACCCCGAAGCGCTGCAGCGCAGCCGTCTGCCGGTGCTGGAGACGGCGCTCGCCGAGGAACTGCTGCCGCGCCAGACCGAACTGCTCGCACAGGCCGCCGTCGAGACGATGCGGCAGCTGCGCGAAGCCGCTTCGCGGCGTCTCGGCGACCGCCGACGCCACAACGCGGAGCAGATGCTGGAGTTGCGCGGCCTGCGCGGCAAGAGCAGCGGCAAGGTTCGCCTGATGCTCGCGCGCGTCGAGGCCGAGGCCGCCGACTTCGAGCGCTGCACCGCGCGCCTGGCAGCGCTGCGCGCCGTGCAGACCCGGCAGCAGCGCGAGGCGCTGGCCCGCTTGTCCAGCGATGCGCTGCGCGCCGAAGTCTCGGCCATGCAGTCGGCCTCCAGCGCCGCGACCATCGCCTTCGGCGCGCGCAAGCCCTTCGAGCTGATGTTCGAGCGGCTCAAGGGTGCGGTCGGCGCCGCCGAGGCGCAGACCCTGGAAATGCAGCGCATGCTGGAAGGCAGCTTCCGGCAGCTCAACACCGAGTTCGGTTTCGCCTTCGCACTGGGCATTGCGCCCGATCTGGGCCGCTATCGGGCGGAACTCGACCTGATCGCCCAGAACTACGGCCGCTACGTCGGCCTGTCGCAGGCGTGGCGCCTGGCGGTGCCGGGCTTCGTCGAGCAGTTCCGGCGCATGCTGGTGTCCAAGCTGCGCGTGGTGTTCGAGAACGCCGCGAGCGACATCGAGCTCTGGGGCAAGGGCGCCAGCACGCAGGTCGAGCAGCAGCTGCGTGAGCGCCGCAAGGCGTTCCAGCGCCGACGCGAGGCGCTGGAGCGCATCCAGTCCGCCGCCGGCGAACTGGAGCAGCGCATCAACGAGGTCGAGGCCCAGGACCAGCACCTGCGCGACCTGCAGCAGCGCCTGGACCGTTCGGTGTCCGACACCGTCTCCATCGCGCTCGGCATGTTCTCAGAGCCGCAAGCGAACGCGGCGTGAACGACCCGGGCAGCCTGGCCGCGCAGGTCATCGCGTGGCAGCGGCAGCACGGGCGCCATGCGCTGCCGTGGCATGGCAGCCGCGACCCCTACCGCGTGTGGCTCTCAGAGGTGATGCTGCAGCAGACGCAGGTCACGACGGTGCTGGATTACTACGCCCGGTTCCTGGCCCGGTTTCCCGAGGTCGGTGCATTGGCCGCAGCGCCGCTGGACGATGTGCTGGCGCTGTGGAGCGGCCTGGGCTACTACAGCCGCGCGCGCAACCTGCACCGCTGCGCCCAGGCCGTGATGGCCGACCATGGCGGCCGTTTCCCGGATTCGGCCGCGATGCTGGCCACGCTGCCTGGCATCGGCCGCTCCACGGCTGCCGCCATCGCGGCCTTCTGCTTCGGCGAGCGCGCGGCCATCCTGGACGGCAACGTCAAGCGCGTGCTCACCCGTGCGATCGGTTTCGCCGACGACCTGGCCGAAGCCCGCCACGAGCGCGCGCTGTGGCTGCAGGCCGAATCCCTGTTGCCGCTGCAGGGCGTGGAGGCCTACACGCAGGGGCTGATGGACCTCGGCGCCACCGTGTGTTTGCCGCGCCAGCCGCGTTGCGATGCCTGCCCGCTGCAGTCGCGCTGCGTCGCGCTCTCTGAAGGGCGCCCGCAGGCCTACCCGGTGAAGACCCGCAAGCTCAAGCGCAGCCGCCGCCAGCACGGCATCCTGTGGCTGCAGCAGGGCGACCGCGTGTGGCTTGCACAGCGCCCCGATGCCGGCGTGTGGGCGGGCCTGTGGAGCCTGCCCGAAGCCGCCTCGGCGGAAGACTGGGCTGCGCTGTCGGATGCCTGGCCCGGTGAGGGCGAAGCGCTGGCGCCCTTCGTGCACGTGCTGACGCACGTGGACTGGACGCTGGAACCCTACCGATGGCGCCTGCCGGAAGACGCAGCACTGCCCGCGCTGCCGGGCCGCTGGTTCAGCCTGGGGGCCGCGCTTCAAATGGGCCTTCCCGCGCCGATCCGCAAGCTGATCAGCCGCTGACGACCTGCTTTCCGCGCAGGTATTCGTCGACGATCTTCAGCCGGGCCGAGGCCGATTCCAGGGCCATGAGCTTCTGCTTGGCGGCCAGCGTGATGGGCAGGATCTCGCACCAGCGGTTGGCCACCCAGCCGGCGTCGTCGAGCCGGAAGGGCTCGGTGAAGGGCAGGCTGTCCTGGGCCTTCAGCTTGGCGATGGCCTGGGCCAGCGCCGTCACGGTGGGCAGCACCGCCGGCGCGGGCAACTCGGCGGCGTCGTCCTGGATCAGCGCCACGCTGGCCGTCCACAGGCCGTCGGGCTGCTGCTCGGGCGGGGTGTCGATCACGAAGCGGCTGCCGCCGGTGCAGCGCAGCCGCAGGATGCCGGTCTGCTCGCTGTCCACATCGGCGATGTGCGCGAGCGTGCCGACCTCTTCCATCGTCACGGCGGCGCGGCTGGTGTCGTGGCCCTGGCGCAGGCAGACCACGCCGAACGGGCGCTGTTCGCGCAGGCAGCGCGTGGCCAGATCCAGGTAGCGCGCCTCGAAGACCTTCAGCCCCAGCAGGCCGCCTGGGAACAGCACCGCCTGCAGCGGGAACAGCGGCAGCGGGTCTGGCAGCTCAATGGGCCTGGGCATCGAGTTCCCGGTGCCGGACGAGCGTGGTGACCTCGCTGCGGAAGCGCAGGCCCAGCGTCTCGGCGATGTAGACGGAACGGTGCTGCCCGCCGGTGCAGCCGATGCACACGGTCAGGTAGGCGCGTTGATCTGCACGCAGCGCCGGCAGCCAGTGGCGCACGAAGGATTCGATCTGCCCCATCATCACGGCGACCTCGGGCTGCGCCTCGAGGTACTGCGCGACTTCCTCGTCGCGCCCCGTCTTGGGCCGCAGTTCGCGGATGTAGAAGGGGTTGGGCAGCACGCGCACGTCGAACATGCAGTCGGCGTCGAGCGGCACGCCGTTCTTGAACGCGAAGGACTCGAACACGAGCGTCAGCGAAGACGGCGGCACGCCCACAAGATCGCGCACCCAGGTGCGCAGTTGCGCCGGGCGCAGCTGGCTGGTGTCGACCACGGTGGCGATCTCGCGCATGCCCGAGAGCAGCTCGCGCTCCATTTCCAGCGCCTCGATCAGCGCGCGGGAGAGCTCCCCTTCGACGGCCGACAGGGGGTGCGGACGCCGCGATTCGGAGAAGCGGCGCACCAGGGCATCGGTGCTGGCGTCCAGGAAGAGCACGCGGATGTGCTGGCCTTCCTCGCGCAGCTTCGCCACCAGCGGCATCAGCTGCGGCAGCGAGACGGCGGTGCGCACATCCACCGCCACCGCCACGCGGCTGGTGAATCGTTCCTGCTCGAGGCGGATGAAGTCGCGCAGCAGTTCGGGCGGCAGGTTGTCGACGCAGAAGTAACCGGCGTCTTCCAGCGCGTGCAGCGCCACCGACTTGCCCGAACCGGAGATGCCGGTGACGAGAACGACCTCGGCCCCGCCCGGCCGGCCTGCGGGCGCGTTCAAGGAGCCTCCCTTCGCGCTTCGCCCAGCATGGCCTCTGCGTGGGCGCGGCTGGTGGCCGATGCGAGGCGTTCACCGCCGAGCATGCGGGCGATCTCGCCCACGCGGGCCTCGCCGGCGACGGGCTGCACGTCGCTGACGGTGGTGCGGCCCTGCAGCGCCTTGCGCACCACGAAGTGCGCGTCGGCGCAGGCGGCCACCTGCGCCAGGTGCGTGACGGCGAAGACCTGTGTGCGCGCGCCCAGCTGCTTCATGAGCCGGCCGACGCTGTCGGCCACGGTGCCGCCGACGCCGGCGTCGATCTCGTCGAAGATGAGCGTGGACGCGGCCTCCCCTTCAGCGGCTGTCACGGCGATGGCCAGCGCCAGGCGCGAGAGTTCGCCGCCCGAGGCCACCTTGGCGAGCGCGCGCGGCGTGCTGCCGGCGTGGCCGGCCACGCGCAGCTCCACGGTTTCCAGGCCGTGCGCCTGGGGCTGCGCTTCGTCGATCAGCGCCACCTCGAAGCTGCCGCCGTCCATGCCCAGCTGCTGCATCGCCGCCGTGACCTGCTTGCCCAGGCGCGGCGCAGCCTTGCGGCGCAGCCGGGAGACCCGTTGGGCTTCCTGGCGCCACACGGATTCGGCCGCGGCGGCCTGCTGCTCCAGGGATTGCAGGTCGGATGCGGCATCCAGCGAAGCCAGCTCGGCCTGCCAGCCCTGCAGCAGAGCGGGCAGGTCGGCCGGCACCCGGCGGTAGCGCCGCGCGAGCGAGAGCCAGGCCGACAGGCGGGCGTCGAGCTCGGCCAGGCGTTCCGGGTCGGGCTCGGCGCGGCCCAGGTAGGCGCTGAGCGTGTGCGCGGCGTCCTCCAGCTGTGCCTGCGCGCTCCGGAGCACCTCGAGCACCGGCGCCAGCGTGGCGTCGTAGCGGGACACGTCGTCCAGCAGGTCGATGGCCCGGCTGGCGAGCCCCTCGGCCGCAGGCTCGCCATCGGCCAGCGCGTCGAGCGCGCCGCGAGCGGCATCCACCAGCGACTGCCCGTGCGCCAGGCGCTTCTGCTCGGCTTCCAGCGCGTCCCACTCGCCGTCGCCGGGCGCGAGCTTGTCGAGCTCGCCGATCTGCCAGGCCAGGCGTTCGCGCTCGCGGTCCAGGCTGTCGTGCTGGGTGCGCGCCACATCCAGGGCAGCCAGGCGCTGGCGCCAGACCGACCACGCCGCTGCCAGCGCACTGCCGTTCACGCCCGCCTCGGCGTCGAGCAGGGCGCGTACCGCCGCCGGCCGCGTGAGGCTCTGCCAGGCGTGCTGGCCGTGGATGTCGATGAGTGCGTCGGCGGCCTCGCGCAGCTGCGCGACAGTGGCCGCGCTGCCGTTGATCCAGGCGCGGCTCTTGCCTTGCGCGTCGACGCTGCGGCGCAGCAGCAGGCGCGCGCCATCGGGGCCGTCGTCCAGCGCGAAGCCGGCGGCGTCGAGCCAGGCGGCCAGCGCGGGCGGGCTGTCGAACTCGGCGCTCACCTCGGCGCGCGCGGCGCCTTCGCGCACCAGGGCCGCGTCGGCGCGCGCGCCGAGTGCCAGCTGCAGCGCATCGATGAGGATGGACTTGCCCGCGCCCGTCTCGCCCGTGAGCACGGTGAAGCCGGGGCCGAACTCAAGCTCCAGCTCCTTGACGATGACCACGTCGCGCAGGGCCAGGCGCCGCAGCATCAGACGACCCCTTCGTACCAGCGCAGCTTGCGCCGCAGCGTGGCGTAGTAGCTCCAGCCGCGAGGGTGCAGGAAGCGCACGCGGTGCGCCGAGCGCCGCACGCGGATCTGGTCGCCGAGCAGCAGGCTGGCGATGTTGTGCATGTCGAAGTTGGCGGAGACGTCCTTGCCCTGCACGATGCCCACGCGAACCTCGCCGCCGTCGGGCAGCACGATGGGCCGGTTGGACAGCGTGTGCGAGGCGATGGGCACCACCACCAGGCCGCCGATGCTCGGGTGCAGGATGGGCCCGCCCGCCGACAGCGCGTAGGCGGTCGAGCCGGTGGGCGTGGCGATGATGAGGCCGTCGGCGCGCATGTTGGCGACGAAGTCGTCGCCGATGTCCACACGCAGCTCGACCATGCTAGCGGTGGCGCCGCGGCTGACGACCACGTCGTTCAGGGACAGGCCGTGGAAGATGGCCTCGCCGTCGCGCCACACGGCGCCCTCGAGCATGCTGCGATGCTCTTCCTCGTAGTCGCCGGCGATCATCGGACCGAGCGCTTCGCGCCAGTGCGTGGCCGAGATGTCGGTGATGAAGCCCAGGCGCCCCTGGTTGATGCCGACCAGCGGCAGGTTGTGGCGCGCGACTTCGCGCGCGATGCCGAGCATGGTGCCGTCACCGCCCACGACCACGGCGATGTCGCAGTTCACGCCCAGCGAGCCGGCGGGAACGACGTCGTAGCCGGTGACGCCGGTGGCCAGCGCGGTCTCGCGCTCGAAGGACACGTCCAGGCCTTGCGCGACCAGGAAATGCGCAATCTCTTCCAGCAACGGGCGGATGCCTCGCGCCTGGTACTTGCCCACGATGGCAGCGTGTCGGAAGCGGCTCGGCATGCGGCGCATTACACCATAGGGCCATGGCGCCAAGCCCCCTTGGGGCGGGGTGGTCACTACAATGAAGGCGATGTTGGATGACCGTGCCAAGACCCTGCTGAAAGCCCTTGTCGAGCGATACATCGCCGACGGCCAGCCCGTGGGTTCGCGCACCCTGTCGCGCGCCTCGGGCCTCGACCTGTCCCCGGCCACCATCCGCAACGTGATGGCCGACCTCGAGGATCTCGGCCTGATCGCCAGCCCGCACACCTCGGCCGGGCGCATCCCCACGGCGCGCGGTTACCGGTTGTTCGTCGACACCATGCTCACGGCCAGGCCGCTGGACATGACGCAGCCCGAGTCCGACGTGGCGGCCATGCTCCAGCCCGACCAGCCGCAGCGCGTCATCACGCAGGCGGCCTCGCTGCTGTCCAGCCTCAGCAGCTTCGTCGGCGTGGTGACGGCGCCGCGCAAGGGCAGCGTCTTTCACCACATCGAGTTCATGCGCCTGGGCGACAGGCGCGTGCTCGTGATCCTGGTGGCACCGGACGGCGACGTGCAGAACCGCGTCATCTTCACCGCCCGCGACTACACCCAGCCCGAGCTGCTGGAGGCCACCAACTACCTGAATGCCCACTACGCCGGCCTCACCATCGAGGAAGTGCGGGAGCGGCTCAAGACCGAGATCGAGGCCCTGCGCGGCGAGATCGCGGCGCTGATGCAGGCCGCCGTGCAGGCCGGCACCGAGGCCATGGCCGCGAGCAGCGACAACGTCGTCGTCAGCGGCGAGCGCAACCTGCTGGGCGTGCAGGACTTCGGCAACGACATGGGCAGCCTGCGCAAGATGTTCGACCTCTTCGAGCAGAAGACCGAGCTGATGCGCCTGCTGGACGTGAGCAGCCGCGCCGAGGGCGTGCGCATCTTCATCGGCGGCGAGAGCCAGGTCGTGCCGTTCGAGTCGCTGTCGGTCGTGACGGCGCCTTACGAGGTCGACGGCCGGGTGGTCGGCACGCTGGGCGTCATCGGCCCCACGCGCATGGCCTACGACCGCATGATCCAGATCGTGGACATCACGGCCCGGCTGGTCGGGCACGCGCTGTCCCACAAGTAGCCTCCGGCTGCAGCGCCAGCCGGCTCTGCGGTGGCAGGCGGGGCTACTGGTCCCGGAACGCGCGCCGCAGCGCGGAGGTCAGCGGATCGAACAGGAACTCGAGCGGCGTGCGGCGGCTGGTGTTCACGTACACCTCCACCGCCATGCCGGCGCTGATCTGCTCGGCGCCCAGCGCCTTCAGCGATTCCGGCGTGGGCGACACCAGCAGCGTGAAGTAGGGCAGGCCGCTGCGCGGCTCCAGGATGGCGTCGGGCGACACGTTCACCACTCGCCCTTCGAGCATGCCCAGGTGCCGCAGCGCGTGGCCGGGCAGGCGGATGTCGGCCGTCAGCCCCTCTCGCACGCCGCTCACGGCGTCGGCGGACAGCCGCACCTCGGCCACCAGCGGCTCGCCTTCGGGCACGATGTCGACGATGGGCTCGCGCGGGCCGATGGCCGAGCCGGCGGTGTGGATACGCAGGTCGACCAGCCGGCCGCCCACGGGCGCCACAACCACCTGGCGCGACGAGGTGTCGTTGGCCGCGCGCAGCCGGGCCTGAAGATCGACGATGCGTCCGGTGGATTCGCGCAGGTCGTCCGTGGCGGACTGGGCATAGGCCTGCGGCACCGTCGCCAGCCGGCCGGCGAGTTCCGCCCGGGTCTGGCGCGCCTGTGCGAGCTCGGCCTCGATGGCGTGCAGCCGGGATTCGTACTCGACCACCGTGCGCTGCAGCGTGGTCACGCGTACGCGGTTGACGAAGTTCTCCTTGAGCAGGGCTTCGTTGGAGGCGAGTTCCTCGCGCGCCAGCTTCGCGCCCTCGGCCGATGACTTCATGTTGCGCTGATGCGCCAGGATTTCCTGGTCGGCATCTGCGGCCTGTGCGCGCGCGGCGGCCAGTTGCGCGTCGAGCGCGCTGCGCCGTGCGGCGAAGCTGCCGCGCTCGCGCGCCAGCGCGTCAGGCACGCGGCGCGCCACTTCGGCCAGGCCGGGCGTCGCCTCGGGCTTCCAGGCGGGCGTCACCGCCGACTCCGCGGCCAGGCGCGATTCGCGCAGGCGCTCGGCGTCCAGCTGAGCCTGCAGCAGTTCCACCGAAGCGTCGAGCCGCACGTCTTCCAGCGTCAGCAGGGGCTGGCCGGCGCGTACCACCTCGCCCTCGCGTACGTGGATCTGCGCGACGATGCCGCCGTCCCGGTGCGTCACGCTCTTGCGGTTGGCCGCGACCTTGAACACGCCCTGGCCCATGGCCGCGCCCGAGACCGGCGCCAGCGCCACCCAGGTGAAGAAGAGCGCCAGCCACAGGGCCAGCGCCACCAGACCGTTGCGCCGCCAGCGCAGCAGCTGGGCAGGCAGGTCGGTCCGGGCGGCGACGGTGCTCTCGCCGGGGGTCGGGTTGATGCCGGGGTTCATGCCTGGCCTCCGGTGATCGCAGGCAGGTTCGGTGGTGCGTTCGGTGGTCCGTTCGGTGGCCCGTTCGGCGGGGCCGAGACCGTGCCTTGCGCCGGCCCCTGCGCCGCCACGCGCTCGACCACGCCGTCGCGCATCAAGACCACGTGGTCGGCAATGCTCAGCGCGGCCCTTCGCTGCGTGGTCAGCACCACGGCTGCGCCGCGATCGCGCGCACCACGCAGGGCTTCCAGCAGCGCCTGCTCGCCCTCTGCGTCCAGGCTGGCGTCTGGCTCGTCGAGCACCAGCAGCACCGGGTCACCGTATAGCGCGCGCGCTAGCGCCACGCGCTGCCGCTGCCCGGCCGACAACGCTCGGCCGCCGTCGCCCACCGGCGTGTCGTAGCCCTGCGGCAGCCGAAGGATCAGCTCATGCACGTGCGCGGCCTGCGCGGCCGCCAGCATCGTGTCGCTGTCCACCTCGCCCAGCCGGGCGATGTTCTCGGCCACCGTGCCTTCGAAGAGCACCACGTCCTGCGGCACGTAGCCCACCCAACGCCCGAGGCGGTCCGGGTCCCAGCTGCGCAGATCGGCGCCGTCGATGCGCACCGTGCCGGCGCCGGGAGGCACCACGCCGGCGATCAGCCGCGCGAGCGTGGGATTGCCGGCGCCGCTGGGTCCGACGTTGGCCATCACCTTGCCGGGTTCGAGCTGCAGCGAGACACCGCGCAGCAGCGCGCGTTGCGCGCCCGGCGCCACGTAGCCGACAGCCTCCACCGCCAGCCGGCCGCTCGGGCGGGGCAGTTCGGTGCCGGGTGTCTGCTGGCCGGTTTCCGCGGCCAGCGCGCGCAGGCGCTGCCAGGCGCCACGCGCCTCGACCATGCCCTTCCAGTTGCCGATCAGCATCTCCACCGGGGCCAGGGCGCGGCCCAGGATGATGGTGGCGGCGAGCATCACGCCCGGCGTCACATGGTCATGGATGACGAGGTAGGCGCCGTAGCCCAGCATCAGCACCTGCACCGCCTGGCGCAGCACGCGGCTGGCGGAGTTCAACAGGCCGCCGACCTGGCCCACCTTCAGCTGCAGCTCGTGGCCGGTCTCGCCCAGCCCCTGCCAGCGCCGCGCGACGGTCTCGCTCATGCCGAGTGCCGTGACGGTCTCCGCGCCGCGCAGCGCCGCATCCACCAGCTTCTGCGTGCGGCCCTGGGCCTGGCGAAGCTCGGCAAACCCGCGCGTGGTGGCGCGCTCATTGGCCACCGCCAGCGCCAGCAGCACCAGCGTGCTGCCCAGCGCCAGCCAGCCCAGCTCGGGGTGGAACATGAAGATCACGGCGAGGAACACCACCGTCCAGGGTGCGTCGCACAGCGCCACGACGCCCGGCCCGCCGAGAAAGCCCCGCAGCAGCGCCAGGTCGCGCATGCCTTCTAGCTGCGCACGGCCTTCCTGCCGCACCGAGGACTTGAGCAGCTGGCGCAGCAGCGCCGGCCCGGACTGCTGTTCGAGCCGGATGCCCAGGCCCGCCAGGATCCGGCTGCGGAAATGCTCCAGTGCGCCCATCAGCACCAGGGCCGACAGCGCCAGGATCGCCAGCATCACGAGTGTCTCGACCGAGCGCGTGGTGAGCACGCGGTCGGACACGTGCAGCATGAACAGCGAAGGCGCCAGCAGGGCCAGGTTCACCAGCAGGCTGAAGAACAGCACCGTGCGCAAGGGTGCGCGCAGGCCTGCAAGCAGATCGTTTGGCATGTCGGACGGCGAGGATGACAAGAGGCCCGCCCCCGTCGCGAAACGGCGGGGGCGGGCCAGGGGCGGTAAAAGTTCAGCCGCCGAAGAGGATGTCGCCGGTGTTCACCGAAGGCGTCCCCGCCAGATCGCCCAGCAGGCTCAGCTCACCGGCACTGACCAGCGCATCACCATTCGCCGCGGTGAACAGGAACAATGATGAACCGGTGCCATTGTCCACGAGGAACAGCGCGGTCTGCCCGGCCGCGTAGGCGCCCGTCGCGCTGCCGATGGCCGCTGCAGCGCTGGCCGTGGTGATGGCGCCGGCGATGTTGCCGGTGACGACCACCAGTTCCGCCGAGGCCGCGAACCCGCCCGGTCCGGCGATGGTGACTGCGCCGTCGATGACAGCATCGCCATTGCCCACCGCGATGCCGCTCTGGCCGATCTGCAGCCGGTCGACCCCGGTCACGAAGTCGGTGATGGTGTCCGATCCCACCAGGCTGTCGAAGACGAACGTGTCGTTGCCCGCCCCGCCGATCAGCGTGTCGGCCCCCGCGCCGCCCACCAGCGTGTCGTTGCCCCCCGAACCGTTCAGGCTGTTGTTGCCCGTGTTGCCCGTGATGACGTTGTCCGCGCTGTTGCCGCTGCCGTTGATGTTGCCCGTGCCCAGCAGCCGCAGGTTCTCCAGGTTCGCACCCAGGCCCGAGTTGCCGCTGGTCTGCACTTCGTCGGTGCCTTCGCTGGCGTTCTCCACGATCACGTCCGCGCCCTGCAGCACGTACACGTCGTCGCCCGTGCCGCCGACCAGGGTGTCGTTGCCGCCACCGCCGATCAGCGTGTCGTTGCCCGCGTCCCCGGTCAGGCTGTCGTTGCCGCCCGCGCCGTCCAGCACGTTGTTGCCGCCGTTGCCGCCCAGCACGTCGTCGTAGCCCGTGCCGCCCAGGTTCTCGAA
>CAJAES010000049.1 GCA_903938815.1 uncultured beta proteobacterium
ACGATCAGGTCGGCCAGCGACACCTGCTTGCCGCCAGCCGCCCCGGCGTTGAACGCCTGCTGGACGGCCTGGAGCTTGTGCAGCGCCACGGCCAGCTCGGCCGGCTCGTTGACGGCCCAGTCCTTCTGCGGCGCCAGGCGGATGCGCGCGCCGTTGGCGCCACCGCGCTTGTCGCTGCCGCGGAAGGTGGAGGCCGAGGCCCAGGCCGTCTTCACGAGGCGCGAGACGGACAGGCCCGAGGCGAGGATCTGCACCTTCAGCGCAGCGATGTCCTGCGCGTCGATCAGCGGGTGCGTGACGGCGGGCACGGGGTCCTGCCAGATCAGCTCTTCGCGCGGCACCAGGGGGCCGAGGTAGCGCGCACGCGGGCCCATGTCGCGGTGGGTCAGCTTGAACCAGGCGCGCGAGAAGGCGTCGGCCAGCGCCTGCGGGTCGGCCATGAAGCGGCGCGAGATCTTCTCGTAGGCCGGGTCCATGCGCAGGGCCATGTCGGCGGTGGACATCATCGGCGCGTGGCGCAGCGCGGGGTCGTGCGCGTCCGGCACCACGGTCTTCGCAGCGGGGTCGGTGGGCGTCCACTGGTGCGCGCCGGCGGGGCTCTTCGTGAGCTGCCACTCGTAGCCGAAGAGCGTCTCGAAGTAGCCGTTGTCCCACTGGATGGGGTTGGGCGTCCAGGCGCCTTCCACGCCGCTGGTGATGGTGTGCGCACCGCGGCCGGTGCCGAAGCTGTTCTTCCAGCCCAGGCCCTGCTCCTCGATGTCGGCGCCCTCCGGTTCAGGGCCGACGTACTGGCCCGGGTCGGCCGCGCCGTGGCACTTGCCGAAGGTGTGGCCGCCGGCCACCAGAGCCACGGTCTCCTCGTCGTCCATGGCCATGCGGGCGAAGGTCTCGCGGATGTCGCGCGCCGAACCGATCGGGTCCGGGTTGCCGTTGGGGCCTTCCGGGTTCACGTAGATCAGGCCCATCTGCACGGCTGCCAGCGGGTTCTCGAGCTCACGGGCGCCGGTGTATCGCTCGTCGGCCAGCCACTTGCCCTCGGGGCCCCAGTAGATGTCTTCTTCCGGTTCCCAGATGTCGGGCCGGCCGCCGGCGAAACCGAAGGTCTTCAGGCCCATCGAATCCAGCGCCACGTTGCCCGCCAGGACCATCAGGTCGGCCCAGGAGATCTTGCGGCCGTACTTCTGCTTGACGGGCCACAGCAGGCGGCGTGCCTTGTCGAGGTTGCCGTTGTCGGGCCAGCTGTTGAGCGGGGCGAAGCGCTGCGCGCCCGCACCTGCACCGCCGCGCCCGTCGGCAATGCGGTAGGTGCCGGCGCTGTGCCAGGCCATGCGGATGAAGAACGGGCCGTAGTGGCCGTAGTCGGCGGGCCACCAATCCTGCGAATCCGTCATCAGGGCGTGAAGGTCGTGAACCACCGCGCCCAGGTCCAGGCTCCTGAATTCCTGCGTGTAGTCGAACGACTCGCCCATGGGGTCGGACAGCGACGAATGCTGGTGCAGGATCTTCAGGTTCAACTGCTCCGGCCACCAGCCGGCGCTGGCGGGCGCGCCGGCCACGGTGGGCTTGCGGGCGGTGTTCGAGAAGGGGCACCTGGCTTCGTCCGACATCTGGATTCCTTTGACTTTTCCGTTGCTATGCGGGTCAGTCTAGGGTCGGGGTGGGCGTCGATCAACGCGGTAATGTTCATCGTTGCCATAGCGATTGCGTTGGGTCATGCGCGAGCGGAAGCGGCCGCGAACATGTGGGAATCGAACCCCACAAGTGGCGTTGTGCCGTGGGGTTCAGCAAAGGTCAGTGGCTTGCCGGGACCCACTTCGACTTCACCCTTGTGGTCCTTGTTCGATGACGCCCCATCGACAAGCCGCAGCGAGTTGCCCCACCTGCTGACGCGCCGCACCTATGCCGCCGCTTACCATCGGGCGCACGTAGTGACGTCTCACGGCGCTTTCGCCTCGGTACCCATGCCATCCGGACCCTTCCTGCGCGCTGTCTCGATCCGCCATCTGCGCCTGGTCAGCGTGCTTGGCCGTGAACTGAACATCAGCCGGAGCGCAGAACTGCTGCATTCGACGCAGCCCGCGCTTTCGCGGTCGCTGGCGCAGCTGGAGGATCTGCTGGGCGCCAAGCTGTTCAATCGCAGCACCAAGCGCGTGTCCATGACGCCGGCGGGCGTGCTGCTGATGCAACACGCCAACCGCATACTGGCCGAACTCGACCTGGCGGAGGAAAACCTCCGCGGCATGCAGGGCGGTACGCGGGGCGAGGTTCGCGTGGGCATGCTGCCTGTGTTCTCGTCCGACCTGCTCGGTCGGGCCGTGACCCAGGCGCGCGAGATCGCGCCCCAGATCGCCTTCTCGGTGGAAATGCTGCGCGTGCAGGAACTCTTCGACGCACTGTTGTCCGGGCGCATAGACCTCATGCTGTCGCACACCGAGTTCGAGGTGGACCTCAACGCAACCGAAGTCTTCGAGCTGTACTCCGAGCAATCCGCGATTCTCGTGGCCAGCGATCACCCCCTGACGCGGCGGCGTTCCGTCAGCGCGGGAATGCTGGCGCTGTATCCCTGGGTCTTGCCAGGGCCGGAAACGCCGCTGCGGCGCCAGATCAACCGGCTCCTGAGCCTGCACAGGCGCAGTGCCCCCAACCCGATCCGCGACGTTCAGACGGAGTCGCTGCTGCTGGCGGCCAGCCTGGTGCGCAACTCGGACATGGTGTGGTCGATCGCCCACCGGATCGCCCAACAGCTGGCCCTCTCGGGCGGCCTGCACCTGCTGGAGATTTCGACGCCGATGCTGGCCGGGCCGATGTGCGCGTTCCACCTGCGGGACACGCCGATGACCCCGTCGACGAAGGTGCTCCTGAACTGCCTTCGGGACCTTGCCACGGACAACCCAGCCGACGCCCAGAAGCCGGGCCCCTGAACGGCAGCAAGGCTGACGCAGCGGAGCGCCTGGGGTGGCCTCGCGCCACGACAGGTCATTCATACCAATCCCGGTATGAAGGCACCCGCCGATTGGATTTCACGAGTCCGGCTCCGGGGTTCAGCATCGTGCCTGTCGATCGCGGTCCGGTGCTGGGCAACGCGGCATTCACGTGTCAGCGGTCGCCCGCGCAACCCGGTGACGGAGACAACATGATCAGGCACTCGTGCAGCTCTCCGGCGCTCACCGTCCCGAGGGTGGCTGCGGTCACAGCGCACGCACGGGCGAAGGAGAGCGTGTGAGCCAGGCCAGATCCCCCGCAGACGGTGTGGCCGCGCCTGTCGTCGACGCGATCGTGGTCGGCGCCGGCTTTGCCGGCCTGTACATGGTGAACCGGTTGTGCGGGCTGGGCATGAGCGTGCAGGGCTTCGAAGGCGGCAGCGACGTCGGCGGCACCTGGTACTGGAACCGCTACCCCGGCTGCCGCTGTGACGTCGAAAGCCTGGAGTACTCGTACTCCTTCGACCGCGACCTCGAGCAGGAATGGGAGTGGACCGAGCGCTACGCACCGCAGCCGGAAATCCTGGCGTACGCCCGGCACGTGGCCGACCGGTTCGACCTGCGCCGGCACTTCAGGTTCGACACCCGGGTGAAATCGGCTCGATGGATCGAAGACGAAGGCTTGTGGGAAGTCCAGGCATCCGGCGGGCTGGTGCAGCGGGCTCGCTTCTGCATCATGGCCACGGGTTGCCTCTCGGCCGGCCGCACCCCTCATTTCGAAGGCCTGGACCTGTTTCGCGGCCGCGTGCTGCACACCTCGACCTGGCCGTTCGAGGGCGTTGACTTCGGCGGGCAACGCGTGGCTGTCATGGGGGTCGGCTCGTCCGGCGTCCAGGCCATTCCGCTGATCGCACAGCACGCGGCGCAACTGCACGTGCTGCTGCGCACCCCGAACTACGTGGTGCCTGCGCGCAACAGCCCGCTGCCGCCGGAGCAGGTTCAGGACTGGAAGGCCCGCTACCCCGAGATCCGCAGGCGGGCCCTGGGTTTCAAGGGCGGCCTGCTGCTGGACGTCGGGCCGAGTTCGGCGTCAGAGCTCGACGCGCAGGCACGCGAAGCCGCGCTCGAGGAGCGCTGGCGCATCGGCGGCGCCTTCAGCTTCCAGTCGACCTTCAATGACCTGCAGACCAACGTGGAAAGCAACCGCCTGGCCTCGGATTTCCTGCGCGCGAAGATCGCGGGCATCGTCAGGAACCCGGCCTGGGCGCAGTGGCTTCAGCCCGAGCACCTGGTGGGCACGCGACGCCTGTGCGTGGGCACGGACTACTACGAGGCCTACAACCGGGACAACGTCGAACTGGTCAACCTCAGGCAAGAGCCCCTGGCCCGCTTCACGCCCACGGGCGTGATCGTGGGCGACCGCGAGATCGGGCTCGACGCGATGGTGTTCGCCACGGGCTTCGACGCAATGACCGGCGCCTTGTCGGCGATCGAGGTCACCGGCCGCGGCGGGCGCACGCTGGCGCAGCACTGGCACGAAGGCGCTCGCGCGCACCTCGGCCTGATGCCCGCGGGATTCCCGAACCTCTTTGCGATCACCGGGCCCGGCAGCCCCTCGGTGCTGTCCAACGTGCTGGTGTCGATCGAGCAGCACGTGAACTGGATCGCCGACTGCCTGGCCTGTCTGCAGGCGGCCGGCAAGCAGCAGATCACGGCCGAGGACGATGCCGAGCAGAGCTGGATGGCGCACGTGCGTGATCTCGGTCAGGCCACGCTGTTCGCGGACGGCAACTCCTGGTACCTGGGCAGCAATGTTCCCGGCAAGCCGCGCGTGTTCCTGCCCTACAGCGGCGGCGTGCCCGCCTATCGGGAGCACTGCGCCCGGGTGGCGGCCAGCGGCTACCCCGGATTCGACATCCGATGAAAACGCATCGCACTCGCGGCGGTGCCCGACGAACCAGAGACAGGAGACCGCCATGCGGCTGAAGGATCGGGTTGTCATCATCACCGGCGCTGCAGGCGCCATCGGCGGCGCCACGGCGCGCCTGATGGCGGCAGAGGGCGCCCTGCTGGCCCTGGTCGATCGAGATGCGGCGGCGCTGGACGGATTGCAGATCCCCGGGTCAGGTGATCGTGTCCTGCGCCTGCAGGCCGACGTCACGCAGGAAGCCGACAACCGGCACATGGCCAAGGCGACGCTGGATCACTTCGGGCGCATCGACGGCCTGTTCGCCAACGCAGGCGTCGAAGGCGACGTCGCGGCGATGGAGACCTACCCGCTCTCAACCTACGACCGTGTGATGGACATCAACGTGCGCGGCGTGCTGCTGGCGCTGCAGGCGGTGATGCCGCACCTGGGTGCGGGCGCGAGCGTGGTGCTGACCTCGTCGATCATGGGCATGGCCGGCGCCCAGCGCAACATCGCGTACACGGCAAGCAAGCATGCGGTTGTCGGGCTGATGCGGTCGGCGGCGCTCGAAGCGGCGCCGCGCGGCATCCGCGTCAACAGCGTCCACCCGGGCATCGTCGAGAGCCCGATGATCCACCGCATCTTCAGCGGCCACCCCGACCCCAAGGCCGTGGCCGCCGCCCTCCGGGCCCGCATCAAGCTCGGGCGCTTCGTGCAACCGGAAGACATAGCGCATGCGGTGCTGTACCTGATGAGCACCGAATCGGCCATGGTCACGTCGCAGACGCTCGTGATCGACGGCGGGATGCTGGACCGATGAGCCCGGCGATGCACACCACCGACATCGTCATCGCAGGGGCAGGTTCAGCGGGCTGCGCCCTGGCCGCGCGCCTGTCCGAGAACCCGGCCTTGAATGTCACGCTGATCGAGGCCGGCAGCGAAGCCCGCAACCGCTGGATCGACATCCCGATCGGATACTTCAAGACCGTCGGCGATCCACGGTTCGACTGGCGCTTCGAGACCGAGGCCGACCCGGCGATGGCCGACCGCCGCCTGCCATGGCCGCGCGGCAAGGGCCTGGGAGGCACCAGCCTGATCAACGGCATGCTGTACCTGCGCGGGCACCGGCGCGACTACGACCGCTGGGCCGCCAAGGGCAACGCCGGCTGGGACTGGGAGAGCGTGCTGCCGCTGTTCATGCGGTCGCAGCACCGCGTGCATGCGGACGGCGCCACACACGGCAAGGGCGGCCCGCTGGCGGTATCCAACCTGCCCCGGGACCCGCTGTCGGACGCGTTCATCGCCGCGGCCGGCAGGTGCGGCATTCCGGCGACACCCGACTTCAACACCGGCGACAACACCGGCGCCGGCTACTTCCAGATGACCACGCGCGACGGCGTGCGCCAGAGCACCGCGCGGGCCTTCCTCGACCCCGTGCGCCAGCGGCCGAACCTGCGCGTGCTGACCGGCCTGCAGGTGACACGCGTGCGCTTCGAGGGCCGGCGCGCCGTGGGCATCGACGCCACGGACGCCGCCAACCGCACGGTGGCCATCGATGCCCGGCGCGAGGTCGTGCTGTGCGCCGGCGCGGTGCAATCGCCGCAACTGCTGATGCTCTCTGGCATCGGCGATGCGGCGCAGTTGCAGGCGCACGGCATTGCGGTCGTGCACCATCTTCGCGGCGTCGGCCTCAATCTGCAGGACCACCTGCAGGTTCGCCCCTCGTTCCAGTGCCACGGCGTCGAGACGCTGAACGACGTCGCCAACTCGACCTGGCGCAGCGCACGCGAATTCCTGCGCTACCACCTGACGCGGGGCGGCGCGCTCAATGCCGGCGTCTACCGCGCCGGAGCCTTCTTCGCACTCGATGCGCAGGAGCCCGATTGGCCCGACATCCAGATCCACTTCGGATTGGTCAGTTTCGACCGCCCGCACCAGCCGCCGCATCCATTCCCGGGCATCACGCTGTCGGCCTGCCTGCTGCGACCCTTCAGCCGCGGACGGATCGACCTGGCCAGCAGCGACCCGCGCGCCGCGCCGCGCATCCATCCCGGCTACCTCGAGGACCCGCGCGACCAGCGGCTGGCGGTGGCCGCCGTGCGCAAGATGCGCGAGATTGCCGCACAGGCGCCACTGGCCAATGTCGTGGCCCGGGCGCACGAGCCCGACGCGTCGCTGCAGCGCGACGATGAGATTCTCGACTGGGTACGGCGGCGCAGCGGCAGCATCTTCCATCCCGTCGGCACCTGCGCCATGGGCCCCGCCGGCGACGCGGATGCCGTGGTCGACTCGCAACTCCGCGTGCACGGGTTGAGCGGCGTGCGGGTCGTCGACGGCTCCGCGATGCCGGACATCGTGTCCGGCAACACCAATGCGCCGATCATCATGATGGCCGAGCGCGCTGCGGACTGGATCAGGATGGACGCGGCGTGACCGGATTCCGGATGGAAACCTCGCGGGCAGTCACCGGGCAAAGGTGACATTCGACCTGAAGCCGAAATCACGCGACGATTAGCAGAACCCGATCCGTGCGCAAGGGCTGCATCACGGCTACAGCTTCCATCGACAAGCGCGGAGAACCAGCCTGCCAGACGACGGCCCGACCTCATCCGCCAACGCGTGGCCGCTTCACAAGTTCCGCTTGGCGGTGAAGTGGGCCGAGGGCGAGGTGATGCATTTCCAGGAAGTCTCGGGCCTGGATGTGGAGACGCAGCCCATCGAGTACCGGCACGGCGACTGGCGCCCCTCGGCTCGCGCCTCAGGCGGGCGGTTCGATGCGCCGGAAGTGTGTCGACGCGTTCCGGCACACCGGGCAGCGGGGTGCCGGAACGACGTTGACCGTGTTGCCGCAGATCTGGCAGACGAAGTACTGGCCGGACTTCCTGTCGATCTCCGAAGCCACCTGATCGAAGAAGGCGGGCGACCAGCGCTGGATCTGACGGATCTTGTCGCGATGCTGTTTCTCGGTCTCCCATGCGAAGCGCACGGCAGTCATCGCGTCCTCGTAGCCCTCGGGCGTGATGTTTTCCAGCAGCCGGGGGTAGAAGTCCTCGACCGAGTGAGCCTCGCCGTTGGCCGCGACCAGCAGGTTCTCCCGCGTGGACCCGACCTTGAATTCGGGCCGCTGGATCGGCGCCACCTCGACGTTCAGCCGGGCCAGGATGCGGCCGAAGTTGCCTGCGTGGATGAACTCGGCCGAGCCGAAGGCCACGAAGAGATAGGCGATGCCGAGATAGCCCTCCTGTCGGGCCTTGCGTCCGAACTCGGCGTAGCGGTAGTACACGCCCATCTCGATCTCCTGGGCCTTTCGCATGGCGGCCAGCGTGATCGGGTAGCCATGGCTGCGGGCTCGGCACCAGCGCGAACCGGCCAGCAAGGCAAGGGCGGACAAGGTACGCAACGTGCGGCGACGGGTCATTGGCCTATCCTCGCGTGGGCCTCTTGGGGGCAGACGAAAAGGAGTCTGCGGCCGTGCCACGGTACGGGGATTGAGCAGGATCAGGCGCGCTGAGTTCGTGCGCCGGCCAGGCGCTGTCCGGGCGCATGGTCCACCGACAAGCGGGCGTTGCCCAGCGCATGGATCAACAGACCCGAGGCCATGGTGCAGTGGTACGACTGGCCCGCTTCGACGATCAGGTCCTGCGGCTCGTTGTCGAACGTGAGCCACAGCGTGCCGGCTTCGCAGAACACGGTGCTGCCCATCGGCCGGGCGATCCGGACGCTGGCGCCGGCTTCCAGTTTCCGCGCGCCGGAGACAGCTGGCGCCGCAGTGGCCGGGGCGCGTGGGGCGGCGAAGAAGGCGGTGATGCGGGCGGTGGTGGCCGTGGTGAACATGGGGTCTCTCCGGTGTGCGGTGCTTCGTGTTGAAGCGGTGAAGAGACTGTAGGAAGAGGCGTCCCGCCCGGCGATACCGCATTGACGGCCGGGCCTACCGCGAACGCGGTAGGGCCTCGCACAGCTGCCGCTCAGGCCGGCGCCGGTGGCCGAAACGAACGTCTCATGGAGGGGGTCTACCGTGATCGCGCGTGAGTGCGCGTGAGTGCGCGTGAGTGCGCAGCATGCGCCGACCCGACGGTTTCAGCGCTCCTCGTGTTGGGCACGCTCGGACACGGCACACCAGAAGGCGAACGACAGTGCCAGACAGAGGGCGAAAAGCGCAAACACCCAGCGGTGGCCGTCCAGTGCGTCGGAGAGCCTCAGCAGCCCGGGCACGGCCAGCGCCGGCAGCACCAGGCTGCTGTTGAACACGCCCATGCTGACGCCCATCTCGCGCGAGTCGACCGATTCCGAGTAGATGGCAAAGACGATGGAGATCAGGGACGACCAGCCGATGCCGCACAGCAGCATGCCCAGGTAGAAGAAGGCCTCGTTCGCCGGCGCCAGAACGATGAAGGCATAGGCTGCCGCCATCAGCCCCATGGCGCTGCGGTGCACCCGCACCTTGCCGTAGCGCAGGCACAGCGGCTTGAGCACCAGCACCGGCAGCGCGGCGCCGACCAGGTTCAGCAGCAGGAAGCCCATCGAGAGCACCCGGCCCGCCGTGTCCGCGGCCGTGGTGACTGCGGCGGCGTTCGCCAGCTGGTACAGCCCATCGGCCAGCACCGGCCCTGCGGCAGCAGGCACCACGAAATCGCGCACGTAGAAGAAGCCCATCACGAACATGCTCTGCACACCCAGCCACGCGAAACCGTGTGCCAGCAACATCGTGCGCAACCTGTTCTGGCCGGATGGCTGCCGGCGGCCCCGCCAGACGATGAGCACGCCCCACGACAGCGTCACCCCGATCACGGCCAGGAACAAGGGGATCGCCCAGGCGGCCAGCGCGTCGCCGAAGACGATCTTGTCGATGGCCACGAACACACCATAGACAAGGAAGCCGACCATCGGCCACAACGTCCTGAAGGCCGCCAGCCCCGTGGCCCGCGTGCCCGTACCGGCAGGACCCGGTGACGCCGCCATCGCCACCGGCGCGGTCTCCTGTATGAACATCAGCGGCAGCACTGTGAGGACGAACACCACCGCCACTGTCACGAGCACCAGCGCGTAGTTGCCGAAGAAGATGGAGATGAGGTAGGCGCTGATGCCCAGCACCCCCGAAACCGTCTGCATCCAGGCATAGCCGCGAACACGGGCCGGCCCTTCGGGCGTGAGGTCAGCCACCAGCGAGCGCGCAGGGTTGAAGGTGACATTGGTGGCGAGGTCGGCCAGCAGCGCAACGATCACCGCGACGGCGATCAGGCTCAGGCCGGTGGCAGTGGCCAGGCTGTCGAGCATCAGCATCGCGTAGGTCGAGACCGCGCCCGCCACGCCGCCGGCCAGCAGGTAGGGGCGCCGGCGGCCCTTCATCAACCAGGTGCGGTCGCTCAGCGCGCCGACGAGAGGCTGCACCAGCAGGCCCATCAGCGGTCCCATCAGCCAGATCAGCGCGATGTTCTCCAGGTGCAGGCCGTAGCGCGTGCTCAGCAGCCAGGTCGTGGTGGCGATGCCCGACGACAAGGCGAAGCCGACGGCCGCCGTCGGCAGGCTGAGCAGGATGAGAAAGCCGGTGGAAAGGCGCTTCTGGGCTTGGAGCATCGTGGGCCTTCAGGGCAGTGTGATCACAGGGCTGGCGCTCCAGACCTTGGGCGCATCCGGCTCGCCGCCGCCCACGGTGAAGCTGCTCGCCTCGCGCGCCAGCGGGCGCCAGGTGCCGTCCCAGTCCCAGGTGGTGACGAAGACGCGGGCGCCGCTGAAACCGGCAGGGTCGCCCAGCGCCTCGCTGGGGATGGAGAAGCGCACCGTGCGCAGGGCTGCATCGGTGCTGATCCCGGCCGCCGGCGTGATGCTGCGTCCGTCGGTGCGGGCTTCGGCACCTTCGGGGCCGAACATCGCGTTGCTCCAGCCGTGCGCGCGCAGCCGCAGGTGCCAGCGCAGGCCCTCGGGCAGTTCGGCGTTCTGGCCCGGCATCACGCGGGCGCCGTCCGCACGGCCGGGCAGTTCGATGAAGATCGAGAAAGCCACATGGTCGAAGCCGTTGGCCGGGCCCCAGGCGCTGGTCAGGTCGGCCATCTCCAGTTCGATGCGCAATGCGCCGCCGGCGGCCAGCACGCGCGTGCGCCGCAGGTCCATCTGGCGCGTGTAGCTCTCGTGGGTGGGGTAAACGTAGCGGCCCTGAGGCCCGCCGCCGCCGCCGGCCGCTGCTGACTGGGGCACATCGGACAGCACGCGCCAGGGCAGCGCCACGCGGAAGGTGGCGGCCTCGCTGACACTGGCATCGGCCGCGGTGGCGCTGCCCACGGCGCGCAGCACCACGCGGTGCAGCAGCGCGGGGTCGGTCATGCGGCGCGTGTCGATGCGTGCGCGGATACGGCCATCGGGCCCGGCCACCACTTGCTGGGCACGCCCGGTGTCACCATCGACGATGAGTTCCAGCACCGCGCCGGGCGATGCGCTGCCGGTGACGTCGAAGTCACCTTGCGCCGCTTCGGCAAGCAGCGCATCGAGGCGTGGCCGCCCGGGCGCCATGGGCACGACATCGCGGGCCGCAGCCTCGACCGCCCACACGGTGCCGCTGCGTGGCGGCAGGCCCAGGTGCACGCGGCCCTGCGCATCGGCCTGCAGCTGCGCGGGCAGCGCTGCTGCGGTGTCGGCATGGATGTCGAACACGCGGCGCAACCGCGCGTGCGGCGCGCCGACCTGCAGGTTGTCGGCCAGACGCGGCGCGTCGGAGGTGTTGAACAGGACGATGCGCGCCTGCCCTTCGTGGTCGTTGCGCCAGGCCAGCACGCCGGGCCCGGCGGCGCCGGCCTGCAGCGGCTGCGGCAGCGCGCGGGAGAAGCCGCGGTTCGCCTTGCGCAAGGCCACCGCCGCCTGCGTGTAGCGGAACAGCGGCGCCTGGGTGTCGAAGCGGTCGCGCCCGCCCGAGCCCCAGCCGGCGGCGAACATCGAGGCGCGCTGCGCCACCAGCCCCTGCTCGGTGCCGTAGTACAGCACCGGGATGCCGGGCAGCGTCATCAGCGCCAGCAGCGCCTGCTTCATCGCGGGCTCGCCGCTGACGGCCAGCCAGCGGTCGACGTCGTGGTTGTCGATGAAGCTGGGCAGGCGCCGGGGGTCGATGCCGCGCGCGTCCGCGGCCACCATGTCCTGCACGCGCCGCTGCAGTTCGGCCGGCGCCCGGCCGCGAGCGAACACGTCCACCAAGCCCGCGTAGAGCGGGAAGTTGAGCATGCCGCCCAGGCGCTGCCGCCCGTCTTCGCCACGGATGTAGCTCTCCAGCTTGCGCGTGTAGCGGGTCTGGCCCGGAGCATCGATGCCGAAACCTTCGCCGAAGGCCAGGAAGTCGCGCCGGCCGGTGCGCTGCGCCACGCGCGCCACGCCGGGAGCGCGGGGGTCTGTGGCGTAGAGAAAGTCCTCGAAGAACTCGGGTGGCACGTGGTAGGCGGTGTCGATGCGGAAGGCGTCCACGCCCACCGTGCGCACCCAGTAGCCGAAGCTGTCGCGCAGCGCGCGGCGAACACGCGGGTTCCCGGTGTTCAGGTCGTCCAGGCCCGATGTCTGGAAGTTCAGCTCTTCTTCGCGCACCGTCACGTCGCGGATGTCCGGCGTCCAGTGGTAGATGCCCGCACGCCGGTCTTCGGCGCGGCGCGGGTCGTTCAAGTGGAAGGGCGCCTGCAGCGGCCGCGCATGCGGGCGCGAGCCGGTGTTGGGGCGGAAGTCGGCCGTGGGGTCGTCTGCACGCCAGCCGGGGCCGTAGCTGAAGAAGTTGCCGGTGTGGTTGACCACCACGTCCTGCACCAGATACATGCCGCGGCGGTGCAGCGCATCCGACAGTCGCTGGTAGTCGGCCAAGGTGCCCACGTGCGGGTCCATGCGCTTGAAGTGGCTGGCCCAGTAGCCGTGGTAACCCCAGAAGCCGTGCGTGGTGTCGTGCCACTGGTTGAGCACCGGCGGTGTCAGCCAGACGGCGGTGGCGCCCAGGGCCTGCACGTAGTCGAGCCGGCGGCCGATGCCTTCGATGTCGCCGCCGCTGACCATCTGTCCGTCGCGCGGGTTGTAGGCGCCCACGCCCTGGTCGTTGTTGCGGAGGTTGCCGTCGTCGAAGCGGTCGGTCAGCACGAAGTAGATGACCTGGTCACGCCAGTCGGGCGAAGGCACGTGCAGCTTCAGGGCGCGCTGCTGCGCGGTCGCGGGCAGCGCCAGCGTGGGCAGCAGGGCGGCGGCCAGCAGGGCAGCGCGCCAGAGGGTTGGCTGACGGCAGTTCAGGCGGTTCAGGCGGTTCATCGAGCGGTACCCACTTCGAGTTGGCGCGCCTGCAGCAGTACGGCGTGCGGCAGGGCGCGCGCGTCCATGCGCTGTCCGTCCAGCCACACCCCGGCGCGCCGGCCGGGGCGGATGTGCAGCCGAGTGCCATCGGGTCGCAGCAGCCGCGCGCCGGCCACCAGCAGCGTGCCGGCCACATAGGTGCCCGAAGCCGGCACCACCGGGTACAGGCCCAGCGCGGAGAGCACCAGCCAGGCGCTCATCTGGCCGCAGTCGTCGTTGCCGGTGATGCCGTCGGGCCCGCTGCCGTAGAAGCTGCGCGCGATGCGGCGGATCAGCGCCTGCCCCTTCCCGGGCGCGGCCGTCCAGGCGTAGAGGTAGGCGATGTGGTGGCTGGGCTCGTTGCCGTGCGCGTACTGGCCGATCAACGCCTCTTGCCCCAGGTGCTTGTTGCTGCCGGGTGCGGGCAGGCTGAAGAAGCGGTCGAGCCAGGCCTCGAAGGCGGCGGCACCGCCCATCTGCGCCACCAGGCCATCGGGGTCGTGCAACGCCGGCGTCAGCGTGTACTGCCAGGCGTTGGCCTCGGTGTAGTCGCCGGGGTTGTTCATCGGGCTGGTGGCCATCAGCGGGTCGAAGGGCTCGCGCCAGCGTCCGGCGCTGTCCTTGCCGCGCATCGTCTGCGTCTTCGCATCCCACAGCTGGCGCCAGCCCTGGGCGCGCCGCGCGAAACGCTCGGCCACGTCGGCACGGCCTGCTGCACGCGCCACGCGCGCCACGGCATCGTCGCCAATGCCGAGTTCCAGCGTCTTGCTCACCGACTCGTTGCCGATCCTGTCCAGCGGGATGTAGCCGAACTGCTCGTAGGCGGTCCAGTCGCGCTGGGCCCATGCGGGCGCGCCCGGCCGCGGCAACGTGGAGGTCTCGACCATCGCCTGCAGCGCAGCCTGCAGGTCGAAGCCCGCGCCCTGGCGGTGCAGGCCCTTGGCCACCGCATCGGCCATGACAGGCAGCGCCGGGTTGCCGATCATGGTGTGCGTCTCGCGGCCCCAGGCTGTCCACAGCGGCAGGTAGCCCTGCGCGAGGTGGTGGGCGAGCATCGTCTGGATGAAGCCGGGCACGCGCTCGGGCACCAGCAAGGTGAAGAGCGGGTGCACGCCGCGGAAGGTGTCCCACAGGCTCAGGGTGCTGTAGTACACGCCGCCGGGCGCGGCCATCACCTGCCCGGTGGGGCCACGCACGCGGCCGTCGGCATCGGCGATGTCGCTGGGGTGCAGCAGCGTGCGGTACAGCGCCGAGTAGAAGATCTTCCTGAAGCGCGCGTCGGCGTCGATCTCGATGCGCGAGAGCAGCCGCTGCCACTGCGCCTGCGCCGCATCGCGCACGGCCTCGAAAGACCGGCTCTCGTCCACCGCCAGGTTGCGGCGCGCACCGTCCACGTCCACGGTGGACAGCGCCACGCGTGCATGCAGCACGCGGCCCGCGCCGAGGTCGAAGTCGAGCAGGTAGCGCGCCGCCTGGTCGCCGGCACGCGGCGGCAGCGTCGTCACGCGCTCGATGGGCCGGTCGAAGCGGACGATGAACGAGGCCTCGCGCTCGACCCAGTTCTTCGCGTGCGTGGTGCCTGTCAGCTCGCCGCGCGCGGCGTCCACGCTGGAGCTGGCCTGCGTGACGCGCGGTCCTTCGCCAAAGAGAAGCCCGTGCTGCAGGTCCACCAGCACCTGCACGCGGCCAGCCTGCGTGAAGGTGTAGCGGTGCACGGCCACGCGCTGCGTGGCCGTGAGCTCCACACGCACGCCGTGGCCGGGCAGCGTGACGCGGTAGAAGCCGGGCCGGGCGCTTTCGCTGCGCTTGTCGTGCGCGGCCGGGAAGTCGGTGCTCTGCTGCGTCCAGCGTGTGCCGGCGGCGGGCATCAGCAGCACATCGCCCAGCTCCGGAATGCCGGCGCCGCTGATGTGCGTGTTGGAAAAGCCCAGCACGCGCGGCGCGCGGTACTGGTAACCGCTGCTGTAGCTCCAGCCGCGGTCGGCGTTGTCGGGGCCGGGGGCGACCATGCCGAAGGGCACCATCGCCGCGGGTGTGACGTGCCCGGTTCCGTCGGTGCCGATGAACGGGTCGACGTGGCGCGTGAGGTCGCCTCGGGCGTTGGCCGGGGTCTGCGCGGCCCACAGGGCGGTGCTGGCGATCAAGGCCCAGGCAAATCCGCGCCAGGTGGTTGTTCCGTGCATGTGCGGCGCCCCTTCAGCGCGGTGTGTGAGGCCGCAGCGTCTGCGAATCCTCACGGCTGGGGTGACGGGCCAAGATCGCCGCGGGCGGCGTACCCGCCTCGACCCATCGCTCGAGCGCGCCCAGCCAGTCGGTCTGCCACGGCCCGTTGCCGCCTGCGCAGTGGTTCATGCCCGGCACCATGAACAGGCGATAGAACGCCGAGGTGTCGCCCATGCGGCCTTGCACCGCCTGGTGGTAGTCGATGCTCATGCGCGGCGGAACCGCCGAATCGGCCCAGCCGTGGTACTGCAGCAGCTTGCCCCCGTGGCGCTCGAATGCGCGCAGGTCGGGGTCGGTGGCGTCCAGGTCGGCCGACCAGCGGCGGCGTGCAAGCGCCAGGTCTTCGGCATTCAGGTCACCGAAGGTGAAGGACGGCTCTTCCCGCACCAGGTGGCGGAAGAAGCTCTCCCCGATGCTGGTCGGCGGGGCGCCCGCAGCGTCGCTGCCCCCCAGCGGGTTGATGGGCGCGCGCAGCAGCCAGAAATCCCAGTTGCCCGGGTCGGCCTCGGCGCCGGGCATCAGCCCAGGCAGGATCCGACCGGTACCGGGCTCGGGTATCCCGCGGTAGATCTGGCGCACCAGATCCACTTGGCGGGGTGTGAGACAGGCGGCGGTGTCGGCATCACCGCAGGCCATCGCGGCGGGGTCGAAACGGCACGACGACGGGTCGGCCACATAGGCCTTGCCTTGTCCGCAAGCAGCCAGAGCCGCCGCCTGCAAAGCGGGCAGCTTGGCCACAGGCAGCGCTGCCACGTGCCCGCTGAGCTCGCGTTGTACAAGCGCGCCAGCCGCCATCAGGTCCAGCCAAGCCAGTGCGGGCGCGCCGGCCACGATGCCGTCGAACGCGCGCGGCATGCGCTGCGCCGCCATCAGGGCGTCGCGGCCGCCGTCGGAGCAGCCGATGAAGTAGGACTTCTTCGGCGCCGCGCCCAGGCCTGCGGCCACGATGCGCTTGGCGGCCAAGGTGGTGCGCTGCACCGCACGCCAGCCGAAATCGACCACGCTCTCGGGGCGGCCGTTGGCCCAGCCGTAGTCCAGCCCGTCGGGCCACAGGTGGCCGCCGTCGGTGGCGGCGGTGGCGTAGCCGCGCACCACGCCGTCGAGCAGCGAGGGCAGCGGCACCGACCCCGCCGTGCCGCCGTTGCCAGCCTGCAGGTACTTGCCGTTCCAGGCCGCAGCCTCGGGCAACCAGACTTCGAAGCCGATCGCCGAGCCGATGACAGGAGAGGCCGTGCCGCGTACGCGGCAGAAGGCCTTGGGCATGGCTTGTGCCTGGCCGCCTGCCCACAGCGCGAGCCGGTCACCGGCCGCGACCTGGACCGCCGAATGGATGCGCGCCTGCGGCAAGCTCAGCGTGCGCAGCGCGGCGCATGGGGTCGCCGCAGCGGCGGCGAGGGGCAGCCACAGAAGGGCTGCGGCGGTGAGACGGCGGGTCACGGTGTGGCACTCCCTGCTGGCAGCGTGGACGCAAAGAAGCGCAGCGTGCCTTCCAGGTGCCGCGTCCAGAAGGCCCAGTCATGGCCGCCCTCGTGCTCGGCGTAGCGGTGCGCGATGCCGACCGCCTGGAGTTCATCGTGCAACCGGCGGTTGGCCCCGAGGAAGGGGTCTTCGCGCCCGCAGACGAAGTGCAGCGCCGGGAGCGGTGCCCGGGCCTGGCGCAGCGCAGCGATGACACTGGTTTCCGCCGGCGCGGCAGCCCAGCCGGCGCGGTTTTCGGCCATCAGCGGGTCAAGCTGCGCGGCTTCGGTGGCCGACGAGAGCCCTGCCGCCGCGACGAAGCGCTGCGGGTACCGGCCGGCCAAACGCAGCGCGCCGAAGCCACCCATGCTCAGCCCCGCGATGAAGAGCGGCGAAGCCGCGCTGCACGCGCTGCAGGCCTCGCGCGCGGCGGCCGGCACCTCGTCGACGATCCAGCGCTCGAAGTCCTGCCCGGCATGGGGCACGTAGCCCGAGCCATCGCCCCAAAGGCCGTCACTCGGCATGGCCAGCACCAGCGGCGGGATCTCGCCCGCGTCGATGAGCCGCTGCGCGGTGAGGTGCGCGCCGCCCTTGAAGGCCCAGGCCCAGTGCGAGCCGTACACACCGTGCAGCAGCAGCACCAGCGGCATGTCTTGCCGCGCGGCCGCCTGGGACGGCACGAAGATCAGCAGGTCGGCACGCTGGCCCAGCGCCGCGCTCTTGACAGTGACGAAACGCAGGCCGGGGGGCGTGAGCGCAGGGTCGGAGGCTTCGAGGGTGCGAAACATGGCGGGCGGGCGTGTGGTGCAAGTCAATCGAAGACGATCACGCCCTTGGCACTGCGGCCAGCGAGCATGTCTTCCAGGGCCTGGCCGAGGTCACCCAGGCGGTAGGTGTGCGTGACCAGGGTGTCGAGCGCCAGTTCGCCGCGCTCGGCCCAATCGAAGAGCCGTGGGAAGTCGCGTTCGGGCTGGCAGCCGCCGTACAGCGGCACGAGGTAGCGCTTGTCCCACCAGAACTGCGGCATCTCCACACTCACCGGGCCGTGCGCGCCGCTCAGTTGCACGGCGTTGCCACCGTTGCGGCACAGCTTCAGCGGCAGGAAGGCCAGCGCGGCCACGCCGGTGGCCTCGAAGGCGTGGTCGGCCCCGCGGCCGTCGGTCAGCGCGCGCACGTCGGTGGCCAGCGTGTCGCCCTGCGCGTCGTCAGCCGAAGGCTCCAGCGTGTGCGTGGCGCCCAGCGCCAGGGCGCGCTGCAGGGCCGCGGGCCGGCGGTCGATGGCGATGATGCGGGCCGCGCCCGCCAGCCGCGCGCCCTGCACCACGCTCAGGCCAACGCCGCCGCAGCCGACCACCGCCACCGTGTCGCCCGGCTGCACCTGGGCCACATTGACGGCCGCGCCCACGCCCGTCATCACGCCGCAGCCGAGGATGCAGGCGTGCCGCGCGGGCAGTTGTGCGGGCAGCAGGCTCAGCGCCTCGGCACGCACCAGCGTGTGCTCGGCGAAGGTGCCCAGCTTGAAGGAACGCTCCACCGCCTGCCCGCGCCACAGCGTGTGGCCAGGAGCAGGCGCGCTGCTGCCCAGCGCGGCGTCGATGCCGTGCGTGCGCTCGCACAGCGAGCCGCGCCCGCGCTGGCACTGCGGGCAGCGGCCGCAGGGGATGGCCCAGTTCAGCAGCACCGGCTGCCCGGGCCGCAGCTGCGGGTGCGACGCGGCCACCCCGGGGCCTACGCTCTCGACGACGCCCGCGCCCTCGTGCCCCAGCACCAGCGGGCCCGGCCAGCGCAGCGATGCGTGGTCGGTGTGGCACAGGCCCGCGGCCGCCAGGCGCACACGCACCTCGCCCGCCATGGGCGCACGCACCGAAACCGGCTCGATGACGAAGCCGCCCCGGCCGTCGCCGATGGCGGCGGCGCCTTGCAGGGCCGCGCCGGCATCGCCAGTCTCGAAAGCTGCCATGTGCGGGGCGCTCAACGCGACCAGATCACCGGGTTCTTGCGCGTGGCGATGACCTCGCCCTCGCGCGCACCGGGGCACCACTGGTCGCGGTCGTTGGCCTGGATGGCGTTGAGCGCGGGCTCCAGGCGCATCTCGGCGTCCATGTAGATCACCGTCATGACCGAGCGCGGCTGCGTGCCGGTGTTGGGGCCGGCCTTGTGGAAGGTCCAGCCCAGGTGGAAGCTCACCTCGCCCAGCTCGAAGGGGCCGACCTCGAACGGGAAGCCGTGGCGGGCCATGTTCTCGCTGATCCGGGCTTCGCTCTCGTCGCTGATGCCCAGGTCGCGCCCGAAGGCCACGCCCTGGCTGCCGGCGTAGAAGCCCAGCGGGCCCATCTCGCTGGGCACCGCCTGCAGCGGTATCCACGCGGTGATGGTGCGGTCGCTGGCCAGCGGCCAGTAGTACTGGTCGGCGTGTGCGGGCGTGATGCCGCCGCCAGGTTCCTTGTAGAGGCTCTGGTCATGGTAGAGGCGCACGCCGCGCAGCTGCAGCAGTTCGGCCGCGATGCGCGCCAGCCGCTGCCCCATCACGAAGCGGGCCACCAGCGCGCTTCGCTCCCACAGGTTCATCACCTGCAGGAAGGCGCGGTCGTAGGTGCTGCGTTCGGCCAGCGGCCGGCTTTCGGTGTTGAGCTCGATCGTCAGCCGCGTGATCTCGCGCCCGAAGTGCCCCAACGTATCCGGCGCAAGCACCTGCTTGAGCTTGATGCAGCCGTCGCGTGCGAAGGCTTCGATCTGCGCGGGCTGCAGGGGGTAGGGGTTGTCGAGATCGGCCCAGAGGACAGTGTCGTTCATGGCAATGGGTGGCGTTGGCTGGCGTTGGCTGGCGTTGGCTGGCGGAGAGGAAGAGGTGGGTGCGCGGCAGCGGCGCGTTGCAGGAGGTCACACGGTCAAGCCAGCGCCACGAACAGCACCGCGCCCGGGGGCAGGTGCAGCTGATGCCCTTCCAGGCGGGCGCCCGCGTGCGTGAACAGCGGCGCCGTGCCGGCGGCCGGGCGGGCCAAGGCCTGCAAGGACACGACCGCAGGCGCGGCCCCCAGGTTGAAGGCCAGCAGCAGCGCGTCTGGCGCCATGGCATCGGCGTGCCGGCGGCGCAGCACCAGCACGTCGCCCTCGGCCATCAGCGCTTCCTGCTCGCCCAGGCGCAGTGCCGGGTGCGCACGCCGAAGTGCCAGCAGGCGCCGCGTGGCCTGCAGGGTCGAATCGGGGTCGGCCTCCTGCCGGTCGACGGCCAGCGGCGCGTGAGCCGGGTCCACCGGCAGCCAGGTGCGTGCAGCGCCGCTGAAGCCCAGCTGCGGCGCATCGGCCTGCCAGGGGAAGGGCGTGCGGCAACCGTCGCGCCCCGGGTTCAGCGGCCAGTTCGCCAGGCCGTAGGGGTCGCGCAGGTCTTCGTAGGCCAGGGTGCTTTGCGGCAGGCCCAGCTCTTCGCCCTGGTAGAGGAAAACCGTGCCGCGCAAGGCAAGCAGCAGCGCCAGCCAGGTGATGGGCGTGGCCCCAGCGGTGACTGTCTCGGCATCGGCGCGCCCGCCGAACGCAAAGGCCCCGGCCGCACCGCCGACGCCCCAGCGCGAGGCCACGCGGGGCGCGTCGTGGTTCGAGAAGGCCCAGCTCGGCCAGCTCTGGCTGCCCTCGTCCTCGCCCCAGGGCGCGAGGTGCCGCACGAGCTGCGCCGCATCGGGCCGCTCACCCAGGAAGGCGAACGAGTACGCGGTGTGCAGCCGCCGCGCGCCACGGGTGTAGGCCAGCATGGTTGGCAGCGGCTCGGCGCCGCCGATCTCGGCCACCGCCAAGCGCGTGCGGCCGCCCTCGCCGTGGCGGTCCATCAGCACACGCAGGCGCTCGAAGAAGGGCGGCGCCTCGGGCTGGTCGGCGTTGTGCAGGTGCTGCTGCATCAGCACCGGGGCATCGCCGCGCCGGTTTTCGGGCAGGGGCGGGTTGTCCTGCAGGTCGCGGCTGTGGAAGTAGAGGTTCGCGGTGTCCAGGCGGAAGCCGTCCACGCCGCGCGCCAGCCAGTGTTCGGCAATGGCGAGCACCGCGTCCTGCACCGCCGGGCAGTGGAAGTTCAGGTCGGGCATCTGCGGCAGGAAGTTGTGCAGGTGGTACTGCCTGCGCTGCGGCTCCCAGCGCCAGGCCGGGCCGCCCATCCAGCTTTGCCAGTTGTTGGGCGGGCTGCCGTCGGCGCGGGCGTCGGCCCACACGTACCAGTCGGCCTTGGCGTTGTCGCGGCTGGCGCGGCTGGTCCGGAACCACGGATGCTCGGCGGCTGTGTGGCTCCACACCTGGTCGATCACCACCTTCAACCCCAGGCGGTGGGCCTCGGCCAGCAGGGCGTCGAGCTCGGCGCCGGTGCCGAACAGCGGGTCGACGCCCAGGTGGTCGGCCACGTCGTAGCCGAAGTCGCGCATCGGGCTCGTGAAGAAGGGCGACAGCCAGATGCCGTCGACGCCCAGCGACGCCACGTACGGCAGCCTGGCGGTGACGCCGGCGAGATCACCGACGCCATCGCCGTTGGCATCGGAAAAGCTGCGCGGGTAGATCTGGTAGAGGGTGGCGCCACGCCACCAGTCGCTGCTCATCGGCCAAGATCCCGGGCTGAAAACCGGTAGTCTGGCAATGTCTTGCGACCATATCAGCCTGCAGGAGCACCAGAATCGACGGTTTTCAAACCCTGCAGCCCCGGGAAAGCCCGGGCTGCGCGCTGCACTGCCAGACCACCGCCATCAGCGTCACCAGCAGGATCACCATGAGGATCGCCCGCGAGCCCATCCACCACGCTGAAGAGTCGCTGCGCTGCCTGCACCTGGCGCTGCCTGCCTTCGAAGGCGACCTGCACCGCCACGGGCACGTCGAGCTCACGTGGATCGAACGCGGCCAGGGCCTGCGCTGGGTGGGTGACAGCGTGGCGCCCTTCTTCGATGGCGACCTGGTACTGGTGGGCAGCGAGACGCCGCACCTGTGGGCGACCCGCGGCGCCCAGTCGCCCCAGGGCTGCGCCGCGACGGTGCTTCAGTTCCCGGCCGACTGGTTGCAGCGCAGCGGCCTGCCGGAACTCAGGGCCGTGGCGCCGCTGCTGACCCAGGCCGTCCCGGCGGTGGAAGTGCTGGGGCCGACGCGCCACGAGGTGCTGGCGCTGCTGGCCCGCCTGCCGGGCGCCACGGCCCAGCGCCGCGTGGCGGTCTTCATCGAGGTTCTGGGCTGCCTGATGGCAGGCGCCAGCGACCTGCGGCTGCTGTCGGCGCCGCTGCACGGCGCTGACACGACCGCTGTCCCGGGTGGGCCCAACTCGCAGCGCATCGACCGCGTGCTCAGCTGGATCGAGGCGCATCTTGCCGAAGAACTCTCTGTCGAGCGCGGCGCCGCGGTGGCGCACGTCAGCCCGGCGGCTTTCGGGCGCTTCTTCCGGCGCGAGGTGGGCAAGAGCTTCACCGCCTATGTCAACGATGCACGCTGCGGCTGGGCGGCACTGCGGCTGGTGCAGGGCCGCGAGCCGATTGCGCAGATCGCGCAGGCCTGCGGCTTCCCCACGCTGTCGAACTTCAGCGAGCAGTTCCGCCGGCGTCATGGCGTGGCTGCGCGCGACTTTCGTGCGGGCCGGGTCGAATCGATACAGGCTCATCTGGCGGGCGAACAGGGCGGACAAGTTGCCGGCCGGGGTGTCGCTGCTCGCTAGCCTTGGCGCGTCTTCGTCGCAAGCTCGCGCGTGGGCGCATGCGCTGCTACGCCAGCCCAGCGCACCATAAACTCGAGGCGAGCCACCATGCAGAACAACGACGCCGAAGCGCTGCGCGCAGCCATCGAGGCACTGGAAGGCCAGCGCGCCACATTGGGTGACACGGCGCTGGAGCTGGCGCTGGCACCACTGCGTGCCCGGCTGGCCAGCCTGGTGGCGCCAGCCAGCCTGAAGCTGCGCCAGATCACAGTGCTGTTCGTCGACGTGGTGGAAGCCACCGCGCTGGAGCAGGGGCTGGGGTCGGAGAACGCACTGGGCCTGCTGGGCAACACGCTGCGGCACATGGCCGACATCGTGCAGGCGCACCAGGGCCGGGTGCTGCGCTTCACGGGCGACGGCGTCAAGGCCGCCTTCGGCATGGACCAGGCGCGCGAGGACGATGCCGAGCGCGCCGTGCGCGCCGGGCTGGCGATGCTGGCGGCCGCGCGCCAACACGCTGAAGCGGCGAACCGGCTGCATGGCGTGGCGGACTTTGCCGTGCGCGTCGGTGTGCATACCGGCGAAGTGGCCCTGGGCGCCGGCGTGGAGGCCGACAACACCGCGATGGGCGCAGCCGTGAACATCGCCGCGCGCATGGAGCAGAGTGCGCCCCCGGGAGGCCTGCGCATCAGCGCCGAGACCTGGAACCTCGTGCGCGGGCTGTTCGATGTCGAGGCGCAGCCGCAGCTGATGGTCAAGGGCGTGGCCGAGCCGATGAAGACCTACCTCGTGCTCGGGGCGCGCGAGCGCAGCAGCGCCAGCGTCGAGCGCGGTGTGCAGGGGCTGGCTACGCCGATGGTGGGCCGTGACGCCGACCTGCAGCGCCTGCTGGACGCCGTCCTGCGCGCGGGCGAGACGCGGCAACTTCAATCACTGACGCTGCTGGGCGACGCCGGCCTGGGCAAAAGCCGGCTGCTGCGGGAGTTCACCGCCGCACTGATCGCCAGGAAGGCCGATTGCCGCGTGCTGAGCCTGCGCTCGCAACCCGACGGACTGCTGCGCGTGTTCGGACTGCTGCGCGCCTTGCTGGCCACGCAGTGCGGCATGGCCGACACCGACAGCGCCGAAGTCGCCCGCCACAAGGTGGTCGAGGGCCTGGGGCCCTGGTTCGGCGATCGCGGCGAGAGGCAATCCCAGCTCATCGGCCAGCTCGCGGGCCTGGACTTCGCGGACAGCCCCACCGTGAAGAACCTGGACCCGCGCAGCCTGCGAGACCAGGCCTTCGCGGCGGTGCGCGGCTACTTTCAGGCACTGGCAGCCCATGGCGCACTGCCGGTGCTGGTGGTGGAAGACCTTCACTGGGCCGACGACGGTTCGCTCGACCTGCTGCAGGATTGGCTGGCGCATGCGGCCGAATTGCCGCTGGCACTGGTGATGTCGGCGCGGCCCGCGTTGCTGGCGCGCCGCCCCGGCTGGGCCACGCCCGACACGACCGTGCAACTCGGTACGCTGGCCGCCACCGAGAGCGCCACGCTGGCAGGGGCGCTGCTGCAGCGCATCGCCCAGCCCCCGCCCAGGCTCAGCGAGCTCATCATCGGCCGGGCCGAGGGCAACCCGTACTACATGGAAGAACTGGTACGCAGGCTCATCGACGACGCCGTGATCGTTGTCGGTGACCCGCACTGGACCGTGCACGCCGAACGCCTGGGCGCCTTGCGCCTGCCCCCCACGCTGGTGGGCCTGCTGCAGGCACGGCTCGACGCGTTGCCGGCCGGCGAACGACAAGCCGCTCGACAGGCCAGCATCGTCGGTCACGTCTTCTGGGACGACGCCCTGCAGGCCCTGGATGCTGACGCCCCGAAGGCCCTGCCAGCGCTCCAACGCGCAGCCATCGTGAAGGACCGCGATGGCAGCGACTTCGAAGGCACGCCGGAGCGCCAGTTCGACCACCACCTGCTGCACCAGGTGACCTACGAAACGCTGCTCAAGTCCGAACGAAAGCTGGGCCACGGGGCGGCAGCGCGCTGGCTGTCCGAGCGCACCCAGGGCCGCGGTGCGGAGTTCCTGGCCATGACAGGCGAGCACGCCGAGCGGGCTGGCGAAACCGCACTGGCCATCGACTGCTTCGACAGCGCAGCAAGCGAAGCTGTGAAGCGCTTCGCCAACGCGGCCGCCACATCCTGGCTGCGCCGCGCCGTGGCCTTGCTAGGCGAATCGGAAGCGATGCGGCGCTTTGATCTGCTGCACCGGCTCGATGAGATCAGCGAGCTGATCGGCGACAGATCGGCACAGGATGCGGTGCATGCCGACATGGCGGTGCTGCTCGAGCGCCACCCCGATGACTCGCAGCAAGGACGGCTGCTGCAGCGTCGTGCGTTGCTGGCCCATCGGCGCGGCGACCGCCAGGCGTCCGAACAGCACGCGCTGCAGGCCGTCGCGCTGGCCGAACGCTGCGGACCGGCCAAGACGGCCTGCCAATCGCATGTGATGCTGTCGTTCATCCAGCTGATGCGGCTGGACCTCGAAAGGGCACGTTCGCACGCCGATGCAGCGCTGCACTGGGCCGCCCGGATGGAACCCAGTGCCGAAACGGATGCCATCGAAGACGGCGTGCGCATTTCAAGCGCGCTCGTGTCGATCCGCATGAACCGTTTCGACGAGGCCCGCGTGGCATTGCACGAAGCCTTGGCGCGTCGCGAAGCCCAGGGCTCGCTGCTTCAACAGTACGGCGCCTTGCACTACTTGCTCGAGATCGAGTCGACGTTGGCCAGGTACGACGAGGTGCTCGCCCTGGCCATGCGCATGCAGAAGCTGGCCCGGTCGTTGGGCGCACTGCCGCGCGAAGTGACGGTTCTTTGCGTGCTGGCCGAGGTGAGCGAAGCAAAGGGAGAGCAGGCAACGGCCATCGGCCTGTATGAGCAGTGTCTGCCCTTGTGCCGCGCGGCGAATGAGCGCCGGCAGGAAGCTCTGGTGCTGTTCGGCCTGGGCAGGGCGCATCGCGAACTGGGTGATGTGACGTCGGCATTGCGGTGGCACTCGGAGGCGCACGGCCTGTTCCAGGACCAGGGCCGAGGCGGCGACGCCATCGAGAACGAAGCCTGCATCGCGCTGTGCCGGGCCCAGCTGGGCCAGCACACCGAGGCCCTGGCTGCGGTGAACAGCTTGCTGGACGAGCTGGATGACTCGGCAGAAAACATGTCGGCCAGTGCGACGATCAACCTGCGCTGGACCTGCCAGCAAGTGCTGGGCATGTTGGGCGACCTGCGCGCCGAGCCTATGCTCGCGCAGCTGCACGCCGACATCCAGCAACGCGCCAGCGAATTGACCGACATCACCGACCGCGACCGCCTGATCCAGGCAACTCCGGTCTTTCGCAATGTCGTGGCAGCCTACCGACGCACCCGCGGCATGTCGGCGCCGCTGGCGTTTGACGACGCCTGACCGGAAACTCCAATCGGCACGACCCGTCCGCGCGGCGCGAGTACCGGACAGCTGGACAGCGGACACGCCCAAAACCCCCGCGAATCGGGGGGTGCACCCCTCGAAGCGCCCCAAACCCCCACGAATGCAGGGTGCCAATAGCCCTATCGGGTAGCTGATGCTCGTCCAACGCGGCGGGGTCGGACATGCACACTCGCCTGAACGTCAGAGAGCAACACATGACCTTCCCGAAACTCAAGATCGCGCTCGCTGCCGCCGTCCTGATTGCCAGTGCCCAGACGCAGGCCGCCCTGTCGGTGTACACGTCCCAGGCCGAATTCGATGCAGCCATCGCAGCGATGATGCCTGGCCTCTCCGGCATCGACTCTTTCGACGACCTTGTCGCCGGCGCGAACCTGGGCTCGGGCCCGCTGGCCCGCTCGGCCGGTGGCATCGGCTACAGCGCGTCGGCAGGCCCGACCAGCGACATTCTCTTTGGAGCAGGCTCGGCGTCCGATGCCTGGCTGTCGACAAACAACGAGACCGATTCCCTGAGCTTCAGTTCGTTTGCGCCCGGCGTCTTTGCCGCTGGCATGAACCTGTTCAACAGCGACATTGGAGGCGAGTTCCAGCGCGCGGGCAGCATCACGCTGACGGTCACGGACACCGAAGGCTCATCCAGCGCCACGATCCGAAGCCGCACGATGTCGACTGATTCCTTCCTGGGTTTCATCAGCACGACCGAGATCACGTCCTTGCAAGTGGCCTCGTTTGCACGGCGAGTGGACGTCTGGCCGACAGTGAACAACCTGTCGCTGGCAAGTGCTGTCCCCGAGCCCGAGGCCTATCTGATGATGCTGGCCGGCCTCGCCGCCATTGGCTTCGTCGCACGCCGGCGCCGCATGGGCAGCTGAGCACTCGCCCGCACGAGTACCGCGGCGCCTTCGGGCGCCGTTTTCGTTGGTGTCCGGACTCTTTGGCGTCGGGTTCGAAAACTGGGACATCGTGTGCACCTCGTAGTGCGCCAGATGGGTTGCTCTGGCGCGGACCGCCCGACAGGCACTTGGAGGTGGCTGCGGCACAGTGTTCGACGGCTGCGTGCACGAGTTGCCGCGACCAGCCTGCGGGCGCGCCAAAGTTGTTGTCCGCGCGCAGACTGTTCCATCGCGACTGGTTTGCCGGAAAGCGGCCTCTCGTCAGTACCGGCACCCGGCCATGAGCGGGCTCTGGTGGATGACCGGCCCAGGGCGACTCAGTCGCTGATGTTGGCCCGCTTACTTGAGCGCGCCCTAGGCCCGGGCCTGCAACCCCTGGTGCGTGAGGATCCCGACGGTGACGGTCAGGCCAGCGCTTTGCCGTACAAGGCGAGCATGCGGCCCCACGCCTTCTCTGCCGCCGGCTCGTTGTAGACGAGCGTATCCGGCGGACACCAGCCGTGCGCCCCTTGGTAGACCTCGATCTCCGCGGCCAGCTTGGCTTTGTCGAACGTCTCCTTCAACACGGTCTTGTCGTTTGGCCGCCGCTGGTCGTCGTTCTCGGCGATGGCAATCAGGAACGACGCCTTTGTGGCCGCCGCCAGCAGATGCGGGCTGTTCGGGCCCGCCGCGTCGTTCACTAGCCCGCCACCGTGGAACGACGCGACGGCGCCGATGCGATCAGGCACTGCGGAAGCCGTGTGGAACGACATGGGGCCGCCCATGCAGTAGCCGTGCACGCCGACTTTCCGGTTCTTGTTCACCTGTGGCTGCGCATCGAGCCAGGCGACGAACGCCTTCGCATCCGTCATGTCAGTCGCGGCGCTCATGCCCTTGCGGAACGGCAGCATTTCCGGGATCGGCGTCGCGCCCGTGGCGCTTGGCTTGCCGTTGCGATAGAAGTGGTTGACGACAAGCACTGAATACCCCGACGCGGCAAGCCGCTTGCCCATTGTTCGCATGGCAGGCCGGAGCCCGAAGATGTCGGGCCACACCAGCACGGCCGGCGCGGCACCAGAGGCGGGGTGCACGAAATACGCGTCGCAGGTGCCGTCCGGCGTCTTGATCTCGACCTCCCGTTCGCTGGTCGCCTGCGCGTTGGCCAACGCGGGAAGCATCATGGGTGCGCCGGCTGCGACCAGCACGCCAAACTGCCGTCGGGTAATCAGCCCCCTCGCCTCATACTCCGCCACGCTTTCAGCGAAATGGTCCTTGTCGCACATGTCAGCTCCTTGTCGTCCAGGTGATCACCGCGGGTCGCGGTGCCAAAACTTACACCAGAAACCGCGTTGAGAATTGGATCGGCGCAGACACTCTTGACCGGCCAGCAGAGCAGATTGCGAATGGGCGGGTCTGGCTGCGGCTCATTACGCCGCCGTGCCCCGCCCCGTCACCCGGTCGCGTTGGCGGGCGCATTGCGCGGCAGCAGCACCGATCGCCAAGTCAGGGCAATCGCCGCCACCATCGCCAGGCCCAGCCCGACGTAGCCCATCACCAGGCCGCGGAAGCCCAGCACCGGGATCAGCGTGCCCGCCGACAGCAAGCCCAGCGGCAGG
>CAJAES010000050.1 GCA_903938815.1 uncultured beta proteobacterium
CCCGGCGTGTTCCTGGCCGAAGACTTGGCGACCATCGTCGAGCGCACGCAGGGGGTGTGGACGGCGGGCAACTCCAGTTTCGGCTACGCAGGCGCCTACGGCACGCTGGGCTTGGCGCCTGAGGTGCCCCTTTGGCAGGAAGCAGAGGTCCACGGCCAAGGGCTGCTGTCCGACGCGGTGAAGGGACTGTCCGGATCCTACGAGGCCACGATCGCACTGGTTGAACAGGCCAGGTCCCTTGCTGATGCAGGAGCCGGAGCTGACCTGCGATGGGCGGCGACCGACGACACTGCAGTCATCCTGCGGCGGCTGATCGTCCTCCATGCCAAGCTGCCGGGCGTGCCCATTTCGGCTGCAATGGCCAACCTCACACGCCGCCGATTTCGAATGCTGCCGCTGCGTGCGCTCGGCATGCTCATTCCGTGGTGCCAGATGCAGGCCAGGCAAGCGGGAGCCGGAGACCGCCAGCGGGTACTGGCCCGCATCCAGCAAGCTGCAACCGATCTGATGGAACGCGAGATGGCCGATGCATCGCTGACGGCGGGCATGGTTCCCGTGCCGCTGCGCGCTGCCGTGGCAGCGCAGCTTCAGGCTGTACTCACCGCAGCGGCTGCGATTGCCACTTGAGTCCGGGTGCGGGCAAGCAGGCAAGGCCGATCAACAGGACCAACCGGCTCAGGTCACGTTCAGCGACCACTACAGCGCCTTGGCAACTCGACTGTTTGACCGTGGTGCAACGGCGACGCTGCCGGGCTTCAGGATGCCGCCGAGCATGAGGTCGATCGCAGCCAGCTTGATGCCGATCGGCCTGCTCATGGCAACCGAACCGAAGCCCTCCCCGGTCAGGAAAGACTGGACCAGCTCCGCAGCCTGCTCGGGGACAACGCCAGGCTGCAGGTGGCCATCCGCAGCGAGCTGGACAAATCCGCGCTCAAGAAAAACATACCGATCCTTAAGGGCAGCGGCCAGTGCCTGGCGGAGGACCTCGCTCTTCCGGGCGGCCAGGAGCAGTTCCACTTCGACCAGTGTGAGCTTGCCTCGGTCCGGCAGTTCGTTCTTGCGCACCCGGGCATAAAGCGCCTCGCGCAGTTCCACGGGATTGGAGAAAGCGCCCTCCTGTATGGACGTATCCCGCAGCCTCGCGATGACGGCAGACACGGCCTCGTCCTTACTTGAGAAGTGAACGTAGAAGGCGCCGCGGCTGATGCCGGCCTGGTCGCAGATGTCGGACAGCGACACCGAAATAGCACCAAGGCGGGTCATGCAATCCAGCGCGGCATCGACGATCTCCGCCTGACGTGCTTGCATGTACTCTGGGGAACGGGCGGGCATGGTTCGAAAGCTCTTCTTGGGGCGCGCGTGCGTCTGATGGCACTGGACTCTAGGCGATCTGCGCAGATTCTTCATCTGCGAATCGCGAAAGACCTCCGCACAATCGCGCTCGATGCATATGCCGAAGCCATCCCCGGTGGTGCGCATCGTGAACGGTGTTGCCGTCCCGCGCCCTTTGGGGCAGCCGACCTATTGCAAGGACGCAATGCCAGAAGGTGGCAGACTGAGAAAGTTTCGATCGGCGGCCACCGATGCGGTCGTCGTCGTGCGCACCAGCACCGCAAGGCCTACCTTGCGGTGTCCTCCTACTGTTCGAAAGCGGCGCGCGCATGGTTTAGGTGAGAAGCCGGAAAGCGGTCGATCTCCAGTGTCAGCCTGTTGCCGGGTCCAGCCGAAGACGGCCCCAGACTCGTCGCCGGATACCGGTCGTTCAGCTGCTCGCCGAGGCCACGACTGGGCGCGCGGGGCGACCGACCGGTAGTGGCCGGATCAAGGTGGCCACGAACGCCTGCATCCTGGAAGCGAAGCCCGCAAGGGGTCGATCCGAGCACCAGGCAGCTATGGGGAAGCCCGACAGGCAGGTTCGGATCGAAACGACTCGTCCGCGAACGGCTGCTTCCCGGCATCGAAGCTTCAAGGTCGGCTACCCGGCCATGAACCCGGTGGGGTCGCCGTGCCAAGCCGACCCTTCAGAGGGATCCGCGGCCGTGAACTCGTCGCCCCGAAGCGGCCGGTTGCACTTGCACCGGGCGCCAATCGAAGCGATGCGCCTGAAGCCAGTGGTGGCGTTCTTCGGCCTCGAGACCTTTCAGCCGATGGTGGTCGCCGGTCTCGAGATGCCAGCGCGCACGCTACCCGTTCGGGCACGGCCTGCGGCTCAAGCGGCTGCCTGCTCGGCGACTGTCGCCAGCGCGTCGGGCCAGTGCGTCTCGGGCTGTGGCACTGGCGCGCCGGTGTCCATCAGGAGGCGCAACACGGCCGCGTAGTCGCCGCCTGGCACCGGTTCGTCGACACCCGCGTGCAGGCAACTGCCGAGCGCGTTGCCACCGTAGCCGTTGCGCTCGTTCCAGCGCGCGCCGTGCTCGAGCAGCAGTGCAACCATCTCGGCATCACCGCGAAAGGCCGCCTGGTTGAGCGCGCTCGCGTCCCACGGCCCGGGCACCGACACCGGCCAGCCGAGCGCGAGCATCAGCCGCACCGAAGCGATCTGTCCGCGTTGCGCCTGCTCGGGCAGCAGGCGCAGGTCCATCGGGCCGAGCTGCTTCAGCAGCCCGGGCTGCTCCACGAGCGCGGCGCGCGCGCTGGGTTCGTCGGCCGCAGCGCAGGCGGCGAGGAAGCGCGACCGCAGGTCGTGCGCGGGTGCCGCGTGTCCGATCTCTGCGAGCCAGGCGACGACATCGGCACGGCCCACGCGCTCGGCGTGCCAGGGCACGGCGAGGCCGTGGCCGTCGCGCGCGGCCGGGTCGGCACCGGCGGACACGAGCGCCTGCACGTACGGCAGGCCGCGACCGCGCATCAGTGCGTGGTGCAGAGGCCGCGTGCCGGTGGTGGTGGAGAGCTCGTTCGCATCGGCGCCGAGCGCGAGCGCCTGCTGCAGGCCCGGGAGGTCGTCGTGGTCGAGCTGGCGGAAGAGCGCGTTGGTGCCGGGCCAGCGCGCACCGGCCTGCACCAGCGCGTCGAGGATCGAACGGTCGGCCTGCTCGGTGGCGTGGTAAAGCGACTCGTTGTCGTTGGGGTCGGCGCCAGCGGCCAGCAGCGCGCGCACGATCTCGCCGTCGCCGGCATGCGCCGTGGCGCCATAGAGCACCGGCAGGGGGTGGTCAGCGCCCGGTACGCTCAGTTGGGTGTTGGCATCTGCGCCTTGCGCGAGCAGCCAGCGCACCGTGGCGCGCAGCCCCTCGCGGCACGCGGCGATGCGCCCCAGGCCCGAGAACGCTGCGATCGCGATCGGCGGCGCGGCCAGCGGCGGCAGCGGCTCGTGCACCCGCGGCGGCGGCAGCAGGCGCTGCACGGTGGCGAGGTCACCACAGGCGAGCGCGAGTACGAGCGCCGCGTCGCGTTGTGCCATCGCACGCGTGTGCGCCAGCGCCCAGGCGCGCTCGGGCCGCGGCCGGCTGTAGCCCTGGCCGATTGCCCACGTCAGCCAGGCGGCGACGAAACCGGCATCGTCGGCCGCGCAGGCGCGGCGTCGCTCGACCTCCTCGACCAACAGCGGCCAGCTCGCGAACCCATACTCGCGCGCCAGCACCAGCTGCGCCTGCGCGAGCGGAGCCCCGACATCGACACGGTACGGTGCCGCGCGCTTCAGCGCCACCGCGTCGCCCCGCTTCAACGCGCGATGGAGGTCCCGCGCCTGGCGGCGCAGATGGTCGAGGTGGGGGTGGTCGGGCAGAACGCCCGGGCGGCGGTCCG
>CAJAES010000051.1 GCA_903938815.1 uncultured beta proteobacterium
CTGCGGACTGCGCTCGGGCTGCCGCGTCCCGCTCTGCGCTGGGCTGTGGCGGGTGCGCTCGGCGTGTGCGGAGCGACGCTCGCGGTCGTGCTCAACCTGCCGCCCGCACCCGGGCCGTACTCGCAGAGCGCCGCCCGGGGCATCGCGGCTTCAGCCGTCGTGTCGGCCGTTGCCGAGTGCAGGCCGGCCGCCCGGCCTGCGGGTGGCCCGGCGCGCGTGGTGGCTGGCCGTCAGGCGGGCGGTCAGGCCGTCGATCAGGCCGGCGATCAGGCCGTCGAACTGGTCGGCGAATGCCCGCTGGTCTTCCAGTTCGAGCCTGACGGGCGAACGCGCAAGGTCTACTTCGACTCCGGCTCCTGCATCCTGAAGGCGCCGCCGTTCGGCCCGTGCATGATCGATGCGCTGGCGCCGGTGCGCATCCCGCCGTTCAACGACATCGCCGAAGCCGATGTCGGCTTGAACCTTCGGTTGGCCGCGGACGGGTCGGTCACCGTCACCCCCGATCCCTGAGCTGGCCCAACCGCCTGACCCGACCCCTGCCATGAGCCTCGCCGACGTGCGTGCGGCGCTGAGCGCCGAACTCGCGGCCACGCCCGAATACTTCGATTTCAAGGTGCTGCGCGCCGAGCGCGACGGCGCCCTGTGGCGTGTGACGCTCGAACCCGGCTACGTGCATGCCGAAGGCCAGCGTCCGGGCCAGGCATCGTCGCAGGCCCTGCTGGACGACAGCCTGGATGGTGCGTCCGCGTGGTGGGGCGCTCCCGCCAAGGGCGGCGCCAGCGTCCTGGCCGTGGTGGCCGAGGACGACCAGCTCGTGCTACAGAACGCGAGCGCCCCGCCGCCGGGGCCGGGCCACCTGATCCGCCTGTACCCGACCCGATTCCTGTATGCAGTGGCCGACGCCTGGTGGGACACCCCCTGGGCAGAGCGCGCGCTGGCGTGTCTGCCCGACATCGGCCTGCCGCGCCCTGCGGACAGCGGCCCGGCACTGTCCGGCGAGCCTTTCCGCTGGCTGCGCGCGGCGCAGCGCGAAGCCCTGTCGCTGGTGCGCCATGGCAGCGCCTTCCTGTGGGGCCCGCCGGGCACCGGCAAGACCACGACGCTCGGCGTGCTGCTGGCCGAGTACCTGGACAGCCGCCCCGGCGCCCGCGTGCTGCTGCTGTCCACCACCAACCAGGCGGTGGACATGGCCACGATCGCGGTCGACAAGGCGCTGCAGAAGGGACGGCGAGAACCCCTGCGCGCCGCGGTGCAGCGTCTGGGCACGCGTTTCGATGCCGCGGCCTACGTCGGGCGCGAGCACCTGATTCCCACCGACGACCAGGGCCTCATCACCCGCCTGGCACGCGCCGAGGCCGCCCGCCCGCCGACGCGCGACGCGGCCGCGTTGAAGGCCTGGGCCGATCGCGTGGCGGCGCTGCGCGACGAACTCCGCGCATCCTCGCTGCAGGTGCTGCGCCGCTGCCGTCTGGCCAGCATGACCACCACGCGCGCCGCGTTCACGCTGAAGACCCTGCGCACGCTGGCGCCCGACGGCGAGCCGCCGTTCGACCTGCTGGTCTTCGACGAGGCCAGCCAGGTGAGCCTGGCGCACGCGCTCGCCCTGATGCCGCTGGGGCGGGCGCGGCTGTTCGCCGGTGATCCGCAGCAGCTCTCGCCGGTGCTGCGCAGCCCCGACCGCGACGCGCGCCGCTGGCTGGGCCGCTCGGCCTTCGCCGAGATGCCGGCGCGTGGCCCGTCGGTGGCGCTGCTGGACGAGCAGTCGCGCATGGCCGGGCCCATCAGCGATCTGGTGAGCCACCTCTTCTACGACGGTGCGCTGCGCGTGGCCGCCGATGCGCTGGCCTCGCCCGACTGGCAGGCGGCGCGCCGGCGGACGCTGGGCAACATCGACGCCGACACCCACGTTCACGTGCACGCCGTGAAGACCGATGGCGGCTGGTCGGCCGCCGACCGCGGGCCGGTGCGCCGGGAGTCGGCGGAGGCGATCGCCACCACCGTCGCGGCTGCGCTGGCGGGGGGCGGCTGGCTGCCGCAGGAACTGATCGTGCTGACGCCGTTCCGGGCCCAGCGGGCGCTGATCCGACAGCGGCTGCGGGCCCATGGCGTGCCGGAGGCTGTCAGGGTCAGCACCGTGCACCGGGCGCAGGGCAGCGAGGCGCCGGCGGTGCTGTTCGACCCCGCCGACGGCGCGCAGCCCTTCCTGCAGACCGAGGAGGCGCGGCGGCTGGTGAACGTGGCGCTCAGCCGGGCGCAGGCCAAGCTGGTCGTCTACCTGTCGCCCGCCGACGCGGCCAACCCGCTGCTGGCGCCCATCGTGCAACGGCTGCGGCTGGCCGGCGACACGCGCGAGGCCGTGCCCCTGCTCGACCTGGCGCGCGCACCCGGCTTCCCGGCCAACGCGCTCGGCACGCGCGTCACGGCAGGGCGTCACACCGGAGAGGTGTCGGAACTCAGCGCCGACGGGCGGCAGTTCTGGCTGGTCAACGAACGCACGGGCGCCCGGCAGTTGTTCGATGCGGAGTTCTGGCGCGGGCGGGCCAAGGAATGAGTGCGGCCCCTGGCCTGCCGCGCCGCTGGTGTTCTGGGACTGTCGATCGACCATCACGGAAGTCGCCTGCGGGAGGGGCGTCCTGACCAGGAACTGGCGCGCAGCCGGGCTGCCGTGTCACGGCGGTGTCGGCAAGAGCCGACGTCTGCAAGGGGTGCAGGTCGAAGTTCTCTTCCCCACTCAGCCCGCGTGCCTGACACGCCCAGGCTGCCCGATGCTCAGCTTCGGCATGGCGCGTTTCGAATCTGCGAGGCAGCCGTTCGTGACCTGCGGCAACCGGCCACAAGCGGCCAGTCGCCGCGCGCTTGAAATTTTGGCCGCGGCGAGGCTCTGAAGGACAGGTTTCCGGCGACGAGCTGGGCCCGTCTTCGGCTCGACTCGGCCAACTGCGGCCCGTCGGAATAGGCCGGTTCGGCGGCGCCGTGGGCCTATGTCTACCCGCAGAACGGCCAACCGCGAATTTCGTGCCAATTCAAGCCTCGAGGCGATCGCAGAGCGCGTGTGGATAGGGCACGGCTCCGGGAAAACACCCGGCAGAAGATATCTATAAAACTTTAAGTTTAGAGTTTTATCGTTTAATCTTAGCATCTCGATTGATATCGAAGACACAAAGATGAGGGTGTATGCGGCTAGTCAGCTATCAGGGCTCGAAAGGTGAGAGCTGGGGCGTCCTGGTGAACGGTGGCGTCGTTCCCAGCGACAAGCTCGGCAGCGGTCTGCCTGCGACGCTGCAGGGCCTCCTGGCCGATCAACTTGCGTGGACCGGGCTGGTGCGCGGCCTCCCCCAGCGCATCGCCGAAGCTGAGCCGCTGGCGCTCGACGAACTGCAGTTGCTGCCCTGCATTCCGCGCCCAGGCAAGCTGGTCTGCCTCGGCGTGAACTATGTCGACCACGCCAAGGAAGGCGGCAACCAGATCGGCGACTATCCGGCGCTGTTCCTCCGCTGCGCGACCTCCTTGCTGGCCCACGGCGCGCCGCTTCGAGTGCCGAAGGTGTCGAGCAAGCTCGACTTCGAAGCCGAACTCGCTGTTGTGATCGGACGCCGGGCGCGCTTTGTCAGCGAGGCCGAGGCGCTCGATGCGGTATTCGGCTATGCCTGCTTCAACGATGCGACCTTGCGCGACTACCAGCGCAAGACGGCGCAGTGGACGATCGGCAAGAACTTCGACTCGACCGGCGCCTTCGGCCCCTGCCTCGTCACCGCCGACGAACTGCCCGCCGGCTGCGTCGGGTTGCGCCTCCAGTCGCGCCTGAACGGCCAGGTCATGCAGGACGCCAACACCGCCGACATGGCGTTCGGCGTGGCGCGCACGATTGCACTGCTGTCCGAAGCGCTGACGCTGGAACCCGGTGATGTGATCGTGATGGGCACCCCCGGCGGTGTCGGCTATGCGCGCACGCCGCCCGTGTGGATGAAGGCGGGCGACACCATCGAGATCGAGATCGAAGGCATTGGCGTGCTTTCGAATCCGGTCATGGATTGACGGGCGCTGATCGAGACCCGTGCCGGCGCGACGCCGGCCAACAGAAGGAGACCTGACACCATGCAAAGACGCCATCTCATCCAGGCAGCGGGCGCCGCTACCCTGCTCGGTGCCACTCCGGCGTGGGCGCAGGCCTATCCGTCGCGGGTCATTCGACTGGTCGTGCCTTTCGCGCCCGGCGGCCCGACCGACAGCTTTTCGCGCGCCTACGCCGAAGCGCTGGGCAAGCAGTTGGGACAGACCGTCGTCGTTGACAATAAGGCGGGCGCGTCGGGGGCGATCGGTTCGCTCGAAGTCAAGAACAGCACGCCGGACGGCTACACCCTGCTCTTCGGCACCGCCTCGACGCATGCGCTCTACAACCTCATCGAGGCCAGTCCGCGCTACGACGCGGCCACCGACTTCGATTACGTTGCCGCGCTCGGTGGCGCGCCGGTGGCATTTGCGGTCTCGAACGCGATGCCGGCCACGCTCAAGGCGTTTTTCGACGCCTCGATCGCCGGCCCGGGCAAGTTCAACTACGGCTCGCCGGGGACCGGCACCTTGCTGCACGTCGCCACCGAACGACTGCTGCAACTGACCGGCGCCCAGATCACCCATGTGCCTTACAAGGGCAGTGGCCCGGCGATGCAGGACCTGATGGGCGGCACGATCGAAATGGCCGTGGGCACGCTGGGCGGCATGTTGCCGCTGCATCAGGGCGGCAAGATGCGTCTGGTCGGCGTTGCGACGGCCAAGCGCGAATCGATGGCGTCGGAGATTCCGACGGTGTACGAGTCGGCCGGCCTGGCGGCTCCGTTCGAAGCCTTGTTGTGGAACGTGGTGGCTGTGCCGCGCGGTACGCCCGAGGCCATCAAGGCCACGCTGGCCGACGCCACGAAGCGTGCGATGAGCGATCCGAAGGTTCTTGCCAGCTTGGCCGCGCAGGGCATGTTCGCAGATCTGCATGTCGGCGACGCGGCCGCTTCCGCATTCGTCAAGGCCGAAGCGGCCAAATGGAAACCGGTCATCGACAAGCTCGGCGACAAGGTGAAGAAGTCCTGAGTCGGACCGAACCCGACATTGGCAGCGTGGCATTGAGCGCGCCGAGTCCTTGATGGAGAAGCACCGATGGCGGAACGACTGATTCCCGTGCACAGCAGCCTGACGCTGGACGTCGCCACCCAGATCACCGACGCGGCCTTGCGCCTGCGCCGAGAGCACCAGCTGCTGCCGCTGGCCGTGATGGTCCTCGACGCCGGTGGCAACGTCGTGAGTTTCCGGCGCGAAGACGGCTGCGGCGTGCTTCGCCACGACATCGCGATGGGCAAGGCCTGGGCCGCGCTGGGCATGGGTATGGCCACGCGGCAGATTCGCGATCGCCTGTCCGAAAGGCCGACCTTCCAGTCGGCACTGGCCGCCGCATCGCAGGGCCGGTTCATCCCCACGCCGGGCGGCGTCCTGATTCTCGATGCCCAGGGCCATGCCATCGGCTCGGTCGGCATCAGCGGCGACGCTTCCGACAAAGACGAGTTCTGTGCCATCGGCGCCATCCGCGCTGCTGGCCTCGAACCCGAACCCCCGAAGCCAGCCGCGAACTGGCAGGAGCACACGCTATGAAGTTCTCATCCCTGTGGGCGCTGAGCGCCTGTCTGGTCCTTGGCAGCGGCGCGGTCTTCGCGCAAACATGGCCCGAGCCGGGCGTGAAGCTCGTCGTGCCGCTCACGCCGGGCTCTGGCGCCGATACGGCGGCACGCGCCTTGGCGCAGTCGTTGGGCAAGGCCTGGAAGCAAACCGTGGTGGTGGACAACAAGCCGGGCGCCGGAGGTCTGATCGGCACCTCGGCGGTGGTGACGAGCGAGGCCACAGGACATACGCTGCTGGTGCAGTCGGCCGGCTACGCGGCCAACCCGGCGATCCACAAGAAGCTGCCCTACGACCCGCACAAGAGCTTGGTGGCCGTGGCCTACCTGGGCGTGACACCCTACGTTATGGTCACCGCGCCCGACGGGCCGTACAAGAGCCTGCAGGACCTGGTCGCCGCAGCGCGTGAACGCCCCGGCGATGTGGTGTTCACCTCGGTGGGGGTGGGCAGTTCGACCCACTTCGCGGCCGAGGCCGTTGCCCAGGCTGCGGGCATCAAACTCCTGCACGTGCCGCACAAGGGCGGGCCCGAAGCGATTCAGGAAGTGATGGCTGGCCGCGCCGCGTTCACCATGGCTGCCCTCAGCACGGCGCTGGGCCACATCAAGGGGGGCAAGCTGCGTGCGCTGGGTGTGTCCACCCCCAGCCGCTCGGACGCCGCACCCGAGATCGCCACCATCGCTGAGCAAGGATTCAAGGACTTCGACATTGCGCTGTGGTTCGGCCTGTGGGCACCGGCCGGCACGCCGGCGGCTGTGGTGCAACGCATCAACACCGACATTCGGCAAGCGCAGCAGGACCCGGAAGTCCAGGCGACGTTCGGACGTTTGGGCATCAGGGCGCGCGCCATGACCACCACCGAGTTCAGTACCTTCGTGAGTAACGAGATCACCAAACACGCCGCCATCGCCAAGGCGGCGCAGATCGACCCGAAATAGATCCGGGCAAGGTCGAAGACTTGGCGGCGTCGAGCCGCCTGCCCGGCCACACGCTCACTTGCACCCGCCAGCCGCGGCCGGCGCCGGCCGGCCCGCCGGCGGGGTGCCTAACCAGCCGCTGCCATCGCGCGCTGCGCCAACCTGGCCTGATCGCCGACCACTTCCGCGGTGCGCGTGTAGTGCGCCTCGAGCGACCGGACAGCGTCGTCGCCGCGCCCATCGATCACGGCCTCGAAGATGGCGACGTGCTCGGCATGTTCGTCACGCTTGCTGAAGGCCTGGCCCGCCGCCACCTGGCGGTAACGATAGGACTGGTCGGCTAGGTCGTCGCAGAAACCACGAAGCCAGCGCGACGGGCAGCGTGACAGCAGCGTTCGATGGAAATCGCGGTGCAGGGCTTCCCATGCGGGGTTGGTGACGAAACGGTCGGTCGACAGCGAGCGCGGTGTGCGCGACAAGCGGTGAACGAGCAATACGAGCTGGTCTTCCATCGCCGTGTCGCGTCTCTCGATCGACTCGCGCAGCGCAATGCTTTCGAGCTGGACGCGGTTCCGGGTCAGGATAGGCAACTCGTCCCAGTGCAATGGCGCGACGCTGAAGCCGCGAAGATCGTTCCGGTCGACCAGCCCCTCGGCCGACAGCCGACTCAAGGCTTCACGCAGTGGACTGGCCCCCACGTCGTAGCGTTTGCATATCGCCTCGACCCGCAACTTGCTACCGGGTTCGAGAACACCATGCGAGATGTCCGAGCGCAACTGCTCATACACGGCGCTGGCCCGCGTCGCCAATGCCGCGCCGCTTGCTGAAACCTCGGCCAGCGCCGCTTTCCTAACCATGATCGAATATTAATCGATTATCGTCCGATAGATCGCATATCGACTGCGCGGCAAGAGTCGGTTCCCCGAGCAAACGTGGCTTGCATGGCCCTACTGGCAGCCGGTCTCGGCAACCGGCGGCGGATAGGCTGGTTGCGCGTCACTCGTTGGCCACGTCGACGACCGCTTCACAGTCACCCATCGAGCCTCACGGACACCCGCTTGGGGTTGGGACCCGGTCTAGACGAACGTCGGCTCTATGGCAGCCCAACTCGACCGGCAGGCTTCGGGCAACGAGTTCATCGGATCGGTTGGCCGGACCCGACCCCCTTGGAGTCATTCGATCCGTCGAGCCTGTTGCCGTAACGTTGCCGTTCAAATACGTCCCTTTCCAGGGATCGACGTGGCTTCCTTTGCAGGCGTGGTGGCCGACGCCTTGTGTCGTTCCGTCGCCAGGAAGGGCAGCAGGCGGTCGCGCCAGATGCGATAGCCCGTTTGGTTGGGGTGCAAGCCGTCGGTGAACAGCGCAGCCACTTGCAGGCCAGATGCGTCTACAAATCCGGGCGTCAGGTCGAGCCAGACCGTGAACGTCGACCAGTCCGGGCTACGCGCCAGCGCCTGCAGGCGCTGGTTCACCACCTCCACCACCTCGCGGTTCTTGACAGGATCGTTCGTAGGCAGGATGGACTGCAGAACGATGCGCGCCTGCGGTTGCCTCTCGTGCGCGGCCACCAGCACCGCGCGCACACCCTCAAAGACGCTGTCGGCCACCGGCGACTCGGCGGCCCAAGTGTTGTTGATGCCGAGCATCACCACCAGAAACTCCGGCCTCAAACCGACCGCATCCAAGTGACCCAGCCCTCCAGCAGCGCGCGGCTTGATGCGATGCAAGAGATGCTCGGTGCGGTCCCCAGAGATGCCGATGTTCAGTGCCAGGTTCTGCGGTGTGCCGCCCGCAAAGCTCTCGTTCCAGACCTGCCGGCCGTACTTCTGCCCGCTGACCCAGGGGTTGTCGTCGAAGAGCCAAAAGTCGGTTATTGAGTCGCCCACGAAGACCAAACGCGTCGCCGCCATGCGCGTGCGGTCTTGCAGTTCCTGCTCGATGGCGGACTGCCGGTTTTGCCAATGCTCCACGCGTGGCGTGGGCTGTGTGGACAAAAAGCCACCCGCGGCCTGCGCGGGAGTCGTCAGTGCACCCGCTGTGGCCAGGGCAAGGGCCCAGGCCAGGACGCTTCGGCGCCTTGGCGTTCGGCGCCGCGTGTGCGAGGTTGAGGCAGTTGGGGTGGTCGGTGGCAAAACGGTCAACGAGGTCTCCTTGTTTGTGCCGCAATGCCAGCGGCTAGATGGACAGAGCCACACGTTCAATGAACCAGAACGAGCCGGCCATCATCGCAGCGGCCGAGGCCATGGTGCCGACCCGCTGCGCTGCCAGCGGCTGCATCCAGCCCTTTAGCGCCGCCCCTAGCCCCAGCACCAACAAGCCCGCCAGCGCGGCCACGCCGACTTGCGCCGCTTCGATGCCGAGGTTGAAGCCGACCAGCGCCCAGGTCAACTGCTCGCTGCCTGGCGCCCACCGAGTCAGTTCGGCCAGCGCGCCGGCCAGACCCAGGCCGTGGATCAGCGCGCAGGCGAACACCAGGGACAGCCGCACGCCGGTGTGCAGGGGCCTGGCACAGCGTCGTGTCCACTGGTCGAAAGCGGCCAGCCCGACGATGGTGGCGGCGATGGCCGGCTCCACCACGGCCGCCGGTGCCGACCAGCCGCCCCACATGCAGGCCAGTAGGGTCAGCGCGTGGCCGGCGGTGAAGCAGGTCAGGGCTCCCAGCAAGTGCTTCCAGCCCCAGCCCGCGGCCAGCACTACCAGCAGGAACAGCAGGTGATCGGGGCCGCTCAGCACGTGCGTGGCGCCGGTGCGCACGTACTCGGCCAGCACCGCCCCGGCGGACGGCAGCAGGGCGTGGGTCGGGTGATCGGGCATCAAGCGAAGCCACTGCGTGTCGGACTGCCGGGTGATGGTCAGGTCTTGCTGCCTTTCGCCTGCAGCAGTGCCGAACAGTGTGAAGGTCATCGACAGCGGAAGGGACTGCACCGCCGCCACCGTGGCGGCCGGCTGTGCCAGTCCCGGATGTGCGGCCGGCGCGCGCAGCTGGAACCGCCCCATCACCGTCAGATGGCGCGCCGCCGCCCGCGGTGCGTTCTCGGGCGGTGCCACGTCCAGCATCACCAGCTGCAGGGGCAGCGCACCCGCACTGTCGTGAAGTTTCACGCCGGCCTGCACCTGGCTGCGGACGCTGTCGGTGTGGGCGCGCAATTCGGCCACCGACAGGGCGCCGTCGCCGTCGTCGTCCACGCCCTGCAAGGCCGACACCGGCACCGACAACACCAGGAAGGCGGCGTCGCCGACGACGTTGAGCGTACCCTTCTGCGCCGCCATCAGATGGGCCTGGGCGGGCACGGCGGCCAGAAGCGCGCCGCACAGTGCCAGTCCGGCCAGCGTGGCACGGCTCCAGCGTTGCGCGGCAGAGCTCACAACTGGCCCTTCACGCAGCGCTGCAGGTGGGGGAAGGTGTCTGTCGCGTAGTAGTGGTACGTGCCCTTGGGAAACTCGGGCGTCACGCCGGTGCGGCCATTGCATTCGTCCAGATCACCCGCCCCAGCCACGTATTCATAGTCCTGGGTGAAGGTGCCCATGGCATAGAGGGTCGTCGCCGGTCGATTGGCATCCGGCGCGGTCTTGAGGCGGTAGCTGGCCGTGACGACCTTGACGGCCGAGCTGGCGTCGGTGGCGGTCGTGTAGCCGTAACGCGCATAGATCGGAAACCCATCGGCCGCCCAGCCGATCAAGGTCATGGCCTTGTTTCCATTGCCCAACTTGGTGAGCAGGCCCTCTGGAACACCGTGGTAGTGGTACATGCCGTTCGGCTGCACATGCGCGTTGCTGGTGTCTGTTCCCCATTTGAAGGCGGTCTGGCCCAACGCCTCCAGGCTCCAGTCGCCCACAGTCGCGCCGCCTTGCTGGCAAGTGCCGGCGTTGTTGCAGGTGCCCGCCGTGCCCGGGTCGAAGACGATGCCGTTCAAGGCGATGCCGGGCTTGTCCATGGCCCCGACACGCGGCGTGACGACCGATGTCGCGGTGGGTGTCACGGTCACGGCGACCGCGATGGTCTGCGCGGCGATGGTGTTGGGGTTGTCGGCGTTGGGGAAGGTGCCCACAGCGTGGTCTGGCAGACCGTTGGCAGCGAGCTTGCGTTGGGTGCTGGTGCACGACCAGGTCGCAGTGGCCGTCGCGTTGACGGAGGCGGAGCTGTTGAAGACGCTGCTGGCGTAGCTGCACAGCACGCCCGCGGTGCCCGTGCCGGTGGTGGTGGAGTCGGTGGTGGTGCTGTCATCGCTCCCGCCACAGGCGGCCAGCGCGAGGCCGGCCACCAGCGAAGCCATGACAGGCGCCCAGGTCTTGCGGGGTTGGTTCTGGAGATGGGGTTGGATTTGGTGTTGGATTAGTGTGGTTTGCATGGAAGCGTCACTCGGGTTGGGAAGCATCAGACTTGTCCTTTCACGCACCGCTGCGGATACGGAAGCCGGTCAGTTCAGGGTTTTGCCGACGAGCCCGGACGGGCGGCCGCAGCCGGGGGCGGGTTGGTGGGTTTGCAGGCCAACGGCTTACCCTCGGGCGCCCAGCAACTGCCGCTGACCGCGCCGTGCGGCGAGTTGAAGTTGCAGGCGGCGCCGGCTGCGGCAGCCTTGCAAGCGGCTAGCGCTTCGGGCGGGGGTGGCGGGCGGTCGTGGCCCCCGGCAGGCTGGGCACAGGCGCAGGCCGTCAGCAACGCCGTGGCGAGGGTGGTCAGGCCCAGGCGTGCCCGAGCGAAGTGGCGAATGGTCATGACTGTTCTCCGGGGTGACAGCCGGCCCGACGGGCCGGCAACGAGGCCGAACTCTGCGAAGTCAATGTGGAGCCAATATGGCAAGCTCCCCACGGTGTGCACACAGTTGCGCCGGTATTGGCCGGCGGGCTCAGAACTCGAGGCTGATGCCCACCGACGGCAGGCGCGGGCGACTAGAAGCTGTAGCGCGCGCCCACGGTGGCCGTGGCGGCCTTGACCTTGTCAGACACCTTTCCGTAGCCATCCAGATCGAAGGTCAACGCGATGTTGCGGTTGACCTTGTATTCCGCGCCAATGCCCAGCAGCGGCGAGGCCTTGTTCCCGCCCAGAGTGAAGTTGGTGTCACCCGAATCCTTGGCGCTGACGCGGCCGAATGACGCGCCCGCCTTGCCGGTGAGCGAGAAGCCATGGCCCAGCGCCAGGCGTCCTGTGCCCGCCAGGTACAGGCTGTGCGCTTCGCCGTTGTGGTGCACCCTGGAGCCGTCCATGGCGGTGGTGTCGTTGTGCACGTGCCCCAACTTCACCAAGCCCGCTTCCACGCCCCAGGTCTCGGTGAGGCGGTAGCCGCCATAGAGCTTGGCGACCCCGGGGCGTTCGCCATGCGCGCCGTCCTTGCCCTCGTTGCGGGGCCCCAGCTTGCTCAAGCCCAGGCCGATGCCCACGTAGGGCCCCGGCGCATCACCAGCCGGGGCCGGAGCATCTGCACCGTGTGCAATGGAGACCAGTCCTATTGCCAGCGCAAGTGCGCAGAGAACTTGGGGAGAGGGGAGGTTACGGATTGGCTTCTTCATCAAGGATCTCCTGAGGTGTGCCGGCCCGAAGCGTGCCGGTGAGGTGCGCTGAATTTGCCCCGGCAATGCGGGGCAACGATGAGGCGGCGCTCACAATGTCCTCACGATGCGGATGTCCAATGGACTCCGCCCGACACCCCGATTTCCCATGCGCCTGCGCTTCGTCCACACCCTGTCCCTGACCTTGCTGGCCTTCGCCGGCCTGGCCGTGCTGGCCCTGGGCGGCCTGACGGCCTGGAATCTGCGCAACGGCTTCGGCAACTACCTGGCAGCGCGCGACGTGGCGCACCTGGAGCGCTTCGCCGGTGTGGTGGGCACGGCCGCCGCACGCCCGGGCGGCTTGCCCGACTTGCTGCAGGGCCGGCTCAACTTGCACACCTTGCTGGACGAGTTGAATCCCCCGCCGCTGAGCCTGCCAGGCCTGCCGGCCCCGCAAGACCGACGTCCGCCGCCAGGGCCCGACTCCGACCCGTTTCCGGACCGGGTTCAGGTGGTCGCTCTGGATGGCCGGGTGCTGGCGGGCTCACCGCTGTCAGCCGGCAGGGGCGGCGCTGGTCCGGTCGTTGAGCGGCCGGTGCGCGTCAACGGCGAAGTGGTGGCGCTGGCCCGCATGCGGCCGCAGCCGCTGGTGCGTGACGGCGGAGAGGCGCGCTTCCTGCACGACCAGTACCGCGTCATCGCGGCCGGCTCGCTGGGGCTGATGGTGCTGGCGCTGCTCACGGCGGCCTTGCTGGCGCGCCGCTGGACGCGCCCACTGGCTGCCGTGCAAGACGCCACGCAGCGCCTGGCCCGTGGCGAATTGACGGTGCGTCTGCCGGCCGGGCCTGAACTGGCCGACCGCGGCGACGAGATCGGCGACGTGGTGCGCAACGTCAATCGAATGGCCGAAGGATTGCAACGCCTGGAAGGCGCCCGTCGGCGCTGGCTGGCGGACATCTCGCACGAATTGCGCACGCCGCTGACCGTGCTGCGCGGCGACATTGAAGCGCTGCAAGACGGCGTTCGGCCGCTGCGGCTTGAAGCCATCGGCGTGCTGCACGACGAGGTGCTGCGCATCGGCAAGCTGGTCGACGACCTGCACCTGCTGGCGACGTCCGACCTGCAGGCGCTGCCTTGCCACTTTGCGCCCACCGATGCGCTGGAACTGCTGCAGCGTGTGGCCCGCCGTTTTGAAGGCCGGGCCGGCGCGGCCGGGCTGAGCGTCAGCCTGCAAGCGCCTGCTGCTCCACAAACGCCAGCCATGCCGGTGACTTGGGACGCCGACCGCGTAGAGCAATTGCTGGCCAACCTGATGGAAAACAGCCTGCGCTACACCGACGTGCCGGGCCAGATCCGCATCGGACTGCAGCAGGCCGGCGACGAAGTGAAGCTGGTCGTGGAAGACAGCGCTCCCGGCGTGCATGCCGACCAGTGGCCGCAACTCTTCGAGCCGCTGTACCGCGGCGACGCGGCGCGCGCGCGCCTGCATGGCGGCAGCGGCCTGGGCCTGGCCATTTGCGAGGCCATCGCGCGGGCGCATGGCGGCCAACTGCGTGCCTCGGCCTCGACGCTGGGCGGCCTGCTCATCACCGTGACTTTGCCGCTGAACGCGCGGGCTCCAGCCGCAACGCAGCCACAAGCCGACGCCGATGCTGGCGCACGCCCATGAACGCCGCACGCCGCATCCTGGTGGTGGAAGACGACGCGCGCATCGCGCAGCTGCTGCTGGACTACCTGCGCAACGACGGCCACCAGGCGCAGGCGCTGGCCGACGGCGAACTGGCGCTGTCCGAGATCCGCCATGCGCCGCCGGACTTGCTGATCCTGGACCTGATGCTGCCGGGCCTGGACGGCGTGAGCCTGTGTCGCGCCGTGCGCCAGTTCAGCGCCGTGCCCATCCTGATGCTGACCGCGCGGGTGGATGAACTCGACCGCCTGCTGGGCCTGAACAGTGGCGCCGACGACTACGTCTGCAAGCCCTTCAGCCCACGCGAGGTGATGGCCCGCGTGCAGGCCCTTCTGCGCCGCGCCGAAGGCCGCGTGGCCGCCGCGCCGCGCCCCTGGACCGTCGACGACGCCGGCCTGCGCCTGGCCTGGCGCGGCCAGTGGCTGCAGCTGACGCCGCTGGAATTCCGCATGCTGCGGCAGTTGCTGAGCCAGCCGGGGCGGGTGTTCTCACGCGCCCAATTGTTGGACAGCGCCCATGGCGACCTGCGCGACGTGAGCGACCGCGCCATCGACACGCATGTGAAAAACCTGCGGCGCAAGCTGCAGTCGGTGCGCGCCGATGACGACTGCATCGCCTCGGTCTACGGCGTGGGCTATCGCTTCGATCCGCCGGCAGCGTGAGATCGGATCGTGGCTGCCCCAACCAATGCCCGGTCAACGACTTGAAGCGGTCTCGCCGCGCAGGAGTCACGGAGGTCCGATGGCTTGAACCGGACGGTCCAGAGCGCCCGCTTATGGCCGGGTGTGCGAGATCACGAACAGCCGCTTCGTAGAAGCGAAACAAGAAAATCGATGATCCGCCGTCCGGCCGCTTGGGAGCAACCCGGCTGACCGGATAGGGTCGAGGCTGTGTGAGAACGCGCTGGGCGAGGCGTCAGGATCGGCCGTGTCAGCGGCGGCCGCCATCGCACATCGCGTTGAGTTTGGAGTGAAGGGCCTGCGCCCTACGCCTTCATCGCTGCCGTCAGCGGCCCGGCGC
>CAJAES010000052.1 GCA_903938815.1 uncultured beta proteobacterium
GGTCGGCTTCACGGCCATCGCGGACACCTGAGATACGATGAACTCGGTCACTCGCACGCGTTGCACACCGTCCGCCATCAGCGTGAAACGGTGTCCGCGATCAGCGTGAAACGGGTGTCCGCGATCGCTGAAATGCGCAGCCAGGCAGATGACCCGGCAGGCTGTCCAGGAAGCTGCGGGAAGCCAACCAGCGGGCCACTTCCCCCGCGACACTACGGCGCAATTCGGGGTCGGCTTGCGCCAGTTCGACAAGCAGGCTGTCGCGCCCATCCAGAACGCTGATGATGTCGCCCAGGTCGTGGCTGAACAAGTAGTCGCCGTGCCCCCGGCCCGCGAAGGCCTCCAGCTTGGTGGCCACGAATGCGGGTGCGCTGATCACCTGCACGGCGCGTCCGCTTGGCAAGCGGGCGGTCCAGGCTGTTTCGCAGGCCAGCGGGTACCAGCGGTTGCTGAAACCCAGAACTTCCGGGAGCGTAGGCATGACGTCCACGGTCACACTGGCCACCGTCCAGCGACAGATAGGCGCGCCAGCGCGCAGGTCCTGCCGAAAGCCACGGGCTCGCAGCGCTGTCTCTAGCGCGTAGTACTCGGTGCGCGCTATCACCTGCGCGAGCAGGTCGACGTCTTCAGTCGGCCGGATGGCTGGCTGCGCCGGGTCGGTGATGAGCAGGCCTGCGACCGCCCCGCCCACGAACACGAGGCTGCTGCAGAGCTCGCCGCCCAGCCGTTCGGCAACGATGTCCAGCATCTGGACGTTGGGGTCGTTCGGGTTCACGAAGCGACGGGCTGGGGTTCGGCAGTGGCCAGGCGCTCGTCCAAGGCCTGCACGGCCAGGTTGCGCTCGCGCGGACTGCCCGCCCTGATCGCGTCGAAGAGGGCCAGCAGCTCATGCAGTTCCGGATTGCGCAACGCGGCCTGAGGCACCGTCGGGTACAGGGGATAGAGGGTTTCGCCCCGAACCGTGCCGTCCTTGTGCGGCCACACGGGCGGCGGCTCCCCGGCGGGCGCCCGGACGAGCTTGTCGAGCGGCGCGGCTGCGTAGCCTGTCGGCACCCCACGGGTCTGAGGGCCGCGCGTGGCGGGAAAGCAGTACCGGGCACCGTGCTGGACAAACAGGCGCAATGACTCAAGCCTGACCCTGGGCCGGCCAGCAATGTCCTTCACCGCCAGCTGCGACACCACCGCACGCGCGACCGCGGCGTGGGCCTCCGACGCCGTCAGGCCGAGATCTTCAGACAAGCTTGCGTAGCTCGGCGCACTCTCATCGGCCCGCACCAAGGCAAGCCTCAACAAGACCAGCAGGTCTTGCGGGCGCAGAACCGTCTGCGGATTGGACTTGGCGTTCGACATGGCACATCACCCCAGTTCGCCGAGATCTATTCTTCATTCGCGGATAGCGAACGTGAACAGTCTACCGGACTGGTGCGATGGCTTCAAGGCGGTGCTTTGGCCGCATCCCGGGCCAGGTCCACAGGCAGCGCCTGTACCGAGGCTGTAGCGGCCACCGGCCCGGGCACAGCCCAGGCCGGTGAGTAGCGATCAAAGCCGCTCGAACACCGCCGCAATGCCCTGCCCGCCGCCGATGCACATCGTCACCAGCGCATAACGGCCGCCGGTGCGGTGCAGTTCGTAGACGGCCTTGGTCGCCAGGAAGGCGCCCGAGCAGCCGATGGGGTGGCCCAGGGCGATGGCGCCGCCGTTCGGGTTGGTCTTGGCCATGTCGAGCCCGAGCCCGCGTGACACGGCGATGGCCTGCGCCGCGAAAGCTTCGTTGGACTCGATGACGTCCATCTGGTCGAGCGTGAGCCCGCCCTTCTTCAGCGCCAGCTTCGAGGCCGGGATCGGGCCTTCGCCCATGATCTCGTTGGGCACGCCGGCCACGGCGTAGCTCACCAGGCGGGCCATCGGCTTGTGGCCGTGCGCGGCGGCCACGGCGGCATCGCCCAGCACGAAGAAGGCGGCGCCGTCGTTGATGCCGGACGCATTGCCCGCCGTCACGCTGCCGTCCTTCTTGAAGGCCGGCTTCAGCTTGGCCAGCGATTCCATCGTGGTGGAGGCCTTCACGTGCTCGTCGGTGTCGAAGCTCACCTCGCCCTTGCGGGTCTTGAGGACCACCGGGACGATCTGGCTCTTGAAACGGCCTTCGGCGATGGCCGCGGCGGCGCGGCGGTGCGATTCGACGGCCAGTGCGTCCTGCTCCTCGCGGGTGATGCCCCACTTGGTGCACAGGTTCTCGGCCGTGATGCCCATGTGGCCGACGCCGAAGGGGTCGGTCAGCGTGGCGACCATCATGTCGATGAGCTTGGTGTCGCCCATGCGGGCGCCGCTGCGCATGGCGGGCGACAGGTAGCCGCCGCGGCTCATGACCTCGACGCCGCCGCCGATGCCGTAGTCGCAATCACCCAGCAGGATGTTCTGGGCGGTGGTGACGATGCCCTGCAGGCCCGACGAGCACAGGCGGTTGACCGACATGGCCACGCTGTCCATCGGCAGCCCGGCCTGGATGCTGGCCACGCGCGCCACGTAGGCGAAGCGGCTTTCGGTGGGGATGGTGTTGCCCACCGTCACGTAGTTGATGGCCTGGGGGTCGACGCCCGAGCGCTCCACGGCCGCCTTCATCACCTGCCCGGCCAGCTCGGCGGGCTCGATGTCGGCCAGCGAACCGGCGAAGGTTCCGATTGCAGAACGGGCCACGCCCAACACCACCACGTCACGCTTGCTCATTGCCATGTCTCCTTGCTGAATAGGTCCAGGGCGAGACGATAGCGCGGCCGCCCTGCCGTGTCGCTTACAGACGTTGCCGGCGCACTCGCCAGCACCTGCGCTGGGTCAATCCCGCTGGTAGACGAGCCAGCGGCCGCGGTAGTCGGGGCCCTGGATGCGCTCCTCGGCCAGCGTGAAGCCCTGCTGCGCCATGCGGCGGGTGAAGGGCGGGCGGTTGCCACGGTTGGGGTCGACGATCCACACCTCCGAGCGCGGCGCGGCATGGCGGCCGATGAAGCCTGCCAGGCGGCCTGAGTCGTCGCGTTCGTAGAGCAGGTCGCTGCCGAAGAGCAGCTCGAAGCGGCCGCTGAGCGCGGTCTCGCCGTCGGGCACGTGCGCGTTCACGGCCCAGGGGCCATGGCGGTACGGCAGTGCGATGAGATCGTTCAGGCGCAGGTTGGCGCGCAGGAAGCGCCCGGCCAGCGGGTGGCTGTCGCTGGCGGTGACGTCGGCGCCGGCGCGGTGGGCGGCCAGGCTGGCCAGGCCGAGCCCGCAGCCGATCTCGAGCATGCGCTCGCCGGGCACCAGGGCGCGTGCGGCCAGGCGTGCGGCCAGCGGGCGGGCCGAGGGCCACAGCAGGCCGAACAAAGGCCAATCCCCAGACGAAAAACCCGCACGGGCAGCTGCACCGTGCGGGTCGAAATATTGCTGGCGGTCCAGCAGCGAGCGGAGATGGATCGACGGCGAACCGTCGATGGCCACCAGCCCGCGGCGAACCGCGTAGCCGGTGGCCTGGATCAGGCCAGCGACTTGATGTTCGCGGCTTGCAGGCCCTTCTGGCCTTGCTTCACTTCAAACTCGACGCGCTGGTTTTCAGCCAGGCTGCGGAAACCCGTGCCGCCCTGGATTTCGCTGAAATGCGCGAACAGGTCCTTGCCACCGGCGTCCGGCGTGATGAAGCCGAAGCCCTTGCCGTCGTCGAACCACTTGACGATGCCAGTTTGGGTGGTGGTGCTCATATCGATTCCTTCGTTCAGAAAATGCTTGCGCAGCACATGCCGACGCAAGTGCAGAAACACACAAGATTGATCAAAACTGGGGGAAATCGACTGCGCGTCCGGCGGGGAGCCGGGGACTTGCTGAAGACCTTCGACGAGAAGATGGTCTTGGTATGACTGACCAGCGCAATGTACACCAGAACTGTCAATCGTGCTGGCCTTATTCAATCAGCGCGATACGTGCCCGTGCTCGCAGGTCTTCGATGACTGCGCCACCGGGGTAGTAGGCCGGCGTGCGGGTGCCGCGCACCAGGTCGGCGGCCCAGGCGCCGGCCAGATCGCGCAGCGTGCGCACGTTGGCAGGCCGGGGCGCGCCCTGGCGGCAGGCAGCCCAGGCCAGGACATCGCTGTCGCTGCCTTCGGCATCGACGTGGGTGGGCCGGTCGATGAGCTGCACGCCGACGAAGGCTTCCTCGCCGGCTGCGGCGGCGTCGGACAGCGCGGCGCGCAGGCCCGGCAGCGCATTGAGCTGCGCATTGCAGCTTCCCGGCAAGGCACTGATGCTGCGCACGGGGCGCTGCCCGGCGCCCGAAAGCGCGCGGATCTGATCACTGAAACCTGCGGCGGCCACGGGGTCGAACAGCACCGCGCCGGCCAGGCGCTGCGGGGCCAGCTGCGCCAGCGTGTAGCCCAGGCGCACCGCGAAGGCGCCGCCCGCGCTGTGCCCGCCCACCACCACGCGCTCGGGCACCGGCTGGCCATCGGGCGTGTTGATGCCCGCCACCAGGGTCTCGGCCAGTGCATCGGCCAGCTGCGGGTTGCCGCCGGTGAGGTTGGCGTTCACGCACAGCGTCACCAGGCCCTTGGCGGTCAGCGCCTCCAGCGTGCCGGCGATGTTGCGGCAGCGCCGCGTGAAACCGTGCTCGACGATGGCCAGGCCGATGGCCGGGCCGGCGGGCAGGCCCCAGTCGACGTCGTATTCGGTTCCGCCGATGAACAGCGTGCCGGCCACTTGCCGGGTCGTCGTCGTCGCCGTTGTCGTCACAGGTACCTCAGGCACCTGCGCGCACGCCGAGGCGGTGGCGGCCAGCATGGCAGCAGTGCAGATCAGTCGGACGGTATTCATGCGGACTCCCGGAGACTCGGCCGGAGCATAGATCAGGGCCGCGCCAGCTGCGGCTCGGCCACACCGGTGGCGCGGTTGAGCCGCATCAGCGTCTGCGGGCCCGGAACGCCGTCGGGGGCCAGCCCCTGCGCGGCCTGGAAGGCGCGCACCCGGTCGGCGGCCGATGGCTGCGGCGCCACGCCCACCTGATCCAGGCGCTCGACGAGCCACTTGGCGAATGCGCCGTCTCCGGCCGGGTCCGGCGTGGCTTCCTGCCTGTCGCGCCCGTCTCGCCCCTCGCGTGTTTCCGGGTAGCCGGGCGGCGCGCGCCAGAGCGTCGCGAACTCGCCGCGCCAGCCGAAGGCCAGGGTCGCCAGAGGAACGTCGAAATCCCGGCCGGCCGCCCGCAGCGTGGCCTTCTGCTCGCCCAGTGCCGTGAGCAGCACGGTGGCGCTGCGGCCGCGGCCATCGGCCACGGCCAGCAGCACGGGCCGTTCGAGCTGTCGGATGGACGCGAGGCCGCCCTTGGCGCGATAGCACTGCAGCCCCTGGGATGCCGCCTGGGCGCAGGGGTCGCCCGCGCCCAGCGTGGCGCCCCAGGCCGCAGCAAGATCGCGCCAGGCGGCGGGCTCCTGCAGGGCGGCAGCGAAGAGCGGGGCGCTGTCGGGCCCGGCGGTCAGCGCGGGCGCTGACGGCGTGGCGCCGGAATTTGCGGCCGTGGATGCGGTGGCGTTTCCTGGGCTGGTTCCTGTGGGGTTCATAGCGGCGTTCCCGGCCGCACCCGGGCCGGCCTGCGCGCCCGGCCCGGCGGCCAGCGGCGGGCCGCCGGCCTGCGACGGCGGCCCGGCCAGCCAGCCCCGCACCCAGGGCGACAGCACAAGCCCGGCGACCAGGGCCATCGCGGCCAGCACCCAGGGGCCGCGCCCGTCCGGCGCTGCGGCGGCCGGCGGGGGTGGCTGCAGCGGAGGCTGCAGGTGCGGCGCCGCGTCGGGTGAGGTCTCTGCAGGCGCGCGCTTCGGCCGCGCCGGCCGCGCGAAGATCTCGGTGGCGGCCTTGTCCACGTGCGCCACGGTCACCAGCGGGTCGCGCGCTTCCCAGGTGGCGAGCAGCGCGCGGTCGCACAGCACGTTGATTCGCCGGGGCACGCCGCCGCAGAGTTCATGGATGCGCGCCAGCGCGTCGGGGTCGAAGGGCGGCGGCGCGCTGGCGCCGGCCACCGCCAGGCGGTGCGCGATGTAGCGGCGCGTCTCGTCCTCGGCCAGCGCGGGCAGGTGGAAGCGCGCCACCACCCGCTGCGCCAGCGGCTCCAGCACGGGCCGCTCCAGCATGTCCAGCAGTTCGGGCTGGCCGATCAGGAGCACCTGCACCAGCTTGCGGTCGCTGGTCACCAGGTTGGTCAGCAGGCGCAGCTGCTCCAGCACCTCGTCGGACAGCGACTGCGCCTCATCGACCGCGATCAGGGTGCGCCGCCCCTGGGCGTGCGCGAGCAGCAGGTGGCCGTGCAAGGCGTCGATGGGGTCGCACGTGGGGCCTTCGGGCAGCTCCACGCGCAGGTCCTCGCAGACTCGGGCCAGCAGCGCCTCGACGCCGAGTTTCGGGTTCACGACGGTCGCGACATCGAAGTTGGGCGGCAGCTGCTCGAGAAAGCTGCGCCAGACCGTGGTCTTGCCGGCGCCGATCTCGCCGGTCAGCAGCACGAAGCCGGCGCCGCCGCGCAGGCCGATCTCCAGCTGCCGCAGTGCCTCGCGATGGACATCGCTGAGGTACATGAAGCGCGGGTCGGGGGCGACGGAAAAGGGTTCGGTGTTCAGGCCGAAGTACGACTCGTACATGACAGCAGCATAGCCGCGGGCAGGTTACCCTCGGGCCAGAGTCCTGCAGGAATGCCCATGCAACCGAGCCCCGCCACCCTGGCGCCCACACCGCTGATCGACAGCGACCACCCCGCCGTCCAGGCCTTTGCGGCCGAGCACGCCCAGGGCAGCGACGCGCGCGAACGCGCCGTCTCGCTGTACCTCGCGGTGCGCGACGGCTTCCGCTACGACCCGTATCGCATCGACCTGCGGCCCGCCGGCATGAAGGCCAGCGCGGTGCTCTCCAGCGGCCACGGCTGGTGCGTGCCCAAGGCGGCGCTGCTGGCGGCGGCGTGCCGCGCGGCGGGCATTCCGGCCCGCGTGGGCTATGCCGACGTGCGCAATCACATGTCCACCGAACGCATGCGCCAGACCATGCAGACCGACCTCTTCGTGTGGCACGGCTACACCGAGGTCTGGCTCGACGGCGCCTGGGTCAAGGCCACGCCGGCCTTCAACATCGAGCTCTGCGACCGTTTCGGGCTGCTGCCGCTGGAGTGGGACGGCCGCGCCGATTCGCTCTACCACCCCTTCGACAAGTCGGGCCAGCGGCACATGGAGTACGTGAACGAACGGGGCACCTTCGACGACGTGCCCCTGGCGGCCATCGTCGCGAGTTTTCGCAGCACCTACCCGGGCTGGGGCGAGACGGCCTCGGCGCTGCAGAACGACGACTTCGGCGCCGACGTCGCCCGCGAGGCGTCATGACAAGCGACATGGCGGGTGACACGAACGGCGCCACGAACCGCACCACTACAGGCGCAGATACCCCCGCGAAGCCCGAGGTTCCGCCCGGCTTCGCGCCGATGGTCATGGGCGGCGAGTTCATCCGCGTGAACGGGCCGCTGTATGTCAAGCAGGAGGCCGGACGCGTCTGGATGGGTTTTCGGGTCGAGACCCGGCACACCAACCCGATGGGCATCTGCCACGGCGGGATGATGGCCGCCTTCTGCGACATGCTGCTGCCTGTCTGCGCGCATCACCTCGAGCCCACGCTCGAGAAACGCTTCCTGCCCACCATCACGTTGAACATGGAATACCTGGCACCCACGCCGCTGGGCGCATGGGTCGAGGGCGAGGGGAAGGTGCTGCGCGCCACGGGAACGCTGGCGTTCCTGCAGGGAGTGGTCATGGCCAACGACAGGCTGGTCGCCCGCGCCAGCGGCGTCTTCAAGATCGGCCCGGTCTTCAAGCCGCCCCGGGACTGAGGCGCAGGGCAGCGGCAGCGGCAGCGGCAGCGGCAGCGCCTCGCCTCACCTCGCCATGCTGCGCCAGCGGGGCAGCGGGCCGGCGGCAAGATTCAGCCGCGGGCGTCGAACACCAGGCAAGTGGTGGTGGCGTGCGCGTACAGCTTGCCGTCGTGCCCCACCAGGCGCCCCTCGGCGGTGGCCACCTGCCGGCCGGCGTGCACCACGCGCCCTTCGGCCCGCACCAGCGGCACGCGGTCGCTGAGCGCCCGCACGATGTTCAGCTTGAGCTCCAGCGTGGTGTAGCCCTTGCCCGCCGGCAGCGTGGTGTGCACGGCGCAACCCACCGCGCTGTCGAGCAGCGTCGCGAACCACCCGCCGTGCACGCTGCCCAGCGGGTTGTAGTGGGCACGCCCTGGGCGGCCCTGAAAGACGGCCACGCCCGGTTCGGCATGCACCAGGCAGAAATCCAGCGTCGCCCCGATGGGCGCCGGCGGCAGCGCGCCCGAGAGCATGGCCTCGAACACCTGCTGCCCCGTCATGCCCGCCACGTCCTGAGGCCGGGCCACGCCCGGGGCGCTCAGGCGCGCCCGCACGGCCGCCTCGTCGGCCTGCCATTGCGCGAGGGTGGCGGCATGTTCGTCGGTCACGGTCATCACCAGGTTCCTGTCATTGCATCTGCAATCATTGTAGATACACTCAAGGCATGCCGTCGCCCGTCGCCACCCGTGGCTGCACCAATCTCCAGCTGAGGCTGCTGTCGCACCGCGTCGACCGGCGCTACGCCGAGGCGCTGGCCGCCGTGGGGCTCACCACCTCGCAATACGGCCTGCTGGGCCAGATCGACGCCTTCGGGCCGCTGCGCCCCGCTGACCTGGCCGCGCGCATGGGCCTGGACCCGTCCACGCTGACGCGCAACCTGCAAGGGCTGGTGGTCGCCGGCTGGGTGACGCTGGGCCCGGGGCCCGACCGGCGTTCGCGCCAGGCCGTGCTGACGGACGCGGGGCGCGCGCTGCGCTTGCAGGCCCGGCAGGCCTGGAAGCAGGCGCAACTGGCGCTGAACGCGCAGCTCGGCCTGGAGCGCGTGGCGCGCCTGCACGTGCTGATCGCCGAGTGCACCGCGGCGCTGGACGCCGAGGGCGGCGCGCCGGACGCGAAGGTCTGAGGGGCAGACCGCCCGTTCATTCCGGCCCGCGCGGCAGGCCCGCGCCCTAGAGTGCAGGCTGCTATCTGGCAGACCCCCCGACCCATGACCGCACCCCCCGAGCCGCCGGACGCCGCCGAACTCGCCGCCACCACGCTCGAGCGGCTGCTGCCGCGCCTGACGCGCCGGCCCGACCTGCCTTCGCTTTCGGCCGCCATGGCGCCGGTGCGGCACAGCGCGCGCGACGAACTCTCCCGTGTGCAGTCCCTGGTGGAAGCCGTGGCCACCGACCCCGGCCTGAGCGCCCGGCTGCTGCGCCTGAGCAACACCGCGCAGTTCGCCAGCGCCGACGCCGGCCGCAACACCAGCCTGCAGCGCGCGGTGAACCTGCTCGGCTTCGCGGCGGTGCAGCAGCTCACGCTGGCCATGCCGATGATCGACGCGCTGCCCGCCGACCCCAAAAGCGCCAACGGCCGCCTGCTGCGGGAGGATTTCCTGCGCGCCCTGCTGGCCGCCGCGGTGGCGCGCGAGCTCTGCCACGATGCCAGGCAGCTCGACGCCACGGCGCTGACCGCGATGTTCCAGAACATCGGCCGCATGCTGCTGGCAGCGCACCTGCCGGAAGACGCACTGGCCATCCGCAGCCAGGTGCCGCGCGACGCCGGACCGCTGATCGCGCGCGAAAACGAAGCGGCGCTGCGGCATCTGGGCTGGCGGCTCGACACCCTGGGCGGGCACGTGGCGCGCCTGTGGGGCTGGCCCGAGCCGCTGCGCCGCGCGCTGCCGCACGCCACCGCGTGGCCGCGCCAGCCCCCGCGCGAGGCCTCCGAGCAGCAGCGCTGGACGGGCCAGCTGGCCAACGGCCTGGCCGACCTGATGCTCTATGCGGACCCGGCCACCTGGCCGCGCGCCTGCGAGACGCTGGCTGCGGAAGCCGGGGCGGCCACGCAGCAGGACGCCCGCTCGATCCAGGCCGCACTGGCCCGGGCACGGGTGCATCTGGAGAAGCTGGCGCTGCTGGTGGGGCTGCCAGTGTCGCAATTGCGCAACTGGCAGGCCGCCGACGCCACGGCCGCCGCAGGCCCAGGGGGCCCCGCCGCAGCCGGGCCGGCGGGCGGCCCGCAAGCCACTGCCAAGCCCGGGCCCGCAGCCCAGGCCGCCAGCGCCGCGCCGCTCACCGGGCAGGACCTGCTGGCCGAACGGGCCGCGGCGTTCCAGCTGGCGCTGCACGACCCCGAGGAGGCGCGCCGCGTGCCGGCACAGGCCCTGAAAGCCCTGTGGCAGGGCCTCTCGGCGCGCCGCGCCATGCTGTGGGTGGCGGGGTCCGACGGTGAGGCGATGCAGCTGCACCGCGCTCTGGGACAGCCATTGAGCGCGGAAACCCTGCGCCTGTGGCGCGTGAACCCGACACGCGGCAGCGACCTGTTCTCGCGCCTGTGCCTGCACGGCCACGACTCCGTCATCGACGACGCGCGCCGCCCGGACATCGCGGCCCACCTGCCGCGCGCCTTCGTGCACGGCGTGGGCGCGCGCTGCTTCCTGGTGCTGCCGCTGGTGAGCCGGCAACGCACGCTGGGCATGCTTTACCTGGACCGCCCGGACGACGATCCCTTCACGCTGGACGGCGACCAGATGGGCCTGGTTCGCACAGTGCGCGACCAGCTTGCGCTGGCACTGGCCCCTAAAACCGGGGATGCGGCGACAATCCGCACCCGATCCGGCCTGCCCGACCCGCGATGACCGACCCCCAGAACGAAACGACGAACACCCTTCCCGCCGGCAATGGCACCCCAGAGCCGGGCGAAGCCGCGCCCCTGCACGCCCCCGAGGCCGTGCCGGATGCGGCCGGGCAGGCGCAGCTGCCAGAGGCGTCCGCCGTGGCGGCTGAACCCGTCGCGGCGCAGGGCGCCGACTCGGCGGTCAGCGACGCTGGCGACGATCACGGCGCGGAGGCCGACGACCCCGGCAGCGAGCTTGCGGACAACGCGGATCTCGCCCCGACACCGGAGACGGCTGAAGCGGCTGAGACGGCTGACACAGCCGAGCACTCGTCCGACGAGACCGCCGCGGAATCCGCAGACCTTGCGGAGACCGATGCCGCTGGAGAAGCCACCGCAGACGCCACCGCAGAGTCCGCAGCCGAGACGCCCGCCGACGGCGCCGCGCCGAAGCCGCGCGAGCTCAGCCCCGCGCAGTGCGGCGCGAAGCTGGCCGAGCTGTTCCCGGCGCTGTTCGGGCCGGAAGGCCCGCGCAAGCCGATCAAGCTGCGCATCCAGGCCGACCTGAACGAGCGCGCGCCCGGTGTCTTCACGAAGCGGGTGCTGGGCTTCTTCCTGAGCCGCTACACCACGACCACCGCCTACCTGCGCGCGCTGAGCACCTCGCCCACGCGCTTCGACCTCGACGGCCAGCCGGCCGGCGAGATCGCCGAGGAACACAAGGCCGCCGCGGTGGTGGAACTCGACCGCCGACGCGAGCTGCATGAGGCCCGCCGTGCGGCCGAACGCGCCGCCGCCCGCGCCGCGCAGCCGCCGCGTGGCGACCGCCCTGCGGGCGCAC
>CAJAES010000053.1 GCA_903938815.1 uncultured beta proteobacterium
GCGCCGGGCCGCTGACGGCAGCGATGAAGGCGTAGGGCGCAGGCCCTTCACTCCAAACTCAACGCGATGTGCGATGGCGGCCGCCGCTGACACGGCCGATCCTGACGCCTCGCCCAGCGCGTTCTCACACAGCCTCGACCCATTGGAGTCGTACATCACCAGCGAAAGCTGTCGCACAAACCGCACACGAAACTCAGCGCGCACCAACATTCAATCCAATGCAGCGCTCCATGCATGGCTGATCCATTGGGCCGCATAGCTTCCGTGTGTTCGTTCAACCGCAAGCAGGACTCGGTCTGGCCCCACGCGCATGACCACGGCGCTGATGTCCATGAACCTTGCACGCGCTCCTTGACCCGCTTGCCGGGGGACCGCGCTGGCATCGAGCAGACGTGGCAACAAGTCGTCGACGCCAGCGCCGAGCCATTCGAACACCAGCCAACCGGCCGACTGATCCACCACGCAGGCCAGGCCGCTGCAACCCGGGTGCAGTGCCGAAAGAATGTCGCCGGCCACCTTGCCGTTTGTCGTGAGCAGCAGGCTCTCTGCTGGGCCGATCCACACCTGCCACGGGTCGTCGCCTAGGCAACTGCCCGGCTTGGGCAAGGCGTCGAGATGGGCTGCTGCAAGGGCTGCGTCGACCTCTGCTGCCCCGCCAGCGAGATGGCGCAAGACCAGCACACACAGGCCCTCGACCACCGACACCTTGAGTGCCCGAGTGGAGGCAGGCAGCTCTGCATTCAATCCAGCGCTGAGGGTGCTGGTGGTGTTCGGGCGTTCAACCATTCAGGCGGCCTCCGACCACATCGAAGAACGGCGTCTTGACCACTTCGGCTGCCATCGGCCGCCCCAGGTGGTAGATCGTCACGTGCTCACCGACCCGCTGGCCGCCGCGCTTGACCATGGCCAGCGCCACCGGGTAACCCAGGACCGGGCTGAAGGCGCTGGACGTGACGTAGCCCTCGATCGGGGCCGGTGAGGCGTGCGGCGTCAGGTGGGCACCCACGGGCAGGCGCGTACGGCGGTCCAGCGGCAGCAGCCCGACCAATTGCATGCGATCGGCATCTGTCGCAACGGGACGCAACAGCGAGCGGCGGCCGACAAAATTAGCCGCCTTCCTGGCGATCGCGCGGTCCAGCCCCACGTCGCCAGGGAAGGTGGTGCCGTCGGTGTCTGCGCCCAGGTGCAGATAGCCCTTCTCCATGCGAAGGATCATCAGCGCTTCCACGCCGTAGGGCGTCACGCCGAAGGCTTGACCGGCTGCCCAAAGGCGTTCGAGCAAGGCCTGCGTGCGCGTGGCCGGCAGGTTGATCTCGTAACCCAGTTCGCCGCTGAAGCTGGCGCGCATCACCCGCAGTGGCGTGCCGCCGTCGTTGACTTCGCGCATCGTCATGTGCTTCATCGCCTGCGGTGATAGCGCCTCATCGAAGCCTGCAGCCTGCAACAGCGCCCAGGCCTTGGGGCCGGCCACGGTGACGTTGCCCCAAGCCGAGGTGACGGGCGTGACCAGCACACGGTGATGGACGTATTCGCACTGCAGCCATTCCTCGAATGCCAGTGCGACCCTGTCCACACCGCCCGATGTGGTGTTGACCCAGTAATGCTGCTCGCCCAGGCGCGCCACGATGCCGTCGTCGAAGATCACGCCGTCCTCGCGCAGCAGCAGGCCATAGCGTGCCTGGCCCACGGCCAAGGTCGACATCGTGCCGACGTACATCAGGTCGAGAAAGCCCGCTGCATCGGGCCCGTAGAGCTCGATCTTGCCCAGCGGTGAGGCCTCGAACAGACCAACGTGCGTGCGCACATGCAGTGCCTCGCGCTCGGCCGCGTCGTTCAGCGACTCGCCAGCGCGCAGGTACGCCGCAGGGCGGTGCCAGCCGCCAAACTCTTCCCACACTGGTGCGTGTGCCTCGTGCCAGGCATGGCCGGGCATGCGCTTGAGCGGCTTGTAGCGAGCGCCACTGCGCCCCGCCGCGAGTGCGCCCAAGGTCACCGGCTTGAACGGCGGGCGAAACTTGGTCGTGCCGACCTGCCAGGGGCTGCGTTCGGTCAACTGGCCCATCAACACGAGCGCGTTGACGTTGCTGGTCTTGCCCTGGTCGGTGGCCATGCCCATGGTCGTGTAGCGCTTGAGATGCTCGACCGAGCGGTAGTTCTCGCGCGCGGCCAACGCCACATCGTCGGCAGTGACATCGTTCTGCAGGTCAACGAAGACCTTGCCGGGATTGCGCCCCGCGGCCGACAGTGCCGCGACCGAAGGGCTGCTGTTCGCGACGACCGTGCCCAGGCCGCCCACCGGCGCCGGCTGCGCGATGCCGCGGCCCACTGTCGCCGCATGTGCCAGTGCCCGCGCTTCGTCAAAGATGCCGGCGCAAGCGCCGACCGATTCGATGCCACGCACCGCGCGATCGGGTACGAACATCGCAAACTCGTCCACCCAGCGCAGCGTGCCGCTGGCCATCGAGTGCAGGTTGACGGCAGGCGCCCAGCCCCCGGCGCTGGCAATGCAGTCGGCATCGACCTGGTGCAGCGCGCCGCCGCCGTGGGCGGCCACGACAACCCCCTTCACCGCACGCCGGCCCCGGACGGCCACGATGGCGCTGCCGCGAAGAACCGGCACGCCAGGCGGTGCGTCGACGGCGGCGACGCTGCGGTGGTCGACGATGGCCGCCACGTTGACGCCGGCGGCCACCAGGCCGCGCGCTGCCAGATAGCCGCTGTCGCAGGCGGTGGCCACCACCACGCGGTGGCCGCAGGCCACGCCGTAATGGGTGGCATAGCGCAGCACGGCGCTGGCCAACATCACACCGGGCCGGTCGTTGTCGGGGAAGAGCATGGGCCGCTCAAAGGCGCCGGTGGCCAGGATGATGCGGTCAGCGCGGATCTGCCACAGCCGCTCGCGCACGGCACCCGCCACGGTCTGCACCGCTGCCACCAGGCGGTTGTCGTACAGGCCAAACACGGTGCAGGCCGTGAGCACTTCGACGCCGGCTTCTGCCAGCTGCGGCAGGCGTGCGGCCGTGGCTGGCTCTAGCTGAGCCGCGCCCTCAACCAGCAGCACCTGCCGTCCGCCCTGCGCCGCCGCCAGCGCGGCCTGCACTCCGGCGGCCCCTGCACCCACCACCAACACCTGCGCCTGGCGCGAAATCTGGTCGTAGCGGTCGGGGTCGGGCGCATCGGCGGCCACCCCCAGGCCCGCCATGCGCCGGATCACGGGCTCGAACAGGTGCCAGTGCGGCCACATGAAAGTCTTGTAGTAGAAGCCCGCCGGCAGCACCGCGGCAAAGCGCGAGGCCACCGCTGCCAGGTCGAAGCCCAGGCTGGGCCAGGCATTGCCGGTGAAGGCCTGCAGGCCGGCGCTGGCCGCGATGTCGGTGGCCCGCGTGTTGGGCGTGCGCGCACCACCCTGGCCGATGTCGACCAGTCCGGTGGGCTCTTCCACGCCGCAGCTGAAGATGCCGCGGGGCCGGTGCAGCTTGAAACTGCGGCCCACATGCACGATGCCCTGGGCCAGCAGGGCCGAGGCCACCGTGTCGCCGGTCAAGCCCTGCACTTCACGGCGATTGAACTGGAAGCGAAGCGGCTGAGTCCGGTCGACCCATGCGCCATGGGGTGCAGGCAATCGGAAGCCGCTCATGGCAACCTTTCGGGGCAGGTGGACGTGATCCCGTAGACCGCCTTCACCTCATGAGTGACGGTGTCGCGCAGCAGGTTGAACCAAAGGCCGCAGCCGTAGGTGTGGCGCCAGCGCTCGGCGTGATCCCCCTTGGGGTTGTCGCGAAAGTAGAGATAGACACCCCAGGTCTCGTCGCTGCAGTCCAGCGGTGGCCGCGCGATGCCAGTGGTGCCACCGCAATGGAACTCGTTCTCGGCACGGGGGCCGCACAGGGGGCAAGTCAGCTGCATCATCGAACCAGGCCCTCAATGCGCGATGCCGGCGGCGGCGGCCTCGTCGATCAGCCGGCCGGTGTGGAAGCGCTGCAACTGAAACGGCTCGGCTAGCTCGTGGTTGTGCCCCGTGGCCAGCACATGGGCCAGCGTCCAGCCGCCCACCGGGATGGCCTTGAAGCCGCCGGTGCCCCAGCCACAGTTGATGAACAGGCCTGGCACCGGCGTGGCGCCGATGATGGGGCTGCTGTCCTGCACCACGTCGACGATGCCGGCCCATTGGCGCAGCATGCGCAGCCGGCTGAAACTGGGGAACATCTCCACGGTGGCGGCCAGCACATGCTGCATCACGTCGAAGCTTCCGCGCTGGGCGTAGGAGGGAAAGTGATCGAGCGCGCCGCCGATCACCACTTCGCCCTTGTCGCTCTGGCTCCAATAGGCGCCCAGGGATGGCGACAAGGTCACCGTGTTGAGCACGGGCTTGACGGGTTCACTGACCATTGCCTGCAGCGCATAGCTTGTGACTGGCAACTGAAAGCCCGCCATGCCGGCCAGCACCGACGAATGGCCTGCCACCGCCATGGCCACCTTGTCGGCCCGGATCTCGCCGCGGTTGGTGGCCACGCCGACCACGGCATTTCCTTGCTTGAGGAACCCTGTCACGGAACAGCTTTGCACGATGTCCACACCCAGGGCCGACGCGCCACGGGCATAGCCCCAGGCCACCGCGTCGTGCCGCGCGGACCCGCCTCGGCGCTGGATGAAGCCCCCCAGGATCGGGAAGCGCGCACCGGCGCCGAAGTTCAGGCGCGGCTCCAGTTCCTGCACCTGCCGGGCGTCGAGCAGTTCGGCATCAATGCCGTTGCACAGCATGGCGTTGGCCCAGCGCGCCTGCGCGTCCAGGTCGTGCCGCGAATGGGCCAGGGTGACGATGCCCCGCTGGCTGAACATGATGTTGAAGTTGAGCGCCTGCGCAAGGTGCTCGTACTGTCGCAACGAGAAGTCGTACAAGCGCGCACTTTCCGGATAGAGGTAGTTCGAGCGCACGATGGTGGTGTTGCGCCCGGTGTTGCCACCACCGATCCAGCCGGCTTCCAGCACAGCGACGTTGGTGACGCCGTGGTTCTTGGCCAGGTAGTAGGCAGTGGCCAGGCCGTGCCCGCCGCCGCCGATGACGATGACGTCGTAGCGCAGCTTGGGCTCGTCCTCGCGCCAGACGGGCGCCCAGTTGGTATCACCCTTGCTCGCAGCGGCAAGCAGATTCCAGGCCGAGTAGCGAGAACGAAGCGTCATCGCCGAGCTTGCCGCACGGTTGGCGGGGCCCGGCGTGGGCACAGCCGTGGAACAAACCCGTAGTCGGCTATTGACATGGGGGCCGCCGCGGGCGGAATGAAGGCATTCCTCATGACTGCGCGATCAGGAATCGTCCGTTCAAACCCGACGCTCGAACTCCCGAGCCATCATTCCCGCTTCGAGTTGAGCCGCAACGACCGCCCCATCGACGACCTTGAAGCGGAGCACGGGACGCTCGCTGTCCATCAATGCGCGCCACTCTGGTTGGTTGAACTGAACTGCGAAAGCGCCTGAGCCCAAGGGCATCATCGAGAAATTCATGCGATAACCATGCTCCAGGTTTCCTGACAGGCCCTCGCCCACTCGTTTGACAACAAGTGGGCCGTCTGCAGCGTGGGCGTAGGTACCGACGCAGGAGTCCAGATCGACTGGCACGGCTGGATTCGCAGGCGAGGCACTGGCCACCGCCACCTCTTGTCGAGGTGGCGCAAACGATTCGAAATACGCCCGCCAGTCACGCGCCGGGCGCCCCAGCATAGCGGCCGCAAGGGCATAGGAAAGCGATGTCACCGGAGCGCCCAGGACGTTTGCGTAGACAGCCACGCCCAGTCCCGCGCGTGGGAGGAGCAAGGTCATGGCCGCGACCCCATAGCCCGTACCGGAGTGACAGATCAGCGGATGGCCTTCGAAATCCGAAACTGCCCATCCAAGCGCATAGGCGGCCATGTGAGCGCCTGGATAGAACAGGCTCGGCAGATCCTTGCCGGGCTCAGCAACGACATGGGGCCTATGCGTTTCGACCAGTGCCTCGCGAGAGATGACCTGTCGACCATCCACCACTCCGCCATTGAGGTGCAGGCGCATCCACTGCAGGGCGTCAGCGCCGGAAACCACCATGCCGCCGGCACCGACTTGCTGGTCCGTGAAGATGCTGTCGATTGGCGAGATGTCGTCACCGATGCGACAGTGCCACGCGGCTTGATCGGCCAATGCCGCGCGCGCCTGCTCGCCTCCCGAACTGGTGCTCATACCCAAGGGATGCAAGATGCGGTCTCTCAAGGCGTCGACAAACCGCTGACCAGTGATGCGCTCTACCGCCAGGGCGTTCGCGTTGTGCCCGGCGTTCAAGTAGGTAAAACGCTCGCGCAGCGCATGGGCGGCGGCGGTATGGCGAAGCCTCGAAAAGATATGCTCCGCCGGAAGACGCGGGTCGAGTCCTGCCTCCATCAGACCCACCCGCGGCAAGCCCAGACGGTTGGCGCTCAGATCGCGAAGGGTGACCTGCATCGCCGCGGCGGCATCATGCAGTTGCCACTCTGGCACGAATCGGGTTATCGGGTCGTCCCAACTGGCCATGTCGTCGTCAACCAGAGAGGCGACCGCCGCCGACACAAAAGCCTTGGAGCATGATGCGATGTTGAACCCCGTCAGCGCAGTCACCGGCTCAACGCTGACGGTAGACTTCACACCGTAGGCGTAGTGATAGCCCTTGTCCCCGTGCACGATGGCGATCGATGCACCGGGAACCTGCTTCGTTCCGAGGTAGACATCGCAAATCGGCCGCAAACGCACATCGAGCAGATCCAGCGGGCTTGGCGGCGGCCGGTTGCGCAGGTGTCGGTTCATCGAAAAACCCAGATCCGGAACGCTGACGGCAGGCGTTTTTTCACACTGACGCCCGCTGCCGAACAAAGGTCCGGGGTTCCGGCTGACCGCGTAATGCCCACGGGTCCTGGACGCGGGGGAAATACTGTGCGTCGCGTTTCGAATAGGGAATGGCAGCGAAGTCGAGCGACATTGCGCCGGGCGATCGAACGTGCCAGAGATGGTCTGCGATCTCGCTAAACCTGGCCTGGTAATGTGCCGATGACTTCACCACAATCAGGCGCTTGCCCTGCAGCGCGATGCCCAGGCCTGAGAATGCATCAGGGTCGAAGACTTGCGATCGAGCCGAACAGACTGCAATGTCAATCGTTTGACTTCTGATCCAGACGGCACTTCCGAGTGTCTGCCGGTATCCAAAGCAAGCTTGGTCGTGGTGCTCCCGCAGGCCCATTACCTGCACTCTCAGGTCGATAGGCTCCCCCGAGGTGGAACCACACTTCCCGCCGAGTCGAATGTCCAGCGTCGCACCCACGCCCGCTTCCGTACAGAGTTCGACGACCATCGGATCCCACATGCAGCCGATCACGGTGTCTTGCGCACCACGTGCCACCAGCGCGCGCAGGAAGTACGTGCTGTCGCCCGCCGCGCCGCCCCCTGGGTTATCCGCGAAGTCACCAAGCACGACAAGTCCGGGCAGCGCGATCGCCCTGTCCAATGAGGTGGCAATGTCCGGATACCGTGGAAGCAGTTCCTCGCGCGAGTCATAAATACGCTTGGCAAGCGTCGCTGCCTCTCGCATCGCGCTCTGCACATCTGCATCGGCATACACCAGGACCTTCGTACCCACTTCAGCCACATCTGCCCAAGCAAACCCATGCGCAATGGTGGCCGTGAGGATGGATGGCCTGGCCTCCGCCGCCCGAAGAGCGGCAACGATCCCAGACATCGGTAAATCGAACGTGGGATAGGCACCAATCATGTGGGTGTCCACAAGTGCAGCCACCGGATTGACTTCGCCCAGGGCAGTTCTCCGGCAGATATGGAACAGCTCGTTCGCACGCTCCGCCATATCGATGTGCGGGTACTCCTTAAAGGCGATGACCACATCGGCCTCACGCACCATGACATCGGTCAAGTGGCAATGAAGGTCGAGTTCGACCCCGATCACGGCGCAAGGCGCAATTGCCCGCGCATGGGCAATGAGGTCCCCTTCGCAGTCGTCGTACCCGTCTGCCACCATGGCACCGTGCAAAGCCAGCAGGATCATCTGTAGGGGAGCGATAGACTGCGCAACGCGCAGATCAGCAAGTATCGTGTCGCGCAGCCTCTCGTACACCGCACGTACGGTTTTCCCGGCCGGCTGTGCGCTCGCGGAAAGGCCCTCGATGACTTCGTCACCGCAAGATTCGGCAAGACGACGTATTTCGCCCAGTGGAACCGACGCAGGAATATCTTGCCTCATCGAGGCATCGCGGATCAGGCCGTATTCCTGGAATGCGCGCAACCCGGTCGGAATCGGCGAAAGTGTATTCGTCTCAGTGGAGAGGGATGCGATAAATATGCGCATCAGCTTTGACCCACGTCGGAAGACTGTTCGCTCGCCAACCAGTCGTCGACCAAGTCTTCGAGTACTGGCAAGCTAACCGCTCCTGCGCACATCACAGTCTCATGGAAGCTTCGGTGCCTGAAGCGCGAAGCGAGTGTCTGCTGAGCGCGCTGGCGCAACTCTCGCATTTTGAGATTGCCAATCTGGTAGGCCAGCGCCTGGCCAGGCATTGATGCATATCGATCGACCTCACTATCGATCGACTCGCGCGAAAGCGTCAGACGCTCCTCCATGTACGCGATGGCGGTTTCTCGTGACCAACCGTACCAGTGAATGCCAGTGTCCACAACCAAGCGCACGGCGCGCCATTGCTCCATCTCGAGTCGGCCGTAGTGCTGATGAACAGTTTCGTACATACCCATTTCCACGCCGAGACTCTCGCAATACAGAGCCCAGCCCTCGACGTAGGCCGTGTACTTGACGGCGCCGTGTCTTCGAAAGATCGGCAGCGTGTGGGCCTCTTGCATCAAGGCAATGTGCATGAGATGGCCGGGCCACCCTTCGTGCAGAGCCAGCGGCACGTGAAGATAGCTCGGACACTTGGCGGGTATGCCACTAACCCAGATGATTCCAGGTGCACTCCCATCGGGGGGGTTGGGCTGCGCATAGGCCCCTGGCACTTTCGCGGAGATAGCCTCCGGGATGCTTTCAACGCCGTATGTCGCGCGCGGAATGCGGCCAAAAAAGGCCGGGATGCGTTTGTCGATCCGCTTGCAAAGGCGTTCAATGTCTGCACGCAATGCGTCTTTCGAGTTAGCCACAAATTGCGGATCGTTGGACAGGAACCGACGATAGCCAGGCACATCGCCTGCAAAACCAGCCTGAGCGGCCACCGCCTCGATTTCAAGCCTCAACCGTTCGACCTCGCGAAGGCCCAACGCGTGAACGGTTTCGGGGTCGACATCGATGGTCGTGAAGTGCTGCACCAGCATCCGATAGAAGTCACGCCCCTTGGGACCGTCTGCACAGGACAGGCCACTGCGTGAACCATCAGCCAGAGGGCCGCGCAGGAATGCAGCATGAGCCTGGAAGGCTGGCAACAACTTGTCGCCAATGAACGCCAATGCCTGACGCCCGATCGCTTGGCCAACATGATCTGCCGTCGCCCAGCGTCGGAATGGTCCGTACCATGCCGTCGCCTCGGCCGGTTCCTGCGTCAGGCCATCAATGTTGGCCACTGCACTGTCGAGCACGATGCGCGGGTAACGAATGCCCGCGCGGTGACCTGCCATCAGATTGGCTTGAACATCACCGATCGCATCGGGTATGGATTCCAGCCGAGACAGATAACGCTGTGCCGTCGCATCATCCTCGAGGGTAGTCGAGTTGGCGAAGAATACAGTCGTGAAGTCGAGACCGGCTGGAAACAGCGAAGGTCGAAGGTGTCCGTCCACGTCGTGGAAACGACGGATTTCAAGGAGTTCCCTCTGCAAAAGACGAAAAGTGGCTCGATCCTGTGCGCTCAACTCGTCGCTTCGAATAGCGCTGAGTTCCTGAAGCATATGGCCGGCTTCGGCAAAACGCCGGTCATGATCGCTTGCGGCTTCGCGGAACAACACGGAATCGTCCGTGATTTTCCCGGCCAGCGCAGCGGTCAATGGCCATTGGCGGCACTCGAATTGCCAGAAGCGATTCGCCAACTCGGCCAATGCGTGAGCCTGTTCTTCGAATGACATGCTGTTTTCTCGGATCACTGGGCACTGTGCGAAGTGCTGAGCAAGATATCGCGCACCAGATCGATGACAAATTCCGGCACTTCGTAGGGAAAGTTGTGCCCGCAGCCCGCCGGAACTTGCACACGATGCGACTGAGTCGAAGTCTCCAGATATCGTTCCCGGTTGCGTCGATAGAAGCGATGCATCCGCGTCAGGTCGTTGGGGTCGGATGCAATGCCCGGCGGCAAAGATGCAGTTTCGGCTGAATCTCCAGGAGCTACCACCCAAACCGGCAGATCGCCCAGGTCTCCGTCATAGACCACGGTTTGCCAAGCTGTTCGCGTCAACCTGGCCGGAGAGTGTTCGGCGTACATTGAAGCCAAGGCGAATTGGGCGCGAGCATTCGTTTCTATCTCGCGCAACACGGAGGCCGACGGTCCCAGAGCTTTGTGAACCACTCGCTGGATCTCTGCGATCTCAGGATTGCTGTGTGCTGCGCGTTCTGCAGTACGAAGGTAGATTCCGAACAGGGCCAGCATGCCGGTGAAGAGGGCCTGCCTCCGCAAGTTCGCCATACCCATCAATGCTGGTCCGTAGGTGATCGTGTCCAGCGGTGTGGCGTCAAGCAGTACCAAGGCGCACACATGCTCGCGATGTCGGCGAGCCATGTTCGCAGCCAGCAGACCTCCTAAGGAGTGCCCAACGAGGATGATCGGGCCACGTTCACCGGCGCTCTCAAGGCAGCGCCAAGCCTCTTCGGCTTCGCAAACCGTGCTGCGCGGGAAAGGCCCCGCATCACTCCAGCCGCTGCCTGCGCGGTCGAACAGAATCGACCGTGTCTCCTCGCGCATTGCCAAGTGCAAGTGATGCAATGCTAGGCCGCCGGCGTGGCCGCCGGGAATCCAGACTACGGTGGGCCGTCCTTCCGCCTCGCCCTCGGCCAAAATGTGCATTCGCCAGCAGCCCATGTTGATCATTTGGCCAGGTGCCGGGTGACGTCGGTCCACGCGCGCGGTGTGCAGCCAGTGACGCAGCGCGCCAAAACCCAGTAGCGCGCCGACAGCCGCCAAGCACAAACTGATTTGTGCCAGCCAGGACTGCGTGACGGCAGTCAGGATAGAAAGCCCAACAACCACAACAGTCGCCGCAATGGCAAGTCCAGACCACTCATGGCTGAGGCAACGAAGCAGGCCGTCCTGCAGGTCAAACGTCTTCATTCACGCGAAATGCAACCGTTAATCTGCAGATAAGCCAGTCGACTGCTGAGGATCAGGCAACCAAATTGCACTTGCAGCAGCAAGTCCGAAGGCTGCAGCGGCCATGATCAGTGAGAACTGGTAGGAACCGGAGCTCTCGCGCAGCAAGCCTGATAACCAAGGCGAGAGACCTCCACCCAGTGACACGGCAATCATTTGGGTAGCGCTGGCACGACCAAACAGTGATGCCCCAAAGAAGCGCTGCGCCAGGAATGCGCAAAGACTGCCATCGGTGCCAGTGCTCAGCCCAAGGGCCACCGCTGCGAGCATGGCGAACTCGTAGCCTGCACCTGCATACAACAGCAGCGCCGCAGACATGGGCAAAAGCATCACGAGGCCAGCCAGCCTGCGGGCCGAAGTTCGGTCGATGAGCCAACCAGCAGCCAAATTTCCGATCAACGCGCCCACGCCCATCAGACTCAGTGCCATCGCGCTTTGGCTTGGTGTCGCTCCTCGGTCCTGAAGCAAGGCAGCGAGATGGATGCCGATCGATCCCGAGCCAAACGCGAAGAGCATGTTCCAGAACGACAGAACCCACCACGCCCTGCTCTTGGTGAGGGTCGCAAGCCACGATTCGGCGCGCGGCGCATTGGGTCTCGCATCGGCGTGATCAACCGCAAGCGGCGCAACGTTTGCCCGTTCCTCCACGACCCACCATGCTGCTAGACCACCACACACCAAGCTTAGGCCGCCCATCGCTGCCAGCGCACCGCGCCATCCTGCTTGCGCGATCAGCGCCTGAACCAGCATCGGATGCACGATGGCACCAGCAGCTGCGCACGCGAAAAGAACGCCTAACGCCCGGCCCAATGACCTGTCGAACCAGCTCTGAACTACCTTCGACAGTGCTTGCAATGAAGCGCCCGCTCCAGTGATCAACATCGCACCGCTTGTCAGATAGAAGACCCACACCGCTCCTTGCATCAGGGACAGTGCCACGAGGTTCGCGGATTGCAGTAC
>CAJAES010000054.1 GCA_903938815.1 uncultured beta proteobacterium
CCTGCCGCTGGGCTTGCTGTCGGCGGGCACGCTGATCCCGGTGCTGGGCTTCCGCGGCCTGGTGATGGGCTACGTCGGGCTGGGCCTGGCGATGGTGGCGGCGATTGCCCTGACTTGGCGATCGGTGCTGCTGCCGCGCAACGCGCCCGCCAACGCGACCGGGTGACGGTGCGCGGCACGGCGGCGGATTGAGCCGCAGCCAGGCCCGCCCATGCGCAATCTGCTCTGCTGGCCGGTCAAGAGTGTCTGTGCCGATCCAATTCCGAGCCGACGAAAATTCAGCGACAGCGACGGCTGCCGTTCGCAGGTGACCAGCATCGACCGGGAGAAGGTCCCGGCTGAACGACTGCATCACAAGGAAGGCGCTCTCCAGTGCCGGCCCTGCCCCGCGCCGGCTTGGCTCAGCGGTCGGACCGGAGCCAGCCCATCAAGCGGCTTGCCCCCCCCTGACGCGCCAAACGGTGGCTGCGCAGCACGATCAGGCCACCTTGCAGGTATACGCCGTTGAGCAAGCGCCCCGTACGTTCCGCATCCATGCCCGGCCACCGCGCGATCTGGTCCAGCGTCGCTATCTCGAGGCGCAGTCGCCGCAGCACCGGGCTCAATGCGCCAGCCAACGTGATGCCATCGTCGATGAAGTCGGCCGAGACCCGGTAGGCCACACTGCCCGCGATATCGTCCAGCAGGTTCACCTGCGGTGCCTTCATGGCCAGGGCCCACAACAGCGGCGGCAGCGGGCGATAGTTCTGTAGGTCGGTGATGCGCTCGCTCATTGCATGTCCCGGTGGACGCAGGCCCGGCGGTTCCACTGCCAGAACCTTCATGCCCCGGTTGCCGTCGTCAAGCGCATCGATGATCGGGCGCGGCAGGTGGTACAGCCCGTGCTGCGGAAACACGGTCAGCGGCCACACGAGATCGAGGTGGCGTAACAAGATGAGCGCGCTTTCGCGTTTGCGGATGCAGGCTGCCAGCACATCGACCACATCACCCGAGCGCCGTCTGTTCTCGAGCGTGGTCAGCTCCGCCGCCAGGGTGGTGGGCACGATCGTTCTGCCGTTCAGTGCTGCGAAACCGCTGTGTCCGTTCTCCTCACGGAAGCGTTCGTAGGCACTGATGCGCCAGAGCGTGGAATCATCGAATTCGGGCATGGCAGGCTAGGTTGGCAACGCACCCGCGAGGACGATGCAGGGTCAGCAGTGGTCGCGCTGTGCGGTGCCACACATAGAGAAGCGTGGACTTGCCTCGCTCTCGGGCCGCTCCTGCTCTGGGGGCTGCCTGCACGCCGTCGGGGCCAACTTCGTATCAGCACTCGACTTAGCATCCGGGCTCTGACGCTTTGCATCCCGAGGGACGTGCGATGAAGTGGCTGATCACGGGCCTGAACGGCACCTTGGCCCCGGTCCTTGCTCAGAGAGCCGAAGAGCTCGATGTCGAGGTTCTGGCATGGGATCGGAACAGACTGCCGCCGGACGATGTCGCTACCGCCGATGCGTGGCTACGCCGTGAACGACCCGACGCCATTGCACACCTGGGCATGGGCAGTGTCGACTGGGCTGGGCGCCTGGCGCGCTATGCCGCAGAGCGCGGCAAGGCCTTTGTCTTCACAAGCACCGCGATGGTGTTCCACCATGTGCCGAACGGACCCCATGCGGTCGACGACGACAGAAGTGCCCAGGACCCGTACGGCCAATACAAGCGCGAGTGTGAAGATGCTGTCCTGGCGGCATATCAAGGGGCCAGCGTCGTTCGCATCGGATGGCAGATCGATGCCGTTCGAACTGGCAACAACATGCTCATGGCCTTGGACCAGTGGCAAGCCACACAGGGAAGGGTCTCCGCCAGCCAGGCCTGGAAACCGGCCTGCTCCTTCATGACCGATACGGCAGCGGCGCTTGCCCGACTGCTGATGCAGCCCGTGCCAGGCGTGTCCCATCTCGACAGCAATGCGAAGGAGGGGCACGACTTCGCCCAGATCGCGCGGGCACTGCAGGTGACATTTCACCGCGAAGCCTGGAACATCCACGTCCACGACGACTACGCTCACGACCAGCGGCTGCTAGGCGGAAGTGCGCTCGTGCCGCCGCTGTCCGCGCGCCTGACGTCACTGCAGCCCAACGCCCTCAACAACGCCTGACGGCTTGCTCAAGCTTCGCCAGCAGCATGCACTCGTCCGCTTCGCAGCGGTTGCTGGACGTGCGGGGCGAGCATTGCTCCGCCCCAGCTCAGCGAAAGCCTTCCGTGGACGTCGCCCAGTGGCCGGCGCGCCCGGCCAGCCACCCGCTCTCGCGCTGCATGTCGAGCCAGGTGTTCAGGAAGGCCAGAAAGTCGGGATCCCCCTTGGGCACGGCCATTCCGGCCGAGGTCGCGTTCGCGTCCCGGCAGTAGGCGTTGATCTCGTAGACCACGCAGAAGTCGCCGAGGGACTTCTGCAGCACGAAGCCAGCGGTGCCCATCACGCGGAACAGCTCGCGGCCGTCGAGCTCGACGGCCGCGCTGCCATGCGCCTCCCGCGCGAGCTCCGTTTCGATCGCATCGGAAATCGCGGCAGCGAAGGCAAGCGTCAGCGCGCAGCGTGCAATAGTTGCATGAAGACCAGGCGCGCCGAGCGCGGCGCAAAGCAAATGACTGTCATTCAACGAAACCCCATGCGCCGACTGGCGAAACTGCACGCGCGCTTGAATTGAATTTAGCAGCTTGACGACTGCGCATGCTTCCCTCGCCCGGCAGCAGGGGCTGGTCAACCGCTGGTATCAACGCAAATTGGCCGCGGGACCACGCCATGCCGTCGCTCCGAGCCGCGACGCCGCTCGGGCGCCTCGGCTCATCACACCGGCCGCAGACGACGGCACCTGCTGGCGGTTCCCGGCGCCGGGCTCAGCGCTCGCTGCGGCGCCCGCGGCGCAGGCACAGCAAGGCGGCGAGGCCGCCCGCGAGCATTAGCGCGCTCCCAGGCTCCGGAACGAGACTGACGTTGTCAAGGCGGCCCGTATCGGCACCGGTCTGAAACTCCGCTCGGATCCTCAGCGAGGTTACGCTCGACAGCACACTCAGGATTTGCTGGTCCGTTGCCGCCGCGCCTGTCAGTGAATTCAGCCGCCAGCCGCCGGCGGACAACGGCACCGCGTACGACGCCCACGTCCCATTGGGCGGATTGGGGCTGGTGTCGTAGGCGATGGTCAGACCGCCTCCTACGATGACGACATCGCGCTCATTGAACTGGTTGCTTCTGCCCGGATACACCTGCATCAGGTCGAAGGTCAGATTCGTGCCGAAGGCCGACGACTTGTCGCCCAGGAAGGCCATCGGGGCAACGAAGTACGTGACGCCGCCAATCACCTGGTCCGGGATGAAAACGTGGCCGCCGGGGTTGCCACCGGTGGACGACCAGGTGACCGGAGCAGCAAAGTCGCCGACGGCGGTCCACCCCTCGGTGCCGGTGTCGAACTGGCTGGTGGCAGCCTGGGCAAAGGAGCACGCGGCGAGTGCGAGCATCGTGGAAAGAGTGCGTACAGTCTTCACGTCGCGAATCCTTCGTTGATTTGCAACTGTTATAGCCGGTCTGAACGGGTGCAGCCAGCCCCAAACTTCGGGGGCCAGTAGTCACCGCGTGACAACGCGCTGCACCAGCTTTGACAACGCCGTACCCAACTCAGGCTGCGTGGCCAGCAGCACCAGAAGGTACAGCGTGGATTGCTCGGGGCGGTGACGCTCGTAGTGGACCGCGGGCCCGTTGTGCGCGCGCCAAGTCTCAAACGTCTTGATTTCGGCCCGCCGATGCATTGCGTCCGCTGCGGAGCATCCTGCGAGTGAATGTGGGCGTTGCCGACCGGTCGCTTCGAGGCCGCGAGATCAGGACAGCCGATGTCGGCTCGGAGTCGGCCAGCGACAGCCGCGTGTGCGATCTCAGCGCCGGAAAGCTGACCCCCAGAGAACCCCGCGCCGAGGTGCTCAGGCAGATTCGAGAAGGCAGCGGCCATGGCCCTGCGCGGGTGGACGCTGGGGTCAACCGCACAGGCAGGCGGACGCCACGACCTGATGGGACACGGGCGGCTGCCCGTAGGAGGCGAGCGCCTGCGCGGTGGAGAAGGTGACCACCAGGGCGGCGGCGAAGCTGGCGAGGCGGGTGGTGGTCGAGGTCTTCATGGCGGGCTTCTTTCGTGACATGCAGACCGATGGGCCTGCGATGGATGTACTTTAGGAAGCACTGCCGTCCAGCGCGATACCGTGAAGGCGTTCCGGCCTGCCGTGAACACGGTAGGCGCAGGGGACACGGACGGTCTACCAGGCGAGGCCGCGCCGGGGCCGACCCGCACGCAATGCCATGGCGTCAGCCGCATTGAGTTACGCCCGCAACTTGACTCTTGTGCGGATCTAGGGGGGTCGGCCTTGGCAGAGCCAACGCGGAGGCAAAGCTTGCTAACCTCATCGAACACGACTTTCGTCACGTTACTGGTTCATGCAGATTCGCATTCATGTGGCGCGGATTCGCACCACGCGCATGCACCAGTCATCCGCCAATCCGGACACGCTGGGTCCGCCAGCTCCGTCACCGCTGACCCGTCCGGCCAGCAAGTTCTTGCCGGTGCGGCGCCGTATCTGCGGAAAGTCTCTCTGCTCAGCCCTCAACCAATCAAGGGGTCCCATGAAGAAGTTCATTCGGCAACTGGCCGGCAGCGCCGCACTCGCTGGCGCCGCCCTGCTGCCCGTGGCGCATGCATCGACCCTGATCGACTTCGAGGGTGACGCGCTGGCCGGGCTCTACAACCCGGGCGACACCTTCGAGCAGGGCGGCTTCACGATGACCGCCAATTACGACTTCGGCATCGTCGGCCTGGCCGGCGACCTCGGCAACGCGGCGCCCTCGGGCAACAGCACGCAGTTCTTCTTCAATTCGAACGACGGCTACCTGAGCCTGAAGGCTTCGAACGGCGCGGCGTTCAGCCTCGACGGCTTTTCCGCCGCGTTCGTGCCCTTGATCCCGTCGCCGGTGCCCAACCCGACGATCGCTTTCGTGGCGTATGGCTTGGGTGCCAACAGTGAAACGTACAACATCTGGTTTTTTGCAGGCAGCGGCACGGACAGCAAGCCCTTTGCCGTCTACGGCAACCCGTCCGACTTCGCCCGCTTTGGCAACCTGATCGAGGTTCAGTTCTTCACCTGCGAGGTCATCGGCAACAACTGCGCGATCACCCCGGGAAACAACAACCAGTTCGCGCTGGACGACATCCGCGTCACGGCCGTGCCCGAGCCCGGCACCTGGGCGCTGATGGCACTCGGCATCGCCGGCCTGATGGTCCGCAGCCGCCGCAGCACCCGCTGAACCTCTGACCCTTCAGGAGTCATCCATGACATCTCCACGTTTCGCGCTGGCCGCTGGCATGTTTGCCGTGGCCTGCGCCGCGGGTGCCGCCACGGCGCCCGCCAAGGTCTACATCGTCCAGCTGGCTGACGCGCCGGCGGCCACCTACACCGGCAACATCACTGGCCTGCCCGCCACGCGCCCGGTCGCCGGGGCACGCCTGGACGCCCGCTCGCCGGCCGTGCGCGCGTATCTGCGCTACCTCGAAGCCCAGCACAACAATTCCATCGCCGCCGCTGGCAAACCCAGGGTCATCCACCGCTACAGCATCACCTTCAACGGCTATTCGGCGCTGATGACGGCCAGTCAGGCGAAGTCGCTGATGAGCACGGCCGGCGTGAAATCAGTCAGCCCGTCCGAGATCCGCAAGCTCGACACCACGAGCACGCCGGACTTCCTGGGTCTCACCGGCCCGAACGGCCTCTGGTCGAGGGTGCAATCCAGTTCGAGGTTCGTGAAGGGCGAGGACGTCATCATCGGCGTCCTCGACGGCGGCGTCTGGCCGGAAAACGCCTCCTTCAGCGACAAGGTCGATGCGTCTGGCAGGCCAGTGGCCTACCACCTGCCCGGCACCCAGGTCTATGGTGCGCCGCCTGCCAAGTGGAACGGCACCTGCCAGGTCAGCAAGGTGGCCGGTGACGCCAGCTTCAGCACCGCGATGTGCAACAACAAGCTGCTGGGCGCGCGGTATTACGCCGACAGCTTCAAGGCCTCCGGCGCCGTGATGGCGTCGTTCGAATGGGATTCGCCGCGTGACGGCGACGGTCACGGCACGCATACCGCTTCCACCGCGGGCGGCAACGAAAACGCGCAGGCCACGATCGACGGCGTTGCCGTCGGTGCCATGTCCGGCATTGCGCCGCGCGCCCGCCTGTCGACCTACAAGGTCTGCTGGAACGCCACGGTGGCCGCCAGCACAGGTTGCTACACGGCCGACACGCTGAAGGCCATCGACGACGCCGTCGCCGACGGTGTCGACGTCATCAACTACTCGGTCAGCGGCACGAAGACGAACTTCCTCGACGCCGTCGAGATTTCGTACCTGAACGCCGTCACGGCGGGTGTGTTCGTCGCCTCATCAGCCGGCAACAGCGGCCCGGGCAACGAGGTCGCTCACATCAGCCCGTGGATGATGACGGTGGCCGCGTCCACCCATGACCGCCCCGCCTTCGCCGACCTGAACCTCGGCAACGGGCAGTCGTTCACAGGCGTCTCGGTGTTCACCGGCAACCTGCCCAGCGCACCGATCATCCTGTCCAGCACCATCCCGGCGGCTGGTCAGTCGGTCAGCAATGCCAACCTGTGCCTGCTGAACAGCCTCAGTGCCACGGCCGCCATCGGCAAGATCGTCGTCTGCGACCGCGGCAACAATGCGCGCGTCGAGAAGAGTGCCGAGGTCAAGCGCGTCGGGGGGGTCGGCATGGTGCAGATCAACCCGAGCCCGAACTCTCAGGTGGCCGATTTCCACAGCATCCCCAGCATCCACTTCGATTCGAACGTGCGCACCGCCATCCGCAATTACGCGGCCACGGCCGGCGCCACCGCCACGTTCAGCCCGCCGGCCGTGCCGCCGGCCGTGGTCGCCCCGGTGATGGCCGGCTTTTCGTCGCGCGGCCCGAACAAGGCCAACGGCAACATCCTGAAGCCGGACATCACGGGCCCGGGCGTCGACATCATCGCCGCCTACGTCGACCGCACGATGACGGCTGCCCAGCACGCGGCAGTGGTGGCGGGCACGCTGGTGCCGAATCAGAATGCCAACTCGATCTCGGGCACCTCGATGTCCAGCCCGCACGTGGCAGGCGCTGCGGCACTGCTCAGGCAGCTCTACCCGAGCTGGAGTCCGGCGGCCATCAAGTCGGCCATGATGACCTCGACGAACGACGTCATGCTGGCCAACGGCACGCCTGACGCAGACCGCTGGGGCTACGGCGCCGGGCACATGAATCCGAACGGCTCTGCCAACCCCGGCCTCGTGTACGACATCACCCCGGCCGACTACGCGCGCTTCCTGTGCGGCGTCAACCTGACGCCGCCTGCGGCTCTGGGCACCTGCGCCACGCTGGGCAGCACGACGCCGTCGAACCTGAACCTGGCTTCGATCACGGCAGCCGACGTCACGGGCAGCACGACGCTCACACGCACGGTGAAGAACGTCACCGGCGCGGCCGCCTTCTTCACCGCCAATGCCACCCTGCCGGGCTGGACCGTGCAGGTGACCCCCAGCCAGCTGAACCTGGCGGCCGGCGCCAGCGGCACCTTCAACATCAAGCTGACCAACACGGCCGGCACGACGGGTGTCTGGAGCTTCGGCAGCCTGAACTGGACCGACGGCGTCGTCACGGTTCGCAGCCCGCTGAGCGCTCGGGGTCTGGGCTTCGCGGCACCGGCGCAGATCTCCGATGTCCGCACCTCGGGCAAGGGCAGCAAGGTCTTCACCATCGTCTCGGCCTACACCGGCAGCCTGCAGGTGGTTCCGAACGGCCTGGTCGCGTCCACCCGCAGCACGGGCTTCGTGCTGAAGAACGCCCGCCAGTGCTTCAACACGGTCGTGCCGGCCGGTGCGGAACAGGTGCGATTCCAGCTGTTCAACGCCGACACCGATGGCGCCGGCAGCACCGATCTCGATCTCGACGTCTTCAACGGCGCGAACGGCGTCGGCACGAACGTCGGCAGCAGCGGCGGTGGCGAGTCCGAAGAGACCGTGACGCTGAAGGCCCCGGCAGCAGGCACCTACTCGGCCTGCGTGACGGGCTTCAACACCCCGGCCGCGGGTGCGAACTTCACCCTGTCGAGCTGGACGGTGGGCCCGACCGTGGGCACCACGCTGAAGGCCAGCGGCCCGGCCAGCGTCTATGTGGGCGGCACCGCCTCCATCGGCCTGAACTGGGACGTGCCGGCAGGCCAACGTTACCTGGGCACCGTCACCTACAAGAACGGCGCCGAGGTGCTGGGCGCCACCACGGTGTTCATCGACAACAAGTGAACCCCGCCGGCCCCGGCCCGCAACGGGTCGGGCCGGCCCTGAGCGATGGTGCCGAAGGTGCCAACGGAAGAACCCCGCGAACCTGAACAGGCACGCGGGGTTTTTTTCTTCCTGAGGCGCAAGGCGCAATCGCCGAGCGAGCATCAGCCCTGCGCGATCTGCCATCCGCGCGCCGTGCATGCGGCGCGTTGCAAGCCGCCCCCGGGCTCACCGATGGCCGGAATCCGGATCGACGTCGCCTACAGGACGATCTTGTTCGTGCGCACGACGTCCTTGAAGAACTGGATGCGCTGGCTGATCTCCTGCCGATACTGAGCCGGTGTGATGGCCTCGGGCACGATGGCGCCCCGCTGCTCCCATGCCGCCTTGGTGGCGGGGTCGCTCAACACGCTTCGCATCGCCTCGTACAGCCGGTTGATGATCGGGTCGGGCGTGCGCGCGGGCGCGGCCAGCCCGGTCCATGACGTGAGGTTGAGATCCGGCAGCTTCAGCTCGTCGAACGTCGGGACGGACGGCAGCAGCGCGACGCGTTGCGGGGCCGCGACCGCCAGCGCCCGCAGCTTGCCGTTGGCGATGTTCGGCAGATTGGATGTCAGGTTGTTCCAGCTCACCTGCACCAGCCCACCCAGCAGGTCGGTCAGCGCCGAGCCCGCGCCCTTGTACGGAACGTGGGCGATATCCAGCCCCAGCTTGGCATTGAGAAGCTCCATGCTCAGGTGTGCCACCGAGCCGTTGCCAGAACTCGCGTAGTTCCACTTGCCTGGATTGGCCTTCACGTAGGTGACGAACTCGGCGAAGTCGCGCACCGGAAGGCTGGCGTTGATCAACAGCACGTTGGCCAGACGATCGATCAGCGTGATGGGCGAGAAGTCGGTCTCGGCGTTGTAGGGCAGGTTGGGCGTGACAGCCGGGCCCACCACGTGGGTGGACTGCGACGTCACCACGAGGGTGTAGCCGTCGGCCGGCGCCCGCGCGACCATGGAACTGCCGATGGCGCCGCCGGCACCGGCGCGGTTCTCGACGACCACGGTCTGCCCGAGCGCCTTGCCCAGCCTGTCCGCGACGGCGCGGGCCGAGATGTCCACGGCGCCGCCTGGCGCGAACGGTACGACCAGCGTGATCGGCCGATTGGGATAGCCCTGCGCCTGGGCCCACGCGGGCAGCGCTGCAGTGCCGAGCAGGCCCGTCCCGGCGACGAGGGCCTGCCGACGGTTGATCGAGTTCTTCATGGAGTCTCCTTCAGATGGGTGGATCGGGATCAGGCGCCGGTCTCGGCGCGGACGAATCGGGCGACCTGCTGCAACACCAGATCGATGTCATGGCGCATGCGCTCGAAGCGGGCACTGCGCTCCCGCGTCACTTCGTCGAGGTACAGCTTGCGGTTCAGTTCGATCTGCAGGCTCTCGCACCCCTGTCCGGGCATGCCGTGCTCACGCAACAGGTCCTGGCCAATGTAGGGGTCGTTGATGGCCACGGTGTAGCCCAGGGACTCGAACGCCTCGGCCACGCAGCGCGTGAACGCCGCCGAGCAGCTGACACCGCGAAGATCACCCAGCACCACGTCGGCCAGCGGCCTGTCGCTGCTGAGGCCCAGCCGCTCGAAGGCATTGCTGGGCATCGAGTGCAGATTCAGGTGCCACGCCCGGCCATGGCGGGATCGGGTCTGATCGATGAGCGCGCGCAGCGCTTCGCGATAGGGCAGCCAATAGTGCTCGATGCGGTGGCGCACCTCGTCGACACCCAGCAGGCGGGCATAGATCGGCGCGAGCGTGGTCGTCTTGCTGTAGAGCAGGCCGTTGCCCAGCCGGGTGCATCGGTCCGACGGGTGAAGCTCGCCCGGCCACGGCTCGCTGAGCAGCGCTGCCTCGATGTCGGTACAGGCCCGGTTGGCATCGATGTAGCTGCGCGGAAAGTGCGCGTGAAGCAACGCGCCGCCGACCTCGGGCACGCCGCTCCAGAGGCCGTCGACATGCGTGTCCTCGCATCGGCGCAGGTCCGCCAGGGCGACGGCGTAGCCGAAGTCGTCCGGATACGCGGTACCGCTGTGCGGCGAGTCGCAGACCAGGGCGATGGGCTCGGCCGAAGGCGCGACGATGGACAGAGGTGACGGGATGTACAAGCGGTACTCATCCTTGAAATCGTGCACCCAGCGTACCGAGCGATGCACCCGCCCGCCAGCGACAAATTCGCCTGGGGTGTTGCCATAATGTCATCAACATGAAATTGCAATCGGGCTCGATGGTCGAGCTGCATGCCTTTCTCGTCGTCTGCAGGACGGGGTCGATGCGCAGCGCCGCGGAGCAGCTGTGCGTGACGCAGGCTGCCGTGAGCCGGGCCATCGCACGCCTTGAAAAGCACCTGGGCTTCCCGCTGTTCGAACGCCGGGCACAGGGCGTGCTGCCCACGGCGCGCGCGCTCGACCTGCAAGAACGCATCGAGGGCAGCGTCGACGCGATCGAGCACGCCTTCGCGGAGCTTCGGCAGGCGTCTCACGAAGGGCGCCGCTCCCTGCGCCTGTGCGCGGTCGCGAGCCTGGGTACGCGCTGGCTCATGCCGCGGCTCAGCCAGTTCCAGGCCCAGCATCCCGACATCGACATCGAACTGCGGCAATCACGCCGCGAGGAGACATCCTGGGTCGAAGACATCGACGTCTGGATCGAGATCAAGCGCGCGGGCCGGCCGTGGCCTCGCGACATCGGCGCACGCTATCTGCTGGGCCGCGAGATCACGCCGGTGTGCACGCCGGCCATCGCCCAGCGGCTGAGGGCTCCGGCGGGCGTGCTGCGGGAGTCACTGCTTCATCACACCAACTTTCCCGGCAACTGGGCGCTCTGGCTCGAAGCGGCCGGAGTGGCCGGCGAGAAGGTCAAGCTCGGTGGTGGGTTCGATCTCGCCAGCAACATGATCGTCGCCGCCAGTTCCGGCATGGGCGTGGCCGTGGTTCAGACCTGCCTCGTGGAGCGCGAGCTGGCCACCGGCGAACTCGTGCGCCCTTTCGCGTTGACGGCCTCCACCGGGCGCGGCTACTACGTCTGCACCCGCAAGTCCGTCGCACCCGACAGCCCGGCAGGCCTCTTCCGGGCCTGGGTCCAGGGTATTGCCAGGATCGACGTCAGTGATAGTCCTCTTCACGCTGGTGGCGCACCGCCAGCACGACCACTTTCGACGCGCTGACGATCTCCTGCTTCATAACGTGACCCGTGCCGACCGGACGGGACGATCCATGCGCCGGCGCCTACTCGTACCGCCGGCCGTCGGCCAGCAGCTCGGGCGTGCCGATCACGGCATTCAGGCCGTCGAAATCGAGCATGCGCTCGCGCCAGGGCGCGGTGGTGCCCTGTTGCGCGAGGCTGGCGTAGTAGCCCTGCAGCGTGTGCGCCACGGCGCGCGCGGTGCCGCCGGGGAAGATGACGATGCGAAAGCCGCGCTCGCCCAGTTCGGCGGCCGACTGCACGGGCGTCTGCCCGCCTTCGACCATGTTGGCCAGCAGCGGCACGCGGTGCGCGAAGCGCGCGCAGGCGGCGTCCATCTGCGCGGGGGTGCGCAGGGCCTCGATGAAGAGTGCGTCCACGCCGCAGTCCAGATAGGCCTCGGCGCGGTCGAGTGCAGCGTCCAGGCCCTCCACTGCCAGCGCATCGGTGCGGGCGAGGATGAGCGTGCGCTCGCGCGCATCGAGCGCGGCGCGCAGCTTGCCGCACATCTCGGCCACCGGCACCACGGCCTTGCCCTCGAGGTGGCCGCAGCGCTTGGGGAAGGTCTGGTCCTCCAGCTGCACCATGGCCGCGCCCGCGCGCTCGAAGCCTCGCACCGTGCGCTGCACGTTCAGCGCGTTGCCGAAGCCGGTGTCACCGTCCACGATGACGGGCGTGCGCACGCGCTCGGTGATGCGCGCCAGGGTGTCCTGCACCTCGGGGAAGGTGGTCAGGCCCACGTCGCTGCGGCCGAGCCGCGTGTACGCGATGGAGGCCCCGGAGAGGTACAGCGCCTCGAAGCCGGCCTGCTCGGCGATCAGCGCCGAGAGCGCGTCGTAGACGCCGGGGGCCAGCAGCGGGCGGGGTTCGGCCAGGCGTTGTTTCACGACAGAGTCTCCACGATGGAACGGGCGGCGATCCAGCCGCCGGCCACGGCGCTGAGCAGGCCGTTGCCGGACAGGTAGCCCCAGACGGCGTCGCCCGAGACACCGCGCGCGGCGCCGCCTGCGGCCCAGAGCGTGGGGAAGGTACCGCCATCGGCGCGGCGGACGCGGCAGTGGTCGTCGATGTCCAGGCCGCCCTGGGTGTGGAAGAGCGCGCCGGTCACGCGCACGGCGTAGAACGGCGCGCTCAGGGCGGCGCCGCCCAGGTCGATGCGCTCGCAGCCGATCAGGCGCGCCAGCGCGGCGAGGTCGGCCGCTTCGCGCAGCGCGCCAGCGGCTTCGGCCTCGCGGAAATCGGGGAACTCGCGCGCCAGCGCCAGCTGCGCGGCACTGAAAACGTTCCAGGCCGTGCCGCCGGGCTGCGCCAGCACGTGCACGGCGGCTTCGCTGTAGCCGGCGGTCTCGTCGTGGAAGCGCCGGCCTTCGGCGTTGAGCTGCACACCGCCCTGCATCATCACGGCCCAGGTCATGAGCGCGCCCTGCGGCACCACCCAGGAGCCGTGGCCCTGGTAGCCACCCAGGTCGGCGGTGGCCGCGCCGACGGCCCGGCCCAGGGCGATGGCCGTGCCGTCGTTGCCGGCGTGGCCCGCGAAGAGCGCGTCGCGCATCTCGGGCAGCAGATCGCGCACCATCGCGGGCGCGCCGCCGAAGCCGTTGCAGGCCAGCAGCAGCGCGGCGCAGGTGAGCTGCTCCTCCGCGCCATCGCGCCGTGTGAGCGTGAGCCGCCAGCCACTGCCGTGCGGCGCCAGGCCGCTCGCGCGCGCCTCGGTCAGGATCTGCGCCTGCGCCGCCCGCTGCAGCGCCGCCATCAGCGCCGCGCCGGTGCGCTCGCGCAGCGCGTGCATGCGGCGCGCGTGGTGGCCGGGGTAGAGAAAGCCGTCGAGCAGCTCGAACTCGACACCGTGGCGCGCCAGCAGGTCCAGCGCGGGCGCGCCGGCCTCGGTGTAGGCGCGCACCAGGTGCGGCGCCGCGCGGCCGCGCGCCTTGGCCTGGATGTCGGCAGCAAAGGCTTCGGGGCTGTCGGCCACGCCGGCCTCGCGCTGCCAGCGTGTGCCAGCCGCGGGAATGAAGCCGCTGGACAGCGCGGTGGAGCCTGCAGGCGCTGCATCGCGCTCGATGAGCAGGCAGTCGATGCCCGCCTCGCGCAGCGCGGTGGCCGCCGTCAGGCCGCAGGCGCCGGCGCCGACGATGGCGACCGGGATGTCGAACGCGGTGGGGACAGGCGCGGGCGTGGGCGTGGGAGCTGGAGCGGCCACGCCCGCCGGTTCCCTGGCCGGGGCGTCGCCCCAGATCTCGGCCGGGTTCACGCCGTCGGACGGTGCAGGTACTGCCCGCGCGGCTTGCCCAGCACTTCGCCGTTCTCGTAGATCTTCATGCCACGCAGGAAGGTGGTGGTGACCTTGGCGGACATCTCCAGGCCCTCGAAGGGCGTGTAGCCCTGCGTCGACGGCGACTCGGCGGCGCGCACGCTCCAGGTGCTGGCGGGGTCGACGAGCGCGATGTCGGCGTCGAAGCCCTCGGCGATGTCGCCCTTGTGGTTCAGGCCGTAGCGCTGCGCCGGGTTCCAGCTCGTCACGCGGGCCATGTGGTTGTAGCCCATGCCGCGCTTCGTGCCTTCGCTCACCAGCGCCGGCAGCAGGTACTCGGTGCCGCCGAAGCCGCTCTTGGCCATCCAGATGTTGCCGAAGTAGTGGCGCGGAATCTTCAGTTCCTGGCGGCAGCAGGCGTGGTCGGAGACCACCCAGTCCAGCTCGCCGGCGAGCAGCGCTTCCCACAGGAATTCCACGTCCTCGCGCGGGCGGATCGGCGGGTTCACCTTGGCGAACTCGGCGGCCTTGGAGCTGGTGTCGAGCATCAGGTGGCCGATGGTCACCTCGCGCTTGAAGTCGATGTGCGGGAAGACATCGGCCATCATCAGCGCGGCCTGCACGGCCTTGCGCGAGCTCAGGTGCAGCAGGTTGATGTTGGGCAGCGCGGTCTCGTTGGCCAAGTAGGCGGCGATGAAGACCGCCAGGCCCTCGGAGTGCTGCGGGCGCGAGGCGCTGTACGCCGCCAGCCCCTTCAGCGACTTGTCCTTTTCGACGATCTTCGTGTAGGCGGTCATGATCTCCGCCGTCTCGCAGTGCAGGCTCAGCGAGATCTGGCGCGCCTTGTCGGGCATGGCCTCTCGTGCGGCCTGCAGCCCGCGCATGATGAACTCGAAGTGCGCGAGGTCGTAGCGCTCGTCCTCGCCGATCATCAGGAAATCGCGCTGCGAATCGCTCTTGCCATGCAGGCCGTGCGAGCCGTAGAACATGAAGATCTTGAAGCTGGAGACACCATGCTTCTCGATCAGCATGGGAATCTCCTCGATGTGCTTTCTGTCCATCGGCGCGAGGTGGAAGCCGTAGTCCACGTGGAAGCGGTTCTTCGAGATCTTCAGCACCTCGGGGAAGAACTTCGCGTAGGAGCCGCCCTTGTTCAGGTAGTACTGGCCCGTGCGGAAGTAGTTCAGCGACGAGGTCACGCCGCCCATGGCCGCGGCCTTGGATTCGGTGACGGCGTCCTCGGCCAGCGGCGAGTAGATGCCGCTGTGCATGTGCGCGTCCACCACGCCGGGGAAGGCCAGGCGGCCGCGGCCGTCTTCCACCACCTTGGCGCGCGCGGGGTCGAGCCCGGGCGCCACCTTCGCGAAGCGGCCGTCCTTGACGGCGATGTCGGCATCGAACACCACGTTGCCGTGCGGGCGCACGACGCGGACGTTCTTCAGGATCAGGTCGAATTCGGGAGTGGTCACGCGAACCTCTTCTTCAGTTGCGGGAGCAGGCCGCCCGCATCGACCATGTCGAGCAGGAAGCCGGGAATGGGCTCGACGGGCAGCAGGCTGCCGTCGGCACGGGTGATGTGGCCTTCGCGGGCGTCAAAGGTGATGGCCTCGCCGTCGGCGATGTCCGCGGCGCGCGGGCAGGTCAGCAGCAGCAGGCCGACGTTGAACGCATTGCGGAAGTACAGCCCGGAAAACGAGGGTGCGACCACCGCCGCCACGCCCAGGTGCACCAGCACGCTGGCCGCCTGTTCGCGCGAGGAGCCGATGCCGAAGCCGGCGCCCGCGACGACGACGTCGCCGCGCTGCACGCCGCCGGCGAAGTCGGGGCGAACGGCCTCCAGGCAGTGGCGGGCCACCACGTCGATGCCGAACTTCATCGTGGCGCCGGGCGCGAGCTGGTCGGTGTCGATGTCGGGCGGCAGGCGCCAGGTTCTCATGCCAGGAACTCCCGCGCGTCCGCGATGCGCCCCGCCAGCGCCGAGGCGGCCACGGTGTAGGGCGAGCCCAGATAGACCTGCGCCGTGCCCGCGCCCATGCGGCCCTTGAAGTTGCGCGCCGTGGAGCTGATGACGGTGCTGCCCTCGGGAATGGCCGCGCCGTAGCCGGCGCAGGCGCCGCAGGTGGTGGGCAGCAGCGTGGCGCCGGCCTCGCGCAGGCGGTTCAGAATGCCTTCGCGCTCGGCGATCTCGCGGTCCCGCAGGCTGGCCGGGGCCACCAGCAGCTGCACGTGTGGCGCCACGTGGTAGCCGGCCAGCACGCGCGCCGCGGCACGCAGGTCGTCGAGCTTGGCGCCTGTGCAGGCGCCGATGTAGGCCACGTCGATGCGCGTGGGCTCCAGGTCATCGACAGCGCGCACGTTGGCCGGGCTGTGCGGCAGCGCCACCTGCGGCGCCAGCGTCGATGCATCGAACGCGTGGCGCACGCCGGGCGAATCCTCGTCGCTGTGCCAGGGCGCGGTGTCCACGCCGGGCGCACCGTGCGCGGCCAGCCAATCGCGCGTGATGTGGTCGGGCGCCACCAGGCCCACCTGCGAACCCAGCTCGGCGCTCATGTTGCACAGGGTCATGCGCTCGGACATGGGCAGCGCCTGCACGGCCTCGCCGCAGAACTCCACGGCCTGGTACTGCCCGCCGTTCATGCCGAAGCGCCCGATCATCGCGAGCATCATGTCCTTGGCCGAGACACCGCGCGCCAGACGCCCGCTCCAGCGCATGAAGATCGTCTGCGGCACGCGCAGCCAGATCTCGCCCGTGACCACCACGCCCAGCATCTCGGTGGCGCCGATGCCGAACATGTAGGTGCCGAAGGCGCCGCCGGTGGGCGAGTGCGAATCGCCGCCCACGCAGAACATGCCGGGCTTCAGGTGCCCGTGCTGCGGCACCACCACGTGGCAGATGCCCTGGGTGTCGTAGACGTGCGGCAGCTGCTGGTCGGCGGCCCACTCGCGCGCGATGCGCACGATGCGGCGCGATTCCTCGTCGGCCTCGGGCACGTAGTGATCGATCACCAGCACCACGCGCTGCTTGTCCCAGATCTGCGCGCCCAGCTCTTCCAGCATCGGCTTCAGGCGGCGCGGGCCGGAGGAGTCGTGGAACATGGCCAGGTCGACCCGGCAGGTGACGATCTCGCCGGGCAGCACCGACGCGCGGCCGCTGGCGCGGGCGATCAGCTTCTGCGCGAGGGTGCTGGGCGCGTTCGCCGTGCTGGCGGGGATGGCGTTCCTGGAAGGCACGCTCACATCCCCAGGTAGGCCTGCTTGAGCTCGCGGCTGGCCAGCAGCTCGGCGGGCGTGCCGGTGAAGCGCAGGCTGCCGTTTTCCAGCACATAGGCCCGCTGCGCGATGTCCAGCGACTGCGCCACGTTCTGCTCGACCAGCAGCACCGACAGCCCGTCGCCGTGCAGGCGACGGATGAGCGAGAACATCTCCTCCACCAGCAGGGGCGACAGGCCGAGCGAGGGCTCGTCGAGGATCAGCAGCCGGGGCTCGGCCATCAGCCCGCGGCCGATGGCCACCATCTGCTGCTCGCCGCCGCTCATGGTGCCGGCGAGCTGCTTCAGGCGTTCTGCCAGCCGCGGGAAGGTGGCCAGCACGCGCTCGAGGTTGGCGCTGCGGCGCTCGCGCGCACGGGCGAAGGCGCCGAGCTCGAGGTTCTCCAGCACCGTCAGGTTCGGAAACACGCGCCGGCCTTCGGGCACCTGGATCAGCCCCGCCTGCACCACCGTGCGGTAGTGCGCGTTGGTAAGGTCCACGCCGTCGAAGCGCACGCGCCCGCGCCAGGCGGGCACCAGGCCGCTGACGGTGTTGTTGAGGGTGGACTTGCCCGCGCCGTTGCTGCCCAGCAGCGCGACGATCTCGCCCGGGTTCACGGTCAGGCTCACGCCGCGCAGCACTTCCACGCGGCCGTAGCCGCTGGCCAGGTCATCCACCTGCAGCAAGGGCGTGCTCATTCGCCCGTCTCCCGCAGGCGCTTGGCGGCACCCGGGCCGAGGTAGGCCTCGATGACGCGTTCGTCGCGCGTCACTTCGGTGGGCGAGCCGGCGGCAATCAGCTCGCCCTGGGCCAGCACCCACACGTGGCCGGCGAGGTTCATCACCGCCTGCATCACGTGCTCGATCATCAGCACCGTGATGCCGCCCGCCGCGATGCTGCGCACCACCGGGATCATCTCGGCAATTTCCTGCGGGTTCAGGCCCGCCAGCACCTCGTCCAGCAACAGCAGCTTCGGCCGCGTGGCCAGCGCGCGCGCCAGCTCCAGCCGCTTGCGGCCGGCCACGGTGAGGTCGGCCGCGGGCTTGTCGAGCTGCGGGGCCAGGCCCACGCGCCCGGCCACCTGCTCGGCATCGGCCAGCGCGGCGGCGCGGCTGGCCAGGTGCAGGTGCGAGCCCACCGCGATGTTCTCGCGCACGGTCTGGGCCGCGAAGGGCTGCACGATCTGGAAGGTGCGCGCCATGCCGGCGCGCGCATTCAGGTGCGGCGCGCGGCCGGTGATGTCGGCCCCTTCGAAGCGCACGCTGCCGCTGTCGGGCTTCAGGAAGCCCGACATCAGCGCGAAGAGCGTGGTCTTGCCGGCGCCGTTGGGGCCGATCAGCGCGGTCAGCGTGCCCGGCATCACGTCCAGGCTCACGCGCTGCACGGCGCGCAAGCCGCCGAACGCGATGGAGAGCTCCTTCAAGCTCAGGAGCGGCGCTGTTTCCATTGATTCCAGAGCCCGGCAATGCCGCGCGGCATGAACATGATGATGAGCACCAGCACCACGCCGTAGATGACGAGGTTGATGCCGGGCAGCTCACCGAAGAGGTTGCGCGTGAGGTCGGCCAGCGTGTGCAGCACCAGCGCGCCGAGGACGGGCCCCCACAGCGTGCCCATGCCGCCGACGATGGCCGCCACCAGGGCCTCCACCGACACGTGCGGCCCGAACGCGATGCCCGGGTCGATGTACTGGAACACCTGCACATAGAAGGCGCCGGCCGCGCCCGTGAAGCCGCCGGACAGCACGGTGGCGCCGAGCTTGGTGCGGAACGGGTCCACGCCCACGGCGCGGGCGGCGTCCTCGTTGTCGCGCACGGCCTGCAGGCGCGCGCCGAAGCGCGACTGGCGCAGCCAGGCCGTCACGAGCAGCGCCGCCACCACGAAGCCGAGCATCAGCGCGATGTAGCCCTTGCGCGAAGCGAACTGCATGTTGGCCGCCGATTCCTTCAGCGGCACCATCAGGCCCACGCCGCCGCCGGTGAAATCGACCGACAGCGCAACGATGCGGAACACCTCCGCGAATGCCAGCGTGACGAGCGCGAAGTACGAGCCCTTCAGGCCGTAGCGGAACGCCATCGCCCCGATGAAGGCCCCCACCGCCGCCGCCGCCGCAATGGCCAGCAGCAGCGCCAGCCAGGCGTTCATGCCGCCCTGCAGCTGCGCCATCGCCTGCACGTAGGCGCCGGTGCCGAAGAACACCGCGTGCCCGAAACTGAACTGCCCGCCGTAGCCGCCCAGGATGTTCCAGGCCTGCGCCAGCAGCGCCGCATACAACGTGAGCATCAGGAAGGTGAGCCACACGCCGGAATCCACCACCAGCGTGAGCGCGCCGATGACGGCGGCGAAGACGGCGATGCCGATGACGTCCTTCATGCCTTGGCCCCGAACAGGCCCTGCGGGCGCAGCAGCAGCACGGCGATGAAGATCACGAAGATGCCGATCTGCCCCAGCGATTCACCCAGCACCAGGCCGCCGATGGATTCGACGACGCCGATCAGCAGCCCGCCGATGAGCGCCCCCGCGAAGCTGCCCATGCCGCCCAGCACCACGATGGTGAAGGCCACCAGCACGAAGCCCGAACCCACCTGCGGGTTCACGTAGTAGGCCGGCAGCAGGAAGCAGGCCGCCGCGCCCAGGCAGGCCAGGCCGATGCCGAAGCACATGGCGTAGACATGGTCCACGTCGATGCCCATCAGCCGCGCGCCCTGCTTTTCCTTGGCCACCGCGCGGATGGCGCGGCCCAGGTCGGTGCGCGTGATCACGAGCATCAGCAGCGCCGCCGACACCAGCGCGCCGCCGAAGGCCACGAGCTTGGGCACGGCGATGAAGGCCGGGCCGATCTGCACCGTCGACAGCGTGTAGGCCGTCTCGATGGAGCGGGTGTCCGACTTGAAGGCCAGCAGCGCCAGGTTCTCGAGC
>CAJAES010000055.1 GCA_903938815.1 uncultured beta proteobacterium
GAACCGGCGCTACATGCAGCTTGAGGGCCTGCAGACCGTCAGCGATACTGTGCCCACTCGGCTCTCGGCTGTGCCGCGCTGAGCATGTGTATCTCAACCTGTCCGGGTTGACGACTTACACCACGTCTCGGGACATTACCGCGGCTGGCGCGTGCCTGCTGCGCCGCGACCGCGGCGACGCGCAGGCCAACCTGCAGCACAAGCTCTGACTTGGCTCACGGACACGGGCTTGGCGACTGTGCCGTATCTGACGCTTACACGGCCGGGTCGAGAGACCGGCCAGCCCCTGTGTTCGCGCCACCGGCACAATCAAATGCCATCGCCTGACGGGTTCCCCCCGCTGCGGCCCCTGTTAAGCGCCGCCCGACTGCCCCTTCGAACCTTCATGCCCGAATCTCCCAGCCCGCGCACTGCCCTGATCAGAGGGGCGCTGTGGACCGTAATGACTCGATGGAGCATCAAGGGCATCGGCTTCCTGAACACCGTCATCATGGCCCGGCTGCTGGTGCCGGAGGACTACGGCCTGGTAGCCCTGGCGACGCTGGTGGTGGCCGGCCTGCAGGCCTTCATGGACGTGGGCGCCGCCACCGCGCTGCTGCGCAAGGCCGAGGTGACGCGCGAGGAGATCGACTCGGCCTGGACGCTGCGGCTACTTCAGTGTGTCGCCACCGCCGGCTTGATCCTGGCCCTAAGCCCGGTGGCGGCCATGTTCTTCAACGAGCAGAGGCTGCAGCTGCTGTTGTGGGCCTTTGCCGGCGGCATGCTGCTGACAGGCCTGACCAACATCGGCCCGACACTCGCGCTGAAAAACTATCAATTCAGCGTCGATTTCAGGATCAACGTGTATGCCAAGCTGGCGAGTGTGGCCGCCACGTTGGGCAGCGCCTGGTGGCTGGGCGACTACCGGGCGCTGGTGATCGGCATCCTCTCGGGCCAGATTGCGAGCGTGGTGCTCAGCTATAGCTTGCATATCTACCGCCCGCGCTGGTGCACCTCCGGCATCAGCGAGATCTGGCGCATCACCAAGTGGCTGATGCTCGCCAATATGGGCACCTTCGTGCTGCGCAAGGGTGACGAGATCGTCGCCGGCCGCATCGCAAGCACACACGAGTACGGTCTCTACAACGTGGGTGCCGACCTGGGCTCGATGCCAGTGCAGGAAATCGGCCCGGCGGTGCTGCGCGCGCTGCTGCCGGTACTGGCTTCGATCAGGGAGGACACGGTGCGCCTGCACAGCGCCTTGATCAAGGTCCTGGCCACCGTGAACGGCCTGATCTGGGGTCTCTCGGCCACTTTCGCCGTCGCGGCGCCAGACCTGACGGTGCTGATCCTGGGCGACAAATGGCAGGCGGCAGCGGTCTACGTGGCCTGGTTTGCCGTGATCTCCAGCGCGCAAACGGCCGGTATGCCGTTGCGCAGCTACCTGACACTAATAGGCGAGACCCGCTCGCAGAGCACGTCGGTCTGGGCGGAGTTTGTCGTCTTCGTGCTGGCGGCACTCGTCCTGGTGCCCTGGGCGGGGCTGATGGGTCTGGTCTACGCTCGGCTGATCGCCAGCGTGACGAATGGCGGCCACTTGGTCTGGCAGGTGGCCAGCCAGGGGGGCGTGGCACCGAAGGGCCTCCTGCTGGCGGTTCTGCGCCCGGTACTGTCGTTCGGACTGGCGCTGGCCGCAGGCAGTTGGGCGGTGGCCCACATCGACACGCTGTTCTTGCGCCTGCCCACAGGCATCGCCCTTACCGTTCTGGTCTATGCCGGCGCCAGCTTGCTGGGCTGGTGGCTCATCGGGCGGCCAGAAGGCATCGAGTCGATGGCCCGTGAAAGATTACAGCAGGTGATCAGAAGATGACACCTCTTGACCGTGCAACTGCCCGTCGACTTTCACAACAACGGGTGCCTCATTTCATGAACTACGGTTGGGACACTCAGCTGCCACCTGCCCCTCACTTGGGCATACAGCATCGGCCCGGGTGCCAGCTACAGATGGATTGCGACTACCAATTCATCTCGCACTTCGAATGCTCTAACGTGCTGCCCGCATTATTCGGCATGCAGGAACTGATGATGACGCTGCCCTACGGCATGCCATCGGAACTGGCACGCAACTACCGTCAGCTGGACGTGCATGTAAGCGGCAAGCAGCACTCATGCATCATGGGCTATTGTCTTGGTGTATCGAATATCAGCTTGGCCTGCGGCCGCACACACTTCAGACCTTTCGTGGTGATGACCGGCTCTGACTGCTGTGTGGCCGCACAGCCGCTGCCAGCCTCGCTACCCCTAGAGCTGGCGCCCCGGGTGCTGGACCAACTGCTCCAGATCCGCCACAGCCTACGGCAACTGCTACAAGCGCTGAAAGAACTCAGACTCGCCTCACCGTCGCAGGCACTCCGCGGTGCGGGGTTGCTCGCGCTAGACCATGAGGTGTCGCCATGAACGCGCTGTCCAAGCCCGCACCCAAGGTGTCGGTGATCATCCCGGTACGCAACGGCAAGGATTACATCCATGAAGCGCTGCGCAGTGTGGTTGACCAGAGCTTCAACGACCTGGAGATCGTCTTGGTGGACGACGGTTCTACCGACTTCGACTATGGATCACTGGAGGCGTTAGATACGCGAGTACGTGTGGTCCGGCTAGAGGGACGAGGCGTTTCCTTCGCGCGCAACACAGGCATGGCCATGGCCCGTGGTCAACTGCTAGCCTTCCTGGATGCCGACGACGTATGGTGCCCGGGCAAGCTTGCGGCACAGGTTGCCTACTTTGATCGGCATCCCCAGGTGGGCATGGTGTTCGGCCGCTATTGCCGCTGGTACGCCGACGCAGCCGGCAGCTTTCCTGCCGCAGACACCCTGACCACCGACTGCCATGACGTCGACAAAGCCGAGCATGAGCGCTCAGGCTGGCTGTATGCGCGCCTGCTGGACGGCTTGCTGGTAGGCATGAACACGGCGCTTATTAGGCGTTCGGTTTACGAGCAGATCGGCGGCTTCCGGGAAGACATGCGTCTGGGCGAAGACCACGATTTTTGGATTCGCACCTCGCGCGTGGCGGAAATGCACAGTCTGGACGCGATCGTCGCTCTCTACCGCATCCACGGCGACAGTGCGACGCAGCGGCGCCTTCCGGCCGAAAACGTGCACACGACCCTGCTGAACATGGCCAAGGCCCGATGGGGCTTGACCGGTCCGGCCAGTTCGGGCTTGAGTACAACGGCATTCCGTCGCCGGATGGCAGCCCTGCACTTCAGCCATGGCTATGTGCACTACTGGCGGGGCGACCCACGCATCGCGCGGTCGGAGTTCTGGCGTTCGATGACCATGGGCCACCGCTGGCTCAGGGCCCTAGCCTACGTGCTGCTCTCGCAGTTCAAGGTCAGCACGGGTCGCTGAAACCGCATAGGAGTAGGCGGCCCGCGTTGCCACGGGCCGCCTAGATGGAAGTCTTTCAGCAGTGCTCAGGCTCAGGGCACCGGTGGCGCTGGCGGCGTGTCGGCGCGCGGCAACAGCTTCCAACGGCGGTAGTCGCCTGACATATCCAGCTTGTCGTGAACCTTGCCTTTGAGCCAATGCCAAGCCACCAGACCACCGTCGAACGAGGTCAGCGTGGACCCGGCTGCCGTTACGGCTACGGGGTAGAACGGGTCACCTTGCATCTCGAAGGACTTAACCGCGTTGTCCACAGCAGTGGACTGCTCGGCCACGTTCTTGGCCGCAAACTCCGCCCAGGTCTGGTGCCACGTGTAGGTGGGGGCTGGGTCCTGGTTGAAGGCGTAATACAGGCCGAGAAGCCGCGAATCGACGCCCGCAGCATTGGGTAAACCCGTGATGACCTTCTGGTACTCGGCCAGGAGCGGCGTCACTGGCATGCCCAGATCCCGTGCGATGCCCAGTTGCATGACGAAGAAGGCTTCCTGCCAGAACGCGGAGGTGCGGCTGGAATCCTTGTACCAGAAGCGAAGCGGCGACCAGTCAGCCGGGTAGTTCGCAGCGCCCCACACACGGTTGGGATGGCTGGCCAACCGGGCGTCGTCGACGTTGCGCTGCCCCACCCAATAGGCCAGGGCATCGTCCACGATCTGGTGGAAGTACCGTTTCTGTGGCGTACCGTCGGCGGAAAGTGCAGCCGCAAGAGACCGGCTGCGGAAGGCCCATGCGTTGCCGCGAACCTGATCCGTGATGCCGGCATAGCCGGCCGCACCGCGGCCATAGGCGCCGGGTGCGTAGCTCAGCGCGTGGGTCGCAGCCCAGAGTTGCAGCGATTCCAAGTAGTAGCCGTCGCCCGTGAGAAGGTAGGGTACAGCGAAGGGTTCCGGTTGATGCGCGCCGTCGGATGTCCAGTTGAAGCCACCCGACTGGTTGTAGGACGAGCCGATCGCGCCTTCGTACGCACCGTTGTTGTTCGGGAACCAGAGTTGCGGGTGGGCGTTGATGGACATCGGCATGCCAGGCGCCGCGACCTGACCCTCGCGGTCGAAGCGCAGGTTGCCGTCGTGCTCGCGGAAGTGCAGCCGCCATGCGCCTGCCAGGTCTGCACTCGTGAGCGCGATCTCGCGCATGCGCCAGTCCCCGCTGCTCAGCCAACGCTCTACAAACCCTGGCATTGGCCCGATGTCGTCACGCATGCCAGTGGTCGGCATATAGGTGGTCCACATGCCAGGTTCAAACAGACCCCTGCTGACGCCCTGCCAACGTGCCCAGAAGCCGTCAATTACAGATGCCGGGACAGTGTTGGCAGGGTCGTAGTTCGGGATGATGCCGGTCGATGCCAGGTAGGCCACGCCGTGGTCTACGTTGACTTTTGCCTCTGGCTCGCCGCCGAACCAGAAGCTGCGCGTCCAGCGGGCTCCGAAATCGTGCCGGACGGCCAACTGGTTGAGCACCATCTGCGGTGCCGTGACGCCCGACAGGATGCTCACGTCATAGGTCTCGCTCTTGAGTGCGTCGAGGTTGGGCGCCTCCATCACGGCACGCACGCGCGCCTTGCCGACGGTGGGCCACAGGGTCACGGTGAACGTGGGCCGAAAGTTCTTGTAGACGTCGAAGCCGAAGTCCTGGGAGCGGTTCACATGGTCGCCCACCAGCAGTTCGTACCGAAGCGGCCCGTTCGCCAGCCATTGGTAGCTGCCGGCACGGATCATGTCGCGCGCGCTCACGGTGCGCCGCACGCCAGCTTGGCTGGCCACGATCTGCAGGTCCAGTTCGGGGAACTGCGTCAAGAGTTGGTCGACACTCAGGCTACCGCTGCTGCTGGTCGTCGAGCCGAAGGTGATCGAGGTCCGCGTACCGGCGGGGAGGGACGGCACCACGACAGACATGACGGCGAAACGGACGGAGCCATCAGCCCACCGCTGGGTAACGTCAGCCTGAGAGGTCACAGCTGTGCCGTTAGCGAAGACGCCCGGCACATTGCGGATCTCGCCTTGCTTGAACAGCCGCCCGAACTGAAGGGGCCATCCGACCAGCGCTGCGCCGGACACATTGGTCAACGCCAGGGCGTTGGTTGCGTTGGGTGGGGCAGAAATGGGCAGCGGGGCCGGCGGCGGTACCGGAACGGGCGGCGGCGGCGGCGGCGGCGGCGGCGTTGGCGTCGGTGGTGCGGTCGTCAGGGGCGGTGTGCCCCCGCTGACAGGCGTCTCCGCGGCAGTCGAACCGCCGCCACCTCCGCAAGCCGCCAGGCCCAGGGCGAGCATGAGCCCTGCAAATGTCTGTTTCAGCCTGAACATCTTCACCTCCCGACGCGACGGCCGGTCCTCATAGACAGCAAGAGCGTTTCAGCGCCCATCGCGGATGCCAGCGCCTGCGCCGGGTCTCCGCACACACTCAAACAAGCCAAGGCAGCGAGCAGCAATTCTCCAACCCATGCGAAATGAGGACCTCAGTCCGATGATGGGGCACGATCTTGGGCAGCAAGCTGGCAGACTCCTCCCCTTACATGTCGGCACTCGCAGGCGCTGCCGAAGGTCCGTATGTCGGGCATTTGTTTCTGAACGTTTTTGGTGATGACCAGCCGCGCATGAGCGGTGGTCGTCTGATCCGGGCACCGTGCATGCCCGCCACACTGCAACACCCACGCATGACGACTCACCCGCCCACGCGCAAACTTTGCGTCGCCATCAACTGGCCTGCGCCTCGGTTGCAGCGCATCCGCGTAAGCGCCGCCGGCACCGACACTTACGAAGAAATGGATGGCCTAAGCCGGCTACCCGCCCATGGCATAGATGTCAGCGTGCTGGAAGCCAGCCCACAGTGGCTGAATCCGCTATTTAGTCGGGGCAGCATGTTGGCTGGCCTCGACCCGTGGCGGTTGCTGCGCCAGCTGTGGCACTACCGTCGGTATGACGTGCTGGTAGGCATCGACAGCTCCTCGGTGCTGCTTTTCACATGGGTCAAGCGGCTGTTGCGGCTGCGCAAGCCGGTGGTAGTGATCGACCCCGCCCTGGACGCCGGTTATCCGCGCCGCATGGCACTGCACCGCCAAGTCTTGCCTTGGGCGCAACATGTGGTTGTCTATGGCACGGTCCAGCTCGAATACCTGCGCGGGCAGTTCGGCGACCGGGTGCCCGCGAGCTTCATCCCCCACCGCATCGACACCGACTTTTTCGATCCGAACAGGGTGACGCCTTCGGTCGGGAAAGAGCCCTACGTCTTTGCTGTTGGGAACGATGTCGGACGGGATTTCGAGACGCTCGTCGAAGCCTGCCGAGGATTGCCGGCGCAGGTTGTGATCCACACCAAGCGCAAGATCCAACAGCCGCTGCCGCCTAACGTGACGGTGCGTTCGGACTGGGTCAGCTTCAGCGGCCTTCGGGCGCTTTACGCCGGCGCGCGGCTGGTAGTGATGCCATTGCACGACACGGTTCACGCCAGCGGCATCAACAGCCTGCTGGAAGCGATGGCCATGGGCCGGCACGTCATCGTCAGCGCCTCGCGTGGGGTGCGGGACTACGTGCGTGACGGCGCCACAGCGACGGTTGTCCCGACCGGTGACGCCGCCGCCCTGCACCAAGCGATGCGTAGGCATCTGGCCGACGATGCCAGCTCGGTGCGTATCGGCCGGCAGGCCCGCCAGACCCTGGTAGCCGAGCAGTCGATTGACCGGTACGCGAAAAGTGTCGCGCAGACCCTGCGGTCCGTGGCGCGGACGGGCGGATGCGCAGTCACGCTCTGAGCAGCGCTTCCAGGTCCAGGTCGGTCAGGATGACATCCTTCGACCGATGCATGGCAGGCACATGGCTGTCGAACGCACCCGGGTCCAGGCGCACTAGCTCGTCACTGCCGTAGGCCGGAACCGCGTACAAGCGGTAACCGATGCGCCGAGCCAAGGTTCCCAATAGCTCTGCCAGATGGGTGGCCTCAGGGAGTACCTCGATCACCAAAGTCGGCCGGGCGCGCTCGATCTCATCCGCTGCCGACTCCAACAATGCAGCTTCGATGCCCTCGGCATCGATCTTGATCAGGTCCCGATCCTTCGCCAGCCGGGCGAACGGCAAGCCTTGGACGGACAGAATCTGGTCGGTGCTACGCCTGTTGACCTCAGAGCCCACCACCAAGTGTGCGCCCACCGGCATGCCGGCAGCCTCTTCCGGCACATTGAGCTGCACCAGCTGTTCCTCCAGCATGGGAATGGCGGCCGCCTGCAGAACCTCTACACCGCGGATGTTGTTCAAACCCAGGTTGATGCGCACCTGCTCGGCCACCTGAGGCAGGGGCTCAAGAACGGTGTAGCGGCCCTGGGCGAAGCTACCGCCCAGCACGGCATACAGGCCGACGTTGCCGCCAACTTCCAGGATGGAGCTGCTTCGCGCGCTAAGGCGCTCCCAGAGCGTGCTGAGAATGCCTTCGTAGCCCTGAACGCCGTACCAATAGACGGCCCGCATCACCATCGAATCCGATGCGGCAAACGTCAGCTGCGGTCTATCCATGGGGCGCACCAGATCCAAGCCACGCAACCACTGCGACCGGGTTGCAAATGGCCTGATCGCAAGGACTGCCACGCTGCGAAGCAACTGCCCGCGGTGGCCCCAAACAACCAGGCGGCGCGCTGGCCACAGACAGAACCTCACGCCCTCGATCAGCCAGGATTGCATGAGTGTTTCGCCTTGTTTAGATGGTCAAGCCCACCAAGGGGCCTCAGTGTCACATGGTATCGCCCAACGCACAGGGACTGACGGCTGCTTCAGCGTGCTGGTGATCGTGTGACCGATGATGGGCAGTTGGCGGCATTGCTTCACACCACTGGACAATTCTCGTAGGCCTTGTGGTTGGCGTTCTCCGCCCCCGGATCGCGCAGACGCCGTGCGTCCGAAGCCGCCATGGGTGATGTCCCAGGAAGTGGTGTAAGTCTGAGAGGGTGGAGCCCTGAGAGGGGTGGCCACCGTGGTTGACCCGGATATGGTTGAGGTGCGACCCACCAACCTTGTCAGGAGAATCACGATGACCACCTCAACTATCGCA
>CAJAES010000056.1 GCA_903938815.1 uncultured beta proteobacterium
AGGTCGTTCTGCCCAACGGCGCCATCGGCTTCCGCTGGGGCCCGGATGGGCGGGCCGACGAAGGCCAGTGGAACCTGGAAGCCAAGGAGGCGCGCCACGGTCACGAAGTAAAGCTGCAACTCTCCAGCCTGGAAGGCCAGGACCCGAGCACCGAGACCGCCCGGGTCGGTTTCCCGTACTTCGGCGGCATCGTCAGCGAGAACTTCCCGAACAACGAGGTCACCGACGTGCTGGTGCGCACCGTGCCCGTGCGCCGCATCTCGCTGGGCAAGGCCGGCGACAAGCGTGAAGTTCTGGTCGCCACGGTCTTCGACCTGCAGGTGGCCAATTACGGCATCGCGCGCGGCCTGCCAGGGGAGATGGCTGCTCTGAACTTCGACGACGACACCCCTTACACGCCGGCCTGGCAGGAGCGCATCACGGGCACGCCGCGCGAGCAGCTCATCACCGTGGCGCGCCAGTTCGCCGAGAACGCGCACAAGACGCAGGGCAAGTCGATGGTGATCATCGGCGCGGCCATGAACCACTGGTACCACAGTGACATGAACTACCGCGGCGTCATCAACATGCTGATGATGTGCGGCTGCATCGGCAAGAGCGGCGGCGGCTGGGCGCACTACGTGGGCCAGGAAAAGCTGCGCCCGCAGACCGGCTGGACGGCGCTGGCCTTCGCGCTGGACTGGATCCGCCCGCCGCGGCAGATGAACAGCACCAGCTTCTTCTACGCGCACACCGACCAGTGGCGCTACGAGAAGCTGGGCATGGAGGAAGTGCTCTCGCCGCTGGCCGACAAGTCGAAGTACGGCGGCAGCATGATCGACTACAACGTGCGCGCCGAGCGGATGGGCTGGCTGCCTTCCGCGCCGCAGCTGCAGACCAACCCGCTGCAGGTGGTGAAGGACGCCGCTGCCGCCGGCATGGAGCCCCGCGACTACGCCGTGCGGGGCCTGAAGGACGGCTCGCTCAAGATGAGCTGCACCGACCCGGACCACCCGGACAACTGGCCGCGCAACATGTTCGTGTGGCGCTCCAACATCCTGGGCTCCAGCGGCAAGGGCCACGAGTACTTCCTGAAGCACCTGCTGGGCACCAGCAACGGCGTGCAGGGCAAGGACCTGGGCGCCGAGGAAGCCAAGCCCGAGGAAGTGGTGTGGCACGAGCATGCGCCCGAGGGCAAGCTCGACCTGCTCGTGACGCTGGACTTCCGCATGAGCACCACCTGCCTGTACAGCGACATCGTGCTGCCCACGGCCACCTGGTACGAGAAGAACGACCTCAATACCAGCGACATGCACCCGTTCATCCACCCGCTGTCGACTGCGGTGGACCCGGCCTGGCAAAGCCGCAGCGACTGGGACATCTACAAGGGCTTCGCGAAGAAGTTCAGCGAGGTCTGCGTGGGGCACCTGGGCGTGGAGCGCGAACTGGTGCTGATGCCGCTGATGCACGACAGCCCATCGGAGCTGGCCCAGCCCTTCGAGGTGAAGGACTGGAAGCGCGGCGAGTGCGAACTCATTCCCGGCAAGACCGCGCCGAACCTGGTGGTGGTGGAGCGCGACTACCCGAATGTCTTCAAGCGCTTCACGGCGCTCGGCCCCTTGATGAACAAGGCGGGCAACGGCGGCAAGGGCATCTCGTGGAACACGCAGACGGAGGTGCGGCAGCTGGGTGAGCTGAGCGGCCTGGTGACGGCCGAGGGCGCGACCTGCGGCATGCCGAAGATCGAGACCGACATCGACGCGTGCGAGGTCATCCTGCAACTCGCACCCGAGACCAACGGCCACGTGGCCGTGAAGGCCTGGCAGGCGCTGGGCAAGCAGACCGGCCGCGACCACACGCACTTGGCCATCCACCGCGAGGACGAGAAGATCCGCTTCCGCGACGTGCAGGCCCAGCCCCGCAAGATCATCAGTTCGCCCACCTGGAGCGGCATCGAGAGCGAGACGGTGTCCTATAACGCGGGCTACACCAACGTCCACGAGATGATCCCCTGGCGCACGCTGACGGGCCGCCAGCAGTTCTACATGGACCACCCGTGGATGATCGCCTTCGGCGAAGGCTTCACCAGCTATCGGCCCCCGGTGGACCTGAAGACGACCGCAGGCATCCAGGGCATCAAGCCGAACGGCAACCCCGAGATCGCGCTGAACTTCATCACGCCGCACCAGAAGTGGGGCATCCACAGCACCTACACCGACAACCTGCTCATGCTGACGCTCAGCCGCGGCGGCCCCTGCGTCTGGCTCAGCGAGGACGACGCGAAGGCAGTCGGCATCGAGGACAACGACTGGATCGAGCTGTTCAACCTGAACGGCGCGATCGCAGCGCGCGCCGTGGTGAGCCAGCGCGTGAAGCCGGGCATGGTGATGATGTATCACGCCCAGGAAAAGATCGTGAACACGCCGGGGTCGGAGATCACTGGCGCTCGTGGTGGCATCCACAACTCGGTGACGCGCATCGTGCTCAAGCCCACGCACATGATCGGCGGCTACGCGCAGTTCAGCTACGGCTTCAACTACTACGGAACCATCGGCACCAACCGCGACGAGTTCGTGGTGGTTCGCAAGATGAACAAGGTCGACTGGCTGGATACGCCGGTGGCCGACGAACTGATCAAGCCCGTGCAGGCTCAAGGAGAAGTCGCATGAAGATCCGCGCCCAGATCGGCATGGTGCTGAACCTCGACAAGTGCATCGGTTGCCACACCTGCTCGGTGACGTGCAAGAACGTGTGGACCAGCCGGCCCGGCATGGAATACGCCTGGTTCAACAACGTCGAGACCAAGCCCGGCATCGGCTACCCGAAGGAATGGGAGAACCAGTCGCGCTGGAACGGCGGCTGGCACCGCAAGGCCAACGGCGTGACCGAACTGCGCCAGGGTGCGAAGTGGAAGCTGCTGATGCGCATCTTCGCGAACCCGAACCTGCCCGAGATCGACGATTACTACGAGCCCTTCACGTTCGACTACCAGCACCTGCAGTCCGCGCCCGAGATGCGCGCCACGCCCACGGCGCGGCCGCGCAGCCTGATCACGGGCAAGCAGATGGACAAGATCGTCTGGGGCCCGAACTGGGAGGAGATCCTCGGGGGTGAGTTCAGCAAGCGCAGCAAGGACAGCAACCTCGACGGCTTCGAGCAGGCGCAGAAGGACATGCTCGGCCAGTTCGAGAACACCTTCATGATGTACCTGCCGCGGCTGTGCGAGCACTGCCTGAACCCCGCCTGCGTGGCCAGCTGCCCCAGCGGCAGCATCTACAAGCGCGAGGAAGACGGCATCGTCCTGATCGACCAGGACAAGTGCCGCGGCTGGCGCATGTGCGTGAGCGGCTGCCCGTACAAGAAGATCTACTACAACTGGAAGAGCGGCAAGGCCGAGAAGTGCATCTTCTGCTACCCGCGCATCGAAGCCGGGCAGCCCACGGTCTGCAGCGAGACCTGCGTCGGGCGCATCCGCTACCTGGGCGTGCTGCTGTACGACGCCGACCGCATCCAGGAAGCGGCGAGCGTCGAACACGACCGCGACCTGTACCAGGCGCAGCTCGACATCTTCCTCGACCCGTTCGACCCGAAAGTGATCGCGCAGGCGCAGATCGACGGCATCCCGGACAAGTGGATGGAGGCGGCCCGCAACAGCCCGGTCTACAAGATGGCCGTGCAATGGAAGGTGGCGCTGCCGCTGCACCCGGAGTACCGCACGCTGCCGATGGTCTGGTACGTGCCGCCGTTGTCGCCCATCAGTGCTGCGGCCAACGCCGGGCACGTGGGCACGAACGGCGAGATCCCGGATGTCAACCAGCTGCGCATCCCGGTGAAGTACCTGGCCAACCTGCTGACGGCCGGCGACACCGCGCCGGTGGTGCGCTCGCTCGAACGCATGCTGGCCATGCGGGCCTACCAGCGCGGCAAGCACGTGGACGGGCACCTGAACCATGCGGTTCTGCAGCAGGTGGGCATCACCCAGGCGGAAGTCGAGGAGATGTACCACGTGATGGCCATCGCCAACTACGAGGATCGCTTCGTGATCCCGACGACGCACCGCGAGTACGCCGAGAACACCTTCAACGTGCGCGGCGGCTGCGGCTTCAGCTTCGGCAACGGATGCTCCGAAGGCACCACCGAGACCAGCCTGTTCGGCAGCGAGAAGAAGCGCACCATTCCCATCAAGGCGGAGATATGAGCATGTTCAACCTGAACCCCGTCCGCCCGATGTCGCGCTCACTGCGCGTGCTGGCCGCACTGCTGGGCTATCCGGGCCCGGAACTGCGCAGCCACCTGCTCGAGATGAGCCGGCTGCTGCAGGAGGAGCGTGCACTGTCTTTCTCGCGTCGTCAGGAGCTCGACGGGCTCATGTCGCGGCTGGGGCAGGGCGATCTGCTCCAGGTCGAGGCCGACTACGTGGAGCTATTCGACCGCGGCCGATCCACTTCGCTGCACCTGTTCGAGCACGTGCACGGTGATTCCCGCGATCGCGGGCCGGCCATGATCGACCTCGGGCAGACCTACGAGACCGCGGGTCTGGTGCTGGCCGAAGGCGAACTGCCCGACTACCTGCCTGCGGTGCTGGAGTTCGTCTCGACGCAGCCACCGGCTCAGGCCAGGGCCTTCCTCGGCGAGATGAGCCACATCTTCAATGCGATCTTCGGAGCCCTGCAGCACCAGCAGAGCGCATATGCCAGCGTGCTGGGTGCGCTCATCGAGCTCTCGGGTGAGAAGGCCGAACCGGTGGCCCCCGCCGCGGAAGCGCCCATCGACGAGACCTGGGCGGAGCCGGTGGTCTTCGACGGCTGCTTGTCCAAGGGTCAGGCCCGACCCGGGCAGCCGCAGCCGATCCACATCACGCGCCGGTCCGCCAGCGACCTGCCTTCACCGGGAGCCTCCGCATGAACCCCGTCATGGCCTACCTGCACAACTTCTTCTTCAACGTCTTTCCGTACATCGGGCTGGCGGTCTTCCTGATGGGCAGCCTGGCCCGTTTCGACCGCGACCAGTACACGTGGAAGAGCGATTCGTCGCAGATGCTTCGCGCCGGCACGCTGCGCTGGGGCAGCAACCTGTTTCACATCGGCATCCTGTTCCTGTTCTTCGGGCATTTCGTCGGGTTGCTGACACCGCACTGGTTCTACGAAGGTTTCCTCACGGCCGCCGCCAAGCAGAGGATCGCCATCTACGCCGGCGGCGTGGCGGGCGTGATCTGCTTCGTGGGCCTGAGCCTGCTGCTGTACCGCCGCCTGTTCGACGCGCGCATCCGGCTCACCAGCCACCGCACCGACATCGCGATCCTCGTGATCCTGTGGGTGCAGCTGGCGCTGGGCCTGATCACGCTGCCGTTCTCCTACAGCCACGCCGACGGCAGCGCGATGCTGGTGCTGGCCGAATGGGCGCAGGGCATCGTCACCTTCCGACCCAACGCCGACCTGCTGCTGGGCCTGGCCTGGCCCTACCTGCTGCACCTGATCCTGGGCATGACGATCTTCCTGCTGTTTCCATTCAGCAGGCTGGTGCATGTCTGGAGCGGCTTTGCGACCGTCTTCTACCTCTTCCGCCCGCACCAGGTGGTGCGCAGCCGGCGGCTGAACGTGCCCCCGGGCCATAACCAGCCGCGCCAGCCCGGCGCCGGTGTCTGAGGAGCCCGACATGAATGTGATCCAGACCGATGCGCCTCAGGGTGTCATGACCGGCATTGCCGGCATTGCCCGCATCAACGGGGTGCCGCTGAACCGTGAAGGCGAACCGATCGGCGTCGAGGACCTGCGCCAACGTGCCTTCACCGAACTTCTCCGACAAGCTGCCCAGCGCGCCGGCCTGCTCGATGCCGACGACCCCCCGCCCGAGGACGGCGTCGTCAGCGAGGCGGCATCCGAGGCCATCGACGCCTGGCTGGAGGCTGAGCTGGCGCTTCCCGATCCCTCGGACGAAGCCTGTCGGCGCCACCACGCAGCGCATGCCGCGCGCTATCGCACCGGGGATCGGGTGCAGGTGCGACACATCCTGTTCGCGGTGACGCCGGGCCTGGATGTGGTGAAGCTGCGCAACCGCGCCGAGGCTTGCCTGCTCGACGTGCGCTGTCACGACGGCAGCGCCACCGACGGCTTCGGCCGCGCTGCGCGCGAGCTCTCGAACTGCCCCAGCGGCGAGCAGGGCGGCGAGCTCGGGTGGCTGAAGCCCGAGGACTGCGCGCCCGAATTCGCGCGCGAGGTCTTCGGCCACGTGGAGGTGGGCGTGCTGCCGCGCCTGGTGCACAGCCGCTTCGGCCTGCACGTGGTGGAAGTTCGGGCGCGCGAGGGTGGTGTGCCGCAGGCCTACGAGGCAGTGCAGGGCGCAGTTGCCATGGCACTGCGTCAGCAGGCCTGGGTGACCGCCTTGCGGCAGTGCCTGCAGTTGCTGGCCGGCCAGGCCGAAGTCGAGGGCGTGGCGCTCGACGCGGTCGACACGCCGCTGGTCCAGTAAGCGCGACATTCCGTGCCGCCATGCCCGACGAACTGCTGCAGCGCCTGAGGCGCTTCCACGACGACTACTTTCCCGGTGTCCAGGGGCAGTACGAGGTGCTGGCCCGCGACGGCCAGCACCCGAGCATCCTGTTCATCGGCTGCTCCGATTCGCGCCTGCTGCCTTACCTCCTGACGGGTGCCGGGCCGGGCGAGGTGTTCATGGTCCGCAACGTGGGCGCGTTCGTTCCGCCACATGACGGTTCCGCAGGCTTTCACGGTACGGCGGCGGCCATCGAGTTCGCGGTGCTGAAGCTGGGCGTTGACCGGATCATCGTCTGCGGCCACAGCCACTGCGGCGGCATCCGCGCGCTGTACGACGAGCCGACGCCCGGTGCCGCCAACCTGCAGGCCTGGCTGGAACTGGGCCGCGAGGCCGCACTGCCTGTGCAGGTGACCATCGAGGCTTTGAGGCGTACCGAGCAGCGCTCCGTGGTGCTGCAACTGGAGCGGCTGATGGGCTACCCCATGGTGCGCCAGCGGGTGGAAGCCGGACAGATGACCTTGCACGGCTGGCACTACGTGATCGAGGACGGCGAGGTGCATGTGTTCGACGTGCGCAGCGGCAGCTTCCTGCCCGCTTCGGTGTCGGATCACAGCGGAACCGGCCCTTTCGAGTCGGCGCCCGTCTACAGCGGGCGCGCGGGCGTCAGGTGAACTGCACGGGTTCGCCCTGGGCATTGAACGGCAGCAAGCTGCCGATGCGCCCGGACTTGACCGACTCCACCATGCGCTGCAGCGGCTCTTCGGCCTGCGCGGCAGTGGGGCCCTGGCCGTCGGTGCCTCCGAGCGCAGCCACGAAGACAATGTCCCAGGGCTGCCCGAAGCTTCGTGATTCCTCGAGCAGAACCTCGAAGGACGGCAGTTCCTCGGGTGTCTTGTCCACACACATCAGAGGGGTCAGCGTGCCCCCTTCACCGGCTTCGAATCGCGCCCGTTGTCCAGGCGTGGCGTCGTCCGGCACGCCGGCGCTGGCGAAGACGAAGAGAAGCCGCTGGGGCTGGGCCTGCGCGCGTGCGGCCTGCAGGAGATCGTCGAAGCTGGCGATGTTCATGCTGGCATTGTGGTTCCTGTGCATCCGGCGCTGGGGTTTCATACGCGTTGTTTCCAAGGGGGTTGCAGCATGGCTACGTCGTTTCCGGGTTTCGAGACTCCGGCTGTGGGTTTCGAGCAGCCTTTCGAGATGCTCTTGGCCTGCCACGATCGGGTCCGCCGAAGCCTGAGACTTCTGGAGCGCCTGATGGCGCATGTCGGAACGCGGGGTCACGACGAACACTCCCGCTCTGCTGCTGCCGACGTCTTGCGTTACTTCGAGCTGGCGGCGCCGCTGCACCATCAGGATGAGGAACTGCACGTGTTCCCGGCGCTGTCCAGCGGCGGGGCGGACGTTCTTCCCGAGACGGTAGAAGCCCTGCTGTCCGACCATCGGAGCATGGAGAAGCTCTGGACACCGATGGCGGTGCTTCTTCGCGACTGGCTGCGGCCCGACGCGGCCCTGCCAGCGGACGACATCGCGCGCGATTGCCAGCAGGAATTCACGCGGCTTTATACGGCGCATCTCCAGACCGAGGAAGGCATCGTCTTTCCGGCGGCACGCGCACGGATGGATGCCCACGCGCTGCTGAGCATGTCGGCGGACATGCAGCGCAGGCGCACACAGCCGCGCTGACCCTGCATCATCAGGGGCCGTCCGGGTCGAAACGGGCGCGGCCGGAGACGCGCACGCGCCGGCGCAGGAATCTCGGCTCGCCGCGACGCAACATGCTGAACTCGCGCATTCGCCTGGCGATGCGGCCGTTCACGGTGGCGTCGTCGGCGATGGCCGGGTCTCCCGCGGACAGGCCGGTCAGCACTTCGAGCGCATCGTCGATGGTTCGAACAGCGTGCACGCTGAAACGCCCAGCCGCGACGGCCGCAACGACGTCGTCGCGAAGCATCAGTTGCGAACGGTTGCTCTCCGGAAGGATCACCCCCTGCCGGCCATCCAGGCCGCGGGCGGCGCACAGGTCGAAGAAGGCCTCGATCTTCTCGTTGATGCCGCCAACGGCCTGCGCCTGCCCGAACTGGTTCACCGATCCCGTGACGGCCACGCCCTGGCGCACGTCGATGTGGCCGATCGACGACATCAGTGCAGCGAGTTCCGCCAGCGAGGCGCTGTCGCCCTCTATCAGGCCGTAGGTCTGTTCGAACACGAGGCTGCCGACGATGGAGTGGATCTGGAGCCGCGAGTAGCGCGCCGCGAGGAAGGACGACAGGATCAGCACGCCCTTGGCATGCAGCGGGCCGCCGAGCCTGGTTTCTCGCTGGATGTCCATGACCTGGCCGTCGCCCAGACGCGTCGTCGCCGTGATGCGTGTGGGCATGCCGAAGTCTTCGTCGCCGACCGAATACGCCGCCAGGCCATTGACCTGCCCGACGCGTTCTCCCTGAGTCGCGACGGCCAGCAGGTCGCGCATCATGGCGTTGCGAAGCCGCTCGTCGACCCGGCTTGCCCGGGAGCGCCGCGCCGCGATGGCTGCCTCCACCGCTGCAGCACCGATGGCGTAGGGCGGCTCGCCGGGGTTCCTGGCGAGAGCCGGGTGCCGGGTCAGGTGGTCGGCCTCGTGAAGCAGGTCGATCAGGCGCCGAACGCCGGCATCGAGCCGTGTCGCGTCGCCGCTGCGCCGGGCGCTGTGGTCGATCAGGCTTGCCAGCGCTGCCGGGCTGGGGGTGAGCAGACCTGCCTCCCGGGCCTGGGCCGCCAAGGTCTCAGCCATGGCCCTCTGCGTGTCGGCGTCCCGCGGCATGTCATCGTCCAGGTCGGCCACAACGCGGAACAGCTCGTCGAACTCCGGATCCTGGGTCTGCAGCAGTTGACAGATCTCGCGGTCGCCGACGAGCACGACCTTGACCTCCAGCCTGATCGGCTGCGGCTCCAGTTGCACGGTGGACACCAGGCTGAACATCTCCGCGACGGACTCGATCAGGATTTCACGCCGCAGGAGCGCGCGCTTCAAGGCGCTCCAGGCGAAGGGTTGCGTCAGCAGCTTCAGGGCATCCACCATCAGGTAGCCGCCATTGGCCCGGTGCAGTTGGCCCGCCTTGATGTGCCGGAAGTCGGTGACGAGGGTGCCGAACTGGGCCACATGATCGATGCGGCCGATGAGGTTCTGGTAGCTGGGCAGGTCGGCCTCGATCAGCGGGGTGCCGTCGCTGCCGCCGGCGTCGACCAAGAGGTTCACCGCGTAGCGCCCGAGTTCCTCCGTCTGTGCAGCGGTGTTTCCGTCGTCCCGGTTGCGGAACGCATCGGCGTCATCGATCACCGCTGCCCTGACGGCTTGCAGGTGGCGCATCACGGCTGGCTGCTCCTGGTACCGCGGCTGAAGTTCCGCCACCGCGTGGTCGACCGCCAGTTGAGTGGTGGCGCGGCTCAGCGCGCGAACGCGGTCGGCGTGCTCCTTGCTCAGCCGCATCGAGGCACGCAATGCGTGCACCAGTTGTTCCTGCAGTTCGGTGACGGCCTGCTCTAGCCGCTGACGCTCCTCGGCGGGCAGGGTCTGGAATTCCTCGCCGGTCATCACCTCGTCGCCCTTGCGCGGTGCGAAACTGAACCCGACCGGTGTTCGCAGCATGGCCAGCCCGCGCAGCCGTGCCTGAGCACCCACCGCGCCGAGACCCTGTTCCGCACGAGTCTTCAAGTCGTGGTTCAGCCGTTCCAGCGACGTGGCGTATTCCTCGGACTCGAACGCGGCGGGGATGGTGACGCGCAATTCCTCGACCATGGAGCGGAGGTCTGAACGCAGCGCAGCACCTTTGCCGGCAGGCAGGTTCAGCGCGATCGGCTGGTGCGCCTTCTCGAAGTTATGCACGTAGACCCAGTCGCTGCGCTGGACCCCGCCATGCGCAAGATGGGCAGTGATCGCCTGGCGGACCAGGCTGCGGCGTCCCGAGCCTGGCGGGCCGCTGACGAAGACATGGTGCCCGGGCGAGGACATCGCGATTCCGAAGGCCAGGGCCGCGCTCGCCCTGGGCTGGCCCACGACTCCCGCCCCAGCCGGGTTCGGTACTGTATCTGGCGCTTGCGACAGCGCGGTCGGATCGCAGTGGACGGCCAGATCCGCCGCGCACAGGAGTCGCGCCGTCATGGCGTCCTTGAAATGTCTTGCATGGGGTCAGCGCTGTTTCCAGGGCAGCGGGTCGAGCCCGCGCTTGCATGCTGGTCATTGGCGCGGCTGGCGGGTTGAGGGACCTCAAGGCCCGGGGGCGCGGCGCCTGCTCGCCTGTGGCCCTGAGGGAGACCCGCCGCGTGTACTGAGGCCGCTCAAGGCCAGCTTGCACCGTATCACTAGGCTGTACGGATGCCGTCGCGACGGCACAAGACTTGCGGCGCCGATGCCGCCATCCAACCCAGGAGACTCCCAGTGAAAACTGCCCGCGCCAAGGTATCGACCTCACACGCATTGATCGAGAAGCCGCCCTATTCCGTGGTGCCGAAGGATGACGCGCAAGGACCGTTCGAGGAGGTGGCTGCAGGCCCGTCGGAAGAGCAGATCCGTCGGGCCGCGTACGCTCTGTACGAGGCGCGAGGTGGCGCGGATGGGAATGACCTCGACGACTGGTTGAAGGCCAAGGCACAACTCGCCGGCGATTCGGCAGGGACGGGTCGAGCCACTCACTGATGTCGAGTCCAGTTGTCGGCGCAATTCGTCTGCGGCGGGTGGTGCGGCCAGATGTCGCGTGCCATCACGATGACCGGGGTCCGTGCGCCGGCGCGGATCTTGTGCAGGACGATCTGGTCCAGCGTCGGGCGGTTGGCCCTGAGGAACTCACTTATGCCCAGGCGCGTGCCTGTCTGCGAATCTGCCGCCTGGCACGTGGAGCGGGAGATGTAGGCCAGGACATTCGTGCCGCCTACCGGCACGCGGAACCCCATAACGTCATCGCATTGGATCGGATCCTTGCTCATGCTCAGCCATTCATCCAGGAGGCGCACAGGTTGGCCCGCGAAAGGCGCATCCGATGGCCATCGTTCAATCGAGAGTCCTGTTCGACCGGTATCAGTGCAACCACGTGAAACTGGCAGGAGCCAACGCCTTGGCCGAATCGGCAAGCCGTTGGTCGGCATGACCGCCAAGACTGCGGTCAAGGTCTCCTCTGGTTCTCGGCAGCGGCGGCGCTCGGGGGCTGGCGCACATCGGGGTCATGTGCGAGTCGGTTATGCACGACACGATCAGCCGGCTGAAGCTGGTTGCCCCTGCACCCGACATCACGATTGAAATCCCGCGTGACGCCTGTGGCTTCCCTGAGGTCTGGCGGGCGGAGGAGACATCGCCCTCCGTCGCGAACGGGCAGGCTCCGCGCTGGCTGGATTGCCGGCTTGCCGAAGGGTTCAACTCGGTGGGTGACCCCCTTGGCCAGGTATTTCGACATCGGTCCGCAGCGAAGCTCCAGTTTGGCCAGTTCGATGCGTAGGACGCCCGCACGGTGGCTCACCTGGCCATCCCGGCCCGCAACTCGCGTCAACCCTCGGGCAATTCGCCAGACCTGGCGTACCACCGTGCCAGACCTGGCTCGCCAGTTCAACCGTGACTCAGCGGATCGTCAGGTGCTTCGCGGAATCCCCGGCCTTCTTGGGCAACCTGAGTTCCAGTACACCGTCCTTGTATTGAGCCTCGGCCTTCGCCTCATCAACGGGACAGGCCAGCGTGAAAGCCCTGCTGGCATAGCCGTGCCTGCGTTCCTGGCGCAGGATCCGCCCCTTGTCCTTCTCCTGCTTCTCCGACTTCGTCTCGGCGCTGATGGTGACGAGGTTCCCGTCGATGCGGACATCGATGTCCTCTTTACTGACTCCCGGAATCTCCGCCTTGACGGCGTAGCTGCCGTCCTGCTCCGACACATCGATCTTGATGCGCGGCGCGGTGTCTGCCAGGTCGATACGCCAGGGGCGCATCAAGGCGTTGATGGGGTCGCTCATCGAGTCGAGCGAGAAGGGGTCTGACACGCGAAGGTCGTTCATGGTGCTGTTCCACTTGAAGTGCCTGAGTCGGCGAGTTCGTGAATCTTGTCGTTCACGCATTCAGTGCCGTTGAGCGTGCGCAAGACACGGTCCCTGGCCCTCGATGAGCGGCGCCATGCCGGCCCGCCCGCTCGCCTGTGCCCAGTGCGGCAGCCTGAGAGCCGTGCGCGTTCTTGTTGTCAACCTGTCCCAGGGAGTCCGCCTCGTTCGAGGCAGGCCCAAGCCCGGAGGGTCAGGAGTTCCCGCGCCGGCGGTATGTCCCCATCAGTTCGGCGTGAGCCAGGACGTGGCCACGCATCGCTTCTTCGACGTCGGCCCGCGTAGGGTGGGCCAGCGGTGACAGCGTCGTATCCAGCGCGAAGAGCCGAAAGAAATATCGATGCCGCCCGATGGGCGGACATGGCCCGCCATACCCAGTGCGATTCCAGTCGTTCAGCCCTTCCATGGTGCCGGCGGGTAGCGGCAGCCCGCCTGCCGGCAGCCCGGACGAATTCGGTGGAATGTCGTACAGCAGCCAATGAACCCACGTGCGTTGCGGCGCTGCCGGGTCTGGCGCATCGGGATCGTCGACGACCAGCACCAGGCTACGGGCGCCCTTGGGCAGCCCGCCCCATCGCAACCCTGGCGACTGGTCCGATCCGTCGCAGGTGTGACGCTCTGGAATCGAGTCGTTGCCGTTGAAGTCTGGTGAGCAGAGTTCCATGATCCGTTACCCCTGGGTGCTGCGCGCGCCTTTTGGATCCGGTGATGTCGCGAAAGGCTCCTGGTAGCTAACCGACCCGCGCCGGTCATCAGGCAGGGGGCAGGGGCAGGTGCGAACAGTGCTGTACGTCGCGGGCGGCCCCGTGAGCGACTCGGGCAGCGAGTAGTGCGACACCGTCCAGAGGCACCGCGGGTCCCCGGCCGTGATGGCCATGAGCACTGGCTGCTCCGGTATGGACGGCTCCAGAAGAGCGGCGCACCTCGCGTGCAACGCGTTTGCCAGCGCATTTGGCGGCACGATCGCAACGAACGGGCGGCTACAGGCAGCGTGCTTTGGCATGGCTTCGGAGTCTGGTGTCGACTCCGGATCACGCGTTGACGTGCCTCAGCGGGGGCGCGCCCTTGTGTGCGGTGTGTGGGCAGAGGCGCGATCTTTCGGCGACACCGCTGCAGTTCTCTGCAGAGGCATCGGAAGGAGCCGTATAGAAAACAGTGCTCTGCCCGCTTGACGAGTTCGAAAACAACGAGTTATAGTCACAGGCTCTGCTGAAGACGCAGCGACGCGGACCGGGGACGGAAAGCGAAGTTGGGGAGAAAGCGGAAAAAGACTTCGGTCTTGACAGTGTTTAGAAAAACATGTCAGAATCGCAGACTGCGCTGATCACTGGTCAGTGCGCTGGAGCTGAGAAGTTCTGGCGAGCTCTTTAACAACATACAGCCGATAAGCGTGGGCGTTTGAAGGCGAGTGCCAAGAGACGCAAGTCTCGAGGTCCTTTGGACTTTAAACGCTCATGGATAGAGAAGTGAAGTTCACTTCGATTCCTAGAGCAAATCAAGATCGAACTGAAGAGTTTGATCCTGGCTCAGATTGAACGCTGGCGGCATGCCTTACACATGCAAGTCGAACGGTAACGCGGGGCAACCTGGCGACGAGTGGCGAACGGGTGAGTAATATATCGGAACGTGCCCAGTAGTGGGGGATAGCCCGGCGAAAGCCGGATTAATACCGCATACGACCTACGGGTGAAAGGGGGGGATCGCAAGACCTCTCGCTATTGGAGCGGCCGATATCAGATTAGGTTGTTGGTGGGGTAAAAGCCCACCAAGCCGACGATCTGTAGCTGGTCTGAGAGGACGACCAGCCACACTGGGACTGAGACACGGCCCAGACTCCTACGGGAGGCAGCAGTGGGGAATTTTGGACAATGGGCGCAAGCCTGATCCAGCCATGCCGCGTGCGGGAAGAAGGCCTTCGGGTTGTAAACCGCTTTTGTCAGGGAAGAAATCCTTTGAGTTAATACCTCGGGGGGATGACGGTACCTGAAGAATAAGCACCGGCTAACTACGTGCCAGCAGCCGCGGTAATACGTAGGGTGCAAGCGTTAATCGGAATTACTGGGCGTAAAGCGTGCGCAGGCGGTTGTGCAAGACAGATGTGAAATCCCCGGGCTCAACCT
>CAJAES010000057.1 GCA_903938815.1 uncultured beta proteobacterium
CAGCCCTGCGGGCTGACTACCCTGCGCTGCTCGCCTCGAGGGGGCGCCGCAAAACTCGCTACGCGGGCTGCGCCCGCTGCGCTCGGACAGCTGCGGCGAGTCAGATGACGAAGCGCGCTGCGCGCGCCCCCCTCGAGGCTGCGCTGCTCGGCGCCCCACATGGCGCCCGCCCCGCGCACCGCCTGCCGCTCAGGGGGACGTTATGGTGTTCGGACCGACTGCCTGCGATGCTGGTTGAAAAGGGCTGTGCGGGCGCGGGTGGACCAAGCGGCCGCAACGGACTGATCGACGTCACCCTCGAACGCCAGCTTGCCGGCAGTCCGGTCAGCATGGATTGCCCGACCATGGCAACGACGTCAGCATGGCGCTCGCCAAGCCCATGCCGGGCCTCGCGCCCGAGAGCAACCGGGGTTGGCGCCTCAGTTGCGCATCTGCGCCGGCAGCCAGGTCACGATGCCCGGCACCCAGTAGATCAGCGCGCAGGCCAGGACCATCAGCAGGAAGAACGGGAAGGTGACCTTCGCGATCCAGCCGATGTCGCGCCCCGTCATGCCCTGCAGCACGAAGAGGTTGAAGCCGACCGGCGGCGTCACCTGCGCCATCTCGACGACGATGACGATGAAGATGCCGAACCAGATCAGGTCGATGCCAGCGGCCTGCACCGTCGGCAGGATCACGCCCATGGTGAGCACCACCATCGAGATGCCGTCAAGGAAGCAGCCCAGCACGATGTAGAACAGCATCAGCGCCAGCAGCAGCTGCCACTGCGACAAGCCCAGCGTGGCGATCCACTCCGCCAGGTGGCGCGGCAGGCCGATGTAGCCCATCGACAGCGTCAGGAAGGCCGCCCCCGCGAGGATCAGCGCGATCATGCAGTACAGGCGCACGCCGCCGAGCAGCGAATCCTTGAACGTCTGCCATGTCAGCGAGCCCTGGACGCCCGCGATGAGCAGTGCCCCCACCACGCCGAGCGCGGCAGATTCCGTGGCGGTGGCGATGCCGCCGTAGATGCTGCCCAGCACGGCGGCGATCAGCAGCACCACGGGGATCAGGTGGCGTGACTCGCTCAGCTTGTGCGCCAGCGTGAGGCCGGGGTCGGCGGGCGGCACGCGGCTGGGGTTCAGCAGCGCCCAGCCGGCCAGGTAGCTCGAGAACAGGCTCGCCAGCAGCAGCCCCGGCAGCACGCCGGCCACGAAGAGCTGCGCGATCGAGACCTCGGCCGAGACGCCGTAGACGATCATGATGATGGACGGCGGAATCAGCAGGCCCAGCGTGCCGGCACCGGCCAGCGAGCCGACGACGATGCCGTCCGGGTAGCCGCGGCGCTTGAGTTCGGGCAGGCTCATCTTGCCGATGGTGGCCACGGTGGCCGCGCTCGAGCCCGACACCGCCGCGAAGATGGTGCAGCCGACCACGTTGGTGTGCAGCAGCCTGCCGGGCAGGGATTGCATCCACGGCGCCAGGCCGCGGAACATGTCGTTCGACAGCCGCGTGCGGAACAGGATCTCGCCCATCCACACGAAGAGAGGCAGGGCCGTCAGCGTCCAGCTGCTGGCACTGCCCCAGGTCGTGATGGCCATGGCGTCGCCGGCCGGGCGGGAGCTGAAGAGCTGCATCGCGATCCAGGCCACGCCCGACAGCGTGAGCCCGATCCACACGCCGCTGCCGAGAATCAGGAACAGGCTGAGGATCAGCAGCCCCGCCACCCACAGGTCATTCATTGCGCAGTGCCTCTTCCGGTGTGGTGTGCACCCGCTGCCCGCGCAGTTCCAGCACGAGCTCGTCGATGAAGGCCACGAACAGGATCACGCTGCCGACCGCCATGGCCAGCTGCGGAATCCACAGCGGCGTGGCGTCGCTGCCGGTGGAGATGTCGTGGAAGCTGTGCGACTGCCAGGACAGCCGCACGCTGTAGAACGCCGCCAGCCCCGCCAGTGCACCGCCCGCGGCAAGCGACCAGACCTCGAACCCGCGGCGCCAGCCACCGCCCAGGCGGGCGATGACGAGCGTCACGCGGATGTGCTCGCCGCGCTTGAAGGTGTGCGCCAGGGCCAGGAAGCCCGCAGCCGCCATCAGGTAGCCGGCGTAGGCGTCGGTGCCTGGAACGTGGAACTGAAGCTGGCGGCCGGCGATGGACAGCAGAACCATCGCCAGCAGGCCCATCAGGGCCGCGGCCGCCAGCCAGGCCGCGCCGTCGTACAGGAGATCGAGCAGACGGCGCACGGTGCGGTCCCTTACTTGCGGAAGGCGTCCACCAGGCTCTGGCCTTCAGGGCCGGCCTTCTCGAGCCATTCCTTGAGCATCTGGTCGCCGACCTTCTTCATGTCGGCCTTGAGCTGGGCCGAGGGCGTGACGATGGTCATGCCGTTGGCCTTGAGCTTGTCCAGCGTGTCGGTGTTGACCTTCTGGCTGGCAGCCCAGCCGCGGGCCTCGGCGTCGGCGGCGGCCTTCATCACGGCGTCCTGCGTGGGCTTGTCCAGCGCGGCGAAGGCGGCCTTGTTCATGATGACCGCGTTCTTGGGCAGCCAGGCCTGGGTGTCCATGTAGAACTTCAGGTGCTCGTAGGTCTTGGTGTCGAAACCGGTGGAGCCGCTGGACATGTAGCTTTCCACCACGCCCGTGGCCATGGCCTGGCTGAGCTCGGCCGCCTGCACGGTGACGGGCTGCGCGCCCACCAGCTCGGCGATGCGCGCGGTGCTGGGGCTGTAGGCGCGCCACTTGATGCCCTTCAGGTCGGCGCCGCTGGCGATGACCTTCTTGGCGTAGATGCCCTGCGGCGGCCAGGCCACTGCGTACAGCAGCTGCATGCCCTGCTCACCGAGCTTCTTCTCGAGCAGCGGCTTCTGGATCTTGTAGAGCTTGGCGGCCTCGGCGTAGCTGTCGGCCAGGAAGGGCAGGCCGTCCGCACCGAAGATCTGCCATTCGTTCTGGTAGTTCACCAGCAGGATCTCGCCGAGCTGTGCCTGCCCGCTCTGCACGGCGCGCTTGATCTCCGGCGCCTTGTACAGCGATGCGTTCGGGTGCACCGTGATCTTCAGCTTGCCCGCGCTGGCCTTGTCCACCTCGTCGGCGAACTGCTGCATGTTCATGCTGTGGAAGTTGGTGGCCGGGTATGCGGCGGGCATATCCCACTTGACCTGGGCCTGGACGGCGGCGGAAGCCGCGGCGAGGGCGGCGGCGGCGAGCAGAGAGGGCAGCAGTTTCATCGGGCGGGGCTCCTAGTGGTTTGCCAGCGGTGGTGTTGCAGTCTAGAAAGCTTGCAGATAAATTGTCAATAAATCTTCGACGTTCTGGTACAAACACTGATGCCTCGCAAGTCCAGCAAGCTGCCCAGCACCGCCCCAGGCCAGAGAGCAGGTTCCGTGCCGTCGGCTCCGGCTTCGCTCGCGGCAACGCCTTCTGTGACGCCGCCTTCGGTGCCGCCGGTTTCCGTGCTGGAGCACCTGCCGCGCACTGCGGGCATCGTCTCCTCGTCGCACCTGGCTTCGCCGAAGGCGGTCGAGCTCTCGGAGTTCGAGTTCGGGCTCATCGTCGCGTGGAACGCCTTCTCGCGCTGGGCCGTGCGCTGCATGGCCGCTGCCGGCTGCCCGGACCTGACCATCACCGACGTGCTGCTGGTGCACCACCTGTGCCACCGCGCGCGCAACAAGAAGCTGGCCGACATCTGCTTCGTCCTGAACTACGAGGACACGCACGTGGTGGCCTATGCACTGAAGAAGCTCGTCGCCGCCGATCTGGCGGTGGCGCAGAAGCAGGGCAAGGAAGTCTTCTACAGCCCCACGGCCCAGGGCGAGGCCTTCGTCCAGCAGTACCGCGCCGTGCGCGAGGAATGCCTCGTGAAGAGCCTGGACACCGAACTGAATGCCGACATCGGCGAGCTGGCGCGCCTGCTCCGGACGATGTCGGGGATGTACGACCAGGCGGCGCGCGCGGCGACGTCCCTGTGACGCACCGGGTGCGCTGCCAACACCGGCGGGCCGCATCGGCCCCGACCCGGACAGACAAGGGAACGACGAGATGAAACGACTCTGGCAGTTCTGGATCGACCGCGGCGGCACGTTCACCGACATCGTCGGCCGCGCGCCCGATGGCCACCTGCACACGCTCAAGCTGCTGTCGGAGAACCCCGAGCAGTACCGCGACGCTGCCGTCGAGGGCATCCGCCGGCTGCTGGGCCTGGCCGCTGGCGCGCCCATCACGCCCGATCTGGTGGACTGCGTGAAGATGGGCACGACCGTCGCCACCAACGCGCTGCTCGAGCGCAAGGGTGAGCGCACGCTGCTCGTCACCACGCGCGGCTTTCGCGACGCGCTGCGCATCGCCTACCAGGCGCGGCCGCGCCTGTTCGACCGCCGCATCCTGCTGCCCGAGCTGCTGTATGAGCGTGTGGTCGAGGCCGCGGAGCGCATGGGCGCGCACGGCGAACTCATCGAGCCGCTGGACGAATCCGCGCTGCGGCAGGACCTTCAGGCCGCGTTCGACACCGGCCTGCGCAGCTGCGCCATCGTGTTCCTGCACGGCTACCGCTACACCGCGCACGAGGCCGCGGCAGCCAGGCTGGCGCGCGCCATCGGCTACACGCAGGTGAGCGTGTCGCACGAGGTGAGCCCGCTGATGAAGCTGGTCTCGCGCGGCGACACCACGGTCGTCGACGCCTACCTCAGCCCGATCCTGCGCCGCTATGTCGACCGGGTCGCGGGCGAGATGCCCGGCGTGCGCCTGTTCTTCATGCAGAGCAGCGGCGGCCTCACCGAGGCGCACCACTTCCAGGGCAAGGACGCCATCCTGTCCGGCCCGGCCGGCGGCATCGTCGGCATGGTGCGCACGGCAGTGGCAGCGGGTCACGAGCGCGTCATCGGCTTCGACATGGGCGGCACCAGCACCGACGTGAGCCACTACGCGGGCGAGTTCGAGCGCGCCTTCGAGACCCAGGTGGCCGGCGTGCGCATGCGCGCGCCGATGATGAGCATCCACACCGTGGCGGCGGGCGGCGGCTCGCTGCTCACGTTCGACGGCGCGCGGCTGCGCGTCGGCCCCGAGAGCGCGGGCGCCAACCCGGGCCCGGCCAGCTACCGCCGCGGCGGCCCGCTGGCCACCACCGATGCCAACGTGCTGCTGGGCAAGATCCAGCCGGCGTGGTTTCCGAAGGTCTTCGGCCCGCGCGCCGATGAACCGCTGGACCGCGAAGGCGTGTCCGCCCGCTTCGCCGAGCTGGCGGCCGAGGTGCGCGCCGCCACCGGCCGCGCCGCGACGCCGGAGTCGCTGGCCGAGGGCTACCTGCAGATCGCCATCCAGAACATGGCCAACGCCATCAAGCGCATCTCGGTGGCGCGCGGCTACGACGTCACCCAGTACACGCTGCAGTGCTTCGGCGGCGCGGGCGGGCAGCACGCCTGCGGCGTGGCCGACGCGCTCGGGATGGCGCGTGTCTTCGTGCATCCGCTCGCGGGCGTGCTGAGCGCCTACGGCATGGGCCTGGCGGACCAGATCGCCATGCGCGAAGCCGCCATCGAGCAGCCGCTGGACGACGCCGGCCTGGCCGCCGCCCGCGAACGCCTGGCCGCGCTGGGCCGCGCTGCGGCCGACGAACTCACCGCGCAGGGGGTTCCCCCGGGCCACGTGCTGCGGCGCGAGCGCCTGCACCTGCGCTACCAGGGCACCGACACCGCACTCGTGGTGGATGCCGGCGATGCCGCCGCCGCACGTGCCGCGTTCGAGGCGGCGTACCGCCAGCGCTTCGCGTTCCTGATGCCCGACCGCGCGCTCGTCATCGAGGCCGTGTCGGTGGAAGCCGTCGGCCCCGGCGAGCGGCACGACACCGCGTCCGGCGCGGCCGAGCCGGCCAGCCATCGCCCCGTGCCCGACGTCCGCGTGCGCATGCACTGCGGCGCGTGGCTCGATGCCGCGCTGCACGTGCGCGAGACGCTCGCCGCCGGCGCGCTGATCGACGGCCCCGCAGTCATCGCCGAGAAGAACGCCACCACCGTGGTCGAACCCGGCTGGCAGGCGCGCCTGATGGCCAGCGGTGCGCTCGAACTCGTCCGCGTGCAGCCGCGCGCCACGCAGCACGCCATCGGCACCGAGGCCGACCCGGTGATGCTGGAGGTCTTCAACAACCTCTTCATGAACATCGCCGAGCAGATGGGCCTGCGGCTGCAGAACACCGCGTACTCGGTCAACATCAAGGAGCGGCTCGACTTCTCCTGCGCGCTGTTCAGCGCGTCGGGCGAGCTCATCGCCAACGCGCCGCACATGCCGGTGCACCTGGGCTCGATGAGCGAAAGCATCAAGACCGTCATCGCGCGCAACCCGCAGATGCACCCGGGCGACGTCTTCGTGCTGAACGACCCGTACCACGGCGGCACGCACCTGCCCGACGTGACCGTGGTCACGCCCGTGTACCTGGGCGGCGCCGACGCCGCGCCCAGCTTCTACGTGGCCAGCCGCGGCCACCACGCCGACATCGGCGGCAGCACCCCGGGCTCGATGCCGCCTTTCAGCAGGACGATCGACGAGGAAGGCGTGCTGTTCGACAACTTCCTGCTGGTGCGCGACGGCGTGCTGCAGGAGGCCGCCCTGCGCGCGCAGCTCGCCACCGGCGCTTGGCCCGCGCGCAACCCCGACCAGACCATCGCCGACCTGCGCGCGCAGATCGCCGCCAACGAGAAGGGCGTGCAGGAGCTGCGCGCCATGGTGGCGCAGTTCGGCCGCGTGACGGTGGCCGCCTACATGCAGCACGTGCAGGACAACGCCGAGGAATCGGTGCGCCGCGTCATCACCGCGCTGAAGGACGGTCAGTACACGCTGCCGCTGGACAACGGCGCGCGCATCAGCGTGAAGGTCACGGTGGACGCCGCAGCGCGTGCGGCCACCATCGACTTCACGGGCACCAGCGCGCAGCTGCCCAACAACTTCAACGCCCCCAAGGCGGTGACGATGGCCGCGGTGCTGTACGTCTTCCGCACGCTGGTCGACGACGACATCCCGCTCAACGCCGGTTGCCTGAAGCCGCTGGAGATCATCGTGCCCGAAGGCTGCATGCTCAACCCGCATGCGCCTGCGGCCGTGGTCGCCGGCAACGTCGAGACCTCCATGTGCGTGACCAACACGCTCTACGGCGCGCTGGGCATCATGGCGGCCAGCCAGTGCACGATGAACAACTTCACCTTCGGCGACGCCGCGCACCAGTACTACGAGACGATCAGCGGCGGCGCCGGCGCGGGCGATGGCTTCGACGGCACGAGCGTGGTGCAGACCCACATGACGAACTCCCGCCTCACCGACCCCGAGGTGCTGGAGTTCCGCTTCCCGGTGCGGCTGGACAGCTACGCCATCCGCCCGGGCAGCGGCGGCGCGGGGCGCTGGCGCGGCGGCGACGGCGGCGTGCGGCGCTTGCGCTTCCTGCAGCCCATGACCGCCTCCATCCTCAGCAACGGCCGCACCGTGCCGGCCTTCGGCATGGCCGGCGGCGAGCCCGGCGCGCTGGGCATCAACCGCGTCGAACGCGCCGATGGCAGCGTCGAGACCCTGGGCCACATCGGGCAGGTGGAAATGGCGGCGGGCGACGTCTTCGTCATCGAGACGCCCGGCGGCGGCGGCTACGGGGCGAAGCCGTGAGCGGCGGCATCCTCGTCACCGGTTTCGAGCCCTTCGGCGGCGACGCGCGCAACCCCTCGGGCGAAGCCGCGCTGGCGCTGGACGGCGACCTCATCGGCGGGCGCCCCGTGCGCGGCGTGGTGCTGCCCTGCGTGTTCGAGACGGCGCCGCGCGCGCTGCAGGCCGCCATCGAGGCGCTGCGCCCCGAGCTGGTGCTCTGCCTGGGCCTCGCGGCTTCGCGGCATGGTTTCCACTTCGAGCGCGTGGCCATCAACCTCATCGATGCCCGCATCACCGACAACGCGGGCGCCCAGCCGGTGGACCACCCCGTGGCCGCAGGCGCACCGCCGGCGGCCTTCACGAGCCTGCCGGTCAAGGCGATGGCGGCTGCGGTCCGGGCCGCCGGCCTGGACGCCGTGGTCTCGTACACGGCGGGCACCTTCGTGTGCAATCAGGTGTTCTTCGCGCTGATGCAGTTGCCTGTGGCGCGCGGCGGCTTCCTGCACCTGGGCGGCGATCTGGACACCCCGTCCGTCGTCGCGGGCACCCGGATCGCGCTGGCCGCGGCCGTCGACCGACAGGGCGACCTGGGCACCAGCGCCGGCCGCGTCGATTGACGAACCCTTGATGTAAGGTTCGGCGCGCCGCCGCGACCGAGTGGGTGTCCGTCGCACCGTCGCGGCGGCGGTTTCCGCCACATCCAAGGAGTTCCCCATGAATCAGCGTCGTCTCGTGATCTCGTCCGCTCTCGCTTCGGCCCTCGCGCTCGGCCTTGTGGCGACCGCCCAGGCCCAGGCCAAGGACAAGTGCTACGGCATCGCCAAGGCCGGTGCGAACGATTGCGCCAACCTGGCGGGCACCCATTCGTGCGCCGGCCAGAGCAAGGTCGACAACGACCCGGGCGAGTGGAAGTACGTCCCCAAGGGCACCTGCAAGGACATGAAGGGCATGACGGCCGAAGAGGCCAAGATGGCGGTCAAGAAGTAAGCCGCGCGCTGCCCGCCGCCGCCATGAACGCCGTCGCCGGCATCGGCCTGCGCCAGCCGCACTACGCGGCCTTCATGGCGCAGCGGCCCGCGCTGCCGTTCGTCGAGGTTCACTCCGAGAACTTCTTCGGCGACGGCGGAGCCCCGCTGCAGGTGCTGCAGGCCGTGCGCGAGCACTGGGCCGTCAGCCTGCACGGCGTGGGCCTGTCGCTCGGCGCCGCCGCCGGGCTCGACCCCTGGCACCTCGACCGCCTGGCGCGACTGGCGGAGCGCACCGAACCACTGCGTATCAGCGACCACGCCTGCTTCGCCCGCGCCCCTGGCCTGCACGCGAACGATCTCCTGCCCATCGGCTTCACGCGCGCATCGCTGGATGTCCTGGCGGCGAACGTCAGCCGCGCGCAGGACCGCCTGCGCCGCCCGATCGGCGTGGAGAACATCTCGGCCTACCTGTCCTGGGACGATGCCGAGATCCCCGAACCCGAGTTCTTCACCGAACTGGCGCGCCGCACGGGTTGCTGGCTGCTGCTGGATGTGAACAACCTCGTCGTCAATGCGCTCAACGCCGGGCAGGAGCCCGTGGCCGCGGCCTGCGCGTGGGTCGATGCCCTGGGCGACGTGCCCGTGGGCGAGATCCACCTGGCCGGCTACGACGACCGCGGCGAGCTCGTCATCGACGACCATGGCAGCCGTGTGCATGCCCCGGTCTGGGCGGTCTATGCCCACGCCCTGCGGCGCTTCGGCCCCGTGCCCACGCTGGTGGAGTGGGACACCGACCTGCCCGGACTCGAGGTGCTGCTGCAGGAAGCCGCCGCCGCCGACCAGATGGCGGCGCCATGAACCTCGAACCTCGATCCGAAGCCGGCCGCCAGCAGGGGCTGCTGGATGCGCTGTGGCGCCACAAGGACTCGCTGCCTGAGACGGCAGGCCTGCGCGCCTACCGCGCCAATGCCGGCGCCGCGGCCGAGCGCGCCCTGGCCGCCGCCTGCCCGACGGTGCAGCAGCTGATGGGCGAAGACAGCTTCGCGGCGCTGGCGCGTGCGCTGTGGCACCACGCGCCGCCCGATCGCGGCGACCTCGCGCAGTGGGGCGCCGACCTGCCCGCCTTCCTGGCCGCCGACCCCGCCCTGTCGGGCGAGCCCTACCTGGCCGATGTCGCCCGTGTGGACCTGGCCCTGCACAGTGCCGAGTCCGCCGCCGATGCGGCGCTGGACCCGGCCACGCTGCAGCGCCTGGCCGAGCACCCGCCCGAGACCCTGCGCCTGCGTCTGGCCCCCGGCGCGGCGCTGGTGGTGTCGCCGCACCCGGTCGCCACCATCGTCAACGCCCACCGCAGCGCCGCCGAGGACCGCTTTGCGCCCGTGCGCGCCGCGTTCGCGGCGGGGCAGGGCGAGACAGCCTTCGTCTGGCGCCGGGGCTGGCGCGGCGACGTGGTCGTGCTAGATGCCTCCGAGGCCGCCTTCGTGCAGGCCCTGCTGGCCGGCACGGACCTGGCCGCGGCGCTCGACGCCGCCCCTGACCTGGATTTCGAGACCTGGCTGGGCCGCGCACTGGGCGATGCCTGGCTGGCGGCGATCGAACTGACTTCACCGGAGACACCATGAATGCCATTGCCTGGGCTGGCCGCGCCGTCGGCGCCCTCGAATCCCTGCAGCCGCTGGCGCTGCTGGCCGCGCGGCTGTACCTGGCGCAGGTCTTCTTCCTGGCGGGCCTGACCAAGATCCGCGACTGGGAGACCACGATCCTGCTGTTCGAGAACGAATATGCCGTGCCGCTGCTGTCACCCACGCTGGCGGCTCTGCTGGGCACCGCGGGCGAACTGGTTCTGCCGGTGCTGCTGGTGCTGGGCCTGGCCGGCCGGGTGGCGGCGCTGGGGCTGTTCGTCGTCAACGCCGTTGCCGTCGTGAGCCTGGCCGAGATCACCGAGGCCGCGCTGCAGCAGCATCAGTTCTGGGGCAGCCTGCTGCTGGGCCTGGTGTTGTGGGGGCCCGGCCGCTGGGCGGTCGATGCCTGGCTGGCGCCTCGGCTATCGTCCTGGCTGTCATCCCGGCTGTCGTCCCGCTCACGTTCCCTCTTCACACCCCGTTCCTGAGACCCGAATGCAACGTCGTCCCTTCCTGCTGTCCGCTGCAGCACTGCTTGCTGCCCCCGCCGTTCGCGCTCAGGACGCCTGGGCCCGCATCGAACAGGGCGCCCGCGGCCAGACCGTCGTCTTCAACGCCTGGGGCGGCAGCGAGCGCATCAATGCCTACCTGCAATGGGCGGCGGGCGAGCTGCAGTCGGCGCACGGCGTCACGCTGACCCACGTAAAGCTGGCGGACACCGCCGAGTTCGTGCGCCGCGTGCGGGCCGAGAAGGCCGCCGGCCGCCGCGAGGGCTCGGCCGATCTGGTGTGGATCAACGGCGAGAACTTCCTGTCGATGAAGCGCGAGGGCCTGCTCTTCGGCCCCTGGGCCGAGCAGCTGCCGAACTTCGCGCTCGTCGATGTCGAGGGCAAGCCCACGACGCGCATCGATTTCGCCGAACCGGTGCAGGGCCTGGAAGCGCCCTGGGGCATGGCGCAGCTGAGCTTCTTCGTCGACACCGCGCGGGCGCCGCTGCCCGCCGCCCGCAGCCTGGCCGGGCTGCTGGAATGGGCGGGGCGCCACCCCGGCCGCTTCACCTACCCGCGCCCACCGCAGTTCATGGGCAGCACCTTCCTCAAGCAGGGCCTGGCCGAGCTGAACCCCGACCGCGCCGCGCTGGCACGCCCGCACACGGCCGAAGCCTTCGCGCGGCTGGCGCCGGCACTCTGGGCCTACCTGGACCGCCTGCACCCGCTGCTGTGGCGCGGCGGCCGGCAGTTCCCGGCCAGCCCGGCCGCCATCGTGCAGATGGTGGCCGACGGCGAGCTGGCCATGGGCCTGACCTTCAACCCCAACGAGCCCGCCAACCTGATCTCCGCGCGCACGCTGCCCGCCAGCGTGCAGACCTTCCAGTTCAGCGGCGGCACGCTCGGCAACACGCACTTCGTGGCGATTCCCTTCAACGCGCGCGCCTCGGCGGGCGCGCAGGTGGTGGCCAACTTCCTGCTTTCGCCGCGCGCCCAGGCCCGCAAGGCGGACCTCAGGCAGTGGGGCGACCCCACCGTGCTGGCCGTCTCGCGCCTGGCGCCTGCCGAGCGCGCGCTCTTCGCGGCAGCCGATGTGCCCGGCCTGGTGCGCGAGCCTGCGCCCGTCTGGCCGGAACCGCACGCCAGCTGGGTCGAACCGCTCGAGACCGAATGGCTGCGGCGCTACGGCGTCTGAGCTCCGGCACGCTGGCAGCGCGCGGCGCCGCAGCGCTCGTGTACGCGCTGCCGCTGGCCCTGGCGCTGCCCCTGGCGCTGGGCGAGGCGCTGGACCCGGCCGCCTGGGCTTCCTTGCGGGCCGATCCGCAACTGCCCGGCGCCGTGGGCCTGTCGGTCTTCAGCGCCGTGGCCAGCACGCTGCTGGCCCTGGCGGTCGCGCTGTGGCTCGCGACCCGCCTGCACGGCACGCCGGCCTGGCAGCGCCTGGGCGCTGCGCTCGGCCCGATGCTCGCGCTGCCGCACGCGGCCTTCGCCATCGGCCTGGCCTGGTTGCTGGCGCCCACCGGGGCCGTGGCGCGCGCGCTGGCGCCGCTGGCCGGCTGGGCCTCGCCCCCGGGCTGGGAGACCGTCAACGACCCCTGGGCGCTGGGTCTCACGCTCACGCTGGCCCTGAAGGAGATGCCCTTCCTGCTCTGGAACATCTTCGCCCTGCTGGCGCGGCCCGAGCTGGCGGCCAGGCTGGCTGCGGAACGCAGCGTCGCGCGCACGCTCGGCTACGGCGCCAGCGCCTGGTGGTGGCGCTGCGGCTGGCGGCAATGCCTGCCCCTGCTGGCGTGGCCCGTGCTCGCGGTGCTGGCCTATGGCCTGACGGTGGTGGACCTGGCCTTGATCGTCGGCCCGGCCCAGCCTCCCACGCTGGCAGCGCTGGCCTATGCCGACCTGCAGGACGCATCGCCCGAGCGAAACGCCCGTGGCGCGGCCGCCGCGCTGGCGCTGGCGGCGCTGCTGGCGGTGCTGGTGCTCTGCGCCTGGCTGGTCTGGCGGGCCGCTGTGCCCGCGTGGACGGCCTGGGCGCTGCGCGGCAGGCGCCCGCGCGCGGGCACGCCCCGGGGCGGCCGGCCCATGCTGGGCGTGTTGATGGCGGTCTACGGCGCGGTGCTGGTGGTCCTGGCCGTTCTCAGCGTGGCCGGCCCGTGGCCGTTTCCCCGGCTGCTGCCGGAAATCGCGACGGGTGCCGCGTGGCAGCAAGTGGCGGGGGCGGCCGGCACCGTGGGCTTCACGGCCGCGCTGGCAGTGGCGGCCACGGCGGTGTCGCTCGCGGTGGTGGTGGCCTGGCTCGAGGCCACGCCCGCGCGCTGGGATGCACGCGCCGGCTGGGTGGTCCTGGCGCCCCTGGTGGTGCCCTCGCTGCTGCTGATGGCGGGCCTGTACCGCGGCGCGCTGCACCTGCGCCTGGACGGCACCGTGCTGGCGCTCGTGTGGGGCCATGCGCTGGTGGTGCTGCCCTATGTCTTCATCGTGCTGCAGCCGGCCTGGCGCGACCTGGACCCGCGCTACGAGGCCACGGCGCTGGCGCTGGGGCGCAGCCGCGCCGCCTACCGCTGGCGCGTGAAGCTGCCGCTGCTGGCCGCGCCCCTGGCCGCGGCGGCCGCGGTGGGCTTCGCGGTCAGCGTGGCGCAGTTCCTGGCCACGCAGATGCTGGGCGCCGGGCGACACCCCACCGTCACCACCGAAGCCGTCACGCTGGCCAGCGGCGGCGACCGTCGAACTGCTGCGGCCTTCGCGCTGCTGCAGGCCTTGCTGCCCCTGGCCGCCTTCGCGGCGGCACGCGCGGGGCGCCGATGAGCCTGGTCCTCGACACGGTGAGCATCACGCTGGCCAGCCGCGTGCTGGTGCCGCCGCTGTCCGCCACGGTCGGCCCGGGCGAGGTGCTGGCCGTCATGGGCCCGAGCGGCAGCGGCAAGAGCTCACTGCTGGCCTGGCTGGCGGGCCTGCTGGAGCCGCCGCTGCAAGGCACCGGAAGCGTGAGCCTGGCCGGCCGCGAACTGAGCGCGCTGCCGGTGGAGCAGCGCCGCATCGGCCTGCTGTTTCAGGACGATCTGCTCTTCCCGCACTGGACGGTCCTGCAGAACCTGCTGTTTGCGCTGCCGCCCGGCCCGCGCGAGGCGCGCACGGCACGCGCCCAGGCGGCGCTGGCCGACGCCGAACTCGCCGGCCTGGGCGCGCGCCGGCCCCAAGAGCTGTCGGGCGGACAGCGGGCGCGCGTCTCGCTGCAGCGCGCCTTGCTGGCGCAGCCGCAGGCGCTCCTGCTGGACGAACCCTTCTCGAAGCTGGACGCGGCGCTGCGCGAGCGCATGCGCGGGCACACCTGGCAGGCCCTTCGTGCGCACGGCGTGCCGGCCGTTCTGGTGACGCACGACCCGCACGACATCCCGCCCGGCGCCACCCTCGTGCGGCTGAGCGATGCTTGACCGCGTGGCCATCCGGTTGCTCGCGCCGCCGCTGGCCGCGCTGGCGCAACGCCTGGTGCGGGCCGGTGTCGGGGCCGACGCGGTCACCTTCGCGGGCTTCGGGCTCGGGGTGGCTGCGGCCCTGGCCATCGCGCTGCAGCGCCCTCTCGCGGGCCTGGCGCTGCTGCTCGCCAGCCGCCTGTGCGACGGGCTCGACGGCGCCGTCGCGCGCCTCACGCAGCCCACCGACCGGGGCGCCTTCCTCGACATCGCGCTGGACTTCCTCTTCTATGCGAGCATTCCGCTGGCATTCGCCGTGGCCGCGCCACAGTCCAACGGCCTGCCCGCGGCGGTGCTGCTCGCGGCCTTCGTCGGCACGGGCTCGAGTTTCCTGGCCTTCGCGGTGCTGGCCGAGCGCCGTGGGCTGAAGAGCACAGACTATCCCGCCAAGGGCCTGTATTACCTGGGTGGCCTGACCGAAGCCACCGAGACGCTGGTCTGCTTTGCACTGATGTGCCTGTTCCCCGAACGCTTCGCGTTCTGGGCCTATGGATTCGCCGCCCTCTGCGCGCTGACCACGGTCACGCGCCTTGTCGGCGGCTGGAAGGTGTTGCGATGACCCGTTCCCGTGTGCTCCTGCTGCTGGCCCTGGCCGCAGGCATTGCCGCCTTCTTCGCGCTCGGGCTGCAGCGCTACCTGACGCTGGACTACCTGAAGGCTGCGCAGGGCGAGTTCACCGCGCTGTACGCCGAGCGCCCGCTGACCGTCATCGCGGCCTATTTCGGCATCTACGTGGCGGTGACGGCGCTGTCCCTGCCCGGCGCGCTCATCATGACGCTGGCCGGCGGCGCCATCTTCGGGCTCTGGGTGGGCACGCTGGTGGTGTCGTTCGCTTCGTCGGTGGGCGCCACGCTGGCCATGCTGGCGGCGCGCTATGTGCTGCGCGACAGCGTCAAGGGCCGCTTCGGCGCGCGCCTGGCCGAGATCGACCGCGGCGTGCAGCGCGACGGCCCGTTCTACCTCTTCACGCTGCGCCTGGTGCCGGCGCTGCCCTTCTTCGCGATCAACCTGCTGATGGGCCTGACGGCCATGAAGGCCGGCACCTTCTACCTCGTCAGCCAGCTCGGCATGCTCGCTGGCACGCTGGTGTACGTGAACGCCGGCACGCAGCTGGCGCAGATCACCTCGCTGCAGGGCATCGTCTCGCCGGGGCTCATCGGCAGCTTCGTGCTGCTGGGCCTGTTCCCGCTGGTGGCCAAGAAGATCGTCGATGCCGTGAAGGCGCGCAAGGTCTACGCGAAGTGGGCCGACCGCAAGCCCGCACGCTACGACCGCAACATGGTCGTCATCGGCGCCGGCGCCGCCGGGCTGGTGACGAGCTACATCGCCGCCGCGGTGAAGGCCAAGGTCACGCTGGTGGAGGCCCACAAGATGGGCGGCGACTGCCTGAACTACGGCTGCGTGCCCAGCAAGGCGCTCATCAAGACCGCCACGCTGGTGCGACAGATGCGCCACAGCGCCGAGTACGGCGTGAAGAGCGCCGAGTGGCAGCTCGACTTCGCGCAGGTCATGCAGCGCGTGGAGCGCGTGGTGGCCGAGATCGCGCCGCACGATTCGGTCGAGCGCTACACCGGCCTGGGCGTGGACGTGGTGACGGGGCGCGCCACCATCGTCGATCCCTGGCACGTGAAGATCGTGCGCGAGAACGGCGGCGAGCAGATGCTGAGCACGCGCGCCATCGTCATCGCCACCGGCGCGCAGCCCTTCGTGCCGCCGCTGCCGGGCTTGCAGGATGTCGGCTATCTGACCAGCGACACGCTCTGGGAACTGCGCGAACAGCCGAAGCGTCTGGTGGTGCTGGGCGGCGGCCCGATCGGCTGCGAGCTCGCGCAGGCCTTCGCGCGCCTGGGCACCGAGGTGACGCAGATCGAGATGGCGCCGCGGCTGATGGGGCGCGAGGACGAGGACGTCTCCGCCTACGCGCGCCAGGTGCTGGAAGCCGACGGCGTGCGCGTTCTCACGGGCCACAAGGCGCTGCGCTGCGAGCGCGGTGGCGCGGTGGGTCCGGGCGAGGGCGGCGAGGGCAGCGAGGGCGGGGACGAGGCGAAGTTCATCGTCGTCGAGGCTGGCGGCGTCGAGAAGCGCATTCCCTTCGACCAGTTGCTGTGCGCGGTCGGCCGCGTCGCGCGGCTGTCGGGCTTCGGGCTCGAGGAACTCGGCATCCCGGTGCAGCGCACCGTGGTCGTCAACGAGTACCTGGAGACCCTGTACCCCAACATCCTGGCCGCGGGCGACGTGGCCGGCCCCTTCCAGTTCACCCACACCGCGGCGCACCAGGCCTGGTACGCGGCCGTCAACGGGCTCTTCGGGACCTTCCGCAAGTTCAAGGCCGACTACTCCGTGATTCCCTGGGTGACCTTCATCGACCCCGAGGTCGCACGCGTGGGCCTGAACGAGCAGGACGCGAAGGAGAAGGGCGTGGCCTACGAGGTCACGCGCTACGGCATCGACGACCTCGACCGCGCCATCGCGGACAGCGCCGCGCACGGCTGGGTGAAGGTGCTCACGGTACCGGGCAAGGACCGCATCCTGGGCGTCACCATCGTCGGCGCGCACGCCGGCGACCTGCTGGCCGAGTACGTGCTGGCCATGAAGCACGGCCTGGGGCTCAACAAGATCCTCGGCACCATCCACACCTACCCGACCATGGCCGAAGCCAACAAGTACGCGGCCGGCGAGTGGAAGCGGGCGCATCAGCCGCACGCGCTGCTGGCCTGGGTGCGCCGCTTCCACGATTGGCGCCGGGGCTGATGCGGTGATGAACTCCAGGCTCCTGCCCCGTTTCAGGGTGTCCACGCTGGATTCATCGCGCCTGCCTTTCGCGGGATCTGCGTCGTTGCTGCTGCTGGCGGCGCTGGCCAGCGGCCCGGCGGCTGCCCAGCTCGCGCCACTGGCGCCCGAGATCGCGCCCGCCTGGCGCGCCGTCGGCCTGCCGCCCGAGAAGGCGCCGCCCACGCGCTTCGCGCCCGTGACGCTGGACGGTGTCGCGGCCCTGCGCCTGGAGGCCGACGCTTCCTACGGCACGCTGGTGCATGCGGTGCCGGGCGGCGGCGGCACGCTGTCCTGGCGCTGGCGGCTCGAGCGGCCGGTGGCCGCCGCCGACCTTCGCACCAAGGCCGGCGACGACGCTGCACTGAAGGTCTGCGCGATGTTCGACCTGCCTCTGACCGCGCTGCCGTTCTGGGAGCGCCAGAAGATGCGGCTGGCGCGATCGGTCAGCGGCGAAGACCTGCCCGCCGCCACGCTCTGCTACATCTGGGATCCGTCGCTGCCCGCCGGCACGTTGCTGCCCAACGCCTACACCGGGCGCCTGCGCTGGATCGTGCTGCAGGGGCAGGGCACGCCGCTGGCCGCCTGGCGCAGCGAGCGCCGCGACCTGCAGGCGGATTTCCTGCGCGCCTTCGGCGACGAGTCGCCCACCGTGCCGCCACTGAAAGCCATCGCCATCGGTGCCGATGCCGACAACACGCGCGGGTCGAGCCTCGGCTACATCGCCGGCCTGGCGCTGCAGCCATGAAGCGCGTGCTGCTGGCCGGAGGTGGCCACGCCCATGTGCACGTGCTGCAGGCCGCCGCGCGCGAGCCCTTCGCCGGGGCTGCGCTCACGCTGGTCACGCCGTTCGCGCGCCAGATGTACTCGGGCATGCTGCCCGGCTTCGTGGCCGGCCACTACCGGGTCGAGCAGTGCGCCATTCCGCTGCCCGGCCTGGCGGCGGCGGCGCACGTGGAGCTCATCGAAGGCCGCATCACCGCGCTGGACGCCGCGCAACGCCAGGCCACGCTGGCCGACGGGCGCGTGCTGCCCTACGACCTGCTGTCGCTGGACACCGGCCCGGTGATGGACCGCGACATCATCCCCGGCGCGCGCGAGAACGCCCTGTTCCTGCGCCCGGTGGAGCACTTCGTGCAGCTCTACGAGCGCGTGCTGGAGCAGGCCGCCCGGCGCGCGCTGGACGTGGCCGTGGTCGGCGGCGGTGCCGGCGGGTTCGAGCTGGCGCTGGCGCTGGCGTGGCGGCTGCAGCGGCTCGGCACGGGCTCGCGCGTGTCGCTCGTGGCCGGCGCCGCCGGCCCCTTGTCGACCTTCGTGCCCGCCGTGCGTCGCCATGCCATGGCTGCGCTCAGGCGGGCCCGCGTCACGGTGCTGCCCTTCGCCTGTGTCGAGATCGGCAGCGGCTTCGTGCGGCTGGACAACGGCGCCCGCCTGGCCTGCGACGTGCCGCTGCTGGCCATCGGCACGCAGGCGCCGCCCTGGCTGGCGGGCAGCGGCCTGGCGCTGGACGATCGCGGTTTCGTGGCCACCGGGCCCACGCTGCAGAGCCGCTCGCACCCGGAAGTCTTCGCGGCCGGCGACGTGGCCTCGCGCACCGACGCGCCGCATCCCAAGAGCGGCGTGCACGCCGTGCGCGCCGGCCCGCCGCTGGCCTTGAACCTGCGGCGCGCGGTGGGCGGCGGCGAGCTGATGCCGCACATGCCGCAGCACCGCACGCTGTACCTGCTGGCCACGGGCGGGCGGCACGCCATCGCGTCCTGGGGCAAGCTGGCGGCTGCCGGCGGCTGGGTCTGGCACTGGAAGGACCGCATCGACCGCGGCTTCGTGCAGCGCTACACGCTCACTTCGGGCGGAAGCTGATCTCGATCAGCGCGGGCACGCGCCCGGTCTCGTCGGTGGGCAGGGTCTCGGTGGCGTCCACGGCGCGCATCACCATGGTGTCCCAGGTGGCGTTGCCGCTGCTCTTCGTGAGCTTGCGCGACAGCACCGTGCCGGTGGATGTGGCGCGCAGTTCCACCACCACCTCCAGCGTGGCCGGCAGGTTGTCGGTCGAACCGCGCAGCTTGCCCTTGACGTAGGCGCGCAGCTTGTCGCCGTAGGCGGCGGACGGGCCGGCGTTCGCGGCGGCGTCACCGGTGCCGCCGGTCTTGCTGCCGCCGGCCTGGGCGAGCAGGCGCTTCAGGTTCTCCTGCCGCTGGGCCTCCAGGCGCTGTTCCTCGGCGGCCTTGGCAGCCTTGTCGGAAGCGGCCTTCGCCACCTTGTCGGACGCCAGTTTCCCGGCCTTCTCGGCCCGGTCAGCGGCTTCCCGCTTCTTGTTCGCCAGCGCCTCGGCCTTCAGCTGTTCCTGTCGTTCCTGCTTCTGCTTGCGTGCGGCCGATTCCTCCGCCAGTTCGGCGGCCTTGGCGCGCGCGCGTTCCTTCTCCAGCGCGATGTCGGCCGCGCTCGGGCCCGGGGGCGGCGGTGCGGGGGCAGCGACTTGCGGGGCGGGTCGCGGCACCGGAGGCGGAGGTGGCGGGGGCGGAGGCGCCGGCTCGGGCGCGGCCGCCTGGGGCGCAGCCACCTGCGGCAGCGCGGCCCACAGTTCGGCCGACAGGACTTCCTCGTCGCGCTGGCGCCAGTCGACGCCCAGCGCCAGCGCGCCGATGAGGCCCGCGTGCACCAGCAGCGCCAGCAGCGCGCCCGGCACCAGGCCGCCGGGCTGGCGCGGCAGCAGGGCGTCGTGCGAGAGGCTCGCGGCGCTCAGTTCAGCCTCCCTGCTGAACCGACAGTCCCACGCGCTTCACGCCGCTCTTCTGCAGCGTGTCCATCACGCGCACGACGGTGTCGTACTTGACGTTGCGGTCGGCGCTGATCACGACAGGTACGTCCGCGTTCCCGCGCTGGCGGTCGCGCACGCGGGCGGCCAGTTGCGCCATCGTCACGGCCGTCGGCTCCTCGGCCTCGGCGCCGCGCGTGCGCAGGCGCAGCTTCTCGTCCAGGCCCACGATGACCTCCACCACGCGCTGTTCGGCCTGCCTGGCCCGGCCCACGCTGGGCAGGTCCACCACGCCGGTGGTGATGAGGGGCGCGGTCACCATGAAGATGATCAGCAGCACCAGCATCACGTCGATGAACGGGACCATGTTGATCTCGTTCATCGCGCGGCGCCCGCGCCCGGAGCGTCCTGTCACGGCGGGCATCGGGTCACCTCGTCGGCGCCTGCGCGGGCGCCGTGCCGGCGTTGCGCTGCAGGATGTTCAGGAACTCCTCGATGAAGGTCTCGAGCTGGATCGCGATGCGGTCGATGTCGCGCGCGAACCGGTTGTAGGCGATGACGGCGGGGATGGCGGCGAACAGCCCGATGGCCGTGGCCACCAGCGCCTCGGCGATGCCCGGCGCCACCGTGGCCAGGGTCACCTGCTGCATGTTGGACAGGCCGACGAACGCATGCATGATCCCCCACACGGTGCCGAACAGGCCCACGTACGGGCTGACCGAGGCCACGCTGGCCAGGAAGCTCAGGTTGCTCTCCACCACGTCGAGTTCGCGCTGGAAGCTCGCACGCATGGCGCGGCGGGCGCCGTCCAGCTGCGCGCCGGGCTCCAGGCGCCGCTCGCGCAGCTTCAGGAACTCGCGCATGCCGCTGGCGAAGATGCGCTCCATTGGCGAGCCATCTACCTTCTTCGCGGCCTCGGCGCTCAGCTCGGTCAGGCTGCGGCCGGACCAGAACTCGCGCTCGAAATCCTCGTTGCCGCGGCGCACGCGCTTGAGGCCGAAGACCTTGCCGAAGATGACCGTCCAGCTGGCCAGCGAGGTGAACATCAGCCCCGCCATCACGAGCTGGACGACGAGACTGGCCTGCAGCACCAGCGAGACGATGGACATGTCCTGGTTCATGCGAGGGACCGGAGTAGGGATTCGGGGATGCGCCTCAAGCGCAGCGTGGCGGCGTCGACGCAGCCTATTCGGATGTCGCCTTCGGCCAGGAGTTCCGTGCCGCGCCAGGCGCTCTGCGCGATGTGCATCGACGCGCGGCCCGCTTCGCGCAGTGTGGCGGTGATCTCCAGCCAGTCGTCCAGGCGCGCCGGACGCAGGTAGCGCACCTGCGTCTCGCTGACCACGAACATCAGGCCCGAGGTCTCCCGCAGGGCCTGCTGCTCGATGCCGAGCGAGCGCAGCCACTCGGTGCGCGCGCGCTCGAAGAACTTCAGGTAGTTGGCGTAGAAGACGATGCCGCCGGCATCGGTGTCTTCCCAGTACACGCGCAGGGCGTGCCGGAAGGCTTCACGTTCGTCTGTCCCGGAAGATGTCCGGGGAGATGTCCCGGAAAATGTCCGGGTAGGGGTCTGGGGCGGTGTCTGGCGCATCGGCCCGAGCCATTATGCAAGACCCGACCGCGTCGTCAGGGCGCTGTCACGCGCCGATACACCGGGCCCCACATCGGGTGGCCGGCCTCCGCACGCGCCAGCTCGAACGCCGGGTCCGCGCCGCGCGCGGCGCGGAACGACGCCTCGCATTCCGCCTCGCGCGCACTGGTGCAGGCGATGAAGGCGATGAGCTTGTGGGCCGTGGCGCGGTCGCGCGTGCTGGCCAGGCCGGCGTCGAGCGCTCGCTTCAGCGAGACCTCGGCGCTGGCGTACTGGCCTTCGTCGTAGAGCCGTATGCCCTCGATCAGCGCGCGCTCCGGGGCGCGTTCCATCAGTTCGGCCAGGCCGGAAGCCGGGGCCGGCGCCGGTGCAGCCGGCGGGGCCGTTGCGCAGCCGGACAGCGCGGTGGCCGCTGCAACGGCCGCGGCGAGTAGCCAGGTGTGGAGTCTCATGATCCGAAGCGGTGTCTGATCACCGCGGGCTTGTCGGGGTGGACCTCCACGCGGGCGGTGAAGGGCGGAAAGTCGCCGTTGCGGATGACGACTTCATGGGTGCCGGCCGGCAACTCCAGCCGCACCAGGGGTGGTGTGATGCCGGCGGGACGACCGTCGATCTCGACCTCGCCCCAGGGGCTCACGGCCACCTGCACGACGCCCGACGCAAGCGGCGCCGCCACCACGGGCTGCGCGGCCACGGGCTTGCGCGCTGGCGCGGGCGCAACCTTCGCGGGCCGGGGTGTGGCCACGACGGGCGCTGCCTTCGCTGCGACGACGGACTCGACGGGCGGCACGGGCGCCACCGGCGGCGGCTCGGTATCCGTAGCGGCGGTGGCTGCCAAGGGTGCAGGCAAGGGTGCAGGCAAGGGCGCCGGTGCGACAGCCGCTGGCGGCGAGAGTGTCACGACCGTCTCCGGCCGATCGCGCAGCGTCCACAGGCCGACGGCGATCACGAGCCCGCCGATCGCGAAGCCGGGCCATCGCCTGGGCAGGATGCGCGGGCGCGGTTTCGCGGCGGCCTCGGGCAGCATCGGGTCGGCGTGCACGGTCGGGTCCTGCCAGTGGCGCAGCGCCTGGGCGAGTTCGGCCGCGCTCGCGTGGCGATCGGCGGGGTCGCGCGCCATGGCGCGGGCGCACACGCCGGCCAGGCCCGGCGGCACGCCCGGCTGAATCTCGTTGGCCGGCGCCGGATGCCCGTGCAGCACGGCGTTGATGATCTGCTCGAGCGTGTTGCCCTCGAACGCCTTGCGGCCCGCCAGCAGCTCGTACAGCACGACTCCGAGCGCGTAGACATCGGTGCGGGCGTCGATCGTGCCGCCCTGCAACTGCTCGGGAGCCAGGTAGTGCGGCGAGCCGGCCACCAGGCCTTCGAGCGCCGGCACGGCCACGCTCTTGGCGCCGTGGGCCACGCGCGCGATGCCGAAGTCCAGCACCGTCGGGCGGTCCTTGCGGGTCAGGAAGATGTTGGCGGGCTTGATGTCGCAATGCACGACCCCGCGCGCATGGGCGTAGGCCAGCGCATCGGCCACGCGGCGCACCAGATGCGCCGCGCCCGGCGCCGAAGGGCGCCAGCCCGAGGACAGCGCCTGGCGCATGTCGCGCCCCTGCAGCCGTTCCATCGCGATGTAGACGCCGTGGGCCGACAGCCCGGCGTCGTGCACCGTGACGATGTGCGGGTGGTTCAGGCTCGCGACGGCCCGCGCCTCGTTCAGGAACAAGCCGTCCAGCGCCACGCGCTCGGGCATCTCCACCTTGAACTGCAGCGTCTTCACGGCCACCGTGCGCGAAAGCAGCGGGTCCCAGGCTTCGTACACGCTGCCCAGGCCGCCTTCGCCCAGCTTGTGCTTGAGCGCGTAGCGCCCGATGTGGCTGAGCGTGGGCTCGGCGGCCAGATCGGCCGTTTCGGCGGCAGGCAGGCCCGACTCGCCCGGCTCCGTCAGGGTGCCAGGCAGGCTGCCGTCCAGCATCGGTGGCATGGAGGCCACCGTGGCAGCGAAGTCGGAGTCGGCACCGTCGTTGTCGGTGCGCTGAAATGGTTTTCGCACGATGCCGGAGCTTAGGAGCCCCGCACGGCCTTCAGCCGTCGAAAAGCGTGGGAATCGCCCGCTGGTTAACGGCTTGTCACCAGTCGATACGCCCGACGTGGCACTGTTTCACGCCAGTTCCCGGCGCAGCCGCGCCATGGCGGTCTCCAACTGCGGCAACGCGCTCGCGAACGACAGCCTCAGGTAGCGCTCTGCCGCGGCTGGACCGAAGTCGCGCCCCGGGGTCAGGGCCACGTGGGCGCGGCGCATCATGGCGTCGCAGAAATCCCAGCTGCTGGCGCTGTGCCGGCTGCAGTCGGCCCAGACATAGAAGGCGCCGTCGGGCACCACGGGCACGTCCAGGCCCAGCGCCCGCAGCGCCGGCACGACGTAATCGCGCCGGGCCCGGAAGGCGTCGCGCCTGCGCTCGAATTCAGCGATGGACTCCGGCTCGAAGCACGCAAGCGCCGCGCGCTGCGCGACCGTGGACGCGCAGATGTACAGGTTCTGCGCGAGCTTCTCGACTGCGGGCACCAGCGCGGGCGGCAGCACCACCCAGCCCAGACGCCAGCCCGTCATGCTGAAGTACTTGGAGAAGCTGTTGATCGAGATGACGTCGTCGCCCAGCGCCAGCGCGCTGGTGCTGAAGCGGTCGTCGTAGCTCAGGCCGAGGTAGATCTCGTCGACGATCGTCACGCCGCCTCGCTCGCGCACGGCCTGCACGATGGCGGCCATCTCGGACGGCGCGATGGACGTGCCCGTGGGGTTGGACGGCGAGGCCAGCAGCACGCCGCGCGTGGCGGGCCTCCAGTGCGCGCGCACCGAGTCGGCGTCGAGCTGGAAGCGGGCCTCCGGCCCTGCCGGCAGCAGGCGCGGCGTGGCGCCCGTGGCCGTCACGAAATGGCGGTTGCAGGGGTAGCTGGGGTCGGGCAGCAGCACTTCGTCACCGGCCTCGAACAGCGCCAGCGTGACGAGCTGCAGCGCCGCCGAAGCGCCCGCCGTGATGAGGATGCGGGACGGGTCCACGTGCAGCCCGAAGCGCGTGCCGTACCAGGCCGCGATGCGTTCGCGCAGGGCAGGGTCGCCCAGGGCGGGGGTGTACTGCGTGCGGCCTTCGCGCAGGCATTCCCCGGCTGCCTGCAGCACGAGAGGCGGCGCCGTGAAATCGGGCTCGCCGATGTTCAGGAAGATCATCGGCTCGCCGCCCTGCGCGGGGTCGCAGGCGGGGCTGCGCGCCAGGGCCTCGGCGGCCTTGGCGCACTCCATCACGTAGAACGGCTCGATGCGGTCGAGCCGGCTCGCCGTCCTCACCGCGCAGCGCGCGCGGCCTGCACTTCCAGGGGGCGCAGGTCGGCGGCGGCCTTGTCCAGCACGCCGTTGACGTACTTGTGGCCGTCGGTGCCGCCGAACGACTTGGCCAGTTCGACCGCCTCGTTGATGGCGACGCGGTAGGGCACGTCGATGCAGTGCTTGAGCTCGTAGGCGCCGATCAGCAGCACGCCATGCTCGATGGGCGAGAGCTGCGTCGTGCGGCGGTCCACGTGTCGCGCCAGCACGGCGTCCAGCGCACTGGCTTCGGCGATGCAGCCGTGCAGCAGCGCATCGAAGTGCGTGCGATCGGCCTTGTCGAAGCCTTCCTGCTCGCGCATGTGGGCATCGACCACGGCGGCCTCGTCGCCGGAGAGCAGCCACTGGTACAGGCCCTGCAGCGCGAGTTCGCGCGAGCGGCGCCGCGGCGAGGTCTTCGCGGGCGGGCGACCCTTCTTGGCGGGGGGCGTCGGCTTGCTGGGTTCGGTGCTCACGGCAGGTCTTCCAGCAGGTTGGCCATTTCGACGGCCACGCGGGCGGCGTCGCGGCCCTTTTCCTCGGCGCGGGCCCAGGCCTGGGCTTCGTTCTCGACCGTCAGGATCGCGTTGGCGATGGGCACCCGGTGGTCCAGCGTCACGCGGGTGACGCCGGCGCCGCTTTCGTTGGCCACCAGTTCGAAGTGGTAGGTCTCGCCGCGAATGATGCAGCCCAGGGCCACGAGTGCGTCGTAGTCGCCGTCCTCGGCCATGGCCTTCAGCACCACCGGCACCTCGAGCGCGCCGGGCACGGTGAGGTGGACGATGTCGCGCTCGGCCACGCCCAACGCGGCCAGTTCGGCCAGGCAGGTTTCGGCCAGGCGGCTGGTGATGGCGTCGTTGAAGCGCGCGCGGACGATGCCGATGCGCAGGCCTTCACCCGAGAGTTCGCCGGACGTGCCTTTGTCGGCACCTTGCATGTTGAATCCTTTAGTGGGGAGCGGGGGCCACGAAACCCGTGACCTCCAGGCCGTATCCGGCCATGCTGGGCATGCGGCGCGGGCTGCCGAGCAGCTTCATGCGCACCACACCCAGCTCGCGAAGGATCTGTGCGCCGATGCCGTAGGTGCGAAGGTCCATGACGGCGGGGCGACGCGCCAGCGGCGTCTCGGCCGACTGCAATTGCGGCAGCAGCGCCTCGACGCCGGCGCCGCAGTTCAGCAGCACCGCCACGCCGAACCGGTCGGCGCGCAGCGTGGCCAGCGCCTGCGGCAGCGGCCAGGAATGGCCTGCGCCCGCGGCGTCGAGCAGGTCGAGCGCGGTGAAGGGTTCGTGCACGCGCACCGGCACCGTGTCTTCGGGCGACCAGCGCCCGTGCGACAGCGCCAGGTGCAGCCCGCCGCTCTGATCGCGAAACGAGGTGCACTGGAACTCGCCCTGCGGCGTCATCAGCATGCGCTGGCCTTCGCGGCGGATCAGTGTCTCGTGGCGGCTGCGGTGCTCGATGAGGTCAGCGATGGTGCCGATCTTCAGGCCGTGCTCGCGGGCGAAGATCTCCAGGTCCGGCAGGCGGGCCATGGTGCCGTCGTCCTTCATGATCTCGCAGATCACGGCGGCGGGTTGCAGGCCGGCCATGCCGGCCAGGTCGCAGCCAGCCTCGGTGTGGCCGGCGCGCATGAGCACGCCGCCATCCTGGGCCTGCAGCGGGAAGATGTGGCCCGGCTGAACCAGGTCGGAGGCCTTGGCATCGCGCGCCACGGCCACCTGCACCGTGCGGGCGCGGTCGGCGGCCGAGATGCCGGTGGTCACGCCCTCGACGGCCTCGATGGACACCGTGAACGCCGTGCCGTGCTTGGTGCCGTTGCGGCTGGCCATGGGCGGCAACTGAAGGCGTTCGCAGCGCTCTCGCGTCAACGTCAGGCAGATCAGGCCACGCGCGAAGCGGGCCATGAAGTTGATCGCCGCAGGCGTCACGTGTTCGGCGGCGACGACGATGTCGCCCTCGTTTTCACGATCTTCCTCGTCGACGAGGATCACCATGCGGCCGGCGGCGAGCTCGGCCACCAGTTCGGGGACGGGGGAAATGGGCATAGGGGGGTGATTCTAGGCGTTCGGGTCTGCCGCCTTGGTTCAAGCTTGGGTTCCGCCTTGCGCGCTGCCGGGGGGGCGGTGTCGGTATGCCTTACACAACTCGGCGTTGGCCGGTCCGGGCGTGAGCGATACTGTTGTAAGCTGATGAATTCAATGCGGTTTCAAGTTTCGGCACGGAAAGTGCTTGCTTGCAGCCCAATTGACGGGAATTTTCCTTGCCCGTCCCAAATGCATCTCAGGAGCTTCAATGCGCAGAACGATTCAGATCCTGGCGGCCGCGGCAGCCTTGAGCCTTTCGGCGGGTGCCCATGCCGGCACGGTCAGCATCGTCAAGTCCGACGGCATCGTGGCCGCGATTCCTGGCTTCAGCAGTTTCGTCGCGAATGGCGCGTCGATGGCCGGCATGACGGTGTCGGCCACTTTCTGGAACGCTTCGACGCAGTCGTTCGCGACCGAGTCCGGGATCTGGGCTGCCAGCGGTGCAACGTCTGGTGGTGTGACCGGGACGAACTGGTCTCTGTCCGTTGGTGGTGATACTTTCAACTCGGCTTGGTCTTTCGGCCTCGAGGGGTCGGGTTCGCTGACGCTGACGCGGCTGGTTCTCGACGGCAGCCCCGGACTGACTGTGTTCGACACGGCAAGCCCCACGCCCGGAACGGAGGGTTCCGAGAACGGGTCGGACTTCGCCTTCGACAATGGCACCTGTGCGAGTTGCACCGCGACCGTGACCTACACGAATGCCGTGAAGCTCGGCAGCAGTGATCCCCTGGGCGACGTGTTCCACAAGATGACGATCCAGTTCGCATCCGACCCTGGTGCGCCTGCAGACACGATCAGCTACCTCGGCCCGAGGAGCAATTGGTCGTTCAAGCAGGACACGGACAGCGATTCGACCTACACCCCGCCGCCTGCGGTTCCCGAGCCGGCCTCCCTGGCGCTGGTGGGTCTGGCACTGGCCGGCCTTGGCCTCTCGCGCCGCCGCCGATCCGCCTGAATCGCCGCGTCGCGAACAAAAGGCTGCCGTTTCCGGCAGCCTTTTTTCATGGGGGCAGCGGGCACCAGTGTTCCGGCAGGGAGTCGATCCGACGCAGGATCAGGCGCAGGTCCTGGCCGACGAATTCGCTGCCGGCAAACTGGAAGCGCCTTGTAGTGGCGAGGTCCTGCGAGGGCAGCAGGTCTGCGATTCCCCGGCCTGGGCCGAGGACCATCGGCGCCACGTACATGAGCAGTTCGTCCGCTGCATCGCTCTCCAGCCATGACCCGGTCAACGCTGCGCCCGCTTCGACATGCACCTCGTTGGCCTGTCGGACGGTGAGGTCGGTGGTCAAGGCATGCAGGTCTACCCGCTCGCGGTCCGTCGTCAACCGGATGACTTCCGCTCCGATGGCGGACAGTGCCATTTGCCTCTCGGCATCGTTTGACGAGGTGTAGACGAGCGTGCCGGGCCGCTGCAGGATCGCGGCGTCGACAGGGATGCGCAGGCGGGAATCCAGCACGGCGCGTCTCGGCTGTTTTCTTGTCGGGACGAGTCGAACGTCCAGGCCCGGGTCGTCCGACAGGATCGTGCCGATGCCGGTCAGCACGACACTGGCACGGCGCCGCCAGGCGTGCCCATCGGCGCGCGCCGCCGGGCCGGTGATCCACTGGCTCACTCCGTTCGGCAATGCAGTACGTCCGTCAAGTGAGCATGCGGTCTTCAGCCGGATCCAGGGTCGGCCCCGCAGCACCCGCGAAAAGAAGCCGATGTTGATCTCGCGCGCAGCTTCGGCAAGTGCTCCGCCAGCGAGCGCCACCTGAACACCTGCGGCGCGCAAGCGTGCCATGCCTTGCCCCGCAACCGCCGGGAAGGGGTCCTGCATCGCCGCGACCACGCGTCCGATACCGGCGGCGATCAATGCATCGCAACAGGGCGGCGTGCGCCCGTGGTGCGCGCAGGGCTCCAGGGTCACCCACGCAGTGGCGCCGCGCACATCATGGCCGTTCGCGGCGGCCTCGCGCAGGGCCATCACTTCGGCATGCGGACCACCCACTTCCTGGGTTGCGCCACGGCCCAGGACACGGCCGTCCTGGGTTCCGAGCACGCAGCCTACGCGCGGGTTCGGGTCCGTGAGTCCGATGACACCTTCGGCCAGGTCCAGCGCCTCGCGCAGGCGCAAGGCGTCGAGCGGACTCAGTGGGTGCGCTTCAGTTGGCGGGTTGATGTCGGTAGGTGCGGCCACTCAGGTACGGGTCTCCGACCGCATTGTCGCCGGATGGGCAATCGAACGCGATCGTGCCGTTCCCGGCGCGGATCACCAGAAAGTTCTGGTTCACCAGCGCGCTGCGAACCGCGAAGTAGTTCAGGGGGTGCTCATCGTTCGTCATCTGCGCTGGCACCGTGAGGTGGCCCAGCTTGGCCGTGTAGCGGCAGATCCTGAACTTGCTGGCCGAAGTCTCCGTCAACGTGGCGGCTATGCTCGACATCACCACCCGCGACTGCCCTCCCCAGAACGATTCCGTTCCAACCGGGACGGCGCAGTAGTAGGCGACGTGGCTCGACGCGAGCCGCTCGAAGCAGGATTGTTCTGCGCCCGCGAAGTCCATGGGCAGGGTCTGCGCGACGATCACGTTCACCATCACCGGAACGCCCGGCGGGTACTTGGCATCACCGTCGTCGGGCGCATCTCCCCCGAGTTCCGTCGCGAACCGAACGTACCCTGACAGCAGTCTGGCGTTCAGCGCGGTGCAGACATCTCCGTTGCAGACCTGGGTGATGAACCCGGTGACGTTGTCGAAGGTCCAGCGGATGCCGCCTGCGTTCGGCGGAGCAAAGCTGCTGGTGCGTCCGTCTTCCGCCATCTCCGCATCCGGCGGTATCGCGATGTTGCGCCCGCCCGGCGTTCGGACGAGGCTCAGGTCGGCCGGGATGACCAGCGAGGCCCCAAGGGAAGGCGGCACCCGGTGGATGGCGGAGTTCAGCCTCACCGTCTGCTGCGATCCGCTGCGGTCCTCCCACGTCACGACCACCGAGATCGTCTTGCGTTGAGGCTCCTCGATCCCGGCCTCCTGGGCATCCTCCACGAGAGTCCGGATCTGATACGAGGCATTCGACTCGTCGTAGACGGTCACCGGCGTGGAGTCCACGGCCAGCAAGTCATCGTAGGTCGCCACGGAGTCGAATCCGCGGGCGGCTTCCAGTGCTTCCTGGGCCATGCGCACGGCTTCGTTTCGCTGCTTGGAGATATCGGCGTTCAGGCGCAGGGTCGTCTGCACACCCAGGACCGCCAAGGTGCCGAAAGCCATGACCGCCAGCGCGACCATCGCCTCGATGAGCGAAATGCCCCGCTGTCGTCGAAAAGCGCTGCGCATCAGAAGTCTCTCCAGCCACCCGGCACGCGCACGAACGACCCGGTGCGCAGGCGCAGCAGTGCCAGCACTGGAGCGTCCCGGACCACGGTGAGCGTGGCACCGCCGGCCATGTTGTTGCCGGCGATCATGGCGCCGCGCACCGTGCCAGCACCCGTGACCGACCAGTCCGTCGGCATGCCGTAGATGGCGCCGTGCAGGGTGGCGTCGAGGTTGAGGGCTCCGTCCACCACCAGCATGACCGGGTCGGTGGCACTGCCGATGTCGGCGCCTGCGCCCAGATTCACGTCGCCGCCTCTCGCCCAGAGGATCCGGCCGGGGTTCCGGGCCGCGGTGCTGCGGATCAGGTCTGCATCGCAGGTGACGGTTCCGCAGTCGAGGACGATCGAAGCGGGCTGGTCGCGGTACGTCGCCATGTCGGCGAGCATGGTGTTCGAGAACATCCGCAGCGACTTGGCCTCAGGGGACAATCCTGGCGTCGATACCATCGCGAGAGGCAAGTCGTCGTCGACGACCAGCAGGGCAGCGTCCGCAGGGGCTCCTGGGGCACCGCCCAGGCGCATGTTGCCGGCATTGAGCCGCGTCGAACTCGTCAGCACTGCCAGGCTGCTGCCGCCCGTGCTGGGGTTGTAGGCGCCGAGCGCCGCACCCTCGGCATCCAGCACGCCCCTGACGGTCAGCGCCGCTGAGGGTGTCGCCGGGAGGCCGCTCTTCAATGCGATCAGCACCCGGACGGTCGCACGGCTGTCTCCGCTGACAGCCTGTGCAGGAAAGTCGAGGCATGCGTTGTCCAGCCGGGTGCAGCCGTTGACCTCGAGCCAGACCAGGCCCGTGCGGTCCGGCGTGTGCCTGACGAACCTCACGCGAAACGCGGAGTGCACGCCGGCGCTCCCGGGCTGCACGAGTACCGGGCTGCCGGTGGAGGGGCAGCTGCAGTCCCAGTTCGTACCATCGAAGACACAGCTGGGCCAGACCGTGCCGCTGAGGCCGTCTGCGGCCACGGTCGGTGCCGCCTGAACGACGCCGGTCGTGCCGCTGATCGTGAGGTACCGCTCACGGAAGCTGGTCTTCGAGGTGTCGATGGTGCTGTCGCAGGAGTCGTCCGCTGCCACTGCAACGGCAGGGTCACCGATGCGCCCTGCATTCAGCATCGACAGCGCCCATTCCACACCGGCTTCGGCGGCTTCGAGGGCCTGCGTGGAGCGGTACTGGTTGGCCGATGTCCGCTGCTCGAAGATGAGGTTCCGGTTCGTGTAGGCCGCGACGAGCGACAGCACGAAGAACAGCAGCGCCACGATGATGAGCGTGGTGACGCCCCGCTGTCTGCCGGCAAGGGATCGGGCACGAAGCTTCATGGCGGGCATGCCTGGCCCGGGTTGTCCGGGTCGTTGAAGTTGATCTCGTTGTTGCGCAGCCGCACCTGGCTGCGGACGACGCGCTCGATGCGGTCATCCGACGGCGAGTTCACGCGGATCGTGACGAGATAGGTGCGCATGTTCACCGTGGGCCAGCAACTGGTGTCGGTCAGATCGGTGGCGCTGCAGGCGCGGGGGCAGGGGATCGTCTCTGTCAGCGTGCCGGCATCCGCACTCTCGATGCTGAACTGCGCCACGTTCATCGTGTTGGCGTCGGTCAGGTCCTGCCACCGACCACCGATCAAGGTCTTGATGACACCGTCCTGCAACGCGAAACCCCACTCGCCTTCCTGGTCCAGTCGCCGGTAATTGAAGACGACTTCGGAGCCGTCCTCGACTTCCACGTCGCTGTATTCGTTCTTGCCCGGGGGCGCGCCCGGAAACCACATCAGCGTGGCGGGGTTGTCGTGCGCTCCGGCTCGCCGGAGTTCACGGGTGATGATGTCGCTCGTGGCGCGCAGATCCTGCTGCAACTGGCTTTCCAGCAACAGCCGGCGGTTGTCGCCCAGCTGGCTCGTGACGACCAGTGTCGCCCCCGCAACGACGAAGAGGCCGACGGCGATGCCCACCATCAGTTCGACGAGGGACAAGCCGCTCTGGCGGCGCCTGAGGAATGAGTGGGGTGGATGCAGTCTCATGGTGCGGGAGGCGCTGCGACCGGGCATGCCGTGCCGGGTTCGTTCATGGTGGAGCCCGTGGGCTTGCATGCGCTGGGCCGACCGCTCACGCCCACGCTGACGCCCAGGCTCCGGGCCGTGTCGAGCGACGTGATGATCTGGAACGGCTCTCCGTCGCCCGCTCCGTCTTCTGTCACGGGGTAGATCATCGAGCCGCTGATCGGGTCGAAGGCGAAGTGGTCTGCCTGATTTCCGGGCACCGCCAAGGCAATGCCGCCGGTTTCCAGCAGGACGCTCCTGATCTCGCTGGCATCGGCCGATGTGCAGCGATTGCCCTCCGGACGCTGGCAGTCGCAGCGCTGACTTGGAACCTCGTCGCGGTCGGTATCGGTGAACAGGATGTAGCAGGCCACGGCGTTGTCCGCCGAAGCCGGCCGGATGTAGACATTGACTGCCAGCCCCCTGCTCGCGGCCTCGGTGCGCGCGAACTGCATGTCCGTCATGACCTGCGCGTGAACGCCCTTGAGCCGCTGGATGCGTATGAACTCGAACAGCGATGGCGCACTGAGGGTCAGCAGGATCGCCGCCACCGCCACGACGATCATCAGCTCGGGCAGCGTGAACCCGCGACGGACGGACAAGCGCTTCATTGCGTCCAGCAAGCGTGGGTGGTGGCAAAGTCGCTGGCGCTGAACGAACTGCAGCTGCCGCAGCCGGCGTACTTGATCACGCCACCGGTCATCAGCACACCCAGGCGGCGGCACTGTGTGTCCGCGGCCTGCGATGTGTCGCTCTTCCCGTACGCCGTGGCGATGTACCCGTTCGTCAGCGCAACGCCGTCGCCCGGCGCGGCAATCGCGAGCGTGTAGTACCCGGAGACCGTCTCGGACGGGATGCCCAGATCCTCCAGGTCGTCTGTGTACGCGGCGTTGTTGCCGCGCCATCGCTCCTGAGCCTGTTGCAGGGTGGCGAGTGCCGTCATGGCTTCGCTGCGCCGGCTCTTGCGGACCGATTCGTTGAAGGTGGGCAGCGCCACCGCGGCGAGGATGGCAACGACCACCATCACGATCAACACCTCCACCAGCGTGAAACCCTTGGGGGAACGGTGCTTGAGGTCGGATTGCCGGTTGTGGTGCATGTCGTCCCGATTCTGGGCACCGTGTGCCGTCAGCGCCATAGCGCTCGCGCCCGCTCGTCGGCGTTGGGGGGCCGCTCGTCGTCGACCCCCTAGTTCGCTTGGTCAGCAGCGGCGGTATCCGTTCACCGAGCCGTCCGGCGAGCACGACCTCACACGGCCCATGATGTTGATCACATGCCGGATTTCGCCGCCCGGCGAGACCAGTCGCATCGTGGCGGTGGGGGATACGGTGCCACGGGTGGCGTCGACGACGAGTGAAGCCCGGTTCGAGAGGATCTGCACGCCCCCAGCCGTTGCAAGAAAGACCCCGCGCAACACCTCGGCTCCGCCCTCGCACGACATGACACCCTGGGCGCCGCACTGGCAGGCGTTCGCCGCGCCGCGGTGGATGACATAGCAACTGCCTCCGGCGGCCTGCGAGAAGCTGATCCTGAGCGTTTCCTGGCTGGCCACAGCCTCCGAGCGCAGCAGAAAGAGGTCCGTCTCCAACTGAGCCGCCGCCCCCTCAAGCCGTTGCCGCTGGGCGAAATTCTGGAAGGATGGCAACGCCAGCCCGACCAGGATCGAGACGATGGCGGTCGCGATCGCCAGCTCGATGAGTGTCAGGCCGGACTCGCCGCGAGGGCGGCGCTGCGGGGCTTGGGGGCTGGAGTGGCAAGGCATGCCCGCACTCTAGAAACCCGGGCCGGACTCCGAAACCCGCCAACGGTGGCGCCCGGAGCGTGCCCCCGTCCGGGGGCCACCCCGGCGCGACGGGGATCAGATGTCCTGGATCAGCTGGCGGAACTCGTCCACGTCCTCGAAGCTGCGGTAGACCGACGCGAAGCGCACGTAGGCCACCTTGTCGATGCGCTTGAGCTCGCGCATCACCAGTTCGCCGATGCGCGTGCTGGGCAGTTCGCGCAGGCCGCTGGCCAGCAGCTTCTTCTGGATGCGCTCGAGCGCGGCGTCCACCAGCTCCACGCTCACCTGCCGCTTTCGCAGCGCCAGCATCATCGAGGCGCGCAGCTTCGCGGGCTCGAACTCGGCCCGAGTGCCGTCCTTCTTCACCACGGCGGGCAGCATGATCTCCACGCGCTCGTAGGTGGTGAAGCGCTTGTCGCACTTCAGGCAGCGCCGCCGCCGCCGGATGACGCCGCCCTCGTCGGATTCGCGTGTCTCGACGACCTGGGTCTCGTCGTGATCGCAGTAGGGGCAGCGCATCGGGCGGGCCGGGCTCAGCCGTTCAGCGGTAGACGGGGAAGTCGCGCGTCAGCACGGCCACCTTGGCGCGCACGGCGGCCAGCGTGGCCTCGTCGTGCGGGTTGTCCAGCACGTCGGCGATCAGGTGCGCCGTCTGGCGTGCCTGCTCGACGCCGAAACCGCGCGTCGTCATGGCCGGCGTGCCCAGCCGGATGCCGCTGGTCACCATCGGCTTCTGCGGGTCGTTCGGGATGCCGTTCTTGTTGCAGGTCATGTGCGCGGCGCCCAGGATGGCTTCTGCCTCCTTGCCCGTCAGGCCCTTGGGGCGCAGGTCGACCAGCATCACGTGGCTCTCGGTGCGGCCGCTCACGATGCGCAGGCCGCGCTCGATCAGCGTCTCGGCCAGCACGCGGGCGTTGTCCACCACCTGCTGCTGATAGGCCTTGAACTCGGGCTGCAGCGCCTCCAGGAAGGCCACCGCCTTGCCGGCGATCACGTGCATCAGCGGGCCGCCCTGGATGCCCGGGAAGATGGCGCTGTTCATCTTCTTCGCGATGGCTTCGTCGTTGGTCAGGATGATGCCTCCGCGCGGGCCGCGCAGGCTCTTGTGGGTGGTGCTGGTCACCACATCGGCGTGGGGCAGGGGGTTCGGGTAGACGCCGGCCGCGATGAGGCCGGCATAGTGCGCCATGTCGACCATGAAGTAGGCGCCCACGGCCTTGGCCACGCGCGCGAAGCGCTCGAAGTCGATGCGCAGGCTGTAGGCCGAGGCGCCCGCGATGATGATCTTCGGCCTGGTCTCGTGGGCCAGGCGCTCCATCGCGTCGTAGTCGATGGCCTCGTTGGCGTCCAGGCCGTAGCTGACCACCTTGAACCACTTGCCGCTCATGTTCAGCGGCATGCCGTGCGTCAGGTGGCCGCCCTCGGCCAGGCTCATGCCCATGATGGTGTCGCCGGGCTGCAGCAGCCCGAAGAAGACGGCCTGGTTGGCCTGCGAGCCGGAGTTCGGCTGCACGTTGGCGAAGCCGGCGCCGAACAGCGTCTTGAGGCGCTCGATGGCGAGCGTCTCGACGACGTCCACGTTCTCGCAGCCGCCGTAATAGCGCTTGCCGGGGTAGCCCTCGGCGTACTTGTTGGTCAGCTGCGAACCCTGCGCGGCCATCACGGCCGGGCTGGTGTAGTTCTCGGAGGCGATCAGCTCGATGTGCTCTTCCTGGCGCCGGTTCTCGGCGTCGACGGCGGCAGCGATCTCGGGATCGACCAGGGCGAGGGTGGAACGGGAACGATCGAACATGGCAGTCCTCATCAACAAGGCAGGGGCCATCGGAAGCCGGCACGCGGGGGTGTCGGTCGAGGGCTGCCCAGGCGAACGGCGGATCGGCCTCGGCCAGCCCCTGCATTCAGGGATCGACCGGGTCGCCGCGCTTCCTGGTGGTCATCCACCTCGGGGCGGCATGTGCAGCCCCTCATCGCCAGTCGCGCGGACGGCGAGTGTACCGTGCGCCCTTCAGCGGCGCAGCAGCGCCACTTGCTGTTCGGGCGCCGCGGTGGCGGGTGCGGGGGGCGCCGATGCGGCGACCGGCGGCTCGCTGGCGGCCATGGGCGGGTTGGCGGGTGCGTTCACCGCCACGGCCTGGCCGCGCGCGACGCGCTGCAGGTGGCCCTGCTCGAAGAGAACCTTGGCCACGTAGCCGCCGTCCTGGCCGCTGATGGCGGCGCCGACGTAGTAGCGCAGGCCTTCCTCGAGGCTGCCTGCGCGCTGGATGCATTCCTTGAGCACCTGTACGCCCACGCGCAGATTGCTCACGGGGTCGAAGGCGGCATGCACGCCGCCGAAGGCCTCGTACTTGTCGTCGTGCACGCGCGTCATCACCTGCATCAGGCCCTGCGCGCCCACCGGGCTCTGCGCGAACGGGTTGAAGGCGGATTCGACGGCCATGATGGCGAGGATCAGCGTCGGGTCCAGGCGGGCCTTCTGGCCGACCGACCAGGCTTCCTGCACCAGGCGCGACAGCGGCTCGGGCGCGACCTTGTATCGGCGCGACAACCACGTGGCCACGGCCGCCTGTTCGCGGCTCAGGCCTGCCGGGTCTGTGGCCGTGGCGCGCGCGACGGCATCGACTTCGCCGACCAGGGCGAGCAGGTCGCCCGATTCCTCGGCGCGCTCCACGTGGCGGGTCTGCAGCCAGTCCAGCGCCAGCGTCTCGGCTCTTTGCCGGAGGTCGGCCTGGCCGGCCACGAACACCACGCCGGCCACCACGGCCAGCCCCAGCAGGGCAAGGGAGTTGTGGCCCAGCTCCAGCGCGCCATGGCCCACGTCGCGCAGGAACACGGCGGCGCCCCGCCCGAGGGCGCGGCGTGCGTCGTTCATCGCCTGGATGGTCTTCATGGCACTCCTCGGGTCCGCGTGACCCGCCGGTGGGTGGGGCGGGGTCGCAAAACGATAATGAACCGCGACCACGCTGCCGACCCCAGGGTCTGGGGTGGAGGCGGGTCCTGCGGCCTGGGTTCGGGGTAAACCCTCGATCGGCTCAGTGGGGCGGATTCTAGAAACCGATGTATATCAGGTCAAGAATATGAAATTGCTCTCTAACTACTTTTGTGTATGAAGTACCGCGACCTCCGGGACTTCATCGGCCAGCTCGAATCGCGCGATGCGCTCCGAAGAGTGCAGGAAAGCGTCTCTCCGCACCTCGAGATGACAGCCATTGGCGATGCCGTGCTGCGCGCGGGGGGCCCGGCGCTGCTCTTCGAGCACCCTGCCGGTTACAACATGCCCGTCCTGGCGAACCTTTTCGGCACCCCTGAACGGGTGGCCCTGGGGATGGGGGCCAACGCGGTGTCGGAATTGCGCGACGTCGGCCGTCTGCTCGCCGCGCTGAAGGAGCCCGAGCCGCCCAAGGGCCTGAAGGAGGTGGGAAAGCTCTGGGACATGGCCAAGGCGGTCTGGGACATGAAGCCCGCCGAGCTCAAGCGCGCGCCCTGCCAGGACGTGATCCTCGAGGGCGACGAGATCGACCTCGGCCGCCTGCCGGTTCAGACCTGCTGGCCTGGCGACGCCGGCCCGCTGATCACCTGGGGCCTGATTGTCACGCGCGGGCCGCAGTCGGTGGCGCAGCCGCGGCGGCGACAGAACCTGGGCATCTACCGGCAGCAGGTCATCGGGCCCCGCCAGACCATCATGCGCTGGCTGGCGCATCGCGGCGGCGCGCTCGATTTCCGGGAGTTCGCGCGCGCCAACCCCGGCCAGCCGTTCCCCATCGTCACGGCACTGGGCGCCGACCCGGCCACCATCCTGGGCGCCGTGACGCCCGTGCCCGACACCTTGTCCGAGTACCAGTTCGCCGGCCTGCTGCGCGGCAGCCGCACCGAACTCGTCGCGAGCGGCGTGGGCGAAGGCGAATGGCGCCTGCAGGTGCCGGCCAGCGCCGAGATCGTGCTGGAAGGGCACATCCCCACGGCCGCGCCCGGCTTCGAGGGCCGTTCGGCCCACGGCGTGCCGCTGGCCGAGCGCGGCGGCTATCTGCATGCGCTGGAGGGGCCGTTCGGCGACCACACCGGCTACTACAACGAGCAGGACTGGTTTCCGGTCTTCGAGCTCTCGCGCATGACGATGCGGCGCGACCCCATCTACCACTCCACCTACACGGGCAAGCCGCCCGACGAGCCGGCGGTGCTGGGCGTGGCCCTGAACGAGGTCTTCGTGCCCATCCTGCAGAAGCAGTTTCCCGAGATCGCCGATTTCTACCTGCCCCCCGAAGGCTGCAGCTACCGCATGGCCATCATCAGCATCCGCAAGGCCTACCCCGGCCACGCGAAGCGCGTGATGTTCGGGCTGTGGAGCTTCCTGCGCCAGTTCATGTACACCAAGTTCATCGTGGTGACCGACGATGACGTCGACATCCGCAACTGGCAGGAAGTGATCTGGGCCATCACGACGCGCATGGACCCGGTGCGCGACACCACCCTGGTCGAGAACACGCCCATCGACTACCTGGACTTCGCATCCCCGGTCAGCGGCCTGGGCGGCAAGATGGGCCTGGACGCGACCAACAAGTGGCCCGGCGAAACCTCGCGCGAATGGGGCCGTTCGCTGACGATGGACCGCGAGGTCACCGAGCGCGTGGAGGGCCTGGTCGGGCGACTTCTGACGCCGCGGTGAAAGTGCCTTGAAGTCCGGGCGGGTCTCGCCTAAGCTTGGTTTGCCTTCAACGAAGGTTCAACCGATGGCACAGTCACTGTGCGTCAGGAACCCCGGACCTCATATCTCCGGAGTTCCACTGGCGGTTCGCCCGCCCGCCCCTCCGTACCTCCGGGTCCGGAGGGGTTTCGTCTTTCAGGCCCCGAGCGCTGACAGCTTCTCGGCGATCGGATCCTTCAGCGCCCGTATCGCCGCGACGAGCGGACGCGCATCGTCGATGTCGGCCGCCTTGTCGCTCATCGACGTTTCCAACTGGTTGCACAGCCGCGAGAGACCGTGCGCACCTACCGCGCCTGCGGACGACTTGACCTTGTGGCCCAGGGCCGCCAGGGCAGCCCTGTCACGTGCCGCCAGCGCGGCATCGAGTTCCGCCACAGTACGCTCCATCGAGTTGATGAACGCCTTGGCGATCTTCAGCATCATGTTCGGGTTGCTGCTGGTCAGTTGCACCAGCACCGAGAGGTCGATGACCTCGCCGGCCACAGCGGCATCGCCGCGCGCACCCGCCGCCGCAGGCGTGGAGGCGGCAGCGTAGGTGGAAGCGTGGGCAGGCGCATGAGGCGCCGCCGCCTTGGCCGCCCTGGCATCCGCGCCCAGCCACTTCACGAGCGTCGCGTACATGTTCTCGGGGACCACCGGCTTCGTCAGGAAGTCGTCCATGCCGGCGGCGCGGCAGGCTGCGGCGTCCTCGCCGCGGGCGTTGGCCGTCATCGCGATCACGCACAGCCCCGCCAGCGAAGTTTCCGCCCTGATCCGCCGTGTGGCCTCCAGCCCGTCCATGACCGGCATCTGCACGTCCATCAGCACGGCGTCCGCCTTGAACCGCGCCAGCAGCTGCAGGGCCATCAGGCCGTCGCCTGCCAGCAGTACCTTGGCGCCTGTGGCCTGCAGCAGCTCGAAGGCGACCTGCTGGTTCAGCGAGTTGTCGTCCACCACGAGGATGGTCCGGCCTTTGAGCGCGCCGTCCCAGCGGGAATCCGTGCCGGTGTACTGCGCGTCCGCCGGTCGGAACTCCCCCCGTGAGAGTGGCACGCGGAGCCAGAAGGTGCTCCCGACGCCGGCCTCGCTGCGCACGCCCACTTCGCCACCCATCAGCTCGGACAGCTGGCGGCAGATCGCCAGGCCGAGCCCGGTGCCGCCGTACTCGCGCGTGGTGGAGGCATCGGCCTGGTGGAAGGCCTGGAAGAGCTGGCCCACCTGGGCCTGGGTCAGGCCGATGCCCTGGTCCTGCACCTCGAACAGCGCTTCGACCTTGCCGCCGCGGTCCTGTACCCGCCCGCGGATCCTGACCTCGCCGCGGTCGGAGAACTTGATCGCGTTGCCGGCGAAATTCAGCAGGATCTGGCGGATCCGCAGGGGGTCTCCGCGCAGCGGCTGCGCCACGGTCGAATCCGCATCCACGACCAGGCGCAGGCCCTTCTCCTGCGCGAGCCCCGAGAGCTGCTTGAGCAGGTCGTCCATGACCGACATGGCGGAGAAATCCACCACTTCGATGTCGAGCTTTCCGGCCTCGATCTTGGACAGGTCGAGCACGTTGCTGATCAGGCTCAGCAGATGCTGCCCGGACCCGCTGATGCGCTCCAGATAGTCGCGCATCTTGGGGCTGGGGTCGGCGCGCAGGGCCAGGTAGGACAGGCCGAGGATGCTGTTCATCGGCGTGCGCATCTCGTGGCTCATGTTCGACAGGAACTCGCCCTTGGCCCGGTTCGCGGCGGAGGCCGCGCGCGTGGCCTCGGCCAGCTCCCGGGTGCGCTCGCGCACCTTGGCCTCGAGGTCGGCGTTGAGCTCGTCCAGGTGCGCGCTCACCTCCTTCGTCGCGCGCTCCGCGCGCACTCGCTCGGTGATGTCGCGAAAGCTCAGCACATGGCCGGTCAGCTTGCCGTGGGTTCGCAGCGGGGTGCGGTGGCGCTGCAGGATGCGGCCGTCGCGCAGTTCGACCGTGGAGGCGATCTCCTCGGCGTCGGTGTCGTCCGCGCCGTTCGCGCCATCTGCACTGTTCGCGCTGCGTGTGTCCTTCGCGCCCAGCAGCGCCCCCATCTCGCTGTCGGGGTCGTCCATGCGGCTCCTGATGTACCGGAGCTCCTCGCGCTCGTCGCCGGCGTCCAGCAGGGCCTTGGGCGCGTTCCACATGCGGGTGAAGCGCTGGTTGCAGGTGACCAGGCCGCCCTCCAGCGCGATGACGGCGATGCCGTCGGCCGTGGCTTCCAGCGTGGCGCCCAGCAGCGAGCGCGCGCTGGCGAGCTCGAGGTGCGTGCGCACGCGCGCGCTCACGATGGCGGGGTTGATCGGCTTGGCGATGAAGTCGACTGCGCCGAGCGACAGCCCGCGCGCTTCGTCCTCGGCGCCGTCGCGCGCGGTCACGAAGATCACCGGAATGCCGGCGGTCGCCGGGTTGGCCTTCAGGTGGCCCAGGACCTCGTAGCCGTCCATGCCCGGCATCATCACGTCGAGCAGCACCAGGTCCGGCGGCGTCTCCCGGCAGATGGCCAGCGCCTTCTCGCCGCTGGTGGCCATCAGCACCTGGTGGTCGGCGCTGAAGACCCGGTACAGCGCCTGGATGTTCAGCGGCTGGTCGTCCACCAGCAGCAGGCATGGCTTCTTCGCTCGGCCCGGCATCAGTTCGGGCACCGGTGCGCCGCCCATCAACGGCAGCCTGTTCATCGGGTGGCCTCCGGCGGTGCGCCGCCGTCGATCAGGTCACGGCAGACGGCTGCTGCCCGGTCGAAGTCCAGGGCGTCGATCGACGACTCCAGCAGCGTCAGCTCCGGCGCCAGGACGCCGCCCGAGTCTTCGCGCAGCCGATCCATCAGATCGATGACCCGCATATCGGAAGCCTGCAGCAGCGGCAGCATGTCGGCGAGCAGTCGCGCGCGCGCCCGGCCCGGCGCCACGCTGCCGGGCTGCGCCGTGCCGGTGGGCTCCGGCAGCAGAGCGGCCACCAGCGCTTCCGCCTCGCGCTTCAGGTGTGAGGCATCGTCGTCCAGACCCCGCAGGAAGACTTCCATCGGCTGCGGCGGCGCGCCGTCCGCGAAGTCCTTCTCGGCCGAGCGGGCGGTGGCGTAAATCGCGTGCAGGCCCAGCATGCCGGTCAGGCCCTTGAGGCTGTGCATGACCTGCGATGCCCGCTGCCAATCCGACGCGTCGGCATGCGCCCTCAGCTGGGCCAGGGTGGCGGGCAGATCCGCCACGAAGCTTCGCAGCATCCGGCCGTAGACCGCGGTGGCGCCGCCGAGGCGGTCAATGGCTGGCGTGAGCTCGATGCCGCAGCGCTGCGCGATGCCGAGCACTTCCGGCGCCAGGGCAGGCACGACGGCGCCGCGGGCATCGGCGGCCGTCAGTTCGCTCCGGCCGGTGTGGCGCCGGATCGCAGCCACCAGGTCGGTCAGCTCGAACGGCTTGCCGACATGGTCGTTCATGCCCGCCGACAGGCAGGCGTCCCGGTCCGACGCCATGGCGTTGGCGGTCATCGCGATGATGGGCAGGTTCTCGAAGCCGCCGTGCTCGCGGATCAGCGCAGTGGCGCCGAAGCCGTCCATCGATGGCATCTGCAGGTCCATCAGCACGGCGTCGAATGGGCGCAAGGCGTCCAGCACGGCGCGAACGCCCTTCTCGCCGTTCTCGGCAAGTTCGACCTCGGCGCCTTCGGCCATCAGCAGTTCCTGGGCGACCTGCCGGTTGTTCGGGTTGTCCTCGACGACGAGCAGGCGCAGCCCCATCAGGCGCCCGGCGAAGGGCGCCGGCGCCGGCGTCGGCGGCCGGCGATCGGTGTCCGTGAGCCCCAGCCTGGCGTCGGCCACGGCATCGAAGAGCATCGACGCCGTGACCGGCTTCACCAGGAACCCGCCCAGCGCAGCCTGCTCGGTGGGGCTGCGCTGCGCCAGCATCTCGCGGCCGTGCGCCGTGACCATCATCACCAGCGACGCGCCGGCGGCACCGCCCGACTGGCGCAGGCGCAGGCTGGTTTCCCAGCCGTCCATGCCCGGCATCTGCCAGTCCACGAAGGCGACGTCGTAGGGCTCCCCGGCCTGCGCCCTGGCGCGTGACATCGCCAGCGCTTCGGGGCCGCTGGCCGCCACCTCGGCCTCCCAGCCCAGCGAGCGCACCATCTCGGCGAGGATGCCGCGCGCCGTGGGGTTGTCGTCGACCACCAGCGCACGCAGGCCGTTCATGCCGTCGAGCGCCACAGCGGGCGCGGCGCCCACCTGCTCGCCCGACTCGGCGGGGTCGACGCGGTCGAGCTTGACGCTGAAGCGGAACACGCTGCCGCGGCCGGGTTCGCTCTCGACCTCGATGCGCCCGCCCATCAGGCCCACCAGCCGCTGGCAGATCGCCAGGCCCAGCCCGGTGCCGCCGAACCGGCGCGTCGTCGAGGACTCGGCCTGCGAGAAGCCGCTGAAGATGTGCGACTGCTGTTCGGGGGCGATGCCGATGCCCGTGTCGCGCACCGCGAACTCGAGCAGGACGTCGTCGACCGTGCGCTCGATGACGCGCAACTGGATGAGCACTTCGCCGGCTTCCGTGAACTTGATGGCGTTGCCGCCCAGGTTGATCAGCACCTGCTGCAGCCGCAGGTCGTCGCCCACCAGCGTGCGCGGCAAAGTCGGGTCGATGTCGAACAGCACCTCGACCGGGCGCTGCCCGACACTGGCCGACAGGATGACCGACAGCTCCCGCATCAGCTGGTCGATGCGAAAGGGCTGCGGGTCCAGCGTCATCTTGTCGGCATCGACCTTGGAAAAGTCCAGGATGTTGTTGAGCAGCAGCAGCAGCGAGCGTGCGGCGCCCTCGGTCTTGTTGACGTAGTCGGCCTGACGACCCGTCATCGCGGTCGACTGCAGCAGCTTGAGCATCCCGAGCACGGCGTTCAGCGGCGTGCGGATCTCATGGCTCATGTTGGCCAGGAACTCGCTCTTGGCCTGGTCGGCCTGTTCCGCGACCTCCTTGGCCTCGCGCAGGCTGACCAGGTTGTCCTCGCGCTCGCTGATCAGCTGGGTGATGAGGTGCGAGACCGTGCCCAGTTCGTGCGGGTCATCCTGATCGGGCTTCTGCGATCCCGGGGATTCGTCTTCGGGCCGCGTCTGCATCTGTGCCGCGGTCTGCCGCAGGACGGCGAAGGCCTTGGCCCGGTTCTGGTTGGCCATCTGCAGGCTGTCGGACATCTGGTTGAAGCTGTCGACGAGAACCCGCAACTCGCCCGAGGACTGCACGCTGACCCGATGCGCGAGCTCACCGCGCGCGAGGCTCGAGGCCGCTTCGGCGAGCTCGATGATGGGCTTGGAGAAGTGCCTGGCCACGACCCAGGCCAGGGCCAGGACGGCCAGTGCCGACAGCACCAGGTCGCCCAGGAAGAGGTACATCGTGGACTCGAAGTCCTTCAGCAGAAGGGAATCCGGCACCGCATAGGCCAGGCGCATCAGCGGCTCGCCCGGCACGACGGAGAGGTCGCGATGCGCTAGGAGGTCTCCCTCGCGCTGCCTGAAGACCACCTGGCTCACCAGTTTCGTGTCCGGGAAGTCGCCCGGCCCCAGGTTCACGAGCTTCCTGTCCGGGCCCAGCAGTGTGGCTCCGGCGGGCGTGAAGAGCCAGATCGGCTGCTCGTCGAACAGCCTGACCGCCTTGAGCCGCTGGATGAAGCCGTCCAGGCTCACCCGGACCATGATCACGCCGCTGAAGGCGCCGTTGTCGAAGTCCAGGGAGGGCAGGCCCGCCAGCAGCGATAGCCGGCCTTTCTCGTCGATGAACGGCCCTTCGATCATGACCTCGCGCGGCGGCATGAACCATTCCATGTTGCCCGCCGACAGCAGGGTCGGTGTGGTCTTGATGCGATCGAACAGCCGGTCCTTGTGAACCCGGCTGGGCGATTTGGCTGCCCTCTGCCGCGCCACCGATTCGCTCGAGAGGGTGTCCTCGGCGGCGCTGCGCTTGCCGTCCTCGACGCTCGCGACCATGCGGCCTTCGGCGTCGGTGTAGTAGACGCCGGAATAGCTGTCGTAGTCGGACTGCATCCTCAGGAACCCGGATTCCAGGGCCTTGGCGTGGATGATCCGTTCCTCGTCCGACGAGGAGAGATAGAGGGCCAGCGCTTCGAAGGCTGCGATCTGCTTGACGGTGCGTTGCAGGCCAACGCCGAATTCCTGCTCGAAGTTGCTCGTGATGATGTCGATCTGCTGCGCGATGCTCTGCTGGGTGCGCATCCGGGCCGAGTCCTTGCTGAACTCGAACGACACGTAGATCAGGGGCGCGCTGATGATCGCGCCCACCGCCAGGAATGCCAGCAGCAGGCGGTGGAAGATCGGCATCGTCTGGATCATCGCGGGGCTGCTCGGCCTGGCTATGGCCTCACTGGCCCAGCGCGATCGATTTCTCGATCACTTCGTCGATCAGGTACATCGCTTCGCCGAGCGGTATGCCCAGCGCCTTCGCACGGTTGCGGTTGACCAGGTACGGGCCGCGGTCGGGGGTGCGCACGGCCATCCGCGCCGGGCTCAGGCCCTTCTCGAGGATGCCCTGGGCCATCTCGACCGCGAGCATGCCCTGGTTGTAGCCGGAATCGTTGGCTGTCAGCAGCATGCCCTCGAGCACGAACTGATCCTCGTGGGAGGCTTCGGGGATCCTGATGTTCTGGAGATACCAGCGGCCGACCTCCAGCATGTCGACGTGGTTGCCCTTCGCGTCGCGCAGGGTGTCGTGGTTGAGCACGAAGAAGGCGTCCACGGTCTTGGACAGCGCCAGCGCGCGCGTCTTGAACTCGTCCAGTGAATTGGTCATGACCTTGTCCACCAGCTTGAGCGGCAGGCTGCCCCGCTGCGCCAGCTGTTCGATCATCTTGGCGTTGGGCCGGGAGGATTCGGAGTCGCAGGCCAGGATCGCGAAGGTCTTGGCGGAGGGCACCAGGCGCTTGAGCAGGTCCAGGCTCTCCTTGTGGTACCCCGACTGCCAGACGCCGGTGATGTTGCGCCCCGGCGCGTCCATGCTGTCGACCAGGCCGTACTTCAGCGGCAGGCCGTTGATGCCCCAGAACACGGCGGGTGTCCGGGAGTCGAGCAGCTGCCCGCCGATGTACCGGGCCGCGTTGTCGTCGCCGAGCAGGACGATGTCGGGCTTGAAGGCGTTGATCGCGGCCATGATGCGCGCCGTGGCGCCCGCCATGTCCGCCCGGCTGTCCCGGCGCTTGGTGTCCATCCAGTCCCGGCGCACGACGACCTTGGCCGTCTCGACGAAGTCCCCCTGCTCCAGCGCGCGCGCCTGCGCATCGGTGTCGAGGTAGCCGAACTTCCGCAGCCCGGCGCTGACCCCGCGCTGTGTCGACTGCGACCAGAGATAGGCCCGGTGATAGCTGCTGACGATGAATATCCGCCGCTTCGCCTGGGCGGGCGCCTGCGCCAGCAAGCTGGCGGGGCAGGCGGCGGCCGCCAGCAGGGCGCTGGCCGTACGGCGGTTGATGTGCTGCGCATTTCAGCGATCGCGGACACCCGTTTCACGCTGATCGCGGACACCGTTTCACGCTGATGGCGGACGGTGTGCAACGCGTGCGAGTGACCGAGTTCATCGTATCTCAGGTGTCCGCGATGGCCGTGAAGCCGACC
>CAJAES010000058.1 GCA_903938815.1 uncultured beta proteobacterium
CGCCGGGCAGGCCGCGCGCGATGCCGTAGTGGGCCACCTGCAGGTCGAAGACCGTCGCGACCAGCACTTCGCGCTTGTCGCCGGCCTTGCCCAGCGAGATGCGGCGCACGGGCACGGTGCGCACCAGAACGTCGGTGACCTCGTTGTTCGGGAAGTTCTCGCTGACGATGCCGCCGAAGTACGGGAAGCCGACCTGGGCCGTTTCGGTACTCGGGTCCTGGCCTTCCAGGCTGGAAAGCTGCAGTTTCACCTCGTGGCCGTGGCGCGCCTCCCTGGCCTCCAGGTTCCACTGGCCTTCGTCGGCCCGCCCATCCGGGCCCCAGCGGAAGCCGATGGCGCCGTTGGGCAGAACGACCTTGCCCATCTCGTCGAAGGCGACCGTCTTCCACTCGGGGTTGTTGGCCTGGCCCAGCTGGCCATTGAAGTCGGACGCGCGCACGTAGCGGTCGGGCACGGTGACGACCTCGCCGCTGGGCAGCGTGTGCTCCTTGAGCATCACGAGCATCGGCATGTCGGTGTAGCGGCGCACGTAGTCGTCGAAGTAGGCGCTGCGCTCGCCCTGGTCGGGGAAGTAGAACTCCTTCAGGATCACATGGCCCATGGCCATCGCCACGGCGGCATCGGTGCCCTGCTTCGGGTTCATCCAGATGTCGGCCAGCTTGGCGACCTCGGAATAGTCCGGCGTCACCGCCACCGTCTTCGTGCCCTTGTAGCGCACCTCGGTGAAGAAGTGGGCGTCGGGCGTGCGCGTCTGCGGCACGTTCGAGCCCCAGGCGATGATGAAGCTGCTGTTGAACCAGTCGGCCGACTCGGGCACGTCGGTCTGCTCGCCCCAGACCTGCGGGCTGCTGGGGGGCAGGTCGCAGTACCAGTCGTAGAAGCTCATGCAGACGCCGCCGATGAGGCTCAGGTAGCGGCTGCCTGCGGCGTAGCTGACCATGCTCATCGCCGGGATGGGCGAGAAGCCGATGATGCGATCGGGGCCGTGTTTCCTGATCGTGTAGACGTTGGCCGCAGCGACAATCTCGTTGACCTCGTCCCAGGTGGAACGGACGAAGCCGCCCAGGCCGCGGATCTTCTGGTAATCGCGCCGCTTCTCGTCGTTCTCGACGATGCTGGCCCAGGCGTCCACCGGCTCGTGCGCAAGCCGCGCCTCGCGCCAGCTCTTGAGCAGGCGACCGCGCACCATCGGGTACTTCACGCGGTTGGCGCTGTAGAGGTACCAGCTGTAGCTCGCGCCGCGCGAGCAGCCGCGCGGCTCGTGGTTGGGCATGTCCCAGCGGGTGCGCGGGTAGTCGGTCTGCTGGGTTTCCCAGGTGACGATGCCGCCCTTGACGTAGATCTTCCAGGAGCACGAGCCCGTGCAGTTCACGCCGTGGGTGCTGCGCACGATCTTGTCGTGCGCCCAGCGGTTGCGATAGCCGTCCTCCCAGGTGCGGTCTTCGCCGGTGGTGACGCCGTGGTCACCCGAGAAGCTCTCGCGCGGTTGCGAGAAGTAGGTCAGTCGATCGAGAAAGTGACTCATGCGTCGTCTCCGGGAAGTCTGTGTTCAGGGGTTCTTCACGTACGCGTTCTTGCGCAGGTAGAACCACCAGTTGAGGACCAGGCACAGGGCGTAGAACACCGCGAAGCCGTACATGGCGTACTGCGGCGTCGCGGCCTTGATCTGCGCGCCGATGACCACCGGCGCGATGAAGGCGCCGTAGGCGGCAACCGCCGAAGTCCAGCCCAGGACGGGGCCGGCCTGCTGCCGGTCGAAGATCACGCCGATGGTTCGGAAGGTGCTGCCGTTGCCGATGCCGCTGGCCAGGAACAGCAGCACGAACAGCGCCATGAACGGCAGGAAGTACTGCTCGGGCGTGGGCGACTGGTAGGCCAGTTGCATCACGTAACCCACGGCCACCGAGGCCACCACCATCACGGCCGAGATGATCTGGGTGACGATGGAGCCGCCGAACTTGTCGGAGATCCAGCCGCCGATGGGCCGCACGCCGGCGCCGACGAAGGGGCCGATCCAGGCATAGGTGAGCGCCGACGGCGCGTTGGGATTCTTCAGCGTGTGCTGGATGACGCCCGCCGCATCGGGCATGTGGCTGATGCCGAAGATCACCGTGATGGCCAGTGGCAGCGCCATCGAGAAGCCGATGAACGAGCCGAAGGTGACGATGTACAACAGCGTCAGCGCCCAGGTGTGGCGGTTGTCGAAGATCCTGAACTGCGCGGCGATGTTGTCCTTCATCGTCCCGAAGGCCGTGAGCTTCATCAGCAGCAGGGTGCTGGCGATGATGAGCGGCATCGTCACCCACATGTTCAGCAGGCCGAGCCCGTTGGGCGCCGGCAGGTACAGGTACAGGCCCACGCCCGCCGGCAGGAAGGACAGCGTGTAGAGCCAGGTGATCTTCAGGAAGGCCACGACCACGCCGCCGGTGCTGGGCGACACGGTCTTCAGGTTGTTCATGCCGAACCAGGCCAGGATCGACAGCGGCACCAGCGACAGCAGCCACGCGAAGCCCGCGTTCTGGATGAAGGTGGGCGTGCCTGCCTTGATCCTGCCGAAGATCCAGCCGCTGTCCTTCACCAGCGTCATCGGCTCGCCGCCCATGGCGCCGAACAGGCCCATCGTCATCACGAGCGGAATCACGATCTGCATGCTGGTGACGCCGAAGTTGCCGAGCCCGGCGTTCAGCCCCAGCGCCGTGCCCTGCAGCCGCTTCGGGAAGAAGGTGCTGATGTTCGACATCGAGCTGGCGAAGTTGCCGCCGCCCACGCCCGACCACAGCGCCATCAATTGGAAGGTCCAGAGCGGCCAGTCCGGGTGCTGCAGCACGATGCCCGTGCCCAGCGCCGGGGCCAGCAGCATCGCGGTCGTGAGGAAGATGGTGTTGCGCCCGCCGGACAGCCGGATCAGGAACGAAGCCGGGATGCGCATGGTGGCGCCGGCCAGGCCTGCGATGGCGGTCAGCGAGAAGAGCTCGGCCTGGGTGAACGGGAACCCCAGGTTCAGCATCTGTACCGTGATGATTCCCCACATGCCCCAGATCGCGAAGCCGCACAGCAGCGCGGGCACCGAGATCCAGAGGTTGCGGTAGGCGATCTTCTTGCCCGTGGATTCCCAGAACGCGGCGTCCTCGGGGCGCCAGTCGGTGATGTCGGCACCGCTGCCGGCAGGAGCGGGCGAGTTGGGCACGGCTTTCAGAGTGGTGTTCATCTGGAACCTTCGGGATTCGGAACGGGAGGGTTGGCGCTCAGCCCTGCAGGCTGAAAGCCTTGGCGTTGCTGCCCATGACTTCGGTCTTGCGGACTTCGGTCCAGTACATCCAGATCAGCGAGACCCACACCACGCCGTACATCAGCATGAAAGCGCTGGAGCGGATGCCGGTGAGGTCCATCAGCGCGCCGAACAGAATCGGCAGCACGAAGCCGCCCAGGCCGCCGGCCAGGCCGACGATGCCGCTGACCGTGCCGATGTTGGCGGGGTAGTCGTCGCTGATGTACTTGAAGACGCTGGCCTTGCCGAAGGCGAACGCGATGCCCAGCAGGAACATCAGCGCGGTGAACACATAGACGTTCAGTCCGATGTGGAAGGTCTTCGGCCCGTCGATCGTGAGCACCGTGAAATCGGTCTGCGGGTAGGACAGCAGGAACAGGCAGATCCAGCTCACCCACATCACCCACCAGGTGACACTGTGCGCGCCGTACTTGTCGCTGAGCCACCCGCCCACCGCACGCAGCACGCCGCCCGGCAGCGAAAAGCAGGCCGCCAGCAGCGCAGCGGCGCGGATGTCCAGGCCGAACTCGCCGACGTAGTACTGGACCATCCACAGGCTCAGTGCCACGTAGCCGCCGAAGACGATGCTGTAGTACTGGCAGTACTTCAGCACCTTGGGCTCCTTGAGCATCTTCAGCTGGTCCGAGAACTTCGTGTTCGACGGCACCAGGTGCGACGGGTCGCTGGCGCTGAACATCCAGAAGAGAACCACGGTGCCGGCCATGATGGCGGCGTAGACCATGGGCACCATCGTCCAGCCGAAGGCCACCAGCAGCACCGGCGCCACGAACTTGTTGACCGCCGCACCCGAGTTGCCAGCGCCGTAGACGCCCATCGCGAAGCCCTGGCGGTTCTTCGGGAACCAGCGCGCCACATAGGGCGTGCCCACCGAGAAGGAGCCGCCGGCCAGGCCGACGAACAGGCCGATGACCAGGAAGTGCCAGTAGGCGGTGGCGTAGCTCATCAGCCAGATGGCCGGCACGGTGGCGGCCATCAGCAGGGTCATCACGATGCGGCCGCCGAAGCGATCGGTCCAGATGCCCAGCGGCACCCGGATCAGCGAACCCGTCAGCACGGGTGTCGCCATCAGCAGGCCGAACTCGGTGGCGTTGAGTCCCAGCGACTTCTTGATCGGGATCCCGATCACGCCGAACATCATCCACACCATGAAACACACGGTGAACGCGAAGGTGCTGACCAGCAGCACCGCCAGCGCCTGGCTCTTCTTGGTCATGTCGCAGTCCGCTCGTTGGGCATGAGGGGACTGTAGGAACCGGGCCTTTGCACGGGTATCCGTCCAAAGGCCAGCCACGGCAAGGCAGAAGGACTATGCCGTCAGGCGCGGCATCGTTCTGAAGGATTACCGGCCGCGCCGGACGGCCCTTCGTTGCGCTGGATCAACCCAGACCGTGCTCTGTTGCGATCACGGCAGCGTGGACACGCGAGCTCACGTCCAGCTTGCGCAGGATGTGCTGCACGTGGATCTTCACCGTGGCTTCGGCGATGCCGAGCGAGCGGGCGATCTCCTTGTTGCCCTGGCCGCGCGCGATGCCGCGCAGGATGTCCAGTTCGCGGCGCGACATCACATCGAGGCGGGACACGGGCGCCGCAGGCGCGGCGGGCGGCGGTTCGGCAGGCGCGCGCGGCGCGGCAGCATCGCGATAGGCCGCGATGAGCTTGCCGGTCATTTCTTCGGCGACCACGCTCTCGCCCCGCATGGCCCTGCGAATGGCCAGCGACAGCGCATCGCCCTCGATGGTCTTGAGCAGGTAGCCGCAGGCGCCGCCCCGCAGCGCGGCGGCAAGGTCGCGTTCGTCCTCGCTCACGGTCAGCATCAGCACCTTCACGCCGGGCACGGCCTCGTGCAGCGCAGGCAGGGCATCCACGCCGTTGACGCCAGGCAGGTGGTTGTCGAGCAGGATCACGTCGGGCTGGAGAACCTGCGCGCGGCGCTGGGCCTCACCGGCATCACCCGCATCGCCCACCACCTCGAACTGCGGGTCGCACTGCAGCAGCGCCGTCAGCCCGCGCCGGAACAGAGTGTGGTCGTCGACCACCAGGATGCGGATTCGGGGCGTAACGTTCGTCGTCATGGATCAGGCCGCCTGGGTACGGGGCAGCGGCACTTCGACCGCCGGCCGGGCCGTGGCCGGCAGCGTCAGGATGACCGAAGTGCCGCGCCCGGGCATCGACAGAACCTCGAAGCCCGCGCCCAGGCGCTCTGCGCGCTCGGCCATGATGCGCAGGCCCACGTGCGTCTCGTCCACGCCGCCTTCCGGGCCGTGGAATCCGAGCCCGTCGTCACGCACCTCCACACGCCAGTGCGGCTGCCTGTGCACGTCCAGCCACACCTGCCCGGCCCGTGCGTGCTTGCGTACGTTGGAGAGCGCTTCCTGCACGATGTGCAGCACCTGGACCTGGGCGTCGGGCGCCAGCGGCAGGCCGTCCCCGTGCATGGTCAGCGTGGTCTTCAGGCCCGTCTGGTGCTCGAACTTGCGCAGCGTCGTCATCAGCGCGGGCTCGATGTCTTCCGTGTTCGTGCGGGTGCGGAAGTGCATCAGAAGTTCGCGCACGTCGCCATAGCTCTCGCGCACGCCCACGTCGATCTCGCCCAGCACATGCTGAACCCGCTCGGCATCGCCGCGGGCCAGGGCGTCGCGCATCAACTGCACCTGGATCTTCAGGAAGGCCAGGGATTGCGCGATGGAATCGTGCAGCTCGCGCGCCAGGAAGCTGCGCTCCTGCGAAACGGCGGCCTCCTTGCCCAGCGCGTTCAGGCGCAGGTTCTCCATGGCGCCCGCCAGTTGCACCGTCATGGCGTCCAGCAGGGAGCGCTCGGCTTCGGCCAGCTCGATCTGCGCATGGAAGAACAGGTCCACTTCACCCATCACGCGGTCGTGCAGCCGGATCGGAATCGACACCAGCGTCTCGAACCCCGCCAGGGTGCAGTGGGCCACGCGGCCCTGCGGCATCTGGCGAATGGGGATGACGCGTGCGCCGGGTGTGCCGACAGCGGCGCCGCAGTGGCAGTCTCCGGCCTGCAGACAATGTTCCGCATCGATCATGGCCTGCGGCAGGCCTTCGGAAGCCAGCATCAGATAGCGGCGGTTCGACTCGTCGGACCAGCGCAGGGCCACGCCATCGGCCCGGGCGATCCGCGCGATGCGCTGAGTGAAGCCGACGGCCAGCTCGTCCAGCGTCACGGCCCGGGTGACGAGGTTGGTCACCTCCAGCAGGCTCTCCAGCCGCTCGTGCTTCTCCTCGAGCTGCGCCGTCTTCTCGTGCACGCGCGCCTCGAGGTTGCGGTACATCGACTGCAACTGTTCCGCCATGTCGTTGAATCCGCCGGCCAGGGTGCCGAACTCGTCGGTCGTGGTGCACTCCACACGGGCGCCGAGTTCGCCGCCCTGGATGCGATGGATCGCCTGTTTCAGCAGGCCCACGGGCTCCAGCACGAAGAGGTAGCCCGAATACACCAGAACCGCCGCGCCCACCACCGCCAGCGCCATCAGCGCGATCTGCAGCAGGTGCATGAACGAGGTCCACTGCGAGAGGTGAACCTCGATGCTGGCGACAAACGCATCGATGTGGCCCGCGAACGCAGCGGCATCGGCGGCCAGCGTCGGCCCAGCGGCGGCCTCAGCGCCGGCGTAGCGATCCCGGAACTGCAGCCACCCACTCTCGACCGCCAAGAAACGCGCGCGGACGGTGTTGTCCCAGGGGACGAACAGCGGGCGCTCGGGGTCCCCCAGCCGCAGCAACGCGAGGCTGCGCTCGAATTCGGCCACCTGCCGGGGCAGGGCCTGCGCATCGCCTGTTCCAACGGACAAGACCATGCGGTAGGCCTGCATCCGCATGCGTCCGGCCTCGTTGACTGCCGCCGCCCCGCCCTCGATCTGCAGGGACATCCAAACCAGGACGGCAATGGAGAACAGGGCCAGCAACAGGAAGGGCGCGGCGACCAGCGAAAGCTTGGCACCCAGCGGCCAGTGACGGATGGTGCGCATGCGTCGAATTTACCTCGTCGGGCGGGGTCTCGCGGTGCGAGGGTGCGGCTTGGACGAGATAGCTTGCGCAATCAGGCCATGAAATAGTAGTTACAAGAGCGCCCTCTGCACCGCCGCTTCGTCCGCCTCGAAGGTGCAGCGCATATGCCCGACGAGACCACCACCCTGCGGTTCCGGCGCCTTCTGGAGAAGCACGAACTCGCGCCACAGGTTTTGCGGACATCGACGCTTAGCTGAGCCGGGCCGGTGCACACGGTCGTGGGAACTGCCAACACCGTCAACGATGCGACGCAGGCCGGCGAGTTGTGGCTCGGTGAAAATTAGATCGTTTTCGGCGACGCCGGTTACCCGGGTGCGCGCAAGCGGTCATAAACTGCCGGCCCGGCCCGGCCTGGCACATCGCTGTGCGCCCGGGACTACGGCGTAAACAGAAAGCTTTCACCAGACCGGATTCGTCGCCGAAAAGCTGTGAATCGAGTGCTGCAAGCTGCGATCGCACTCAACGGACCGCCAGAAGCCGCGTTACGGCATAGTGATCCCGAAGCCGTCCTCGCCGCGTGCAGCCAGCGGGGTTTGGCGATCTCACCTAGGCTGCTGAAGGCGTGACACCCCAGGAAGCAAAGATTAAAGCGGGCGGCGCACCACCGAACCAGCCCTGGGGCCTGTCGTTGGCGCTCCGCCAGAGCCTAGGCTTAGTCCTCAGGCAACGAATCTCCGACGGATCCTACTGATTGAAAACACCAGTCTTCTGCTTGACTTCGGACTCACTCATGGAGAACCTTTGAACAACTCCGGACTTGTCGAGGAGAACGACAAGTTCCTTCTTTGTTCCACTCGCAGTTGCTCCGAACAGATTGACGATTGGTATATAACTAACCGCATCCGCCGAAACCTTGCTGAACTCATAAGTCCAGACTTCCAATCCACCGTCCGTAAATGAGGTCTTTATTGGCGACCCAAACATGGCGCGAACCTCGGACTTGGTTGTCCTACCTTCGACTATCTTCTTCTGAACCGACTGCTCTGACTCGGCGCGAAGAGTTTCGTTGCCAACACTGGCGCACCCTCCGAGCGCGACAACGCATAGAGCGGCCGCTGCGAAAATCCTATATCCCAAGATTGACTCCCTGAAACGACAGCAAGTCGGAATCGACTCCTTACAACTATAACAGGCAAGCATTGACATTGCGAAGTCGGGCTGGACTTGTTTTGCCGGGTCTTCCCTAGGGCTAGGTTGGAATGCGGCGCTTGGATAGGGCCGCTGTACGCATTTGAAACTGAAAGGCATCTTCCGTCGTTCTTCGGAACGAACATCATGATTCGATTCTTCAGTCAATCTTCGAAGGAAGGTCGGCGCGCCGCGGCGCGGAGAGGTGTTTGATGCGACGTGACGCGGTGCGAGAAGCTCCATAGGTACCGAAACGGGCAAGCAGCACGCGCCGCCACCCCGGCCCAGACAAACGGTACTGTCGGGTTCGGTGTCGTCGGTATGCCAACGAAGTCTGAGTCAAGACGAGGCTGGCAAATGAGGAAGCGCTCCAGTCTGATCATCGACGCGCCCGCGTATTCGTTCGTGCGACACAGCCCCTTCAAGCGACGATGAGTTGCCAGGCCCAGAGGGCGCCGATGGCCATCTGAACGGCAAAGGCCGTGAACCGCAGCGTCACGGCGGTGGCGCTCAGCGAGCCCAGATGGATCAGCGATTGCACGATGCGCGCTGCCAGCAGGGCAGGTGCGAGTGGGTCCGTCACGGCGGCCTGCCCCGTCAGCAGCGCCACACCCATCAGCCCCCCGAAGATGGGCAGGCCTTCGATGCAGTTGGCGTGCGCGCGTGCCAGCCGCTGCATGAACGGCGAAAGGTTCGCGTTGTCCGGGCGGAACCCGTTGGCCGGCACGCGGCCGGTGAGCACCAGCACCGATCGCACCACCTCCATGAGCAGCAGCAGGGCCAGCGCCCAGGCGATGAACCCGGTGAGCGCCGTTGCGGTCGGAGTGGACATTTTGATCTCCTGTCGGTGACCTTTTCGGTGGATCTGCCTGTGACTCGGCCTCTGCCTCAACAGCCGCCCTTCGCCTGCGAGACCGCGGCCACGCGCTCTGCAACGCTCAGGTCGCCGTGCAGTTCCAGCACGGGGCACCGCCGGGCTGCCAGCCAGGCGCGGTGCTTCGCCAGGCTGCGGCCCACGGGCGGGCCCTCGTCGTACTGCGCGGCCCACGCCAGGAACGCCGGGTCGGCATGCCCGAGTGCGTGCATCTCGCGGTCCCGAAGGCGCTGCACGCGCACGGCTGCGTCCAGGTACAGGAAGACGATGAGGTCGAATGCATCCTCGATGTCGGCGCCCCACCCGACGATGGACCCCGAGACGATCGGTCGACTGCACGACTCGACTTCGGCCATCAGCAGGGCCAGGCGTTCGGCTGGGTCTCGCTTGGCCTGGAAAGGCGGCGTAGTCGGAAGCCAGTAGAAGTCATCGGCGTCGATCTGCCGCCCGCCGAGCGTGTGCGCCAGCGCCGCCGCCAGGGTCGAGGTACCGGACCCGGACGCACCGGTGATGTGAATGCGCATGTGACGCTCGGCCGCTGGGCTGTGCCTGCAGGAGGGCCCGCTCAGGCGTGCGGCCTGGCAGGCGTGTTCTGCGCAATGCGCCAGAGCACGCCGCAGGGGTCGAAGAGCGTGAAGTCCCGCATCGCCCAGGGTTGCTCGACGACCTCGCCCACTTTCACCCCGAACCGCTGCGCCACCCCGGACGCCAGCACCCGGGCGTGCCAATCGTTCACGTTCTCCACCAGCAGGTGCATCTGGAAACTCCGGATGAATCCGGGCTCGTCGAAGGCCTGCAGGAGAAAGCTCGAGTCTCCGTGCCGCACGTAGGCCAGTTCATCCGAAGCCCAGGGAATCTCGAAACCGAGGGCGAGGTAGAAATCGCTGGAGACGCGGATGTCGGCAGCGGGCACGAAGGCCTTGGCCTCGACGGTGCGCAGGTTCATGGCATCCCCGATCGATGATCAATGCGAGTGTGGAAAGTCCTGAAGACCACCCGGCAGAGGTTCAGTCGTCCAGTTGAGGGCGGGTGGTTCCCATCCTGACCTTCTGCCCGACGGACTTCTCGAGCGCGTCATAGAAGGCCCGGACCGCAGCGGCCTCGCCACGCACCGCCCAGGTGTCCTGGTCGCAGGGCGCGCAGTGCGCACGGAAGGCCAGCTCGATGCCCTTCAGGCCCCGGGTGTCGATCGCCTCGACATCCGGCAGCTCGGCCCTGCAGGCGTTGCACCGGATGACGGGCGGCCGCGCACTGGCGCCCAGCCTGGTCGCCTGTGCGACCCTGTCGTCCCGCGATCCTCGGCTCTTTGCTTGTCCCACGCTGTCTCTCCGGAAGTACGCGCCATCAAACCGGCAGTTTAGGGCGGGCGCACGGGTCACGGGCAGTCGTCGAGCGCCTTCCAGAGGTGCAGCTTGGACTGGAAGCCGCTCGGCGTCAGGATGGCCATGGGCTCGGTGCCGAACAGCTGGAAGCCGAACGCCCGGTAGAGCGCGAGCGCGGGTTCGTTGCCTGCGGTGACGGTGAGCGTCACGGCCCTCACCCCGGCGCGGGACTGCGCGTGTTCCAGGGCCGCCGCGACCAGCGCCCTGCCCGCCCCCGTGCCGCGATGCTCCGCGCGCACGAACATGCCGATGAGATGGACCTTGTGCCGTGTCTTGGGCTTGTCGGAGAACTCGAGCGCGACCGAACCCACCAGCTCATCGCCGCTGAACGCGCCGAACGCGACGCTGCCGCCCTGCGGGTCGGCGATTCGCCGCACCCACCAGGTGTCGGGCTCGCTGGCACGCTCCTGCGGCGTGGACGTGAACGCGTCAGCCGCCTGCGCGTAGGCATGCAGCATCAGGCTGCGGTAAGCCGGCGCGTGGCCCGCCGTCAGGCGCGCAATGCGCGGGCTCACGCTCGCACCTTGGCCAGCCGACACACGCCCTGTGAACCGGGAAGGCGCCCACTCGCTGCGCAGGAGCCCGTAGAACGCGGTGTCCGACACCTCGCCATCCACGATCCAGCGCTCGCGAAGCAGGCCCTCCTGCCGCACCCGAGGCGCAGCAGCGTCCGGGCAGAAGCCCGGTTGCGCGGGTCGATGTCGGCCTCCAGGCGGTTGAGCTGCATGTGCCCGAAGCCGAAGGCCGCCAAGGCGGTCAGCGCCTCGTTCATCCAGCCCCTCCCCCAGGCGAAGCGGCCGAGCGCGAAACCCAGCTCGGCGCGCCGGCTGGCGCGGCCCAGGCCGAAAAGCGTGCAGGTGCCCACGACGCTGCCCTCGCCGGCGGGGACGATGCCCAGGCACAGGTGCCTGCCAGTGGCCATGCCCTTCAGGTCCCGGTCGATCAGCGCCTGAGCCTGGTCCACGGACGTCCAGGGCGGGGTATTCGAGTAGCGCATCACCTCGGCATCGGCGTGGATGGCGAGCAGTGCCGCTGCGTCCGCGGGCACCAGCGGACGCAGCTGCAACCGGGCGGTGTCCAGCGTGACGCGGTCGAAAGCGGGCATGAGCGTCATGGCGTCCTCGTGCTGGCGTGCAACCGCCAGGGCGAATCCCGGACAAGGCGAGGCTGCAGCACCGCGGGCGGCATCGTGTACGCGGTCATGCTCGGCCCGCGCTCGATACGGCGCGTTCCACGGCCAGCCCCAGGCGGTCGGCGAGCGCCAGCACTTCGCCTTCGTGCTCGACACGCACCGCGAAGGCGCAGACGGTGTCGTCGTTCGCAAGAACGATCAGCGCGAGGCCCTGGCGGCGCAGCGCATCGGCCAGGGCGCGCAACGGTGCCGAGACGGGCGTCTCCCCGCGTTCTTCCCACCCTTCCCAGGAACGGTCTGCACGGAAGTCGTAGTGCCAGTCGAGCTCGATCCGGTGCGCCTTCGCGATGCGCTCGGCCTGCCACTGGATTTCCTCGCGCGCCTTCCAATCGACGCACATCACGCCCAGGTTGCGGGACTTGGGCCCGTTGTTCGCGCCAATCCAGCGCGCCATCGCTTCGGAGGGCGTCGTCCCGGGCTTCAGCCGCGCCGAAAGCGCGGCGGCCGCCTTGACTGCTGCCTCCTGTGGCAGATGCCCGGTCGCGATTCCGGCGAGGGCCGCGAATGCCTGCCTCACTTCCGCCGGGTGGGGCGGACTCATCTCACGCCGGATGGCAGCGTCCGACACGGGCGCCGGCTCCTCGGAGCGCGGCAGGGAGTCCAGGTAGCTTCTCCAGGCTCGGCGGATCGCGGACAACATCGTGGCTCCGGTGCGGTGTGAGTGCAATCGAAGATCGGTCGCGATTCTGTCATCGCAACCCAGCGCTTCACTTCGCCAGGGCGGATTGCGGCAGGCCGAAGACCTTGTCGAAGGCCCAGGTGAACACGATCGCATACACGAGGAACATCACCAGGATGCCGAGTTCCGCGATGAAAGCCGTCAGCAAGGAAGTCTCGAGCCACACGGCCATGAGAGGAACCAGCATGACGACCAGCCCGCCTTCGAAGCCGAGGCCGTGAACCACGCGCCGCATGAACGATCGCCCCTTGACCTTCTGGCGCGCCTCCCAACGCTCGTAGAGCGAATTGAAGACATAGTTCCACGTCAATGCAATCGTGGACATGATGGCCGACAGCATCAACGCAGACTCGACGGTGGTGTCGAAACCGAAGCCGATGATCGGGCTCGTGAGCGCTATCGCGCCCACTTCGTAAAGCAGCGCCTGGGTGACCCGGCGGGCGATGGGTGTCATGAATCGAGCATAGCAAAGCGAATTCAGGCGCGGCACAGTGTCGCAAGCCTCACGGCGGCGGCGGCTCGGGATCCCGCAAACCGATCCGCACGGTCTGGGTGGCGAGATGCACCTCCCTCAGGAAGTACGCCAAGCCGACGACCAGCGCCACCGTCGACCCGGTGAACAGCAAGCCCACCAGCCACTTCAGGTCGACCTGGAGAAGCACCTCCAGGAACAGGCCCGCGATCACCGTGCACACCAGCAGAGCCGAGAACGTGCACGCCGTGATGGCCGCACTGGCCAGATGGCGTCTGCTCTCGAGGCTCTGCAGTTCGAGATGCATCCCCGCGGCCGCGCGCAGTTGCTGGGGAATCGAATGCTCGGTCAGCAGGCGCCCGCGGTCGATGATCCGCGCCAGGCGCCCCGCCATCACGTTCAGCATGCCGGCAATTCCCGTCAACAGGAAGACCGGTGCGAGCGCCAGCTGGATGGCGAGGGGAACATCCCCGATGTTCAGGGCGACGCTAGTCATGGGTTGCAGAGGTTGCCGGCGTTGCCCGGGTCGCCGGGTTTGTCGGGTTTGTCGGGTTTGCAGTAACTGCGGGGATCGACAGGTTCATCTCGCTTCTCGCATGGTTTGCCGCAGGCGTGAGCGCCTGCCGGAGCGGGCGCGGCACTGATCTCGTGGTGGTCGAGGCCCAGGCTTGCCCTCGGGCGCCTGCGCAAGCCAGGACGGGCGTGATCGTATTCCTTCGGGGCAGCGTTCAGCGCCTGACTCGCAGGAACGCACGGGACAACAGCAACCCGAAAGCGATTAAGCAGGCCCACTTGGCGGTCGAGAAGCCGCCCGCTGCCGCATGAACGAGCGTGCCACCGACCCAGGCAGCGTCAACATGCGGCCACGCCGTCAACCACGCGTGGAGCCCATTTTCCAGGGCGTCGAGCACCGCGCCTGCCGGAAGCACCCAGGGCGCCCATCTTGCCTCGGCCGGGCTCAGGGCCCGAAGGATCGACCGATGTCGCGCAAGGAGATACCCGAAGACTCCGTAGGCCACCAGAAGGACGCAGTCGAAAGGCAGGTGACGCTGGTAGCGCAGCAGCGCTTGCGGCGACCACTGATGGACGATGCTGCCAAACGCGCCGGGTGTGAACGTCAGCTGCAATGCCACCACACCCGGCGTCAACGGCCACAGGTACCACGCAAGCCCCGCGAACAGAGCCAGGGATAGAAAGCCCGACGCCCAGAGCACGAACTCGGGCGCACGCGATGCGCGCTGGCGCCGGGTTGTCACCATCGACTTGCGTCGTGAACGACGGAGATCTGCCTTCGAGCGCGGGCTTCGATGGCGCAGGGATTGAATTCATTCATCGTTCGGCGTTACGGGTGAAGGCTGGTGTCGCGGAGCCGATCACGGCTGAAACAACGGCGGAAACAACGGCAGCAGTGACGCCACCCCACGCGGGGCAGAACGTCCGACAACCGGGTTCGGACGGGGCGATGAGCTCAGGCGCCCCCAGGCGGCAGCCGCAGTTCCATGAAAACACTGTGCGGGTCGGGCAGGTAGTCGCCGAACGGCCCAGATTCGACGAAGCCGTGGCTTCGATACAGGCTGTGCGCGGCCCCGAATGCGGGGTGCGACCCGGTTTCCAGGCTGAGCACGCCGTACCCCCGGTCGCGAGCCACGCCGATGATGTGCTGAAGAATCGCGCGGCCGGCGCCCTGCCGCCGCGCTGCGGCAGGCGTGCGCATGGACTTGATCTCGCCATGCCCTGGCGTGAGTTCCTTCAGCGCTCCGCACCCGAGCAGAGCCGGTCCGTCCCAGGCCGTCCAGACTGTGATCTCGGGCACCCTGAGCCTGGACAGGTCCAGGGCAAAGACCTGCTCGGGTGGAGACAGCTCGAACATGTTGTCCAGATGCTCCTGGAGCAGTGCATGGACCGCAGGGCTGGAGAGGTCGTCGACTTCAATCTTCATGGCGTTCGAAGGGCGTGCGAATCAGTCGTGGGTGCCGGCGAGCCCGTGGCCGGCATGCCGCGGGCACAGGCCGGCGATGCCATCTCGGAGCTCCCGCTCCATGAAGCGCCAGCGCGCATGGAACTCCGGCGGAACCTCGACCCCTTCATATGCCGGGCGGTCCACGAAGCCGTTGTTCTCATAGATGCGGTGTGCCGACTTCATGAACGGGGCAGTATCCAGGCAGACCCGCTCGTACCCGAACGCTCTCGCATCGGACAGCAGGCGCGCCAGTACGGACTCGCCCAGGTTCATGCCCCGGAACGCCGGCCGGATGTAGATCCTCTTCACCTCCGCCTGGCGCGCGTTCAGGCCGCGAAGACCGCCCATGCCCGCCAGCCTTCCATCGATGTTGATGAGATAGAAGACGCCGTCGGGCGGCGGCTTGCCGCAGGTCTTGTCGATCACGGAGGGCACGTAGTCGCTGACTGGCATGCCGATCACGTCCTCGATGCGCCCACCGAACAGTTGGTCGATCTCGCGGAAGACCCAGGCCATGTACTCGACGTTCAGCTCGATCAGAGGGTCGCGATGTGTGTGAACGCTGGCGACGATGAACTCCGGAGCGGTCATGGGCGGTCAGCCGCCGCGGCCTGTGCGGACCGATGCACGACACGGGCCGGGACACTCGCGCCAAGGGCGCAGGTTGGCGCAGTCGGCGACGCAAGCACGCGCGCCCTCACCGCGTCACCCAACCACCGCAGACCGGAAACACCTGCCCGACGAAGCAGTCGGCAGCGCTGCTGCACAGATAGGCCGCGAACTGTGCGTCCTCCCGGGCACCTACCAGCCTGCCCAAAGGGACCTCGCGGGCCAGACGCTCCTGGAATCTCGGGTTCGCCTGCACCTCGGCAGGAAAGTAGGTCGGGTTGTCGACGAAGTTCTGGGCGATGGCGTTGACCTGCACGTTGTGCGCGGCGAACTCGACACCCACCGACTGGACGTAGGCGAGCTGGGCGCCGCGGGCTGCGCTGTAGGAAGACGCCCTCTTCATGCCTCGCAGCGCCGACGCACTGCCGATGACCAGGATCTTTCCCGAGCGGCGGCGGATCATCTCGGGCACGGCGGCGCGAACGAGCCTGGGGAGCGGGTCCACCAGGGCAGCGAAGACCTGACGCCACTCGGCTTCGCTCACCTCGGTCGCCACAGTGGTTGGCGCCGCGAATGCCAGGTTGGCAACCAGGATGTCGATGCATCCAGCGGCGCGGACCACACGTTCAGCCGCCTCGGGGTCCGTGAGCGCTTCAGGGCTGGCCACCACGATGGCACCCTGCTCCGCGAAGACCTCGCACAGCACGGGGCCCATGAACTCCGCCGACTGGGTGATGAGCACTCGCTTGCCGACCAGCGCGTTCTGCATGGTGATTGACCCGGTGGATGTCACGCAGGCTGTGGGTGGCACCGCCTTGCGATCAGCCCGCTCTGGCAAGGACGCCATGGCGCTACTGACGGGAATGTAACGCCTGCCAAACCCTCGTGCACCCCTGGCGGCACTGCGTTCTGCCAGAGCGTCCCCCTGGGCGCCCTGAGGCCACCGCCCGCTAGAACCACAGGTCCGATACGCACCGGCCGTCGCGCGGCAGGTCTTCGAACTTGTCCAGGCCATCGAAGCGGTCGACAGGAACGTCAGCGATGGGCTCCGGTTCGGTCAGCCGGAGATTGACCGCGATGCGGCGCCTGCCGTCCGCCATGACCTGCTGGCCGCGCCAGAAGGCGACGCAGCCGCACTCCGGGCAGAAGTTGAATGCAACGCCGGTTCCCCGGACGTACGACTTCGTCGGGCCCGAGACCACGATGCCCTCGCCTTCGAAGTCGTAGATCCAGAGCGCGCCGTAACGCCGGCACACGGTGCAATTGCAGGCCGTGGCACCCGCGGGCAGGACTGGGTGCGTCCATGTCCACCCGACCGAGCCGCAATGACAGGAACCATGAAGCATTCACTTCTCCTCGACGACGGCCGAAGCCTGCCGCAACCTGCCCCTTCACCGCCGTCATCGACGCTCAGCGCGGACGCGGACTCAGACCGCGCGAGCCAGCGGAAGGGACAGAAAGAACGATACCCACAACGTGACCAGCAGGACGAAGCTGCCGGCGAAGGCTGCCAGCCGGTGCATGACCCTGTTGTAGGTGCAGTGGATGAGGCTGTGAACCACGCGCAATGCCACAAAGACCCAGGCGCCCACGACCAGCCAGGCAGGCGTCTGGTTCGTGGCCAGCGCGACGGCCCCGAGCGAATAGAACAGGACAGGAACCTCCAGGAGATTCCTGAAGTTGTCCGCAGCCTGCACGTTTTCCAGCCGTGCGGCCATCTGGACGGAAGTGGACGCAGCTTGCGGATGGATGCGCTTGGCCCGCATCTCCTGCACCCGCGAGAAGAGAAGGCGAACACCGACGCCGAAGGTCAGGAGTACCAGTGCGAGCTGGGCAGCGATCAGATGGACGGCGTTGTCAGGCATACGGATTTCTGGTCGGGTTCCGGTCTTGGGACAGAACGCTCTCAAGCGCTGTCGGCACGCTATCGGCGGCAGTATCCTCCTTACGATCGGATCTTGTCCCGCGTGTATGTACTGGCCCAAACACCTCCTGCCGGCCGTAGCGGGCTTGCTCGTTGCGCCCTGATTCCGGGGAACCGCGCCGGCTTCGCCGCCCCACCCGCGAGCCATCCGGTCGATCGTGAACCCCGTCGGACCGCAGCGGCACACGAGATCGCGCAATCCGTCGTCGGACGCCCACCGGCACCGCAGACATGACGTCCAAGGTCATTGCCCTGGGCGGCTTCGGCGCCGAGCATCGGCTCATGCGAAACATCCTTATCCTCGTGTTGGTGGCCTTCACCGGCCTCACCGCCCTTGCCGTCTCGGCCCACGGCCTGAGCGGCATCTTCGGACCCCTCCTGGCCAATGCGGCCGGGCTGCAGGTTTTGGTCGATCTGATGATCGCCCTGGCGCTGTTTCTCGTCTGGATGTGGCGCGATGCACGACGCCTGCACCGAAACCCCTGGCCGTGGCTTGCCCTGACGCTTGCCGCCGGCTCCTTCGGCCCGCTTCTTTACCTGCTCACGAGACGGCCGGAACTCGAAGTCGGGGCCTGAGCGCGAGGGCGCTGTCCGCGGGTTGCGCGAAGCTGCCCCGCGCCCGGCACTACTTCGGCTTGACTCGCCATTCATAGCCACGCGGGCTGCGGCCGCGGAACGGATAGGTCGTGTCCCCGGGTTCGTAGACCAGCGTGACAGCAGGATCCCTGCACCCGTCGAACGTGACGCTGCGCTGGTCGATGGTCACCGGCTTCTCGCAGGTGAGTTCGAAGGGTGCGATGAGCCGGATGCGCGCGAAGACGCCTTCCGCGCGCTGTTCGAAGACAAGCTCGGTCAGGCCCGACCCACCGGGGCCCGCCCATTCAGCGCTCCAGCCGGCGGGCCGAAGCAATTCCTTCATCATTTCCTCGGAGCCTGCTGCCATGGCTTTGCCGGCTGCGGCTGACATGCCCAGAACGACGACAACGATGGCGATCAGACGTTGAACCATCACCTTTCGACCCTCCTCTTGAACGAGCGCGTATCCCACCGGGTCGGGACAGATACGCCGATTGACCTGTCTCAAGCTGGGGGCTGTACCCATGTCGCAAGCTTAAAGCCGCCACGTATTCAGGGAGTTCCATATGCGCCCGAAGATGTTCGCTGCGCTGCCGATCTGGTTCATGGCCGTGTCGATCTTGTCTGCCGCGGCCCAACCCGTCGTTTCCGGAGGCCTGTTGCAAACGCCGGCTGGCCATTCGCTCTACACCTTCGACAACGACCCCGTCGGCTCAGGCCGAAGTGTCTGCAATTCGCCGTGCAGCAATATCTTCCCGCCCTATCTGGTCGTGGAAAACGACGTACCCAGAGGAGACTTCACCTTGGTTTTCCGCGACGATGGAGCCAGGCAGTGGGCCTACAAGGGCCGGCCCCTGTACAGGTTCTATGGTGACGAGAAGCCCGGGGACCGAGGCGGCGACGGGCTCAACAGGAATCTCTGGCACATTGCGCAGCAGTGAGTTGCGCCGACGGCCATGCGTGAGGTCCGGAACACCCGCAAGCCCGCCGGGAGGCGCCACGGCCAGGCCCGCAAGCGCCGGTGCCGTATCCGCGACTGATGGCTACTGCCCTGCTGGCGGTTCCCAGAGCTCCACCTTGTTGCCTTCAGGATCGATGACCCAGGCGAACTTGCCGTACTCGGATTCATCGATCTTCTCGAGGACGTTGCAGCCCTCTTCCCGCAGGACGGCGACCAGGCCGCCGAGGTCCTCCACGCGGTAGTTCACCATGAAGCTCGAGGCGCTGGGCGCGAAGTGATCGCCCTGCGCAGGCCCGATGGACCAGATGGTGGTGCCACTCACCGGCTGCCCGTCACCATCAGTCCAGGTGAAGGCGGTGCCGCCCCACGCCTGGACGTCGATGCCGAGATGCCGCTTGTACCAGGCCTGCAGCGCAGGTGCGTCCTCGGCCTTGAAGAAGATGCCGCCGATGCCGGTGACTCGTTTCATGGAACCTCCATTCGCAGCCCGTTGCGGGCGCCGAAGTTGCCTGCAGCCCGAGGCCCGCCGACGCAGGCTACTCGAGCACGACGGCAGTGCCGCTCGCCGATCACATCCGCGTGGTGGCGACCCGCATGGAATCTCCTTGTCGGGCAGACAGACAACTTGAACAGAACGTCAGCCCGCGGGCTTGGCCGGGACAGGCGCGTGCTGCGGAAACCTGGCAACGCATTCCGGGATGGGTTCGACATTCTTGAGAACCAGCTTCCAGGGATGAACGGCCAGCATGCTCTCGTGGCGAGCCACGAAGTAGTAGCGCAGGCATGCCTGCGCGTTCAACGGAACCACGGCGCTTGCGTTCATGCCTCGGCGGTCCTGGCGCGTGGTCGCCAGCAGAACCGAGCGCTGCCCGGGTTCTATCGTTTCCGACAGCGAGCCCCGCACGTCCAGCTTGCCATCCACGCCCATGATCAGGACCTGTTCTTCGTGTCCGTCGGCACGCTCCAGTTTCTCGCCTGTGACCTCGGCATAAGGCCCGGTCGTCGCGCATCCGGCAACTGCGACAGCCAGCACGAAGAAAAGCGTCACTCGAATCGACATAGAACCTCGAAACCTCTGGCCACGCCCGCCGCCACGAAGGCCGAGCGTGAATTGAACTGAAACTGCCACGAAACGCATGCTGCCACAGGCTGGCTGCCGCTACGGACTTCAGGCATGGGATGACCGGGCGACGTCGCAATCACACGCCGCACGCCGTCTGGCCCACCAACATGACACGGGCGGCCCTGCACCGACGCTGGGTCGGCGCCGGGTCTAGGGCTTTGGAATCAGGGACAGGAATCCCGCCGTGGCGCTTCGCGCAGCCGGAAGGTTGAGCAGGGTGTGCGGAGCGCCTGGGATCAGCAGCACGGAAGCACGATTGTTGTCCTTGAGCGCCGCACCGCAGTGGCCTTGCGCCTCGGAGTTGCCGATCCAGGTGTTGGATTTCGAGAAGAAGGGGTCCGTGACGCTGATGACGTTGAGCACCGGCTTGCCAGGCTCGAACGCGTTCAACGGCTCCTTGACGAAGTAGTTCGTTTCGCAACTCCATGCGTACAAGGCGCGTGCGACGAACTCCGTACCGCGATATCGGGCGACCGGGACCGCGCCCTCACTGGTGCCAGCAAGCACCAGGCTACCGGAATCGGCCCAGGCCTGGCTCTTCAGAGCCGCAACCGTTGGCGCGATCTCGGAGGCTCTGAGCGCGTGGATCCGTTCGTAGGAGCCCTTGTCGATCGGCGACTTGTATGTCACGTGCCCCGGCAGCGCGAACGAGTCGGGCGCGATGCTCGCGTAGCCCAGCCCAGCAAGCCATGCCTGCCACTCCCCGATGGCCTTGAGCCCCAGCCCGGACGAGCCGTGGAGGAAGACGACGACAGGAACCGCCCTGCCGCCGAGCTTCGGAATGTCCTTGAACTTTCCGCAGAACGAGGGCCCGCCCGTTGCAGCCGCAGGCAGGCACACGTCGGCCTGCTGGACGGACGCGGCCAGGGACTCGCTCGTGTGGGCCCAGGCGTCCCCCTTGATTTCGCCAACCGGCGCCGCCGGCTGCGCGCCGACACCAGCGCTCGCAATCGTGAGCGCTGCCGCAATGGCAGGGATGAAGATGGGCATGGAATCTACTTTCACCTGGGATGTCGGGTTGTTGGCGTCGGGCGGCCTCGACTGGGGACGGCACACGCAGGCCCGCCATCGGCACATCGACCGCCGACAGGATGAAGCCGCCGTGTGCCGGGGTCAAGGCCTTTGATGGGCCGCGTGAACGAGGGCGAGTCTTACGAAGACTGGCGCGCGCTCGCAGATACGAGCCATTGCTCCGAAGCTTCGGCCAGAACCGCATTCATTCCACCTTCGCGCGCCACGGCCAGTTCACGCAGGCGATTCACCAGGTCGGCGGGCAGCCTGCACGACACGGCGATGAGCCTGTCGGCGGGCGCGGGCGGCTTCGGCACGGTCTTGTCCTTGGGCAGCGCAGAGCCCTGAGCGAATCGCTGCGGCACGGCCGCCGACTTCATCCGCCCGTCCAGCTTCTTCGCCATGTGTTTCTCGAGATCGGTCTTCTTCATGTTCATGGCGGGTATCCGGGTGATTGAACAGCGATTGTCGCCCGTGGACGGAGTCGCACCCCAGCCGCCCAGTCCGCATCGCAGCCAGGGCAGGAACACGAGTGTCCGGCTGAAAGCAGGCGGGGCACAGCCACGAGCCACGAGCCACCGGTACGCCACGCCAAGCCGCAGGGCGGGACGCGATGGATGCAGGCAGCTAATGCGCCGCTGCCGCCGCCCTGCGCCGCTGAAGCGTCAGGCCGAGCCGTGGGACCCCGCGACGGTCCACGCCAGCACGACCTGCGCCAGGAAGTAGCTTGGCCAACCCCAGAGCCGATTGACATGGCCTGGCCGCACGAAACGGTCCCGTGCGACCGAGATGTCGGACAGTGCGAACAGCAGCGCGCCAACGAGCACCGCCCAGCGTTGCGAGCCGAAGGCATGGCCCGCCGCAGCGACGCACATGCCAAGGATGACGAGCACATAGGCACTGACCGGGCCCTTGAAGTCGCCCGGGGTGTGCGGCAGCAGCCAGCGCAGGACAAACGTGCCGAAGACCGCGGCCAGCACGCCGGCTGCGCCCATGGCTGGAACAGACAACGCACCAGACAACACGCCAGACAGGCCACCAGACAGAAACGCCGCCGCGAACAGCACGTGCGACAGCAGGAAGACGGCCAGCCCTCCCATGAACGCCTTGGGCGCACGCGAAAGCAGCAAGGCATCTCCAAGCCAGCCGAGCAGCAGCGCGGCCAGGATGAACTGCCCGTACGTCGATGCGTGCGCACCGAGCGAGACTGCAATCAGCACGAAGAACGTGCTGGCAGCCATCTTGGCAGCGGCACGCCAGACCTGCGAGCCCAGACGGTCGACCGCCAGTAGAACGAGAACCGATGCGATGCAGGCGACGGTGAGGGGGACGGGAGCGAACATTCGGGCGGACATTCGGACGGACATTGGACGCCAGGCGATCAGGCCGACAAGTTCATTTCGGCAAGGGCCTGCGGGCACGTGTCGAGATGGTCGTGGTGAGCGAGCCTGCGTCTGGCCGGCCGCAACGGGCCCGATGAACGGAAGGCGCAGACATCGGTCATCCTGCTATGCCATGTGTTCGATGCCAGGCGGAAGGCCGACCCAGGCATGCATTCGATCCTCGTACACGGAGAAGGACGGCGCAGGGAACGACGGGTCCGCGAATGCCCCGACCGGCACGGCGATGCTGTCCTCGTCATAGCCTTCTACCGAGTAGTGCACCGTCGCGCCGCACCTGGGGCAGAAGCTGAAGGAGACCTTGTTGCCATCGTCTCCAGTCCTGATGTACTCGGTGGAGTCGCCACTCAGGACGACACCCGACCGCCTGAATCTCGCCTGCGCACCGAAGACACTTCCCGTGCGGCGCTGGCAGGCCAGGCAGTGGCAGATCGAGACACGAACGGGCTCGTCTCGCGTCGTCAACGTCAACTGGCCACAACTGCAGGAAGCCGTTCTGGTGTTCATCAGGCACTTTAATCGACGGGTTGCTGCGCAGGCAACAGGACAGCCCGCCCGCGGAAAGCGGCGGTCTCCTTGACGTTCCCTCGTCCCGCTGGGCTTCGCCGCAGGCGGGTCAGCAGACAGCTGGTTCGGTGTCGAGGCAAGATCAGGCGGCAGGCGGCGGGCTCCATTCGAACGCCAAGGTCGTGGAGCCGTCGTCGTTCACCTGTCGAAGCGCCAGCGCCATGCCAACCTTGTCCAATACCCGCTGAGAGGCAAGGTTGCCGGGCGCGACGGTGGCGACGATCCGACCGAGCCCATGGACAGAGGCACCGTAGCGCAGGAGCTGCAGCACGGCCTCGGATGCCAAGCCGACACCCCAGCGCGAGCGCAGCAGGGCGTACTTGATCTCCGGCACGACCTGCCCCCCCGGATGAACCAGTCCGGCAAACCCCGCCACGGCGCCCGAGCCCCGCTCGACGAGCGCGAACATCCCGTAGCCACGCCTCGCATAGTTGGCCTCGGTGACCTTGAACCACTCCCGGCACTGGTCTTGGCCGAGGGGTTGGCCGTCGCCGACCCACTTCATGGCCTCGGCATCGGAGTACACGGCAAGCAAGGGCCCGAAGTCTCCGGCGACCCATCGCCGGCAGATCAGTCGCTCTGACTGAAAGACGGCGTGATACCCGGCCGCGGGGTCGGCCGCGCCGGTACGGCCCGGGTCGGGCACGTCGCTACGCCCCACCTACGAACCAGACCTTGCTGATGCCGCCCGGCGTGACCTCGTAGATGGCCGCGACCTCCAGCGGTTCGCCGGGAACGCCCGTGACGTACTCCTGGTCGATGACCTTGTTCCCGAACACCATTCGATTGACCAGCTTCGCGTGAAGGCCGGGCAGGTTGAACCGGTTCCGGGCATAGTGCTCGGCCAGGCTCTGCTTGCCGCGAATGATGGGCTCGGCGTCCGGCAACCTGAAGACGACCACATCGTCGGTGTACTCGGCGACGAACCGGTCGAGATCGCGTGCGTTGTAGGCGTCAAGCTGCCTTTGCGCAAAGGCAGCGGGGTCAAGGGTCTGGGACATGTCTTGTGGCGTTGGAGAATGCTGGGGGCATGAGGGCTGATCGCCCTGCACGGCAGTGGACACCCGAGGGCGTCGGTGCTCAGGCCGACTCGGGGATTGCGGCCAGGCTGCTCAAGGTGTTCAGGCAGGCCTGCGCCACCTCCGCGCCCTTCTTGACGAAGTGACTCCGGAAGAACGCCAGGTGCTCCTCGTGCTCGTGGAAGTCCCTGGGTGTCAGCACGGAGGAGAAGACCGGCACATCCGTGTCGAGCTGCACACGCATCAATCCGTCGATGACGGCCGCCGCGACGAACTCATGCCTGTAGATGCCGCCGTTGACGACCAGGCCGCACGCGATGATGGCGTCGTAACGCCGCGTGCGCGCAAGACGCATCGCGAAGAGCGGGATCTCGAATGCGCCGGGCACGCTGTGGAATTCCAGGCATTCGGGCGGTAACCCACGCCGCTGGAACTCGGCTTGTATGGCGTCCGTCCCTGCGGACACGATGCCCTGATGCCAGGAAGCGGCAATGACGGCCACCTTGCGGGGCCTGGGTGCATCTGCCGCCGAGGATGGCTGCAGCAGATGCGGGGAGGTCTGATTCATGGGTGCTCTCCAAGCGAGTCGATACCAGAATCAGGGCGAACGCATGCACAGTGCGAGCACCGCGGGCGCGCACCTTCGCAAGCGGTCTCTTTCATCCGGACTGTGACCGTCGGCTCTGGCATCGCACCAGATCTGCTGACCCCGACGCCAGCAAGGGCGTGCATCGGGCGCTCGCGGGCTCCTGCAATCTCTCGCAGATACCGCCGGTGGGGAATCGCACCCCGCCCTGAGAACGCTGCCAGCCTCTCGGCTGGCGCCCGCAGTCTAGCGGACGTCGCGACCCGGTTCGAAGGCGGCCGAGGCAGGCATTGGAGAGCCCGGTGTGCGAACGACTCCACCGACGGCGGATCAGTCGTCCGGGCCACCACGCTGGCTGCGCGGCACCAACTCGAGCACCTCGTCGCCATGCTGGTCGACGGTGCCCGTGCCTTGCCACCCCAGATGGCGATAGAACCCAAACGACCGGACGGCAGGGTCGGCAGAGCAACCCAGAAACAGCCGCGTGTGACCGAGCCCGTGAAGGTGCGCGACGACCCGGGCGAGCAGTTCACGCCCGATTCCCAGATCCTCGTACTCCGGCTGCAGCGCGAGAACCACGACCTCGCCAGTCGATGCATCCCCGAAGCAGTAGCCCGCCATCTCGTTGCCCGCCATGCACACGAAGCCCGGCAGTTCACGGGCCCGTATGCCTTCGGCCCAGGACTCGACGGTGATGCCCATCGATGCCAGGTGGGCTGCGGAAATCGCGTTCTCGCGGGTCAGCCCACGGATGCGGATGCACTCCTGTGCATCCAGGGGTGAGGCAGATCTGTATTCGAGTTGCATGAAGGATGCGCGAGGGCTGGGCAGCACGAGGGCTACACGAAACCCTGCTCCTTGTAGCTGGCGTATCCCGCCTTGGTCAGCGCTGCGAGTTCCTTCAGAAGCGCCGTGTCCGACACCGTGAAGTTGAAGCAGGACTTCCCCTGCATTCTCGCCTTCAGCGCCGGGGACACGTCCGCAAGGAGCTCCGGCTTCGCGTACACCGGCATCAGGTGGTAGCTGACGTAAGCCTTCTTCATCTGAACCGCGCCAAAGAACAGCGGCTTCTTGTTTTTCTGGATGTACCGGGTATCGACGTACAGCTCCGTGTCGTCGTCCTTCTTCGAATCCAGGCTCGCCGCATAGGGCGCCATGATCGCCCGAAGGTCTGCGAAGACGTTGCCGAGGTCAGCCATGATGTGGACGGGGTGTGGAGGTTGAGGGAATCGTCAACAGTTCGAAGGCATCGCTCGCCTTCGAACGTGCGAAACCATGAGTCTCTTGCCGATGGACGCCGGAACGCAGCCTCGCGCGCGTGCATCTCCTTGCCTTCGACCAGGAGACAGCAGCGCTCAACAGGCTACGGCCGATGCCAACGCTCTGGCTGGACACTGCCACCGCCAGGCCGGGCACATCGGCGTAACCGTCGCTGGTCAGAATCGATGGCACCCAGAAGGTCTGCATGCTGGTGAATCCTGACGCCTATGGCATGCCGGCACCGACCGCCTGGCGCACCGGAATACCGTCGGCCGAGAACCCTTCCAGGCAGTGCACATTGATGCCAAGGGTGTCCGGCGTGACCCGCTTGCGGTGGAACGGGTAGATGCCACAGACCTTGCAGAAGTAGTGCCGCGCAGTCATGGTGTGGAACTGGTACTGCGCAAGACTGTCCTCACCAGCGAGCAGACGGAACTGACTCTCGTGCACCTTGACCATCAGGGCGTTCTTTCGCCTGCAGATCGAACAGTCGCACATGGTCAGTTCCGGGAAATCCGTCTCGACCTCGAAGCGCACGGCTGCGCAATGACAGGAGCCTTGGTACGTCTGCATCGGGCGGGAGGCCAAATTTCTCTCCTGAAGCGGCGGGGCGGCGTTTGAATCCTGCCACGAATGACACGAGCCTGCATCCCAGAAAGCGGCGGCCTGCGTCACGTTTGGTTGATCGCCGGGTTGGTGATCCAGGCCAGCGACGGTCGAGTCGGCATAGCAGCGCCTGGATCACGGCAGAACGACTGAACCCCGCACCACCACCAGGGCCAAGGCGACAGCGAGTGCCCGCTCGCCTGACGGCACACAGCTGGGACACCTCTAGCGCTCAGACCCGGTCTGGGGGCCGCGCTGGTCAGGAATGCCGAGCACCTGCCTGATGAAAGGCGCCTTCGCTTCGGTGTAGGCGGCCTTGTCAGCCATGTGCACCACCGCCAGGCGGCGCTTGAGCTCAGCATACGACTGCCTGAGTTCCTGGTCTTCGCGCAGTGCATCGCGAAACCGGAGATGCTGCCGCCAGAGTGGGCCGCCCAGGACGACCGCGTGCAGGTGAACCCGTGGCGTCTTCCCTTCGGCCCTGACGAAGTACCGTCGATCGGGGATCTGAAGTTGATACTCGGGCCGGTAGATGAAGCCTATGTGAGCGAGCGCAGGGGCCGCTGCCTCCATCTCGTCGAGTGCGGCGACTCCAAGAACGATGTCGAGCACCGGCTTCGAGCAGAGCCCCGGCACGGCGGTACTGCCGACATGCTCCAGCACGACGCCTGGCAACGCGATGACCGAGCGAAGTTCGGCCTCGACCTGCGCGTATTGCGCGGGCCAGGCATCCTGGTATTCGATGACGAGAGCTTGCGTCATGCGCACTCTGTGCAGCATTGCGCCCAAGCCAGAGCCGCGCCCTGATGGTGGCGGCGCAGGCTCATCGGCCTCGACATGCCCCGCTGACGGGCAGAACTGCGTTGCCAGCCGAAGCAGGTGCGGAGCAGGCAAAGCCAGCGCTGGCCACGGTCAAATCAGAAACGTGGAAGCTGCCCCACCCAGTACAAGAAGCAGGACAAGACTTGCGACCAGGGCGAACAGGAGCCAGGAACACCAGGCATACATGGCCCAACGGTCGCCCGACCTGATCTGCCGTCGAACCACGGCAAGATCGAAGGGCAGCTTGTTCAGTGCCGCGTAGAGCCCGGGAGCAAGCAATCCATTGGCGAGAATGAACAGCAACACGAACGGAGCCTCGGTACTGACCCAGCTGAGAATGTCGAACGCCTGCTTCACCTGCATACCCCGATCATGGTGTTCGCACTGGCAATGAATTTGTCAATGACAGGTCACTGCAGCGCCCGCCCGCGCTCACGACGACAGCAGTGCGGCTTGGCGCGGTTCGATGCAATGTACCGCTAACCTCCGGCCGCACCACGGCAGTCTGCCACTGGGGTTGCGCTTGAAACACGTTTCAGGCGCCTCGTGCAGCCCAGCGCTCCAGAGACACCCTGAAAAGGCAATGCGGCCTGAGCGGGCTGCCTTCCGGCAACGCCGGGTGCTCAAAGTCCTCGTGGGCATTCAGCATGCCCAATCGCTGCATGACGGCTTGGGATCGCACGTTCAGTCTTGCGGTGAACGCAACCACTTCGGGCAACTTCAATTCTTCAAACCCAAACCTCAGGGCTTCGTTCCCAGCCTCGGTCGCGAAGCCCTTGCCCCAGTGTTGCCTGCAAAGGCGGTAGCCGATCTCCACACATGGCATGAACGGAAGCGCCCGCCTCGGTACGCTGAGCCCCACAAAACCGATGAACGCGCCATCCGAGACTTGCTCGAGCGCCCAGTTGCTCCATCCACGTTCGTTGTGTTCAGCTTCCCAGACCGCGATGCTTCTGTCGCTCTGCTCCCTCGTCTGGGTACTGGGAAAGAACCTCATGACCTCCGGATCGGCGTTCAACGAGGCGAACTCCGGCCTGTCGGCTTCACGCCATTGGCGAAGTCGAAGACGAGGAGTGAACAGTTCAACGGCAAGTGACATGGTGCGGTGTGGCGTGCAGCGCCTGGATTCCCCGCACGGCGCGCGACGGCGCCTGATTCCCGGGCACGGTTCGCCACAATGTACCGCGTGACGCCAACCGCGTGCAGGTGCCCAGGGTGCCTTGCTGAGCGGCCTGTCGTTGGGCTCAAATACTCGACCGCCGAGTGCCGGCCTTCGAATGCCGATCGTTCCGCCGCCGCTGTCGATGCGGAAGTCTCACCACCCGTTGCCGGCGAACATCGCCGGCAGGAACTCCTTCAGCTCGCCCCTTCCCCACCTGAAACCAGAAAATCGGCCACGGACTCGAGGACGACCTCAGGCAAGCTCTCGGCAATCGCCTCCTGCATGGCTCGGCTCGCCTCGGGCTTGCCTGACGGAAGTGCGAAGGCTTGATCACGAGCAGCCGCGCTTGGCCACTGGGCGTAGCTGTACCAGATGTCCTCCGGCCCTCGGTGCAGCCGGGACCCGAGAGAACCGCGCAACAGCAAGTCTTGCGACACCTGCGACCACGCCTCGACGAATGAAGCCTCCGTGCCGGGCCGCAGGCGCCAGCGATAGAGAACAGCAAAGCCTGGACCCTTGGACTTCATGGCTCAAGATCCTGTTGAACAATGGCTCGACCCTGAAACATCCCTGACGGAACTTTCCCGACGCTAAAGCGTACTCCAGAGAAGGGCCGAGTCAGCCGACGATGGCTGTCAAATGCCGATCGAACCGCATACTGCGCACCGCTCACCGCGCACCGCTCACCGCGCACCGCTCACCGGGCCAGCGCAGCAAGCCACAACGCCACGCGCCCGGCTGGCTCGCTGAGGATTCAGGTGTCCGCACTCCCAAGTGGCACCCGCGCGCGACCTTGCCGAACCATCTTCACGACCGGGTATCGCAGCGACTGGCCACCGCGCTCGAACCATTGCTCCCCAACAGCAACGAAGCCGTGCCCCGCGTAGAAGGACACTGAGTTCAATGTGGCGACAACGACCACCGGCGCGGAGCAGTCTCCTTCCGCGGCGGAGAGGCCCCGCGCAAAGAGGCCACCACCGATCCCCTGACCAGTAGCCTGGGGCAACACGAACAACAGTGTGACTTCGCAGGGCTGTGCGCCAACGAATCCGACGACGGCTCCATTCTGTTCGGCAACCCAGATCTGCTCTGCCGCCAGTGCCGGCGCGTAGATCTCAGGAGTTCGATCTTCGAACCAGGAATCCAGGTGCGTCGCAGAGTAGGACTTGGCGCACAGCTCAAGTACAGATGCCTTGTGTACGGCGAACATCGCCTCAGCATCTCGGAGTTCGGCCTGGCGGATGGAGAACAACGGGATGCCCCTGTGAGGATTGCGTGACCTTGCCCCCGAAAACCGGATCTCTTGCTGAGTGGTTGAATTCAGGCAAGGAGAACGGAAGTGACGAAGGCAACGAGAGCGCGGTACACCCTGGAGTTCAAGCTCGAGGCGGTGCGGCTGGTCAAGGGTGGTCAGAGCATGGCGGCGACGGCCAAGATTCTGGGCATCGCAGAGCAGACGCTGCACAACTGGATCAAGGCTGACCAGGACGGCCGGCTGACGGGGGCTGGCACCAAGCCGGTGAGTCCCGAGCAGATGGAGATCGCGCGGCTGCGCGCGGAGCTGGCACGCGTGAAGATGGAGCGCGACATTCTGGGAAAAGCGACGGCGTACTTCGCGAAGGAGCGGGGGTGAAGTACGCCTGGATCGAGCGCAACCGCCAGCACTGGCCGGTGTCGCTTGCCTGCGAGGTGCTGGGCGTGAGCCCCAGTGGATATTACGAGCACAAGGCCCGGTCGGCCAAGCCGCGACGCAACGTCAGCGACGACGCGCTGCTGGTGCACATCCGTGCCGTTCACGCCGAGTCGCGCGGTGAGTACGGCTGGCCGCGGGTGTGGAAAGAGCTGCTGGCGCGCGGCATCCGCGTGGGCAAGGAGCGCGTGCGCAAGCTGATGAGCCTGCATGGCATCAAGGCGCGGGGCAAACGCAAGTTCAAGGCGACGACCGACAGCAACCACAAGCTGCCGGTGGCGGAGAACCTGCTGGACCGCCAGTTCAGTCCGCCGGCGCCCGACAGCGTCTGGACCAGCGACATCACCTACGTGGCGACGGACGAGGGCTGGCTGTGCCTGGCCGTGGTCATCGACCTGTACAGCCGCCAGGTGGTGGGCTGGTCGATGAAGCCGCACATGAAGCGCGAGTTGGTCATCGATGCTCTGCGCATGGCCTGGTTCCGACGCAGGCCCGAGCCCGGCGTGATCTTCCACTCGGACCGCGGCAGCCAGTACTGCAGCGACGACTTCCAGCGGGCGCTGATCGCGTACGGCATGCGCAGCTCGATGAGCCGCAAGGGCAACTGTTGGGACAATGCACCGACCGAGAGTCTGTGGGGCTCACTGAAGGTCGGCAGGTTGCACGGGCGCCGGTTCGAGACCCGGCGCGCTGCCATGGACGAGATCGTCAACTGGCTGACGTTCTACAACCACCGGCGACTTCACTCGTCGCTGGGCTACGTCAGCCCAATGCAGTTCGAACGGGCCTGGCTTGCCGCCCAGCAAAGGCAAGCCGCGTGATGGTCTCAGCTATGGGATCCGGAAAACGCGGGCAAGGTCAGAGGTTCAAGGTCGCCGGCGGGTGGATACCGGACGCCTCGGACAGACAGACGAGCCCACACCGCTTGCCGAAAACCGGGTCAAGGCCAGATGACGTAGCGACTCCTTTTGCGAGTCCTGTTGACAGAGCGGTCAGATCGTACCGGCGAAGAGCAGCCGCACGTCAGTTGGGTGGTGTGGTGACGAACGGCGCGCTTGCGATCCACATGACCGACGGGCTGCGCGTCACTTGCGCGGCTGGGAAGGAGCAGGCCGAACCAGCATTGCCTTCGGACCTTCCGCATCCACGAAAACGTGCCACTCGTCTATCTGCTCGCAAGCTCTCACGTACCAGTTCTCGGAGTGCTGGAGTGGCAATGGCTTGGCCGTTGCCGATGAACTTGGGGGCGAAGCAATGTCGAGAATTCGCAGGTCCGAGACCTTCAGCGGAAAGCACTCCGCCTTGGTCTTCAAAGACGATTCGTACGCTTGCGCCAGGTTCACAAGAATCAATCTCTTGTAGGGGTTGCTGATCCGGGATATCTTCAAGGAACTCACGCTTGAACCATGCCAACTTCGCAGCAGAGCACCCTCTTCAAGGGGCCCCATGGGCTTGAATTCGCCATTGACGTTTGTCCAGTGCGGGGGCGCTCCTGTGCAAGAAGCAATGGTGAGCGTCAGCGGCAGGGCCAGGAGCCCGATGACAAGGGTACGTAGCATGTGTGTGACGCCTGACGTTTGAGTCACCCAGATGAAATCAGCGTGACGACGGGCCCGGACCATCAGGAATGTAAACCGATCGAAGGCTACGAGACGGCAGGCGCGGCCTGGCCACGATGTACCGGGTACGCAAGACCGGGCCTCGCGGCCCACGGTTGGCGCTCCGGCAGAGCGAGGGGTCAGGCCTCGGCGCGGAACGGCACCCTCAGCCAAAGCACGACATCATTTGGCCCAGCCTGACGCCTGGCGGCCACCTCGGGTGGAGCCGCTGTGAAGCCAAGCCGTTCCGCGAGCATCAATGACGGCAGGTTCCCTGTCTCCGCCACGATGAACAGTACTGTCGCCTGATACTCGGAAACGACGATATCCAGCATTCGTCGAACGGCTGCGGTTGCAATGCCCTGCCCCCTGACGGCTGGGCAGAAGACATAGGCGACATTCGTCTCCCCGCTCTCTTCAACCGTGGACTGCACGTAGCCAGCGATTGCCCCGGATTCCCCCCGCACGATCCAGTTCAACCAGTGTTCCTTGCCGTCAGGTGATCGTCGAAGCTCACTACGAGCCAGCTTCTCCGAAAGCGCCTGGACTGACTTCGGCGGCGACTCGTCAAGAAACTCACACAAGCCAGGATCGCGGAGCACCTCGAACAACTCGCCCGCGTGCGCGACTCTGCGTTCTTCCATCGTGAAACAGACCGGGGACAGGGGTTTCAGAGGCATGCTGTCAAGCCAACTGGCGCGCGAAGGCACGAGGCCCAAGCTGCGAGGTGCAGAAGAAGCACCGAGCGCCCGGCAACGTGAACGGCATCCCACAACGAGCCCGGCTGCGCGAGGCGAACTCAGGCTTGAGCCAGGGCTTGTCTTCAACCGGCTCCATTCAGGGAACTCCGCCGTGAGCGCTCCGCATGCGCAAGGCGTCAGGCGCCGCCTGCCGCAAGCGCGTGCAGCTTGAGTGTTGTTGCCCAGTTCCGGGTCGTGACAGACTTTCCGACCTTGCCCAGCATTGCCGAGGCGGCCTTGCTCTCCAGGATGCCGCTGACGCAGTGCAGGTAGGCAGCATGCGCACCCACGGCAAAACCTTCGGGAGGCAGTACAAGAGCCTGGATGCTGCTGAGCCCAACCAGAGTGGTTTCATCAGGAGCGAAGGCCACCATGAGCCTTGAGTGATCGGTGGCCTCGCCGGCGTAGGGGTTCTCTTGCACGGCCAGGGCCAGGTTCCCGGCCGTCTTGACGCTCCGACGGCGGCGCCAAGGCAACGTGGATCCGAAAGTAGCACTGCCTGGAACCGCTGGAGCAAACCCCTCTGGCGCGCCAACATCGGGCCTTCCAATTGACCGGGCGCGGCTCCAGGAGTCTGCATGTCAGGCCCGAGGCTTCTGCAAGCTGGCACACAGCGGCGTGGCTACCGGCACATGAGGCGAAACAACAACTTCAATGCGTGCCCGGCCAGACGAAAAAACTTTGCCAGGCCGGTGAAGCGAGCGGGCAGGCTTGGCGTTCACTCAGCCCAGACAGCCCAGCGCGACGGCAAGGTCACCCACGGCTCACGCTTGCCGTCCGTGACCGAATAGTTCGGCTCGGCGAGCCCTTGCTCCACAAAACAACCTCCCGCGATGCCAACCTGGTCGGGGAGAGTCGAGACGAACCAGAAGAGTGTCGTGCCGCACTTGCCGCAGAAGTGCCGCTCCTGCTCGTGGGCCTGCGCGTCATGCCAGAACGTGTACTTCTGTGTCCCCCCTGCCTGGGAGACGACGTCGCTCTTCTCGAAGTAAGCCGAGATTCCGAACGCGCTACCCGTGCGACGCTTGCAGTTCACGCAGTGGCACACACCCAGCATCTTCGGCTGCGCGTTCACCGTGATGGACGCCTGACCACAGGCGCAGGTTGCCGTCATTCAGTTTCTCCTTTGGGCGACATTGTTGCGCAGGACCCGCCCGACGTTCGAGCTCAGCTGCCAGTAGCGGCAGGCGGCTTCACAGCACGCCGAGCACTTTCCGGGCTGCAGGTGACGCCAGCACCACAAGTGCGACACAGTTCAAGCTCGCAACAGCCCAGAACATTCGCCGAAACTCTTGCTTCGACGACTTGTGCCGCAGGAACTGCTGCGCCAGCAGGGCGCCAGGCCAGCCGCCAACGAGCGAGAACAAGTGCAAGGACGACTCAGGCGTTCGCTGAGTGCCTCTTGCGGCGGCGGACTTGTCCGCGGCGTACACAAGGAACGTGGCTGCGCTGGCCAGCAGGTACCAAGCGCCAAGCAGCGCAAACAGCGATGCGCTGTTGCCAGTCAGCCTGAAAGCAGCGTCAGACGGCACCCAGATGAACATGACCTATGGATTCGAGCGGGACCATCGTCCGGAGAAGCTGGCCAAACCAGTGCACAGCATGTAGTCGGGTGCGTTATCGATGTAGATACTGTTGCCGACGAACCTGGCCTCGAACAGAGGCCCAGTCGGCTTTGCATCCTTGTCAATCACAAGCATGGTCGCGACAAGAGACTCGCCATCGTACCGGCGCTGAGCGACGTCTTCGAATGCCCGCGCTTCACACCCGCCACTGTCGGTTCGTGTCCAGAGCCCGAGAACTATGGGCTTTGGAGCTTTCGAAGCAGTTGCCTCACGGATAACCGTCATCTCACCAAAGCCGCCCCTCCAGATCAAGCGGTACTTTTCGGCAGGCTGAGCACCGGCGTCACTCGTTGCGGCGATCATGACTCCAAAAGCCAGTGCAGGAATCCAGGCGTGTATTGAAGTGCGCATGACTTTGTGGCGCTGGGTGGCGCCTTAAGAAATGGTTTGGTTTGGCGAGCGGTCAGGCCGCACGTACGCGGGCCGAAATAGCGAGTACGTCTCCAGGCTGTCACACATGGCCTGCCCACGAGCTCCGGCCCGAGGCCGGCAACGCTGACCAGGTGGACAACGACCAACCGTGGACGCCCCGAGGTACATAAACTCTCATCGGAAAACAGCTGCAGCCCCCCAAGGAGTTGATCCGGATCGGCGCCGCTGCAAGCCGCTCACGAAGCGAACTCCTGGCGCGCCGCCGATGCGTACCGTTCTCCTGCTGTCGGTGGTGGGCGTGAACGTCATGCGTGGATGGGCGGTGTCAGTGCAGACCGACATTCGATCTCCCGGTCGGCAACAGCAGGACGCCAGCTCCGGACTGGCAGGAATGTACTGCGTGCCGCCAGGCCGGGCCTGGTGACCTGCCGTTCACTCTGCGATCGAGCCACGTGAGGCAACACTTGCCGGCCTGCACCACCGGTACTCGACACTTTCAAGCTCCCACATCGGTTCGTAGTCAGACCCCACCACCTTGAACCCGTGGTGCTCGTAGAACCTGCGAGCCCGATCGTTCCTGGCGAGGGTGTGCAGCGATAGCGAACCACCGGATTGCGCCTGCGCCAGACGGAGCAGCATGCTTCCTATACCTTGCCCAGAGCAGCCCACGCGAACGTAGAGTTGAGCAAGGTAGCGTTCGTGGGCCGCAAGAAAGGCGACGAGCTTGCCGTGGCGCTTCACCACCTGAACCCGGGTATGGGGACGGATCTCCGTCTCGTGGTACCCGCGCTGGCGCTCCAACGGGTTGGGGTCCGTGATGCCCAGCGCGTGCTCGAAGCTCTGTCGCCACATCAAGACCAAAGCGTCGGTGTCTGCGGAATCGAAGTCCGAAACTTGATCGACCAGCATGGGTTTGGCTGGATGTTTCTTGGTGCCAAACAATCCGGGCAGGTTTGCACCAGCGGTGGAACGCGCGGACCCGGCTGACAGGAATGTACAGGCTACATGGCTCGCACGACCGTAAGCAGCGGCTTGAGCAAGGGCTGAGGCCGCACCGTGCGCGCTGTGAGTGAGCGGCGGATCAATCCCCTCCGCAACCGCCCCCGCCGTCTCCGTCACAGGAACCCCCACTTCCGCCTCCTGAACAACCGCCAGGACTGGACGGCTGCTTGAATGACCTGGGGTCGTACGCGACTGCGCCTGGGAAGCCCACCTTGTTGTCGATGGCGTAGAGGAGAGGTAGCCGCGTGGCCCTGGACGGATTGATGTTCTCTTCCAGACACGCCAGGCGCCAGGTGACCAAGGACGCGGAATCGAGTTCCTCACGGGTGGAGTCGACCTGCGTGGGTATGTGGTGCAGGTAGACCCCAAACGCGTTCCGGCAAAACAGAGAGTAGGCTTTCGTATCAAGGATGAAAGAGTGCCACAGCGCATCGGCAGCCTTGGACGGCATCGAGATCATCTGTGCCCCTGCACGGCCATGGACCAGGAAGAACTGGCGCAGCGCGCGCGCGACCAGCTGGGTTCCCTTCAAGTCCATCGAGGGGTGGCTGCTGCGGAACTGCTCCAGGACGCCCGGCGGAAACACATAGCCACGAATCACCCGCTCCCGCTCCAACGCAGCGCGCCTGTTCGACTGCCAGAGCGCATAAGCGACGGCCGAGATCAGCGCGATGGCAAGAATGACAAGTGCAGCCAGCATTCAGTTCCTGGAGAAGTCAGCGGTTAGCCTTTGTAGCCTAAGGTTCGAACTTGCCGGCTCGCGGTGACATGCCGGTGCTTGCCGATGCTTGCCCGTCAAGCGAATGGCCAGAGCAGCTGCACCGCATCGCGGGCCGGGCGGCACACCGTTGGGCCACAGCTTCAGCAAGAGGTCAGGAAGCATCGCGTGCCTCCGCGAGGGCCTTGAGCCTGGCAAGCGTAACCGGGAGGCCGGAGTTCAACTGCTTCGCCAGCATGGGACCCAGGACCACAGAGAGAAGCCCTGAGAACGTGACCCGGTGGCAGACTTCGGTAGCCCCGTGAACCGGGACAAGCTCATGCTCGAAGACCATGCGAAAGAGCGGAATCCTGGACTCAACCGTGAAGCAGCGGCCAGGCTCCACCTTGGTGAGAACCATCGGAACGGTGCTGCCCTTGGTGGGTGTGAGCCGCCCTTTGCTCCCGACAGCGAACGGGCCTTCGAGCACAGCTTGCCTTGTGTCCGGGTCCCAGGCGTGCCAGTTCGTGACGTCCTGGTAGATGCGGAAGATAGCGTCGGCCGAGGCGCTGATGGTGATGCTGTGTTCGACTTGCATTTGAGGCTGCGAGCTGAGACGGCGTTGATTTCTGCGGCCGGAAGATTGATCCAACCGGGCCACTGTGGCGTACCGCCGCAATAGGCATTCTGAGACGGTGGTCAGGCGTCACTGCAGTTGCTGACTACTGTGTCTGCTTCAGTGCTGTGACTTCGATCTCGATCTTCATTCGTGGATCAGCAAGTCCAGCAGAGATCATCATTGCGGCCGGCCTGACCGAGCCGAAGTACTTCTGCAAGACTGGCCAGCACTTCGGGAAATCACTGCAAGTGGGCAAGACGTAGGTTACCCGGACGACATCGTTCAGGCTCGAGCCCGCTTGCTCAAGCGCGGCAGCGATGTTCTTCAGGCACTGTTCCGTCTGAGTCTCAAGATCCTCGGATATGGTCATCGTCGTGTAGTCGAAACCCGTCGTTCCCGAGACAAAGACCCAATCGCCCTGCACCACCGCTCGGCTGTAGCCAATCTCGCTTTCAAAGGTGGACCCCGAACTGATGAGTACGCGCTTCATGATGTGTTTGCTGAAGTTGAGGTGTCATTGGAGGCGGCGACGGGTGGAAATCGGTGACGCCTGACGTTCAGGCCAAGCTCCCCGCCGAGGCCGGGCTTGTCGAGCAGGCCGTGGCGGATCAGCTTGAGCGAGGGGTCAGGCCCCACTCTGTGTGCCTGCAACTTCTGCAGCGAGTCGGCCGAGATTCTGCTCGTTGGCCGCAGCCACAAACTCCGCCAGCTGCTTGTAGTGCTCTGCGGTGTCGAAGGTTTGCCGCCACATGACCTTCGTACCTTCGCCGTGCGGCTGAAGCTCAAGGGTGAGAACGAAGTGATGCCCATTCAGGTGTTCAACCTCGAAGACTTGATCCTGAACGATACGTACGAAACGGTTCTCGGTCGGGTAGTCTGTGCCGTCAGGGCCGTGCATTGTCAAACGCCAACTGCCGCCGGGTTCGAACTCATACGTGTGGATCGTGTTCGCAAACCCCTCAGGGCCCCACCACTTGGCAACGCGGTCCGGGTCCCGCATGGCTGCGAACAGCCGAGCCGGACTTGCAGGGAAGAACCTGGTTCGGATGTCCGAACGAGTCTCGATGGGTTCCATGTGATCTCCAACTGGAGGGATGGCCGGCCCGTGCGGCCTGACGTCTGAGCTGACCGGCACGCAGCGGCATGACACCTGAGCTGCGAGGCGCAGGATAGACCACGGCGCTGCGAAGGCCAAGGGGCACGCCGGCAGCTCTCCGCTTGGACAAGGTGTCAGACATCACTGATCAGGCTTGCCAAGCGCAGGCGTTGGCGAATTCTGACCTGGCGCCATGTAATTTTCGCCCAGTTGCTACGACCAAGCCCGCATGAACCCTCGCATGAACGCCCGCCTGCTCCTTCTTGCTCTGGTGCTTGCCTGCGGGATCGCCGGCGCCACCGAGACGCCTGCGACCGCCAACTTTGGCGGCCCCGCTCTCGATGGGCAACAGTACGAGCTGGCGGCGCGGCGGGGGCGAGTGGTCATGATCGTCCTGTGGCGAAGTGACTGTCCCGTGTGTATGGACAAGTTGGCCGAACTGCGCGCGAACGCACAAGGCTGGAAGGCTGCGCCGTTCGACCTGGTTCTGGTCAACCTGGACGCGAACCCGGAAGACGCGCTGGCATATGAGCGCATACGCCGGGTGGTGAGTATGCGTCCGGCCAAGTCATCTTGAATCCCTGACCCGCGTTCGCAAGGATCGTGTCCACGTAGGCATAGGTGGACACGATGACAAGCGAGGACAAGAAGACGCGGCGCCGCTACGGGTCGCAGTTCAAGGCGATGGTGCTGGCGCAGTGTGAAGAACGCGGGGCGTCGGTTGCGCAAGTCGCGATGTCGCATGGCATCAACGACAACGTGGTGCACCGGTGGCGGCAACTGGCCCGCGAAGGGAAGTTGACGACCTCGAAGACGAGCGAGTTCGTCGCAGTGCCGCTGCCCATTGCGGCAGTCTCCCCGCCGACGCCGTCGAACATCACTGTCGAGCTGCGCCGTGGTGCGGTCACGATGATGGTGACGTGGCCGTCGAGCGCGGTGGCGGACTTCGCGCTCTGGACCCGAGAGCTGCTGCGGTGATCCGCATCGACGCGGTATGGTTGGCCGTGAACCCGCTGGACATGCGACTTGGCACCGAGGCGGCGCTGGCGCGAGTGGTCAACGTCTTCGGTGCAGCGCACCCGCATCACGCTTACCTGTTCGCCAACCGGCGCGCCAACCGTCTGAAGGTGCTCGTGCATGACGGCATCGGCGTGTGGCTGGCGGCGCGACGGCTGAACGCCGGCAGGTTCGTATGGCCGGCCGAAGGAGGTGGCACGCAGGGTCTGAGCCATGCGCAGTTCGACGCCCTGGTGCTGGGCCTGCCGTGGCAGCGCATCGGGGAGGCGGGGATCATCCGGGTGATCTGAGCGGATCCTGAGCTGCGAGGCAATTGCCGGATGTGCTGATGCCGGGATCGGCGGTGGGCGCGAAGATGCTGGTCCATGATCAGCGCGCAGCAGCTGGAATCCTTGGACCCGCAGATGCGGCAGGCGATGCTCGCGCTGATGGCCGAGGTCGCGGCCAAGAGCGAAGAGGTCGAACGCAGCCGGCGCGAGGTAGCGCACAAGCAAGCGCTGATCGACAAGCTCACGCACGAGAACGCGGTGCTCAAGCGGCTGAAGTTCGCCGCGCAAAGCGAGAAGTTCACCGTCGAGCAGCGCAGCCTGCTGGACGAGACGTTCGACAGTGACCTGGCCGAGGTGGGCCGCGAGATGAAGCGGCTGGGCGTCGACGTGGACGCGGCCGAAGAGAAGTCGGGCAGGAAGACGCCCAGGCGCGCGGCCCTGCCGCCGCACCTGCCGCGGCGCGACGTGCACCACGAGCCCGAGTCCACGGTGTGCGGATGCGGCTGCCAGATGCAGCGCATCGGCGAGGACGTGGCCGAGAAGCTGGACTACGAGCCCGGGGTGTTCACCGTCGAGCGCCACGTGCGCGGCAAGTGGGCGTGCCGGCGCTGCGAGAAGCTCGTGCAGGCGCCGGTGCCGGCACACGTCATCGACAAGGGGATCCCGACGACGGGGCTGCTGGCCCAGGTGCTGGTGGCGAAGTTCCTGGACCACATGCCGCTGTACCGGCAGGAAGCGGTGTTCGAGCGGGCTGGCCACGTGATCGCCCGTTCAACGCTCGCGCAGTGGGTGGGCGAGTGCGGCGCGCAACTGCAGCCGCTGGTGCACGCGCTAGCTGACGAGTTGCGCCGGCACGCGGTGCTGCACGCTGACGAGACGCCGGTGGCGATGCTCAAGCCGGGCAACGGCAAGACACACCGTGCCTACATGTGGTCGTACTGCACGACGAGCAGCAACCCGACGAAGGCGGTGGTGTTCGAGTTCAGCGAGACCCGAAGCGGCGAGAACGTGAGCGAGTTCCTGCGGCTGGGCAAGGCAGATGCGTGGCAGGGGACGCTGGTCACCGACGGGTTCAGCGGCTACCACGCCACGACGACGCAGGGCGTGACCTCGGCGCAGTGCATGGCGCACGCGCGGCGCAAGTTCCACGAGCTGTACATCAGCCACGGCAGCGACGTCGCGCGCCAGGCGCTGCGCTTCTACCAGGTGCTGTTCCGCATCGAGCGCGAGATCGAAGAACAGACGGCACAAGAGCGAAGGCGGACACGACAGCGCAAGAGCCGACGCGTGCTCGCGCTGTTCCGTCGCTGGCTGCTGGCGCAGCGGCAGTTGGTGCCGCCGGGCTCGGCCACGATGAAGGCGATCGACTACAGCCTCAAGCGCTGGACGGCATTGACGCGCTTCGTCGAGGACGCAGACGTACCAATCTCCAACAACTGGGTGGAGAACCACATCAGACCGATCGCGCTCGGAAGATCGAACTGGCTGTTCGCCGGTAGCCTGCGCGCTGGGCAGCGAGCGGCAGCCGTCATGAGCCTGCTGCACTCGGCGCGCATCAACGGGCACGAGCCCTACGCGTACCTGCGGGACGTGTTGGACCGTCTGCCGACTCAGCCGGCAAGCCGGGTCGAAGAACTGTTGCCGCATCGCTGGACGCCAGCGACCTGAGCTGCTCCAGCGGCTCTGGACGCGGCGTCAAGATGACTTCGCCGTGCGCTTACGGTGGTGAGGCCCGGCGAACTGTCGGTCTACAGCTTCTGGCAAGGCCAGGTCCAGTTGCCTGCAGCGTGGCGCTCTGCCGATCGCATGCCCCACACGCTCATCATTGACGGCAGGGGAACGATCGTCGCGCGACATCAGGGGCGCGTTCCACCCGAAGCATGGAACCAGGTGGCAGACCTGCTGCCCTGAAGATCGATCGGAACTGCGCGCAACCAGCGTCGAGGTGCGAGGCATGACTTGCTGACTGTTGCCGTCAGATAGGAATCCGTGGGCCTGACATTCGAGCCAAGCGGGCGACGAATCAAGGCCTCCCGTCCCGCGCGGCGCAAGATTGACCACATCAGCACAGGAACAGACAGCCTGCCGTTGGCACACCGCTTGACCGAGGGCTTAGGTATCCCAGGAACTCCGTAGCACGGGCGATCAGTCCAGGCGCCAGAAATATGGAACGTCGCGCGTGTACTCTGCCCCAGTTCCCTTGAGCAAACCCGGACAAGAAAGGATCTCGACGGCTACCCGATCCAGGAGCGCATGGTGCCTGGTCGGGCCCGCCGATTTGATGACTTCTGCGGAAGTGACTGCACCCACCGCACTGACCGACAGTCTCACTACGGTAACGCCGGTCACACCCGCTCGCCTTGGGTGATGTCCCAGGAAGTGGTGTAAGTCTGAGAGGGTGGAGCCCTGAGAGGGGTGGCCACCGTGGTTGACCCGGATATGGTTGAGGTGCGACCCACCAACCTTGTCAGGAGAATCACGATGACCACCTCAACTATCGCA
>CAJAES010000059.1 GCA_903938815.1 uncultured beta proteobacterium
CCCAGCCTAGCGGTACGTGGCCAGCAGGATGCTCGTCTCGGTATGGCGGATGCCCTTGATCAGCCGCACGCGCTCCAGCACCTGCGACAGCTCGGCTGTCGAGGCGGCGCGCAGCTCGGCCAGCAGGTCCCAGCGGCCGTTGGTGTCGTGCAGCGCCACGAGGCCCGGCTCGCCCATCAGGTGTGCCACGACCTCCCGCGTCTGGTTGCCTTCCACCTGCACGCCCATCCAGGCCCGGATGCCGTCGGGCTCGGCGTCGGGGCGCAGGCGCACGGTGTAGCCGGTGATGACCTGCTCGTCCTCGAGCTTGCGCAGCCGGTTGGCGACGGTGCCGCGCGAGACGCCCAGCTTCTCGGCCAGCGTGGCCGTGGGCAGGCGCGCGTCCTGGCGCAGCAGGGCGATGAGCTGGCGGTCGATGTCGTCCAGGGCCATGCACGCATTGTGGCCGGACGCGACAATCGGGCCATGCGCAATGCCCCCCAGAGCCACTCCCCGAACGACCCGCTGACCGGCCTCGAGGTCTTCGAGCGCGGCTGGCTCTCGTCGAACAACCTTCTGATCCACGCCGCGCCGGGCGAGCCCGGGGCCGTGCTGGTGGACACCGGCCACATCAACCACGCCCCGCAGACCGTGGCGCTGGTGCGCCATGCGCTGGCCGGGCGGCCGCTGCAGCGCGTGCTGAACACGCACCTGCACTCCGACCATTGCGGCGGCAACGCCAGCCTGCAGCGCGCCTTCGGCGTGCCGGTGCACATCCCGCCCGGCCAGGCCGATGCCGTGCGCGACTGGAACCCCGCCGGCCTGAGCTACGAAGGCACAGGGCAGCGCATCGAGCGTTTCGCGGCCCAGGGCCTGCTGCAGCCCGGCGAGACGCTGGTGGCGGGCGGGCGCGAATGGCAGGTGCTGGCCGCGCCCGGGCACGACCCTCATTCGGTGATGCTGTTCGACGCGGCCCATGGCGTGCTGGTCTCGGCGGATGCACTGTGGGAGCACGGCTTCGGCGTCGTCTTCCCCGAGATCGAGGGCGAGCCCGGCTTCGACGACGTGGGTGAGGTGCTCGAGACCATCGCCGCGCTGCCCGTGCGCGTGGTGATTCCCGGGCACGGCGCGCCGTTCGCGGACGTGTCCGCGGCGCTCGACCGCGCCCGGCTGCGCCTCAAGGGCCTGCAGGCCGACCCCGCGCGCCACGCCCGGCACGCACTGAAGGTGCTCCTCAAGTACCACGTGATGGAAGAGGGCGCGCAGGCCGCGCCCGAGCTCACGGCCTGGGCGCTCGGGACGCCGCTGCTGATCGGGCTGTGGGCGCGTTTCCCCCCGATCGGCGCCACCTCGGCCGCAGGCTGGATCGAGGCCACGGTGGCCGAACTCGTGGCCGGTGGCGCCCTGCGCCGCGACGGCGACACCGTGCTCGACGCCTGACCCGGCGATTCCGCCGCTCTGTTCTTGAGCTGGTCCGCGCTCACATCGCTGGCGCGATATGAGCGCAGCCCGCTTCGGACCCGCCCGCTGCGCGTGCGTCGGGCTTACAGCCCGGCCGCTGCCCTGAGGGCCGCAGCCTTGTCCGTGCGTTGGTCTCGGCTCACATCGCTGTCGCGATATGAGTCTCGCCCGAGTACCGACAAACTCGCTGCGCTCGTGGCCTTACAGGCCGGCCGCCGCCCTGAGGGCCGCAGCCTTGTCCGTGCGCTCCCACGTGAATTCCGGCTCTTCGCGGCCGAAGTGGCCGTAGGCGGCGGTCTTCTCGTAGATCGGGCGCAGCAGGTCGAGCATCTGGATGATGCCCTTCGGGCGCAGGTCGAAAGTCTCGGCCACGAGGGCGCTGAGCTTGTCGTCGCTCATCACGCCCGTTCCTTCGGTGTAGACGGTGATGTTCATGGGCTTGGCCACGCCGATCGCGTAGGCCACCTGCACCTGGCACTGCTTGGCCAGGCCGGCAGCGACCACGTTCTTGGCCACGTAGCGGGCTGCATAGGCGGCCGAGCGGTCGACCTTGGACGGGTCCTTGCCCGAGAACGCGCCGCCGCCGTGCGGGCAGGCGCCGCCGTAGGTGTCGACGATGATCTTGCGGCCGGTCAGGCCGCAGTCGCCCTGCGGGCCGCCGACGACGAAGCGGCCGGTGGGGTTGATCAGGTACTTGGTGTCGGCCGTCAGCCATTCCTTGGGCAGCACCGGCTTGATGATCTCCTCGCGCACGGCCTCGTAGAAGGCGTCCGTCATGCGGGTGCCCAGGCTGTACTCGGGGGCATGCTGGCTGCTCAGCACGACGGTGTCGATGCTGTGCGGCTTGCCGTCCACGTAGCGCATGGTCACCTGGCTCTTGGCGTCCGGGCGCAGGAACGGCAGGCGGCCATCCTTGCGCAGCTGCGCCTGGCGCTCCACCAGGCGGTGGGCGTAGTAGATGGGCGCGGGCATGAGCTCGGGCGTCTCGTCGCAGGCGTAGCCGAACATCAGGCCCTGGTCGCCGGCGCCGGTGTTCAGGTGGTCGTCGCTGGCGTGGTCCACGCCCTGGGCGATGTCGTTGCTCTGCTTGTCGTAGGCCACCAGGACCGCGCAGCCCTTGTAGTCGATGCCGTACTCGGTGTTGTCGTAGCCGATGCGCTTGATGGTGTCGCGCGCGACCTGGATGTAGTCGACGTGCGCGTTGGTGGTGATCTCGCCGGCCAGCACCACGAGGCCCGTGTTGCACAGCGTTTCGGCAGCCACGCGGCTCAGCGGGTCCTGCTTGAAGATCGCGTCGAGGATGGCATCCGAGATCTGGTCGGCGACCTTGTCGGGGTGGCCTTCGGAAACGGATTCGGATGTGAAGAGAAAGTCGTTCGCCACTTGCATAAACTCCAGTTGGTTGATCCCTGCGTCGCCGGCCCGGGAAGAGCTTCTGGAAAGCGGCGAACGCTTTAGCGGATTTGTTTAACGTCGCCCCGCAAGTTGTCCTGTTAACTCGGCGACGCGAGAATTATACGAAACATGATGTCGTTGTTGCGCTGGCTCGGCCGGCGCCCCCTGTGGCTTCTGCACGCCGTGGGCGCCCTTCTCGGGCGCCTCGCGTGGTGGTTTTCGCCCACCTACCGCCGCCGCATGCGCACGAACGCCGCACTCGCCGGCGTGGATGAGGCCACGCTCCTCGGCGCCGTTCCCGAAGCCGGCCGGATGATCGCCGAGCTGCCGCGCCTGTGGTTGCGCCCCGTCAACGAATCCGTCGCCGACCCCGTGCGCTGGGAGGGCGACACCTGGCTTGCGGGGCTGCTGGAGCGCGCGCAAGGCGTGGTCCTGCTGACTCCGCACCTGGGCAGCTTCGAGGTTGCCGCGCAGGCCTATGCCGAGCGCTTCGGCAGCCGCTGGCCGCTGACGGCGCTGTACCGTCCCGCGAAGCACGCCTTCTTCCGCGAGATCGAGGAAACCGCACGCGCCCGTCCGGGCCTGGCCACGGCGCCGGCTTCGCTGGCCGGCGTGCGCCAGTTGCTGCGCGCCTTGAAGGCCGGGCAGACCGTGGGCATGCTGCCCGACCAGGTGCCGCCTGCCGGCATGGGCGTCTGGGCGCCGTTCTTCGGCCGCCGCGCCTACACGATGACACTCGCCGCCCGCCTGGCACGCCAGAGCGGCGCGGCGCTGGCTGTGCTGTGGTGCGAACGCCTGCCGCAAGGCCAGGGCTATGTGGTGCGCGCCCAGCCGCTGGCCGAACCGCCGGCCCCGGATGCCAGCGACGATGCCGCCGCGGCCGCCATCAACCGCTCGATGGAGGCCGTCATCCTGCAATGCCCGACCCAGTACCTCTGGGGCTACCACCGCTACAAGGGCCCCCGCGCCGAAGGGCACGCATGATGCAATCCGCCTTGGCACGTCTCACGCTCGGGCTGCTGTGGCTCGTGCACTGGCTGCCCCTGGGCACGCAGGCGGCCTTGGGCCGCGGCCTGGGCGCGCTGCTGTTTCGCTTCGGGCGCGGGCGGCGCCGCATCGCGCGGCGCAACCTCGAGCTCTGCTTTCCGCAGCTCGGCGCCGCCGAGCGCGAGGCTCTGCTGCGCGAGCACTTCGCCTGCCTGGGCCGCAGCTTTCTCGAGCGTGGCCTGCTCTGGTATGCCAGCCCCGACCGCTTGAAGCGCCTCATCCACGTCGAAGGCGATGTCGGCCTGGCCGAGCGCAGCGATCGCCCGGTGATGTGGCTGGTGCCGCACTTCATGGCGCTGGACGTGGCCGGCGCCGCCACGCAGCTGTTCCAGAACCGGCAGGTCGGCTCCATCTACCAGGCGCAGAGCAACCCGGTCTTCGACACCGCCATGCGCCGCGGCCGGCTGCGCTATGGCCGTGCGCGGGTCTTCGAGCGCCACGACAGCGGCGCGCTGCCGCTCGTGCGCGCGATCCGCAAGGAAGGCGTGGCTTTCTTCAACCTGCCTGACATGGACTTCGGCCGCAAGGAGACCGTCTTCGCACCCTTTTTCGGCATTCCGGCCTCGACCCTGCTGGCGCCTTCGCGCATGGCCCGTTCGCTGAAGATGATCGTGCAGCCGGTGGTGGCCGAGATGCTGCCCGGCGGCCAGGGCTGGCGCGTGCGCTTCCTCGAGCCCTGGACGCACTGGCCGACCGAGGACGCCGCCGCCGACGCCGCCACCATGAACGCCTGGATCGAGGAAGAGATCCGGCGCCTGCCGGCGCAGTACCTGTGGGTGCACCGGCGCTTCAAGACCCGGCCCGAAGGCCAGGCGAAGCTGTACGGCAGCCCATAATCGCCCCATGCGGCTGCGGTTCACCAAGATGCACGGCGCGGGCAACGATTTCGTCGTGCTCGACGGTACGCGTGAGCCCTTGAATCTGTCCACCGCGCAGCTTGCACATCTCGGCGACCGGCGTTTCGGCGTCGGCGCCGACCAGATCCTGCTGGTCGAGCCCCCACCCGTGACGGGTGACGCCCCACAAGCCTCGCCCGATACCGCGCCCCCGGTCGACTTCCGCTATCGCATCTTCAACGGCGCCACCGGCGCCGAGGTGGAGCACTGCGGCAACGGCGCGCGCTGCTTCGTGCGCTACGTGCGCGAGCACGGCCTCACCAGCGCCCGCCATGTGCGCGTGCAGACCGTCAACCGCGTGCTCGAACTCACCGAGCAGCCCGACGGCCGCGTGACGGTTGACATGGGCGAGCCCGATTTCGCGCCCGCTGCCCTTCCGTTCGAGCCGCAGGGCCTGACGCCCCGGCTCGAGAACGGTTTCGAGTTCTGGCCTCTCGACCTGGGCGGCCGCACGGTCGAGGCTGCCGTGCTGTCGATGGGCAACCCGCATGCCGTGGTGCGCGTGGCGGATGTCGATGCCGCGCCGGTCGGCGCCGACGGCCCGGCCATCGAATCGCACCCCCGCTTCGCGCGCCGCGTGAACGTGGGTTTCCTGCAGGTGGTGTCGCGCGGTGAGGCGCGCTTGCGGGTGTACGAGCGCGATGCCGGCGAAACCCTGGCCTGCGGCACCGGCGCCTGCGCCGCCGTCGTGGCCGGCATCCGCGCCGGGTGGCTGGACCCGCGCGTCGACGTGGCACTGAGAGGCGGTACGCTCACCATTGAATGGCAGGGCGGTCATGTGCTGATGACCGGGCCCGCCGAGACTGTCTACGAGGGAGAGATCGAACTGTGAGCACCCAAGGAATCACCGAGGCGGACATCGCCAACTACCTGGTGCAGACGCCCGGCTTCTTCGAGCGCCACGCCGAGCTGCTGGCCAGCGTGCAGCTCACCAGCCCGCATGGGCAGCGCGCCGTCTCGCTGCAGGAGCGGCAGATGGAAATGCTGCGCGATCGCATCAAGGGCCTGGAGCACAAGATCGTCGAGATGATCCGCCACGGCCAGGAGAACGTGGCCATCGCCGACCGTCTGCACCGCTGGACACGCGCGATCCTGCTCGCCTCTTCCGAGCCGCGCACCCTGCCGGGTGTTCTGGTGGCGCAGCTGCAGCACGAGTTCCTGATTCCGCAGGCCGCGCTGCGCCTGTGGTCGCTGGCGCCGGGCTACGAGGACGAGGCCTTCGCCGCCCCCGTCAGCGACGACGCCCGGACCTTCGCTTCCAGCCTCACGCTGCCCTACTGCGGCCTGAATGCCGGCTTCGAGGCCACCGGTTGGCTGGACATGCCGGCGACGGTGTCGTCGATGACGATGATCCCGTTGCGCGACGGCCGCCGCGAAGGCGCCTTCGGCCTGCTGGTGCTGGGCTCACCCGACCCCACCCGCTACGCGGCCGACATGGGCACCGAGTTCCTGGTGCGCATCGGCGAGGTGGCCAGCGCGGGCCTGTCGCGGCTGCTGGTGTGAACCCGGCGGTCTTCGACCCCTATCTGGAACACCTCAGGGTCGAGCGCCGCCTGGCGCCCCGCTCGCTGCAGGCCTACAGGGACGCCCTGCAGCGCCTGCAGGCGCTGGCGGCAGAGGACGCCGTCGAACTGCTGGCCGTCCAGGCCCACCATGTGCGAGGCTGGATCGCCCGGCTGAACCGCGACGGGCTGGCCCCGCGCAGCCTGGCGCTGCAGCTCTCCGCCTGGCGCGGCCTGTACCGCTGGTGGGGCCGTGAAGGCCTGCTCAAGGCCAACCCGGTGGAGGGCGTGCGCCCGCCCAAGGCGGGCAAGCCGCTGCCCAAGGCGCTGTCGGTCGACCAGGCGGTGGTGCTCGCGGAGCACGAGCCCACCGAGGGCGACCCTCTTCTGGCGCTGCGCGACCACTGCATCGTCGAACTGCTGTACGGCTGCGGCCTGCGCGTGGGCGAACTGGTCGGTCTGGACCACGTTTCCTCCGGTCAGGCCGCTGGGTGGGTGGACGACGCCGACGCCAGCGCGCAGGTGCTGGGCAAGGGCAGCAAGCGCCGCAGCGTGCCCGTGGGCGGCGCCGCGCTGCGGGTGCTGGCCGAGTGGCGCGCCCGGCGCGCCGAGATCGCCCGCCCGGACGAGCCGGCGCTCTTCGTCAGCCGGCGCGGCACGCGCCTCACCGCCAGCCAGGTGCGCAGCCGCCTGAAGGCCCTGGCCTTGTCGGCCGGGCTGCCCACCCACGTGCACCCGCACATGCTGCGGCACAGCTTCGCATCCCATCTGCTGCAGTCCAGCGGCGACCTGCGCGCCGTTCAGGAACTGCTCGGCCACGCGAACATCACCACGACCCAGGTCTACACGCGGCTGGATTTCCAGCACCTCGCCAAGGTGTACGACGCGGCGCACCCAAGGGCGCGCCGCCGCTGAGGTCGATCCGGGCGCCGGTATCGACGCTCGCGGTCAACTCGCAGCCGGCGCCAGATCCTTCACGAGCGCCAGCGCGGCGCTCGCCGTCATGCGGTGCGGCTCGAAGCGGCTCGACGTGCTGTGCTTCAGGAAAAGCGCCCGATGCCCCGTGTGTGCGGCTGCGAATCCCATCTGCCAGGAAGAGAACTCCCGCTCATCGATCGGGCCCATGCCGAGGATCGTCAGCTTGTGGTGCCGGGTGTCGAGCACCAGCGCCGCATACAGCTTGCTGAGCTTCTCCCGGTCGCCCTCGATCACCTGCAGAAATGCCGTGCTGTCGAAGACCAGCATCCCTGTGATGTCGTCGCGCTCGTTGTTCCGTCTGGCGGTCGCCAGGATGGCCATGACCTGCTGGTCGTCCAGAGCCTGCGCAGGCTCGCTGGAGTAGATGAGTCTGGACAGCATTTATGCGCTCCCTGGCCGGAAGGCCCGTTGTTTATGAGTGTGTTTTGAATACCTCACCCCCTATGCTTCGAACAGGGGGTTCATTGACCTCAATCTTCGCTCATGAAATGTTACGACGCTGCCGATACTTGGTTTGTCGGACGGCTGTGGAATCTAGTTTTTCACATCGTCCTGGACGAATGTAGAACAAGAACAGCCAGACCCATCGGTGTCATGCAAACGAGACGTATCGGAGATCACCGCACCATGGAATCAGCCATGCCAGCCGCAACGGGCTCGTCGCAGACCCTGCCGACCACCTGGGCGGCCCGCCTGGTGGGTGGCCGTTTCTGGTCCCGCCGGGGCGGGCCCCTGGCCGAGCCCGCGAGCAACGTCGGCGCAGAGTTCGCTGCCCGGCTCGACGAGGCCGCGCGCGTCTGGACCCAGCATCTCGGTACGGCGCAGTCGCAGATGCGGGAAGCCACCGACCAGCTGCTCCAGGGCTTCGCCCAGATCCTGCAGGAGCTCGATGCGATCGTCGAGCCCGATCGTCATGGCAGCCCCGGCCATGCCGGCCTGGACCAGCGCGCCGCCATGCTCACGCAGTGCGAGGAGCGCCTGCGGGGCCTGATCGAGAACTTCCATGGGTTCGTGCAGTCGCGTGACGAGGTCATGGGCTCGGTGCGTTCCCTGGCCGGCGCGTCCGCCAGCCTGCGCGACATGGCCGAGGACGTGGCCAAGCTCGCGCGACAGACCAATCTGCTGTCCCTGAACGCCGCCATCGAGGCCGCGCGCGCCGGCCCCAGCGGCCGCGGCTTCGCGGTCGTGGCCACCGAGGTGCGCCGACTGTCCAGCGAGTCGGGCGAAACCGGCCAGCGCATCACCGAGCGGGTCAATGAATTCGGCGTCCGCATGCATGCCGCCCTGAAGCAGGCCGAGCAGCGCACCGAGCAGGACGCCGCGGTGATCCACTCGTCCGAGACCACGGTGGCCGAGGTCGTGGGCCAGGTCGACAGCGCGGTCAGCCAGCTCAACGAACGTGCGGCCGAACTCAGCGCGCGCGGCGAGGCCGTTCGCGCACAGGTCGAGCAGCTGATGATCGCCTTCCAGTTCCAGGACCGCGTGCACCAGATCATGGATCAGGTCACGGCGTCCATCGCCAGCGGTGTCGACCGGATGTGCCAGGCGCTGGTCTCGGGCCAGGCGCCGACGGCCGACGAATGGCAGGCGCTGCTCAGCGCCGGCTACACCACGGACGAACAGCGAGCCATCCACACGGGCGGCGCGCCCGCCGCGGCGAGCGCCCAGTCCACCAGCGACACCACGTTCTTCTGAAGCAGTCCCCATGGCCAAGACCATCCTGATCGTCGATGACTCCAGTTCGCTGCGCACGGTCGTGAAGATGGCGCTGCAACGCGCCGGCTACGACGTGCTCGAGGCCAGCGACGGCCGCGAGGGCCTCGCGCAGCTCGACAAGGCGGCCAAGGTGCACCTCGTCGTGAGCGACGTGAACATGCCCAACATGGACGGCATCACGATGGTCGCCCAGATCAAGCAGCACCCGCGCCACCGCTTTACCCCCGTGATCATGCTGACCACCGAAGGCCAGGATGCGAAGAAGGAGCAGGGGCGCGCCGCCGGGGCCAAGGCCTGGATCGTCAAGCCCTTCAACCCGCCCCAGCTGCTGGATGCCGTGTCCAAGCTGATCCTGCCCTAGGAGACACCATGGCGACCGTACTGGCCCTCCCTGCCGAGCTGACGATCTACACGGTGGGCGAACTCCGCACACCCTGGCTGACCTGGCTCGGCGACGCCGTCGCCACCAGCGACGATGCCGAAACCCTGGTGGCCGACGCTGCCGCCGTCGACCAGGTGGACACCGCCGGCGTGCAGCTGCTGCTGTCACTGTCCGCCGCACTGCAAGGCCAGGGCCGCGCACTGCACGTGACGAACCCGGGCGGGCCACTCGGTGAGGCCTGCGCGATGCTGGGCGTGGCGGCGCTCCTGTTCGGCCAGCCCGCGGAGGCCGAGGCATGAACACGCGGGACACCGACAACAGCTTCATCCGCGAGGCCCTTCCGGCCTTCATCAGCGAAGCGCAGGAGCAGACGGAACAGCTGGAGCAGCTGCTGCTGCAGCTCGAGGACACGCCCGACGACCGCGAACTGCTCGACGCGCTGTTCCGCTGCGCGCACACCGTGAAGGGCTCGGCCGGCATCTTCGGCCTGGACGCGGTGGTCAGCTTCACCCACCACGTGGAGTCGCTGCTCGACCGCCTGCGCGAAGGCCGCGTGGCGCTCACACCCGCGCTCAGCACGCTGCTGCTTCGCTGCAACGACGAGATCCGCGCGCTGATCGAGGCCGCCACCTCGGCCGACACCGACACCGACAGCCCGGCCGGCGAGATGCCCGCCGAACGCGCCGCCCTGATCGCCAGCCTGCAGGCCGCCTATGGCGACGACGCGCCGGCTGCGGCATCCGCCCCTGCCGGCCTCGCCGACGCCACCGTGCCCGGCGCATCCGATGCCGGCCAGCGCCGCTGGCTGGTCGCCGTCCGGTTCGGGGTCGATACCTTCCGCAACGGCATGGATCCGCTGGCGATCCTGAACTACGTGCGCACCCTGGGCGTGATTTCCGCGCTGGGCTGCGATTCGGCGGCCGTGCCGGTTCTGGACACGATCGACCCCGAGTCCTGCCACCTCGAGTTCGACTTCGCGCTCGAGACCGTTGCCAGCCGAGATGCGATCGAGTCGGCATTCAGCTTCGTGCGCGACGACTGCACGCTGCACATCGTCGAGCCAGCCATCACACCGCAGGCCATCGGTGACCTGATCGACGCCATGCCCGACAGCCCCCGGCTGGGAGACATCCTGGTGGCTGCGGGCGCCATCACCCACAGCCAGCTGCAGCAGGCCCTGAAGCGGCAGGCGGGCGAAGATGCCCTGGCCCCGCTGGGCGAGATCCTGCAGGCCACCGCCGGTGTCAGCCCTGCGCTGATCACGGCGGCACTCAAGAAGCAGAACCGCCAGCGCGAAGGCGGCAACGCCGTGCCGCCGGACGACCAGCGCTTCATCCGCGTCCAGGCCGACCGCCTGGATGCCGTGATCAACCTGCTGGGCGAACTCGTGATCGCTGGCGCCGGCGCCGCGCTGCTGGCGCGCCAGACCCGGCAGGGCAGCCTCATCGAGGCCAACGAGCAGATCGGCCAGCTGATCGAGGAGATCCGCAACGGCACGCTGCAGCTGCGCATGGTGCCCGTCGGCGAAACCTTCTCGCGCTTTCGCCGCGTGGTGCGCGACACCGCGTCCGAGCTCGGCAAGGACGTGGTGCTGGAGATCGTCGGCGGCGAGACCGAGCTGGACAAGTCGGTCGTCGAGCGCATCGCCGACCCGTTGATGCATCTGGTGCGCAACGCCCTCGACCACGGGCTCGAAACGCCGGCGCAGCGTGTGCAGTCGGGCAAGCCCGCGCAGGGCCGGCTGACGCTGTCGGCCTGCCACGAGTCGGGCAGCATCCTGATCCGGATCGACGACGACGGCCGCGGCATCCAGCGCGACAAGGTTCTCGAGCGCGCCTGGGAGCGCGGCCTCGTGGAGCGCGGCGTGGTGCCGTCCGACCCCGAGATCTTCCAGCTCATCTTCGAGGCCGGCTTCTCCACCGCGGAGAAGGTCACCAACCTGAGCGGGCGCGGCGTCGGCATGGATGTCGTGCGGCGCAACATCGAGGCACTGCGCGGCAGCGTCACGGTGCGCAGCGTCGAGGGCCAGGGAAGCACCATCGAGATTCGCCTGCCCCTGACGCTGGCCATCATCGACGGCTTCCTGGTGGCCGTGGGCGCCTCGCGCTTCATCCTGCCGCTGGACGCCGTGGTCGAGGTCATCGAGAACCGTCCGACCACCGGCGCCGTCGACGCGCGCGGCCGCGCCTGCGTCGAACTGCGCGGGCAGGTGCTGCCGGTGGTCAGCCTGCGCACGTTGTACGGGCTCGATTCGGCGGAGCCCGAGCGCTGCAGCGTGGTGGTCATCCAGTCGGGCGCGCACCGTTACGGCGTGCAGGTGGACCAGCTCCTGGGCCAGCACCAGACCGTCATCAAGCCGCTCGGAAAGATGTTCCGCAGCCTGCGCGGGATGTCGGGCTCCTCGATTCTCGGCAACGGCGAAGTCGCACTGATCTTCGACGTCCATTCACTCAGCCAGCTGGCCGCCGAGCCAGTGGCAACCGCCCCCCGGGCGATCTCCTCTTCAACCGAAGGACACGTGTCATGAACCAGCCCCAAGTCTCCTGGATGGCGCGCCTCCTCGCCGGCGCCGAACTGCAACAGGCCGCCGACGAACGCGAGCGAGCCGAAACCGCGCGCGCCGCCGCCGAAGCTGCCCGCGGCGAAGCCGAGAGCGCCCGGGTCGATGTCGAGGCCACGCTGGCCCAGTTGAAGTCCCGCCTGGACGAGGTGGAGTCGGAACTGAAGGTCCGCACGGACATCATGAACCTCACGAGCATCGTCTCCGAGGCCGACAAGAAGGGCGACATCCTGACCGTCAACGAGAAGTTCCTCGAGGTCTCCAAGTACCCGAAGAAGGAACTGATCGGTTTCGGCCACAACACCACCCGGCACCCCGACATGCCCAAGGAGGTGTTCAAGCAGATGTGGAGCACCATCGGCCGCGGCGAGATTTTCCGGGGCATTGTCAAGAACCGCGCCAAGGACGGCACGCCTTACTACGTCGATGCCGTCATCGCACCGATCCTGGGCGAGAACGGCAAGCCGATGAAGTACCTCGGCGTGCGCTACGACATCACCGAGGCCGAGATCGAGCGCCAGAACGCGCGCGGCATCCTCAACGCCATCGACCAGAGCTACGCCTACATCGAGTTCGATCTCGGCGGCCATGTCCAGACGGCGAACGCGAACTTCCTCTCGGTGCTGGGCTACACGCTCGACGAGATCAAGGGCAAGCACCATCGCCTGTTCGTCGAGGCCTCGTTCGCCAACAGCCTGGCCTATGCCGACTTCTGGCGTGACCTGAACGCCGGCAAGGCGCAGAACGAGGTCTTCAAGCGGATCTCGAAGACGGGCCAGGAGGTCTGGATCCAGGCCGTCTACGCGCCGGTCAAGGACGAAATGGGCCGCGTGTTCAAGATCGTCAAGATCGCCACCGACGTGACCGCTCAGGTCCAGGCCGCGCGCATGCTGGAGCAGGCCGTCGAGCAGGCGCAGGGCGTGACCACCGCCGCCAAGAACGGCGACCTGACCCAGCGCATTCCGCTGGAGGGCAAGAACGGGCCGATCAAGCTGCTGTGCGAGGGCGTCAACGTGCTGATGGACACCACGACGGTGATCTTCGACGACGTGGGCCGCGCCTTCGGCGCTCTGTCGGCAGGCGACCTGACGCAGCGCATCACCCGCGAGTACCAGGGTGTCTTCGGCCAGGTCCGCGACGACGCCAACGCCACCAGCGAGAAGCTCTCGGCCATCATCGAGGACGTCGGCCGCGTCTTCAGCGGCCTGGCCTCGGGCGATCTCTCGCAGCGCATCACGCGCAACGCCGAGGGTGTGTTCGACCAGGTCAAGAACGACGCCAACAGCACGAGCGAGAAGCTCAGCGCCATCATCGAGGAAGTGCGCGCCGCCGCCGACGCCCTGACCGGCGCGGCGAACCAGGTGAGCGCCACCGCGCAGAGCCTTTCGCAGAGCGCGAGCGAGCAGGCCTCGTCGGTCGAGGAGACCACGGCCTCCATCGACATGATGTCGGCCTCCATCACGCAGAACAGCGACAACGCGAAGGTCACCGACGGCATGGCCACGAAGGCCAGCAAGGAAGCCGGCGAGGGCGGCCAGGCCGTCACGCAGACGGTGCAGGCCATGAAGCAGATCGCCCAGAAGATCAGCATCGTCGACGACATCGCCTACCAGACCAACCTGCTGGCGCTGAACGCGGCCATCGAGGCTGCGCGCGCCGGCGAGCACGGCAAGGGCTTCGCGGTGGTGGCGGCCGAGGTGCGCAAGCTGGCCGAACGCAGCCAGGAAGCCGCCAAGGAGATCGGCGACCTGGCCGGCAACAGCGTCAGCACCGCGGAGCGCGCCGGCAAGCTGCTCGACGAGATCGTGCCGAGCATCCAGAAGACCAGCGAGCTGGTGCAGGAGATCGCCGCCGCGTCCAGCGAGCAGAGCCAGTCGGTCACGCAGATCGGCGGCGCGATGGGCCAGCTCAGCAAGGCAACGCAGCAGAACGCCTCCGCTTCCGAGGAGCTGGCTGCCACGAGCGAGGAGCTCTCCGGGCAAGCCGAGCAGCTGCAGCAGTCGGTGGCGTTCTTCAACCTCGGCAACAACGCACCGGCCCGCGGCCGCGCCGAGGCGCCCTCGGAGCGCCGCGCCCCGAACTCCCCGATGCGTCCGGCCCGCCCGTCCGCCTCGGTCGTGAAGGTGGCCGCGACCGGCACCCACGGCAACTTCCGCCCCTACTGAGGACTCCGCCATGCGCAGCAGCGACAGCCAGGGCGGCACGGCGGCGGATGCCGGCGCCCAGTACCTCACCTTCGCGCTCGGCGAGGAGGTGTTCGCGATGGACATCCGCACCGTGCGCGAGATCATCCAGGTCGGCCCGATGACGACCGTGCCGCTGATGCCTGCCTTCGTGCGCGGGGTCATCAACCTGCGCGGCGCGGTGGTTCCCGTGATCGACCTCCAGGCGCGCTTCGGCCGCGCCGTTGCCCGGCTGACCAAGAAGACCTGCATCGTCATCTTCGACGCCGTGCGGGACAACGAACGCATCGAGCTCGGCCTGCTCGTGGATGCCGTCAGCGAGGTCATCGACATTCCCGACCGGCAGATCGAGCCGCCGCCGGCGTTCGGCGGGCCGGTGCGGCGCGACTTCATCCGCGGCATGGGCAAGGTGGCGGAGCGCTTCGTCATCATCCTCGAGCCCGACAAGGCGCTGGACGTGGACGAGATGGCGCAGCTCTGCGAATCGTCCCAGCAGCGCCTGGCCGCCTGACCCGCATGGAAGCCCTCAGCGACCGTACCTACCAGGCGATCACGCGGCTCATGCACGAGACCGTGGGCTTGTCGTTCAGCGAAAGCAAGAAGCCGCTGATCTCTTCGCGCCTGGCCTCGCGCATCCAGCGCCTGGGCCTCGGCGGCTTCGAGGACTATCTCGCGCTCATCCAGCAGCCGGAAGATGGCGGTGAGTTCCAGATGGCCGTCGACCTGCTGACCACCAACGAGACCTACTTCTTCCGCGAGCCGGCGCACTTCGAGTGGCTCGCCAAGGAGTTCTCGCAGGGCAACAAGCGCCCGCTCTCGGTGTGGAGCGCCGCCTCCTCGTTCGGTGACGAGGCCTACACGATCGCGATGCTGCTGACCGACCTGCAGCAGCAGGGACGCATCGGATCGGATTGGCGCATCCTGGGCACGGACATCAGCGACCGCGTGCTGCGCAGCGCGATCGAGGCCACCTACCCGGAGGACCGCCTGCGCCACGTGGACGCGGAGCGCCTGCGGCGCCACTGCCTGCGCGGCGAAGGGCCGTCGGAAGGCCTGATCCAGATCCGCCCGGCGCTGCGCGAACGCGTGCGCTTCGGGCAGCTCAACCTGTGCCGCCCCATCGAGAACATCGGCCCCTTCGATGCCGTGTTCCTGCGCAACGTCCTGATCTACTTCGACCCCGCCACGAAGCGCGAGGTCGTCGACCGGGTGCTCACGCAGCTGCGTCCCGGCGGCCTGTTCTTCATCGGCACCGCCGAGGGTCGCGTGCCCTGCGCCACGCCGGTGCAGGTGCTGGCGCCGGGCATCTTCCGCAAGCTCGACGCCTGAGCCCATGGCCTCGGCACCGTCCAGCTTCGCCCCGCTCCCCGCCCTCACGCACACGCTGCACCCGGGTGATGTCGCCTGCGGCGAGCGCGGCGACACGCTCGAGACGCTCCTGGGATCGTGCGTGGCCATCGTGCTGACCGACCCGCGCCGCACGCTGGGCGCGATGTGCCACGTGGTGCACTCGAGCCAGGCGCCCGCGTCCGCCTTGAACAGCACCGCCTACGCCGAACCCGCGCTGTCCGCCATGTACCGGCTGCTGCAGGGCCGCGGCATCGTGCCTTCGCTGTGCGAGGCCTATGTGTACGGCGGCGGCAACATGTTCCCCGACCTGGTGGGCGACCGCCACGTCGGCTCCAGCAACGCGCGCTGGGCGCTGAACGCGCTGGCCCGCGACCGCATCCGCGTGATCCACCACGATCTCGGCGGTTGCGGCTACCGGCGCGTTTCGTGGACGATCGGACCCGGCGCGCCCGTGGTCCGAACCGTGCCCGTGCAGTCCTGACAGGAAGAGGTGGCTTCGTGGCCGTGAAAGTGTTCGTGATCGACGATTCCGCCGTCGTGCGCCAGACCATGATGCATCTGCTCTCCGGCGACCCGGAGATCGAGCTCGTCGGCAGCGCGCCCAACCCGCTGATCGCGGCCGTGGCGATCCGCAAGGCCCTGCCCGACGTGCTGCTGCTCGACATCGAGATGCCCGGCATGGACGGCCTGACCTTCCTGCGCCAGCAGATGGCCGAGCGCCCCATCCCGACCGTGATCTGCTCGACGCTGTCGACGCAGGGCAGCCAGATCGCGCTCGAGGCCCTCGCGGCCGGCGCCGTGGCGGTGGTGGCCAAGCCCCGGCTCGGCCTGAAGGATTTCCTGGAGAGCTCGCGCCGCGAACTGCTGCAGACGCTGAAGTCGGCTGCGCGGTCGCGCCCGCGCGGTGCGCCAGTGCGCCCCGCCGCGCGGCCGGGTGCGCCGACGCCGGGTTCCACACCGGCCTCTACCTCTGCATCGACTCCAAGAACGCCGCTGGCCGGCCTGCACGCGCTGGCCGTCAACAAGCCGGTGGTCCTGGGCAGTTCCACCGGTGGCACCCAGGCCATCGAGGCCGTGTTGCTGAACTTGCCCGCCGACAGCCCGGGCATCGCCATCGTGCAGCACATGCCGGAGAAGTTCACGGCCATGTATGCCGCGCGGCTGAACACCCTGTGCGCGATGGAAGTGCGCGAGGCGCGGGATGGCGACCGCCTGCAGCGCGGCGTGGTGCTCATCGCGCCCGGTGGCCGCCACATGCAGCTGCGCAAGGCCGGCGGCCAGTACAGCGTGGCCGTGATCGACGGTCCGCCCGTCAACCGCCACAAGCCTTCGGTGGACGTGCTGTTCAAGTCCGCCGCCGAGTGCGCCGGGCGCGATGCGCTGGCCATCATCCTGACCGGCATGGGCGACGACGGCGCGCGCGGCATGAAGATGCTGCACGACGGCCACGCCCGCACCGTGGCGCAGGACGAGGCGAGCTGCGTGGTCTTCGGCATGCCCATGGAGGCCATCAAGCTCGGCGCGGTGGACGAGGTCCTGCCGCTGGACCAGATCGCCGGCGCGGTGCTGCGCTTCGACGCGCGAGGTTGAGCCCCACAATCCGGGGATGAAAATCGTCAGACTGCGCGAAGGCCGCGAACGATCGCTGCAGCGCCAGCACCCCTGGGTGTTCGAGAGCAGCATCCAGCGTGGCGGCGGCGATGCCGGCGAGACGCTGCGCGTGGAGGCCGCCGACGGCCGCTTCCTCGCCTGGGGCGCGTTCAGCCCCAAGTCCGCCATCCGTGTGCGCGCCTGGAGCTTCGACGAGACCGAGCGCATCGACCGCGCCTTCTTCGAGCGCCGCGTGAGCGCTGCCGTGGCCTGGCGCAAGGGCCTGGCCGTGCAGAGCGATGGCGTGCGCCTCGTGCACGGCGAAGCCGACGGCCTGCCCGGGCTGGTCGTCGACCGCTATGGCGACACCCTGTGCGCGCAGTTCGGGACCGCCGGCGTCGAACGCTGGCGCGAGGCCATCGCCGACGCCCTGCTCGCCGCCACCGGCTGCACGCGCCTGTACGAGCGCTCGGACGCCGCCGTGCGCCAGCTCGAAGGCCTGGAGGAGCGTTGCGGCTGGATGCGCGGCGAGGGGTCCACCGAGGTGAGCATCCGCGAACACGACTGGCAGCTGACGCTGGACGTGGCCACCGGCCACAAGACCGGCTTCTATCTCGACCAGCGCGACAACCGCGCGCGCTTCGCGCAGCTGGTGCGCCAGTACGGCAGCCAGCGCGTGCTGAACTGCTACTGCTACACGGGCGGCTTCACGGTGGCTGCGCTGGCCGGCGGCGCGACGCAGGTCACGAGCGTCGATTCATCCGGCCCGGCGCTCGAGCGCGTGCAGGCGCACGTGCGGCTGAACGGCCAGCCCGAGAGCGCGAGCGAGGTCGTGGAGGCCGACGTCAACCGCTTCCTGCGCGACTGCTTCAACAGCGGCCGCCGCTTCGACGCCATCGTGCTCGACCCGCCGAAGTTCGCCCCCACGGCGGCGCACGCCGAACGCGCCGCACGTGCCTACAAGGACATCAACCGCCTCGCGCTGCAACTGCTGTCGCCCGGCGGCCTGCTGCTGACCTTCTCCTGCTCGGGCGGCATTCCGGCCGACCTGTTCCACAAGATCGTCGCCGGCGCGGCCATCGACGCGCATGTCGACGGCGCGATCCTGCAGCGGCTGGAAGCCGCGCCCGACCACGCCGCCACGCTCTATTTCCCCGAAGGCGAGTACCTCAAGGGGCTGGTGCTGCGCCGCCGCACCGCCATCAGCGAGATCACGAGCAGCCCGGCCCCGAAGAGCGCGTAGACCGACGGCTCGGGCACGACGCTGGCCACCATCAGCGGCCCCATGGACATCGTGCGCTCATCGAGGATGCCGTTGATCCAGTCGACATGCGTGTAGACGGCGGTGGCGGCTGCCAGGTCGCCGAAGCTCGAGGGGTTGCTGCCGGTGTAGTCGCACATCAGCTGCGTGCTCTGCTGGCAGGTCTGCATGGTCCACGACATCACGCCGCTCAGAAGCCATTGCGTGCCGTCCCAGACGAAGGCGCCCGCGCCGGAGTCTCCCGGCGCCAGCAGGGCCTCCATGGCGCCCAGTCCCGGGTTGTCAGGTATCGACCCGTCGCCGGACGCGCCAGCCCAGTGGCGCGCCTGGGGCAGCCAGCTCCGTGCCTTCATCCAGGCCAGGGGGTCGGGCCGCGCCTGTCCCTGCGGCGCGTCGAAGTCGAACAGCCAGGTCTCGCCGAAGGACGCCTCGCCGCGGCCGCGGGTGATGGTGTTGAAGACCTGCGTGCTGACGTCGAAGCTGTTCATGCCCCAGTGGCCCCAGTCGGGGTCGGCCCAGGTGCCGCCCTGCGTGCTGCTGCCCGTGGTGGTGGTGCCGTAGCCGGCGAACAGGAAGTTGCTGCCGATGGCGCTGCCGGTGCTCAGCGTGGCGCCGCGGATGCTCGTCACCGGGGCGTCGAGCTCGATCACGGCAAGGTCGGCGCCGGTGGACAGGGTGCCGTTCCAGCCGGGCTGCAGCCAGACCTTGTCGGCCGACGCGGTGCGCGAGATGGCGGGGGCGCCCCCGGACAGGCCGAAGTCGACGCGCAGGGTGGCGAAGTCGTCGGCGCAGTGCGCGGCCGTCAGCACATGCTTGCCGCCGGCCAGGAGCGTGCCGCTGCACACGAAGGCCTGGCCTGCACTGTCGGTGAACCACAGGCGCGCCGTGCTGTCGAGCGCGCCGCTGACGCCCTCGAAGGCCTGCCCGGGCGCCAGGCGCCAGTCGGTGGGGCCCGAGGTGTTCGAAACGGCGCCCGCGGGCGTGGCCGCCAGCAGTGCGCCCGCCACGGCGCAGCCGAGGGCCAGATCGAGAGCGGTGCCGGAAGCTCGGGCGCCGCGGTGCGGTGGCGGGACTGGCAGTTGCATGGTGACCGATCGCAGGAACAAGGATGAAGATATCCCACTCATCCGCTGATCGGTCTGTTCGGCCCCCGACATAAGGGGCTCCGCCCGGGGATCCGTCGAATCGCCTGTCGCGCCCGCCCGACGCGTGAAGAAGTGCTCAGCTGTCCGACAGGCCCAGCAGCCGCATCGCGTTGCCCTTCAGGATCCCCGGCTTGACCTTGTCCTTGAAGCCGGCTTCGTCGAAGTCCTTCATCCAGCGTTCGGGCGTGATCAGCGGGTAGTCGCTGCCGAAGAGCATGCGGTCCTTGAGCAGCGTGTTGGCGTACTGCACCAGTTGCGCCGGAAAGTACTTCGGGCTCCAGCCGGAGAGGTCGATCCAGACGTTGGGCTTGTGCAGCGCCAGGCTCAGCGCCTCGTCCTGCCAGGGCCAGCTGGGGTGGGCGATGACGATCTGCATGTCGGGGAAGTCGATCGCCACGTCCTCCAGCAGCATCGGGTTGCTGTTCTGCAGCCGCAGCCCGCCGCCGCAGCGCATGCCGCTGCCGATGCCACTGTGCCCGCTGTGGAAGATGGCCGGCAGCTTGTACTCGGCAATCACCTCGTACAGCGGCCAGGCCATGCGGTCGTAGGGCAGGAAGCCCTGCACCGTCGGGTGGAACTTGAAACCCTTGGCGCCGTGCGACTCGATCAGGCGCCGCGCCTCGCGCGCGCCCATCTTTCCCTTGTGCGGGTCGATGCTGGCGAAGGCCATCATCATGTCGCTGTTCTTCGCGGCGGCCTCGCAGATCTCCTCGTTGGGGATGCGGCGGCGGCCCAGCTGCGCCTCGCTGTCGACCGTGAACATCACGAGGCCGATCTTGTGCTCGCGGTAGTAGGCGATCGTCTCGTCGATGGTCGGCCGGCGGTTCGAGCCGAAGTACTTGTCGGCCGCGCGGTCGTATTCCTCGCCGTAGTTGTCGAACGGGTTCCAGCACGACACCTCGGCGTGGGTGTGGATGTCGATCGCGATCAGGTCCTGGGTTTTCATGGGCTTGCTCCTCGTGGCGCCATGCTTACATAATGTAATTAATTTGTCGATGGAGACCGACGCGATGCAAGACCAGCCGCTGATCAAGTCCACGCGTCACGACGCCGTGCTGCACCTGGCGCTCAACCGCCCCGCCAAGCGCAACGCCGTCAACGACGCACTCGTGCAGGCCCTCGACGCTCAGTTCGCCGCGGTGCCACCCGATGTGCGCGCCATCGTGCTCACGGGAGAAGGCGAGCAATTCTGCGCCGGCCTCGACCTGTCGGAGCTGACCGACCGCAACGTCTTCGAGGGCATCCTGCACTCGCGCATGTGGCACTCGGCGCTCGATCGCATCCAGTTCTCGCCGGTGCCCGTGGTGGCCGTGCTGCACGGCGCGGTGGTGGGCGGCGGGCTCGAGATCGCCGCCAGCGCCCACGTGCGCGTGGCCGAGCGCAGCGCGTTCTATGCCTTCCCCGAAGGCCAGCGCGGCATCTTCGTGGGCGGCGGCGGCTCGGTGCGCGTGCCGCGCCTGATCGGCGCCGCGCGGGTGGCCGACATGATGCTCACCGGCCGTGTGCTCGACGCCGACGAGGGGCAGGCCATGGGCCTGAGCACCTACCTCGTCGACCCCGGCCAGGGCCTGGCCAAGGGCCTGGCGCTGGCGCAGAAGATCGCCGGCAACGCCCCGATGTCCAACTACGCCGTGATCCAGGCGCTGCCCCGTATCGCCGAGCTGCCGCCCGCCGAGGGCCTGTTCATGGAGGCGCTGGTCGCGGCCATCGCGCAGGGCGAGCCCGCTGCCAAGGAACGCCTGCGCGCCTTCCTCGACAAGCGTGCCGGCAAGGTCCAGAAGGGGCAATGAGCATGGCGAAGTACCGTGACGTGAAGATCGGCGGCTGCCTGGGCGCCACCGCCGAAATGCGTGCCGACGGCAGCTTGGTGCTGCGTTCCACCGAGGCGCTGGGCGGCTACCCGGCGCGCCTGACCGACCGCCTGGAGCACTGGGCCGCCGTTGCGCCCGACCGCGTCTTCGCGGCACGGCGCGGCGCCGACGGCGCCTGGGTGACCGTCAGCTACGCGCAGATGCTCGAGCGCGCGCGCCGCCTGGGGCAGGCGCTGGCCACCCGCGGCCTGTCGGCCGAGCGCCCCATCGCCATCCTGTCGGACAACGACCTCGAGCACCTGACGTTCGCGATGGCTGCGCTGTGGATCGGCGTGCCCTATGCGCCGATCTCGGCCGCCTATTCCACCATCTCCCAGGACTTCGGCAAGCTGCGCCAGATCCTCGCCACGCTGACCCCCGGCCTGGTGTTCGCGAGCGACGGCGCCACCTACGCGCGCGCCATCTCCGCCTGCGTGGATGCCGATGTCGACCTGGTGCTGACGCAGGGTGAGGTGCCTTGCCGCCGGCACGAGCGCTTCGCAGACCTCATGGCCACCGGGCCCGGCCCCGAAGCCGAGGCCGCGCATGCCGCGGTGGGCCCGGACAGCATCGCCAAGTTCCTGTTCACCTCGGGCTCGACCAAACTGCCCAAGGGCGTGATCAACACGCACCGGATGTGGTGCGCCAACCTGCAGCAGATCGCGCAGGCCTTCGCGTTCCTGGCCGACGAGCCGCCGGTGCTGGTCGACTGGCTGCCCTGGAACCACACCTTCGGCGGCAACCACAACATCGGCATCGCGCTGTACAACGGTGGCACGCTGTACCTGGACGACGGCAAGCCCACGCCCAAGGGCATGGCGCAGACGCTGCAGAACCTGCGCGAGATCGCGCCGACGATCTACTTCAACGTGCCCAAGGGCTTCGAGGAGATCGCCCGCGCGATGGACCATGACCCGGCGCTGCGCGAGCGGCTCTTTTCCCGCGTGCAGGCCTTCATGTTCGCGGGCGCCGGCCTGAGCCAGGCCGTGTGGGACCACCTCGACCGCCACGGTGAGCAGACGGTGGGCGAGCGCGTCTGCATGTTCACCGGCCTCGGCATGACCGAGACCGCGCCCTCGTGCACCTTCGCCGTCGGCACCGACGTGAAGTCGGGCGATATCGGCCTGCCGGTGCCGGGTGTCGAGGTGAAGCTGGTGCCGCTGGATGGCAAGCTGGAGATCCGCTTTCGCGGGCCCAACGTGATGCCGGGCTACTGGCGCATGCCGGCCGAGACGGCGGCCGCCTTCGACGAGGAAGGCTTCTACCGCACGGGCGACGCCGCCCTGCCCAAGGACCCGGCCGACCCGGCCCGGGGGCTGCGCTTCGACGGCCGCATCGCGGAGGACTTCAAGCTCGCCACCGGCACCTTCGTCAGTGTTGGCCCCCTGCGCGCGAAGATCATCCTCGCGGGCGACCCGCTGGTGCAGGACGCGGTGGTGGCGGGCATCAACCGCGACGACATCGGCCTGCTGATCTTTCCGCGCGTCGAGGACGCCCGCCGCCGCTTCGGCCTGCCCGCCGACTGGAGCGCGGCGCAGGTGCTGGCCGCGCCCGCCGTGCGCGAATTCTTCCAGGCCATGATGGACCGGCTCTGGGCCGGCGGGACCGGCAGCGCCAGCCGCCCGGCGGCCGCGCTGCTGATGTCGGAGCCGCCGTCGATCGACCTCGGCGAAGTCACCGACAAGGGCTCCATCAACCAGCGCGCCGTGCTGGCGCATCGCGGGCCCGACGTGGAGCGCCTGTATGCCGAGATCCGCGATGCCGACGTCATCGTCCCGAAGCGGGGCTGAGTTCGACGCCGGCGCGGTCGAGCACTTGCTCGGCTACCTGCTGGTGCTGGCGGAGCTGCCCATGCGGCAGGCCTTCCAGCGGCATGTCGGCCAGCAGTTCGACCTGCGGCCGGTGGAGTTCACGCTGCTCGTGCTGCTGCACGCCAACGGGCAGGCCGCGCCCAAGCAGATCGGCTCGGCCCTGAGGCTGCCCGCGCCGCACGTGACCACGCTCGTGGACAAGCTCGCCGCCCGGGGCCTCGTGAGCCGGGGGCGCGACCCGCACGACGGCCGCGCCGTGCGTGTGGCGCTCACCGAGAACGGCCAGGTGCTGGCGGCCCGTCTGCGCGATGTCTCGCTGACCATGGAAGACGCGCCGCAGTCGGCACTCAGCGCCGCCGAGCGGACCCAGCTCAGGCGGCTGCTGCTGAAGCTGGCGCGCGCGCCGGGCTGAAGCCGGCCAGGTCCCAGAACAGCCCGGCCATCATCTGCAGGCCTTCCCGTGCCACGGGGCGCAGCAGGTGCTCGTCGGGTGCGTGCTGCTGGCAGCCGGGGTAGCTGTGGGGGATCCACACCGTCGGCAGGCCGAGGATGTCGGCGAACACGTCGTTCGGCAGCGAGCCGCCCAGGTTGGGGAGCAGCACCGGCGGCTGCCCGGTGCTGCGCTCGATCGACGCGAGCGTGAAGTGAACCCAGGGGTTGTCCGGGTCCAGCCGGGTGGCCATCATCGTCTCGCCCACCGTCACTTCCACCGCGCCGAAGCCGTGCGACGCCAGATGCGCGCGCACCGCCTCGCCCAGGTGCGAGACGTCCGTGCCCACGACGAAGCGCAGGTGCATCGTCGCCTTCGCGCTGGCGGGAATCGCGTTCACCGGAAAGTCGGGGTTGCCGGTGCGGTAGGCCAGCACCTCCAGCGTGTTCCAGCCGAAGACGCGCTCGGCCGGTGTCAGCCCGGGCTCGCCCCAGTCGGCGTCGACGACGGGATCGTTGCCGCCGCCTCCCACCTGCAGGCCGGCCAGCGCCGCGCGCACGTTGGGCGGGATCGGCGGCGGCCTCAGCGCGTCGATCAGGATGCGGCCTTCGCCGTCCACCAGGCTCGCGATGGCGTTCGCCAGCACCGTGCCCGGGTTGCGCAGCAGGCCGCCCCAGTTGCCGGAGTGGTGCGCGCCGTCGCGCAGGTCCAGCTTCAGCTCGAAGTTGACCACCCCGCGCGAACCCAGGAAGACCGTGGGCCGCCCGGCCGTCAGGCGCGGGCCGTCGCTGGCGATCAGCACGTCGGCACGCAGGGCCTCGCGCTGCGCGGCGCAGAACGCAGCCAGACCCGGCGAGCCGGTTTCCTCCCCGGTCTCGAAGAGCCAGGTGACGTTGAATCCGAGGTGGCCACGCTGCGCGAGCACGAGCGCCAGCGCCGCGAGGTTGATGCTGTGCTGGCCCTTGTTGTCGGCGGTGCCGCGCCCGTAGAGCCGGTCGCCTTCGGCCGCGAGCTGCCACGGGCCGGCGCCGCGCGTCCACGACTTGTCCTGCCCCCGGATCACGTCGCCATGGCCGTACATCAGCACGGTCGGCAGGGCAGGGTCCTCGACTCGGGCGGCGATCATGAACGGCCCGGCGTCCGCCACCGGATTGGGCAGAACACGCGTCGAGAAGCCCATCGCCCCGAGCGCCGGCGCCAGGCCGTCGTCGAGGTAGGCCTGCAGCACCGGGACGGCATCGGCCTCCTGGCTGGCGCTGCGGATGGCCACCCGGCGTGCGAGTTCGGCCTCGAAGGCGCCGCTGTCCAGGTGGGCCGCGGCCCGCGCCAGGGCCTCCGCCCGGCTCACGACTTGCCGACCAGCGTGAAGTGCTCCACCACCGGCGGCGCCGCGAAGAACGGCCCGACGATGGCGCGCCACTCGGGGAAGAGCGGGCCTTCGCGGAAATGCACGGTGTGGTCCTCCAGCGTCTGCCAGAAGATCATCAGCACATAGCGCTCCGGGCTCTCGACGCCGCGGTTGACCTTCCAGCCGGCGAAACCCTGCGCGCGGCTGATGACGGTGGCGATGCCACGCTGGATGGCCTCCTCGAAGGCGGCCTGCTGGCCAGGGGCGATGCGGATGTCGGCGATCTCGAGAATCAAGGCGGTCTCCCGGCGGGCTACGATCCCCCCATTGTGCTGAACAGCGATACCGCCCGCAGCCGTCGCGTCGGCATCCTGCTCGTCACGGCAGCCACCCTGTGCTTCGCGCTGCTCGACGCCTGCGCCAAGTGGCTCGTGCAGCACCTGCCCGTGGTCGAGGTCGTGTGGCTGCGCTTCGCGCTGCACGTCCTGCTGATGGGCCTGCTGCTGGCGCCGCGCCACGGGCCGGCGCTGGTGCGCGTGGGCAGCTGGAAGATGCAGGCGCTGCGCGGCAGCATGCTCGCGGCCATGACGGCGCTGAACTTCTTCGCGCTGCAGTACCTGCAGCTCGCCGAGACGGGCGCCATCCAGTTCTCTGTGCCGCTGCTGATCGCGATGCTGTCGTCGTGGCTGCTGCGCGAGCGGCTCGACGCCCGCCGCTGGGCGGCCATCGCGGTCGGCTTCGCCGGCGTGCTGCTCGTCATCCGCCCGGGCAGCCATGCCTTCCACCCGGCCATCCTGCTATCGGTGCTGAACGCGCTGCTGTACGCCGCCTTCAACCTGCTGACGCGCCGCATGGCCGCCACCGAGACGCCGGAGTCCATGCAGTGGATCTCGGCGCTGTTCGCCACCCTGTGGCTGGCGCCGTTCGCGCTGCCGCAATGGCAGACGCCGGCGAGCGCCGGTGTCTGGGGCGTGATGCTGCTGTGCGCGCTGATGGGTGGCCTCGGCCACCTCTTCGTGGCGCAGGCCCACCGGCACGCCTCGGCCGCCGTGCTGGGCCCGTTCCTGTACCAGCAGATCCTCTACATGACGCTCTGGGGCTGGCTGGTCTTCGACCAGGTCCCCGACGCCTTCGTGGTTGCCGGCGCCGGCGTGGTGGTGGCCAGCGGGCTGTACCTGCTGTGGCTGGAGATGCGGCGTGCGTGATGAGGTCTGTCGTTGACTTGCATCGCGGCAAGATGACCTCGCCATTGGATGGATTTCGACCCAAACGAGCAGCTAAAGTCCACGAGAGCAGTCCGTTCAATGTAGCGCTCACCGCGCCGAGTCAACGCCCGTTACTCCCCATGCCTTCATCCAAGCCCACCTACGATCTGCCGTCGGAAGCGCCGAGCCCCGTCGTCAAGGAAGAGCACATCGAATACGGCTTCATCGGCAAGCTTCAGAACCTGAAGTACGAATACCGCGCCGACATCCGCGACCGCGCCGCACTGGAAAAGAACTTCCGCGAGAAGTTCGAAGCCCTCAACCGGGTCAAGCTGACCGAAGCCGAGTTCGCCAGGCTGCTGGATGAAATCGTCAGCGCGGATGTCTACGCCGCGTCCAGGACCCTGCGCGGCATGAATGCGTTCACCCGCGACGACGGCACGCCGCTGAACTACACGCTGGTGAACATCAAGGACTGGTGCAAGAACCACTTCGAGGTCATCAACCAGCTGCGCATCAACACGGACAACAGCCACCACCGCTACGACGTTCTCATCCTCATCAACGGCGTGCCCTGCGCACAGATCGAGCTGAAGACCCTGGGCGTGAACCCCCGGCGGGCCATGGAGCAGATCGTCGAGTACAAGAACGACCCCGGCAACGGCTACACGAAGACGCTGCTCTGCTTCATGCAGCTGTTCATCGTCAGCAACCGCGACCGCACCTACTACTTTGCCAACAACAACGCCCGCCACTTCGCCTTCAATGCCGACGAGCGTTTCCTGCCCATCTATGAATTCGCGGACGAGGCCAACCGCAAGATCACCCAGCTCGACGAGTTTGCCGAGCACTTCCTGAAGAAGTGCGACCTGGGCCGCACCATCAGCCGCTACATGGTGCTGCTGGCCGGTGAGCAAAAGCTCATGGTCATGCGGCCGTATCAGGTCTATGCCGTGCAGCACATCGTCAAGTGCATCGCCGAAGACAACGGCAATGGCTACATCTGGCACACCACCGGCAGCGGCAAGACGCTCACGTCCTTCAAGGCCTCTACGCTGCTGAAGGAAGACGAGCACATCCACAAATGCGTGTTCGTCGTGGACCGCAAGGACCTCGACCGCCAGACGCGGGAGGAATTCAACAAGTTCCAGGAAGGCTGCGTCGAGGAAAACACCAACACCGCCGCCCTCGTGCGCCGCCTACTTTCAGAGGACTACGCCGACAAGGTCATCGTCACCACCATCCAGAAGCTGGGCCTGGCGCTGGACGAGAACAGCACACGCAACAAGCAGCGCACCAAGAACGGCCATGCCACCTACAAGGAACAGCTCGAAGCGCTGAAAGACAAGCGCATCGTCTTCATCTTCGACGAATGCCACCGCTCGCAGTTCGGCGAGAACCACAAGGCCATCAAGGCGTTCTTTCCCAAGGCGCAGCTCTTCGGCTTCACCGGCACGCCCATCTTCGAGGCGAATGCCAGCCTGCAGAAGATCGAGGACACCCAGGCCTCCATGCGCACCACGGCGGACCTGTTCCAGAAGCAGCTCCACGCCTACACCATCACCCACGCCATCGAGGACGGGAACGTCCTGCGCTTTCACATCGATTACTTCAAGCCCGAGGGCAAGAACCCGCCGAAGCCCGGCGAGGCCATTGCCAAGAAGGCTGTCATCGAAGCCATCCTTGCGAAGCACGACGCCGCCACGGGAGCGCGCCGCTTCAACGCCATCCTGGCCACCGCGTCCATCAACGACGCCATCGAATACCACGCGCTGTTCAAGACCCTGCAGGCGGACAAACTGGCCGCCGACCCCGACTTCAAGCCGCTGAACATTGCATGCGTCTTCTCCCCGCCGGCCGAGGGAGACCCGGATGTGAGGCAGATCCAGGAAGACCTGCCGCAGGAGCAGGCAGACAACCAGGTAGACCCCGAGGGCAAGAAAGCCGCGCTCAAGGGCATCCTGGCCGACTACAACGCCCGCTACGGCACCAACCACCGCGTGAGCGAGTTCGACCTCTACTACAAGGACGTGCAACAGCGCATCAAGGACCAGCAGTGGCCGGAGGAGGACCTCAAGAAGGCGCTCCCGAATGTCCCGCACCACAAGATCGACATCACCATCGTGGTGGACATGCTGCTCACGGGCTTCGACGCGAAGTTCCTGAACACGCTTTACGTGGACAAGAACCTCAAGCACCACGGCTTGATCCAGGCTTTCTCGCGGACCAACCGCGTGCTGACCAGCATTCAGGCGCCCGACAAGAAGCCAAACGGCACGAAGCCATTCGGCAACATCCTTGACTTCCGCCAACAGCAGGATGCAGTGGACACCGCCATCGCCCTCTTCTCTGGCGACAAGACCGGCGAGCAGGCGCGGGAAATCTGGCTGGTGGATAAAGCCCCCGTCGTCATCCAGAAACTGGAAGCCGCCGTGCAGAAGCTGGGCGATTTCATGAAGTCCCAGGGCCTGGCGTGCACGCCGTCTGCCGTGGCCAGCCTGAAGGGCGACGAGGCCCGCGCCGCCTTCATCACCCACTTCAAGGAAGTGCAGCGGCTCAAGACCCAGCTGGACCAGTACACCGATCTCACCGGTGACCACCAGGCCGCCATCGAGCAAGTGCTGCCCGATGAAAACCTGCGCGGCTTCAAGGGCCAGTACCTGGAAACCGCCAAGCGGCTCAAAGCGCAGCAGGGCCAGGGCGGCAAGGAGGGTGATGCACCCGGCAACGGTGACTCCGTGGACCAGCTCGACTTCGAGTTCGTCCTCTTTGCCTCCGCCGTCATCGACTACGACTACATCATGGGCCTCATCGCCAGGTTCTCGGAAAAGGCGCCGGGCAAATCGAAGATGACCCGCGAGGAACTCATCGGCCTCATCAGCGCCGATGCCAAGTTCATGAACGAGCGCGAGGACATCGCCGAGTACATCGGCACGCTGAAGGCCGGCGAAGGCCTCTCCGAGGCCGCCATCCGCGACGGCTACACCCGCTTCAAGGCCGAGAAAAGCGCCAAGGCGCTTGCCGACATGGCCGCGAAGCACGGCCTGTCCACCGCCGCGCTGCAAGCCTTCGTGGACGGCATCCTCGAGCGCATGATCTTCGACGGCGAGCAACTCAGCGATCTCATGGCCCCGCTGGACCTGGGCTGGAAAGCCCGTAGCCAGGCTGAACTGGCCCTCATGGCCGACTTGATGCCGCTGCTGAACAAGCGCGCCCAGGGTCGTGAGATTTCGGGCTTGAGCGCCTATGCGTGAACCGCCGCCCCTGTCTGAGGCTGCGCTATTGCAGCGCCTGGCGCTGGGCGAGCACAGCCGCCAGCAATTCAAGCGCACGCTCAACAGCCCCGACGCCTTGGCCGCCGAGCTGGCGGCCTTTGCCAACAGTGGCGGCGGCACGCTGCTCATCGGCGTCAACGACGACGGCAGCCTGGCGGGGCTGGATGCGGCCGAGCTGCGTCGCCTCAACCAGATGCTCAGCAACGCCAGCAGCCAGCATGTGCGCCCGCCCCTGCACCCCCATACCGAAAATGTTCAAACCCACGCCGGGCTGGTGATGGTGGTGACCATGCCCAACGGGCTGGCCAAACCCTATCTCGACCAGCAAGGCCGTATCTGGGTCAAGCACGGCGCCGACAAGCGCCACGTCACCGCCCGCGAGGAACTGCAGCGCATGTTCCAGCGCGGTGGCCTCGTGCATGCCGACGTGGTGCCCGTGGCCGGCACCACCAGCGCCGACCTGGACGAACCCACCTTTGTGCGCTACCTGGCCCAGCACTACAGCGCCAACCCTGCCGACAGCGCCGCCCCCGGCCTGCCGCTGGACGCGCTGCTGCAGAACCTGGGGCTGGCTGATGGACAAGGCGAAGGGCAGGAGCTGACCCTGACCGGCCTGCTGCTCTTCGGGCGCAACCCGCTGCGCTGGCGCCCGGCGTTCACCATCAAGGCCGTGGCCTTTCCGGGCACCCGCATCACCGACACCCGCTACCTGGACAGCCAGGACATCAGCGGCACGCTGCCCCAGCAGTACACCGAGGCCCTGGCCTTCATCAAACGCAACCTGCACCGCGTGCAGGGTGACCAGGGCTTCAACTCGCCCGGCATCCTGGAGGTGCCTGAAATCGCCCTGCAAGAGCTGCTGGTCAACGCCCTGGTGCACCGCGACTACTTCACCAGCGCATCGATCCGCATCCTGGTCTTCACCGACCGCATCGACATCATCAGCCCCGGCCACCTGCCCGACAGCCTGAGCGTGGACGACATCCGCCACGGCAAGAGCAACCGCCGCAACCCCACGCTGAGCGAGCACGCCTTCAGGCTGCTGCCCTACCGGGGCCTGGGCAGCGGCATACCGCGCGCGCTGGATGAATGGCCGCAGATCGAATTGATCGACGAAGCCAGCGGCAACCAGTTCACCGCCCGGGTGCAGCGGCCCCAGGCGCAGTGGGCGGGGGCTGGCAAGGGCGTTGAGGCCCCCGTGGCCCCGCAAGTCACCGACCCAGTCGCCGACCCAGTCGCCGACCCAGTCGCCGACCCAGTCGCCGACCCAGTCGCCGACCCAGTCGCCGACCCAGTGTGTTTGCTCCTGCAAACCCTGGCCAACGGGGCCTTGGCGCCGTCGGAGATTCAACAGCGGCTTGCCTTGAAACACCGCCCCACCTTCCGGGCCAATTACCTGCGCCCAGCCTTGGACCGCCTTTGGATCGAGCCGACCCTGCCCGACAGACCCAACAGCCGCTTGCAGCAGTACCGCCTGACCGCAAAGGGAAAGGCCTTGTTGAAATGACAGGCACCCGCAACGGGCCGGTGGCCGCGACCTTTCAGGAATCCGTGCCTATGAGCAGTAAGACGATCACCCCTGGCACCAACGAAGAGGCAAGGCCTGGGCTGGTGCCGAAGCTGCGGTTTCCGGCGTTTCGCGGTGCAGAAGCCTGGACGCTGGAAGCCGGTGACTCGTTGTTTGATCAAATCAACAACCGAAACCCTGAGCCAGGTCTTGCTGTTCTGGCAATCACGCAGGAGCACGGAGCGATTCCCCGGCACATGATCGACTACCACGTGTCGGTCACTGAGAAGAGCATCGTGAGCTACAAGGTCGTTCGTGCTGGCGATTTCATCATTAGTCTCCGATCGTTCCAGGGCGGTATTGAGTATTCCCGTTATCACGGAATCTGCAGCCCGGCCTATGTCATCCTGCGTCGTCGCAGTGAAGGAAGCGACGAATACTTCCGGCACTATCTCAAAACCGATGAATTCATCCGCCTCCTCACCAAAAACCTCGAAGGGTTGCGGGATGGGAAGATGATCAGCTACGCACAGTTCTCAGAGCTGATGTTGCCGGTTCCCAAGCTCTCCGAACAACAAAAAATCGCCGAGTGTCTGAGTTCGGTGGACGAGCTAGTGGCCGCGCAAGCGCGGAAAGTGGACGCGCTCAAGACCCATAAACATGGGCTGATGCAGCAGCTTTTCCCTCGCGAAGGCGAAACCCAACCCCGCGCACGGCTTCCACAGTTTCAGAGTACAGGAGAATGGAATACAAAGAAGCTAGGTTCCTTCTGTAAAGTTGGCGACATAGATCACAAAATGCCGTCGTCTGTGGTTGACGGTGTGCCATACGTAATGACCGGTGACTTTTTTGGAATAAATGGCATCGATTATAAAAATGCAAAAAAAGTATCCCAAGAGGACTACGAAAAGCTATCCAAGAAGATCAAGCCGGAGTTTGGTGACATTGCAATCGCGCGTTATGCATCTGTGGGTGCCGTTAGGTATATTGAGGCAAGAATTAAATTCTTGATCTCGTATTCTTGTGCAATCATCAAATGCAGCAAGTCCGAGTGCTCAATGTATATTTACTACGCCCTCCAATCCGATGCCATCCAGTCCAGGATCAGCTTGGAAGTAAATCCGAGTTCTCAAAAGAATATCGGCATTGATTCAATAAAGAACTTGATGATTTTCCTGCCGCCTTTGCCAGAGCAGGAAGAAATTGCCGAATGTTTCGCCGCCGTCGACGCCCTGATTACCGCAGAAACCCAAGAGCTCGAAGTCCTCAAGACGCACAAGAAAGCGCTGATGCAGCAACTCTTCCCATCCGCGGAGGAGATGGAGGCATGAGCGACCTCATTCTCTACACCACCGAAGACGGTCGCAGCCAGATCCAGCTGCGGACGAAGGACCAGACGGTCTGGCTGACGCAGCGTGACATGGCCCAGCTCTTCGACGTGAGCACAGACAACGTCGGGCTTCACCTCAAGAACATCTTCGAGGACGGGGAGTTGAGCCGGGAGGCAAGCACCGAGGAATCCTCGGTAGTTCAAACCGAAGGAGGGCGCCAGGTGCAGCGCCCCGTCACGCTCTACAACCTCGACGCCATCCTCGCTGTCGGCTACCGGGTGCGCTCGCCGCGTGGCGTGCAGTTCCGCCGCTGGGCGTCCACCCTCCTGAAGGAGTACCTGGCCAAGGGCTTCGTGATGGACGACGAGCGGCTGAAGAACCTGGACGGTCGCCCGGACTATTTCGACGAGATGTTGGCGCGCATTCGGGACATCCGGGCCTCCGAGAAGCGCTTTTATCAAAAGGTACGTGAGCTCTTTGCGCTGTCCAGCGACTATGACAAGACGGACAAAGCCACGCAGGTCTTCTTCGCAACCGTGCAGAACCTGTTGATCTTTGCCGTGACGCAAAAGACCGCCGCCGAGCTCATCACCGCCCGGGCCAATCCTGCTGACCCGCATTTCGGCCTGAGGGCCTGGAAGGGCGACCGTGTTCGCAAGATGGACATCGTGGTGGCCAAGAACTACCTGACCGAGGACGAAATCGACACCCTGAACCGGCTGGTGGTCATCTTCCTGGAAACCGCCGAACTGCGGGCCAAGGGCAAGCAGGAGACGCGCATGGCCTTCTGGAAGCAGAACGTGGACCAGATCATCACGTCCAACGGCTTCCCGCTGCTCACCCACGCCGGCGCCATCAGCCATGAACAGATGGAAGCACGCACGGGCGAGCTCTACCGCAGCTTCGACCAGGAGCGCAAGCAGCGGGAAGCCATGGAAGCCGACCGGCAGGACGAGGCCGATCTCCAAGCACTGGAAACCAGAATCAAACGACGCCCGAAGCCATGACCGAAGCCAACCAAAAGCAACTGGGCAACACACTCTGGAGCATCGCCGACCAACTGCGCGGGGCGATGGATGCGGACGACTTCCGCGACTACATGCTGTCCTTCCTGTTTCTGCGCTACCTCTCCGACAACTACGAGATGTCGGCGAAGAAGGAGCTAGGGCGGGACTATCCAGATGTGGGCTCAGACGTGCGAAAGGTGCCGCTGGCGCTCTGGTATGCGAACAACGTGGACGACATCCCCGCGTTCGAGAAACAGATGCGCCGCAAGGTGCACTACGTCATCCAGCCCGCGCACCTGTGGCACAGCATCGCCAACCTGGCCCGCACCCAGAACGCAGAGCTGCTGAACACGCTGCAGGCGGGCTTCAAGTACATCGAGACGGAGTCCTTCGAGAGCACCTTCCAGGGACTGTTCTCCGAGATCGACCTGAGTTCGCCGAAGCTCGGCAAGACCTACGCCGACCGCAACGCCAAGCTCTGCACCGTCATCCAGAAGATCGCCGAAGGGCTGGCGAATTTCTCCACGGACATCGACGCGCTGGGTGATGCGTATGAATACCTGATAGGCCAGTTTGCCGCCGGCTCCGGCAAGAAGGCGGGCGAGTTCTACACCCCGCAGCAGATTTCCGACATCCTCTCCGCCATCGTCACGCTGGACAGCCAGGAACCGAAAACGGGCACCCGCAAGCGGCTGGACAGCGTGATGGATTTTGCCTGCGGCTCGGGCTCGCTGCTGCTCAATGTACGCAAGCAGGTGGCCAAGGCGGGCGGCACCATCGGCAAGATTTCAGGCCAGGAAAAGAACATCACCACCTACAACCTGGCGCGCATGAACATGCTGCTGCACGGGGTGAAGGACACGGAGTTCGAGATCTTCCACGGCGACACCCTGCTCAACGAGTGGGACGCGATGCGGGAGCAGAACCCCGCCAGGAAGCCGAGCTTCGACGCCATCGTCGCCAACCCGCCCTTCAGCTACCGCTGGGAGCCCACCGATGCGCTGGCGGACGACGTGCGCTTCAAGAGCCATGGCCTTGCGCCCAAGTCGGCCGCCGACTTCGCCTTCCTGCTGCACGGCTTCCACTACCTCAAGGAAGAGGGCGTGATGGCCATCATCCTGCCGCACGGGGTGTTGTTCCGCGGCGGTGCCGAGGAGCGCATCCGCACCAAGCTGCTACAGGACGGCCACATCGACACCGTCATCGGCCTGCCCGCCAACCTCTTCTACTCCACCGGCATCCCCGTGTGCATCCTGGTGCTGAAGAAGTGCAAGAAGCCGGATGACGTGCTGTTCATCAACGCAGCGGAGCACTTCGTCAAAGGCAAGCGGCAGAACCAGCTGACCGGCGAGCACATCGCCGAAATCATCAAAACCTACCAGTTCCGAAACGAGGTGCCGCGCTATTCACGCAAGGTGGAGATGGCCGAGATCGAGAAGAACGATTTCAACCTGAACATCTCGCGCTACATCAGTACGGCGGTCGGCGAGGCGGAGATTGATCTGGGTGCGACGCATCAGGCCCTGGTGGAGATTGAAAATGCGATTGCGGCGGCGAAGGACAAGCACAACGCGTTTCTCAGGGAACTGGGTTTGAAGCCGTTGCCCTAGGCACTCACCCTGACCCGTGGCGCAGGCCTCGACCTGCGCGACGAGAGTGCGGCACGCTGCAGCACCAAGCGGCTGCAGCAGACCGCCCTTCAACTCACATCTTGCAGCCGCGCCCCGGGTCGGCCAGCGCCTTCACGGCGATGCCGGTGACGACGTTGTAGTTGCCCTTGACCTCGCGGATGTAGAAGTCCTGGGTCGGGTTGTGCTGCGGCGACAGCGTGAACTTGCCGCGCGGGCTGTCGATCTGGACCTTGCGCATGGCGGCGATCAGCGCGTCGCGCTTGCCGGTCACGTCGCCCTTCACGGCATTCGCGCCGGCCAGCAGCATCTGCGCTGCGTCGTAGCCCTGCAGCGCGTACACGTCCGGGTTGGCCTTGTAGGTCACGGCGAACTTGTTGCGGAAGGCGTTGTTGCGCGGCGTGTTGATTTCGTCGCCGTAGTGCAGCGCGGTGATCAGGCCCTGGGCGGAAGCGCCCTGCGCTTCCAGCGTGCCGTCGGTCAGGAAGCCCGAGCCCATCAGGGGCACGGTCTTGCGCAGGCCTGCGGCGTCATAGTCCTTCACGAACTTCACGGCGCCGCCGCCAGCGAAGAACGCGAAGACGACATCGGGCTTCTCGGCCGCGATCTGCGTCAGCAGCGCCTGGAACTCGACGTTCGGGAACGGCAGGTTCAGATCCTTCGTGACCTTGCCGCCGCCCTTCTCGAAGGCTTCCTTGAAACCCTTCACCGTCTCGGCGCCGGCGGCGTAGTTCCAGGTGAGCGGCATCGCCTTCTTGTAGCCCTTCTGGGCGGCGACCCCACCCGTGGCATAGCCCGGCTGCCAGTTGCTGAAGCTCGAGCGGAAGATGTTGGGCGCGCACATCGGGCCCGTCACGGCGTCGGCGCCGGCGTTCGGCACGATCAGCAGCGTGTTGCTGTCCTTGGCGGCCTTGGCCATGCCCAGCGCAACGCCGGAGTGCACCGTGCCGATGATCACGTCGACCTGGTCGCGCTTGATCAGCTTGTTGACGTTGTCGGTGGCCTTGGAGGGGTCGCTCTCGTCGTCGACCTTGAAGTACTGGATCTCGCGGCCGCCGAGCTTGCCGCCCTGCTCGTCGATCGCGAGCTTGAAGCCCTTCTCGATCATGTCGCCGAGCGCGGCAAAGGTGCCGGTGGCCGGCAGCATCAGGCCGACCTTGACCGGGCCGGTCTGGGCGGCGGCCGTCAGGTGGGCGGCGAGCGCGATGGCGCCGACGGCGAAGGTGAGGGTGTTCTTCATCGGGGTGGATCCTTGGGCAATGTCGAAAGACAACCCCCGAGCATGCGCCCGAAACCCGCCTTCGCGCCACGGGGTTTGTTCTACAGCGGCAGGCCCACGTAGTTCTCGGCCACCACCGTCTGCATGGCTTCGGAGCTCATCAGGTAGTCAAGTTCGGCGATCTGCATCCGGGCGCCGAAGCTGCCGTTCTCCGGGAAGCGGTGCATCATGGTCGTGAACCACCACGAGAAGCGCTCGGCCTTCCACACCCGCGCCAGCGCGCGGCGGGAGTAGTCGTCCAGTGCCGCGTCGCTCTTCTCGCCGTAGTGCTCGGCCAGCGCGCGCGACAGCAGGCCCACGTCGCCGGCGGCCAGGTTCAGGCCCTTGGCGCCTGTGGGTGGCACGATGTGCGAGGCGTCGCCTGCCAGGAAAAGGCGACCGAAGCGCATCGGTTCGGCGACGAAGCTGCGCAATGGCGCAATGCTCTTCTCGATCGACGGGCCTTCGACGATGCGCCCGGCCAGTTCGGGCGGCAGGCGGGCGGCGAACTCGGCCCAGAACGCCGCGTCGGACCAGTCCTCGACCTTGTCGTCCAGCGAGCATTGCACGTAGTAGCGGCTGCGTGTCCTGCTGCGCAGGCTGGCCAGCGCGAAGCCGCGGTCGTGGTTGGCGTAGACGATCTCGTGCGAGATGGGCGGCACGTCGGCCAGGATGCCCAGCCAGCCGAAGGGGTAGACCTTCTCGAAGGTCTGGATGGCGCCTGCGGGCACGCTGGCGCGGCACACGCCGTGGTACCCGTCGCAGCCGGCGATCCAGTCGCAGTCGAGCCGCTGCTCGATTCCGTCCTTGCGCCAGGTGACATGCGGCGAGCCGCCATCGAAGCCGTGCACCGCCACGTCGTCGGCTTCATAGACCGTCTGCATGCCGGCTGCCGCGCGGTGGTTCATCAGGTCACGCGTGACCTCGGTCTGCCCGTAGACGGTGACGCGCTTGCCGGTGCGCTTGAACAGCTCGATGCTGTGCACCTGGCCGCCGAAGGCGAGCACGAAGGCATCGTCCAGCAGGCCTTCGGCCGCCAGCCGCTCGCCGACGCCCGCCTCGTGCAGCAGGTCCACCGTCACCTGCTCCAGCACGCCGGCGCGGATGCGCCCGAGCACGTAGTCGGGGCTGCGCTGCTCGATGACGACGTTGTCGATGCCGTGGCGGTGCAAGAGTGCGCCGAGCAGCAGGCCGGAGGGGCCCGCGCCGACGATGGCAACCTGGGTACGCATGGTGACTTGTCTCCTTGATATGCCTCAAGTTTCCATGGTCACCATGCGACGCTCAAGGCCGTCTCAGGGCAAAGACTTGCACTTTTGTCGCGTCAGACCCGTTCCAGAACCAGCGCGATGCCCTGGCCGACGCCGATGCACATGGTGCACAGCGCGTAACGGCCGCCGCTGCGGTGCAGCTGGTTGATGGCCGTGGTGGCCAGGCGTGCGCCGCTGGCGCCCAGCGGGTGGCCGAGCGCGATGGCGCCGCCGTTGGGGTTCACGCGCGGGTCGTCGTCCTGCAGGCCGAGGTCGCGAAGAACGGCCAGGCCCTGGGCCGCGAAGGCCTCGTTGAGCTCGATCACGTCCATCTGCGCCAACGAGAGCCCCGTGAGCGCCAGCACCTTGCGCGTGGCCGGGGCCGGGCCGATGCCCATGATGCGCGGCGGCACGCCGGCCGTGGCCATGCCCACGACGCGGGCGCGCGGCGTCAGGCCGTGGCGCGCGGCGTCGGCCTCGCCGGCCAGCAGCAGCGCGCAGGCGCCGTCGTTCACGCCGCTGGCGTTGCCTGCGGTCACGCTGCCGTCGGGCTTGACGACACCCTTGAGCCGGGCCAGAGATTCGAGCGAAGTCTCGCGCGGATGCTCGTCCACGCTCACCACCACCGGGTCGCCCTTCTTCTGGGCGATCGTGACCGGCACGATCTCGCCGTCGAAGAAGCCGGCCTTCTGCGCGGCGACGGCCTTCATCTGGCTGGCCAGGGCCATGCGGTCCTGCGCCTCGCGCTCGATGCCGAACTGCACCGCCACGTTCTCGGCGGTCTCGGGCATCGAATCGACGCCGTACTGGTCCTTCATGAGCTTGTTGACGAAGCGCCAGCCGATGGTGGTGTCGTAGACCGCGTTGCTGCGGCTGAAGGCGCTCTCGGCCTTGGGCATCACGAAGGGCGCGCGGCTCATGCTCTCCACGCCGCCGGCGATCATCAGCCCGGCCTCGCCGGCGCGGATGGCGCGCGCGGCCGAGCCGACGGCGTCCAGGCCCGAGCCGCACAGGCGGTTGATGGTGGCGCCCGGCACGCCCATCGGCAGGCCAGCCAGCAGCGCGCTCATGCGCGCCACGTTGCGGTTGTCCTCGCCGGCCTGGTTGGCGCAGCCGTAGAGCACGTCGACCACGGCCTCCCAGTCGACGCCGGGATGGCGGGCGATGAGCGCCCGGATCGGCACGGCGCCGAGGTCGTCGGCGCGCACCGGGGAGAGCGCGCCGCCGTAGCGGCCGAACGGAGTGCGAACTGCGTCACAGATGAAGGCGTGAGATGTCATCGAGGGGTTCCTTTCACACCGGAACTGTACGTCCGTGCCGTGAAATGTGACCGGCCGCTGTTCAAGTCGGCCGTCACCCGGCCGAAGAAACAGTCGTTGCGGCCTTCGGGCCACCAGCTTTGCCGGCGGTTCCAGATGTCATCCACAGTTCCTGTCAGCGACCTTCGTGTCGGAATGTTCGTCCACCTCGATCTCGGGTGGATGCGTCACCCGTTCCCGCTCTCGAGCTTCAAGATCGCGTCTGCGGACCAGATCGACACCATCCGCGGGCTCGGGCTGCGGCAGGTGCGCTGGGTGCCGGAGAAGAGTGAACTCGACGAGGCTCCTGCCGCCGTGGCCGCCCCGGTGGCGGCCGTGGAGAGCCCGCAGGACAGCCTGGCGCGCCAGCGCCGGGAACTGCTCGCGGCCCAACGTGCCACGACGGCCCAGCTCGAGCGCCAGTGCGGCGAGGCCGCGCAGGCCCTGCGCGAGGTGGGCCGCCATGCGCTGGAACGCCCGCAGCAGGCCCATGGCGACACCGAAGCCCTGAGCCGCAAGCTCGTCGACCAGTTGCTGGCCGAGGGTGAGGTCTGCATCCGCCTGATGAACACCCAGGTGGGCGACCGTGCCGCGGCGCACGGCCTCAACGTCGCGATCATCGCGCTGCTGATGGGGCGCAGCGTCGGGCTCGACGAATCGGAAATGATTGACTTGGGCGTCGGTTCGATGCTCCACGACGTCGGCAAGCTGGAGCTGCCCGACCGCGTGCGCCACCTCGACGACGCCTTCACGCAGTCCGAGACCAATGCCTACCGCGACCATGTGGCCCAGGGCGTCCAGCTCGGCCGGCGCATGGGCATGAGCAGCGGCGCGCTCGCCGTCCTGGCGCAGCACCACGAGCATGCCGACGGCACCGGGTTCCCGTTGCGCCTGGGCGGTGACCGCATGAGCACGGCGGCGCGCATCGTCGCCATCGTCAACCGCTACGACAACCTCTGCAACCCGGCCGTGCTGTCGCGCGCGCTCACGCCGCACGAGGCCGTGTCGATGCTGTTCTCGCAGAGCCGCAACCGCTTCGACAGCGCGCTGCTGAACACCTTCATCCGGATGATGGGCGTGTACCCCGCAGGCTCGCTGGTGCAGCTGACCGACGACCGGCATGCTCTGGTGGTCGGCGTCAACTCGACCCGGCCGCTCAAGCCGCGAGTGCTGGTGCACGACACCGGGCGCCCCCGCGACGAGGCCCTGTTCCTGGATCTGGAGAAGGAGCCCGAGATCGGCATCCGCCGCAGTCTCGCGCCGTCGAAGATGCCTCCGTCAGCGCTGGACTACCTGGCGCCGCGCCCGAGGGTGGCCTACTTCTTCGAGTCGCTTTCCACCGTTGGGGAGCCCGCGTGAACACCGTGCGCCCGCTTCGGGTGGCCGCGCGCGGCGCCGACCCGGCCGTCACCGCGTGGCAGGTGCTGGTGCAGGCCTGCCCGGACCCGTCCTGGGTGGTGGCACTGCCATCGCTGCAGATCGTGGCGGCCAACACGGCGGCCATGCTCCGGCTCGGGATGGACGAAACCGGGCTGCGCGCCGCGCGCGCGGACCACCTTCTCGGCTCGCCCGAGGACATGGCCTACTGGTCGGATGCCGAGGCAGGCATCGTCGAGCCGCTGCTGTCCGACACCGTCATGCAGGGCCCGGATGGCATCCTCCTGTACCTGAGACGCAGCATCCAGCCGTTCTCGATGCCCGGCGCCGCCGCGCCGACTCACTGCCTGGTGACATTGCTCGACACCAGCGCGGCACGCCTTGCGCAGGCCGAACAGGAAGACCTGACGGCCGTGCTGCAGGCCACGCTTGAATCCACCGCCGACGGCATCCTCGTCACTGATCTCGGTGGCCGCGTGCGCGCCTTCAACCGCCGGTTCGCGCAGGTCTGGGGCATGCCCGAAGACCTGCTCGTGCAGCACCACGACCAGGCCGTCCAGGACTGGATGCGCCACATGGTGCAGGAGCCCGTGACGTACCACAAGCGCCTGGAGGCTCTGCAGGAAGCCACGCTGCTGGCGGCCACCGAAAGGCTGATCCTGCATTCCGGCGCCGTGCTGGAGCGCGTGGTGCGGCCGCTGTGGAGCCGGGGCCGGCCGCTGGGCCGGGTGTGGACGTTCCGCGACCTCAGCGAGCGCCTGGCCACCGACGAACGCATCGAGACCCTGGTCGCCACCGACAACCTCACCGGCCTGCCCAACCGGCGCCGTCTGGCCGAGCGGGTTCAGGAGACGGCGCTGGCGATGCGAACCGAGGGCGACCTTTTCGCGCTTCTCGTGCTCGACCTCGACCGCTTCCGCCGTGTCAACGACAGCCTCGGGCACGACATCGGCGACCGCGCGCTGCACGAGGTGGGGCAGCGACTGCAACGCATCATGCGCCACGGGGACTGCGTCGCCCGCATCGCCGGCGACCAGTTCGCGCTGCTCCTGCCGCATGCCGATGCCGCCGCGGCGGAGTCGGCGGCGTTGCGCGTGCTGCAGGCCGTGGGCGAGCCCTGGCAGTTCGACGGCACGCCCTTCACGCTGACCTGCAGCGTGGGCATCGCCCTGGCCCCGGGCCACGGCCGCAGCGCCGACGAACTCCTGTGCCACGCCGAGAGCGCGATGCGCCAGGCCAAGCTCGCGGGCAGCAACGGCTTGCGCTTCCACCAGAAGCATTCCGACGGCGACCTCCGCTCGCACATGCAGCTCGACCACGCCATGCGCCAGGCGCTGGCCAGCAGCCGGTTCCGCCTGCAGTACCAGCCGCAGGTGGATCTCGAGACCGGCCGCGTCGTGGGGGCCGAGGCCCTGCTCCGCTGGCGCGATCCGACCCTGGGCGAGATCTCGCCCATGCGATTCATCCCCGTGGCCGAGGACACCGGCTTCATCGTCGCCATCGGCGACTGGGTGCTGGCTCAGGCCGCCCGCCAGGCCGCCGCCTGGGTGCGCGCCGGCCGGCCACTGACCATCGCCGTCAACGTGTCTGCGCTGCAGTTCCAGCAGCCGCAGTTCGTCGACCGTGTGGCGTCCGTGCTGCGAGAGCACGGGCTGTCGCCGGAGTGGCTGGAGCTCGAGCTGACGGAGTCCATCCTGCTGCGCGATGCCGACGAGGCGCTGCAGCGCCTGCAGGCACTCGCAAGGCTGGGCGTGCGCCTGTCGCTCGACGACTTCGGCACCGGGTACTCGAGCCTGTCCTACCTGAAGCGATTCCCCATCGGAAAGCTCAAGATCGACCGCAGCTTCATCAAGGGGCTTCCGGACGACGCCAGCGATGCCGCCATCGTGCGGGCCATCGTGCAGGTCGCACGGGCGCTCGAAAAGCGCGTCATTGCCGAAGGCGTCGAGACCGAACCGCAGCGTGCCTTCCTGCAGTCCATCGGCTGCGATCAGTTCCAGGGCTACCTCTACTCACCGGCCCTGGACCCGCTCAGCTTCGTGCAGCGCGTTCCGCAGGACATTTCTCAGGTCATCGGCTGACACGTCCGCCGAGCCGGCGTTGCGGGCTTCTGGCTTTCGGGGCGTCGCGCTGCAGCAGGCCCACCTGTGACGTGGCGCACAATGCAGGCTCTTCCCTCAACGGCGACTGCCCGGCCCATGATCTATCGATTCAGAAGCCCCGCCACCGGCGATGTCGTGATGCTCGGCGCCGCCGGCGACGAACTCCTGCGTCTTCTCGGGCGCGAACCCTCCACGAAGGGCATCGTCGAGCCTTCTGCCATGCCGGCTGCCATCGAACGCCTGCAGGCGGCCGTCCAGGCTGCGGAAGCGCCGGCTGAACCCGTACAGACCGACGAGGCCGATGCTTCGGCGCGCGTGGAAGGCGTGAGCCTGCGCCAGCGCGTCTGGCCGATGATCGAGATGCTGCGGCGCGCCCACGCCGCTGGCGAGCCCGTGGTCTGGGGCGTCTAGGCAGGCCCGAGGAGCTTCGATGGAACTGTGGAGCGAGAGCTGGACGAACGGCGACCGCATTCCGGAGCGGTTCGCCGCCGGACGGCTGCTGGACGACGGCGGCGTCGGCTTTTCCGACAACCTGAACCCGCACCTGGCCTGGGGCCACCTGCCGGAGGGGGCTGCGTCGATGGTGCTGATCTGCCACGACTTCGACGTGCCCAGCGTCGCGACCGACGTCAACCAGCCTGACCGTGAAGTGCCGGTCGACCTGCCGCGGGTGGACTTCTTCCACTGGGTCCTGATCGACCTGCCGCCGCGCCCGACCGTCATCGCCGAGGGCGAGTTCAGCCGCGGCTTCACCGCGCGCGGCAAGCCGGGCCCGGCCACCATCAACGGGGCGCGCCAGGGGCTGAACGACTACACGGGCTGGTTCGCTGCCGACCCCGCGATGGCCGGCCAGTACTTCGGCTACGACGGCCCCTTTCCGCCGTTCAACGACTCGCTGGTCCACCACTACGTGTTCACGCTGTACGCGGTGTCGGTGCCGCGCCTGCCGGTGGAAGGTGTGTTCAACGGCCACGACGTGCGTGCCGCGCTGGCCGGCCGCGTGCTGGGGGCGGCCACCTTTTCGGGCACCTACACGCTCAACCGGCGGCTGGTTCTCGCGCCGTGACGGCGGGCCAGGCCACGCGCGTGCTGCTGATCCGGCACGGCGAGACCGACTGGAACCTCCAGACCCGGCTGCAGGGCCACACCGACATTCCGCTCAACGCCAAGGGCCGTTGGCAGGCCGCGCAACTGGGTCGCGCCTTGGCTGGCGAACCGCTGGACGCCGTCTACAGCAGCGACCTCCTGCGTGCGCTGCACACCGCGGCCCCGGTCGCCGAGGCCAGCGGTGCGCCGCTGCGGCCCGAGCCCGCTCTGCGCGAACGCTGCTTCGGCTGTTTCGAAGGCCTCACCTACGCCGAGATCGAGGCGCGGTGGCCCGAAAACGCGCGCCGGTGGCGGCTGCGCGAACCCGGCTACGGCCCCGAGGGCGGAGAGAACCTGATCGAGTTCAGCGCCCGCTGCCTGGGCGCCGCCGAGCGGCTGGCCGCTCGGCATCCCGGTGGCAGCATCGCGCTGGTGGCGCACGGAGGCGTGCTCGACAGCCTGTACCGGGCCGCCACCCGCGTGCCGCTGGACGCGCCCCGGAGCTGGCAGATGGGCAATGCGGCCATCAACCGCCTGCTCTACAGCCCGTCGGGCTTCACGCTGGTGGGGTGGGACGACGACGCGCACCTCGCGCCGCCGCCCGCCTGAAACTGAACCTGAGCCCGAGCCCGAGCCCGAGCCTGAGGCTCAGGTCAGGCTGATCGGCATCCTCACTGCCGCCGGATTTCCCGCCACGAATTCTTCGCCGGCTGGATCGGGTTGTTCTTCGTGATGTCGCGCTGCCACGGCTTGCCGTCGGCGTCCTGCCCGGAGCCGATGATCTTGCCGTCGGCTGTCAGCAGGGCCGTCACGCCCGAGGAGTTGGCGACGTCCGAGACAACGGTCGACACGTAGTCGGTGCCCGAGAACTCGTCGCCCGTCAGCAGGTCCAGGACCCACAGGCGCGAGCTGGCCGCGCAGTCGGTGCCGCCGTTGGTGTTGGTCACGAACGCGATCGCACCGTAGGCCAGCGTCGGGCGGCTGTTGGCCTGGTGGCCGGTCGGCAGGTCGAGGTACCAGCCGCGGCCGGTGGCCCAGTCCACGGTCGCGCCGCTGAGGCTGTCGTCGCCCGCGTTGTAGGTGCGCTGGGTCAGGCCGCTTCGCGCATTGGCCATGCTGCCGCCGTCCGCTATGGCGTAGAAGCTCTGAACCTTGGTGTTGCCGAAGTCGCCGATGTCCAGCAGGCGGCCGGTGCCGATCAGCACCACGCGCTTGCCTTGGGTCAGGACGAGTTCCGGAGCGGCCGTGACGGGCTGCAGGTCGCCGGCAGGGCCTTTCAGAACCGCCAGCAGGTTCGGCGTGCCCTTGTCCTGGAGATCGAAGCGCCAGACGTTGCCGAGCAGGTCCCCGCCGTAGACATAGCGCACGGTCCCGTTGGTCTCCTGGAAGGCGCTGACCTGCGCCAGGCCCGAGTCCACCGACGCTGAGCCGGCCCCGGTCTCGAACTCATGGATCACCGCACCCGTGGTGGCGTTGAGCACCCACAGGCGACCGATGCCGTCGGTGTTGTTGAAACCCGAGGTGAGCAGGACGACATCGCCGTCCGACGCGTTGGCGGACTTCACCACCACCGGCCGGCCGAGTGCCTGGCCCATCTTCGCCTGCGTGGTGGTGTCGGCTGCCGAGGGGAAGGTCCAGAGGTGCTTGCCGGCGAGGCCGGCCTCGTCCAGGTCGCGAGGGCTGGTCACGTTCAGGGCGTAGAAGCTGCGGCCGGCCACGCCGGCGCCCGCCACCAGGATCTTGCTCCCGCCCGACAGCTTGGCGACCACCGGTGAGCCATCGAGCTTGGTCTTGAACGCATAGGCGCGCTCCGTCGTCTCGCCGATGGCGCCGAGTGCGCTTTCGGGCACGAAGGCCCAGAGTTCCTTGCCGGCATTCGGGCTGCGGGTGTCGAAGGCGTGCAGCATGCCTTCGCCGGACTGCACGTAGACCACGCCCTCGTCGCGCGCCACCGTGGGTTCGGAGTTGATCACGGCGCCCATCAGGCTGGTACGCGACCGGAACAGCGTGCCTTCGTTCGTGCGCTCGCCGCGCAGGTAGTTCACGACAGCGGCATCGGCGCCATAGACATCGCTGGGGTTGACGACGTCCGCGACGTTGGCCTCGGTGAACGCCACCGCGCCGCCCGCCTTGCCGGCTGCGATGACACGCGTGGTCCAGTCGCGCGCCAGCAGCAGCGTGCCGGCCGACCACACCGGCGTCGTGTCGACTTCGGCCGTCTCGACATCGATGGGGTTGGCGGTCAGGTCGCCCGCCCAGCCGGCGGGGTTGTAGGTGCCGAAGTAGGCCCGCTGGTCGCCGCGCGACAGGTTCACCGTGCTGACCGCGATGCCGCCCTGCGCGCCGGTCTGGCTCAGGATGTCGCGCAGGCCCGACTGGATCTTGGCAGCCGTCTCGGCGGGCGAATCGGCCAGGTACATCTGCCCGCGGCCGTTGATCGTGGCGTGCCAGAGGTCGTCCACCGCGTTCGGGTTCCGGTCCTGGGTCGGGTTCTCCCAGGCCGATGTGTCCGTGGGCGGTAGCGCGGTGTCGCTCGTGAAGAGCTTGCCGCGTGCACCCATGATCAGCCCATAGGTGTTCATGTGCAGGTTGGTGTTCTCGTCGACCGCCGTCTTCGGCACCTTGCCCGTGGCCAGGCCGGTTCTCAGGTTGACGGTGTAGTACGACAGCGCGACGTCAGCCAGCGAGTTGTCGTGGGTCGTGGCGTACGGCGCGGCTGCACCCCAGGTGGTCTTGCTGTAGCTCGGCTTGGTGGGGGTTGCCACGTTGGCGAAGCCGTCGGACATGATGAAGGCGTTGTTGCGCTGGCAGGCGTACTGGATCGGCCCTGCGGCGTTCATGTACTCCTCGCCGATGCGGTCCAGCGTCTCACGCGTCGGGGTACCGCCTGCGCGATTGGTCTCGTAGAACAGGCCCGCCACCTTGCGGCCATTCTGTGATGCGAGGGGCTTGTCGATGTCGTACATCGTGACGCGGGTCGTCGCGCCGGGGCGATTGTTGAAGTGCACCACGCCCATGCGCAGCCCGGTCAGTGGCTCCAGCACCTGCCCCACCGCGGCGTTCAGCATCAGCTTGCGCTTGCGGTAGTACTGCCACCAGTTCGCGAAGTTCTGCAGCGCAGCATCGTAGGCTGCCGTGGTGGCGTAGTTGGCTGCCTTGATCTCGTAGCGCTTGAGTGTCGTGGTGCCGTCGGGCGCGGTGACGCACGCGCTGCCGTCGACGGTGCAGACTTCCTTGAGGTAATAGGTGGCCGGGAAGTAGGCCATGGAGATGTTCCGTGCGGTGCTTGCGGGCACCACGAACAGACTGCCCGACGCGGCCCAGCCTTGGGCCGAAACCAGTGGCCACGGGTTGGCGCAGCCGTTGTTCACACAGACCCGCGCAGTGCCAGGCAACAGCATGCCGGGCAGGGCCTTGAAGGTCCAATTCGCGGTGGTGACGGCGGCGCGCAGGTCGCGCACGTTGAAGGTGCCGCTGCCATAGGTGGGATGCGATTTCGCCGCGGTGACCGAGGCGTTGCCGTAGTTCACCACCGCGCTGCCCACATAGGCGGGCGACCAGGGCTTGTAGGTGACGGCCGGATCAAAGTAGATGGGGTTGTAGTCAGGCGAACGCAGAAAGGCGAACTGCGCGGTCGGCGGAATCGCGAAGTGAGGGTTGTCGGCGTCGTCATACGTACGGTTCCCGTCCTTCCCGTCCGAGTAGCCGTTCGGGAAGAGGTAGACCATCTTCTTCCACTGGCCGTCCACGCCGCCCCCGGCGTTGAACCAGGTCTTGCCCGTGGCATCCCAGCCGGAGCGGGCGTTGTAGTCCCACCAGAAGGCGCCGTCGTTGTTGCCGAGCATCACCTCCGAGTCCATCGAGCCCGAGTCGTCGAGGCCGAAGATCACGTTGGGCTTGGCCAGCACGGAGGCCTTGAGCGGCAGCTCGGCGATGTCGGTGGCGGCCTGCGAGGCAGGCCCGGAGAGCAGGCCCGCGAGTGCGAGAGTGGAGACGACGATCTGGACAGCGGCTTTCATGCTCACCCCTTCGTGATCAGTGACTGCACCCAGGTGCGGGTGTCCTTGGGGCCGGTCACGCGGATGGTCACGCGGAACTGCTTGGAGGTCGGCGGGTCGGGCCGCTCGCGGCTGGCGTCGGCGCTCTCGATCTGGGGAATCTGCTTGACCAGGCACTGGCGCAATGCGTTCGTGACCGGCAGTGCGCCTTCGCACAGCCGCTCGGCCACGTAGGCCACCGTGTAGTTGCCGACCCCGACCGTCGGCGCGGCGTCGAAGTCGACTTGCGGAACGCCCTTGGTGTCGGTGTCCTGGGTCGTCGCCCAGTACCAGCCGGCGCTGTCGGCTTCCTCGTTGGTCAGGTCGTCGCGGATGCGCTCGTAGACGGTGTTCAGGCCGACCTCGGACGCCTGCAGCGAGGCCTCGCGGTAGGCCGTGTTGCCGCTCGCGAGCGTCCCGGCTTCGGTCAGCTTGGCCAGCGCCATGCCGCCCAGCAGCATGATGGACATCAGCACCAGCACCACGAGCATGGTGACACCTTGTTCAGCGCGCTTCATTCCTTGAGCCCCAATACCAGGTTGCGCAGCGGCACCACGACCGTCGACGTGCGGTAGCGGTAGCACTGCCAGTCGGCGACATCCGGCTCGACCTCGGTGCCGAAGAGCTGCGGCTTGGCGAGGCTGGCCTCGCAGTCGCCGTCCGCGTTGGGTTTCTCGCGCTGCGGGCTCCGGGTGACGATGCCGATGCGCAGGGCGCGCACGCGTGGCAGCGTGGCGGCGTCCAGCGTCGCGAAGGTGCCGCTGGCGTCCTGCCAGTCTTCCAGCGTGGTGCTGCCTGCGGCGGCGGCGGAGATGCCGTACTGCGCACGGAGCGCGATGACATCCCGCGCCAGGACCGCGGTCGCGTTGGTCAGCGGCCGGTCGAGCACCAGCGTGTTGCCGACGCGGCGGTAACGGTTCCAGTTCACGTCGCCGAGCAGCGTTATGCGGTCGCGCTCGGCGAAGCTGGGATCGACGGTGAAGTCGCCCTGGTTGTACTTGCCGGCCGCGCCGAAGGTCAGGGTCTGGGGTGTGGTGTCGGTGCTGGCCGTGACCGCCGTGACGGTGCGGACCAGGCAGTCCCCGCCGGCCGTGGCGGGTGCCAGCAGCACGGCCTGGCCGGCCGTCACGGGCAGCAAGGACATCACCTCGGCCGAGGTGCCGTCGGAGTCGGCGTTCAGCAGCACGTTGGCGCCGGATTCCACGCGTTCGCCGTAGACGATGTCGATGGTGTCGCCATCGTCGCCGGTCGTGATGCGCACAGGGGTGAAGGCGGCGCCGTCGCTCTTCAAGGTGGCGTCCACGCTGAGCGACAACTGGCCGCAGAGGTAGCTGGAGTCGCCGAAGAAGCCGAGGCCGGCCAGGGCTGCGTCGTTCTTCAATGCCGCCATCGCGCTGGCCGCGCCGAGCCCGACACCGCCGGCGCCGACGCCCTGGCGCTGCGAAGCCGTGAACATCATCGCGCTGCCGCCGGCCGCGAGGCTGACGAGAAGTGCGATGACCATTCCGACCATCAGTTCGACGATCGACACGCCGCGCTGGGCGCGGCGGAAGGGGGGTCTACGGGCGGACATCGGTCGTGACCTCCAGCGTGCGGGTGTCGCCCGACTCCTTGCCTGTCCAGGTGATCGTCACCGTGAGCAGGTCGTCGGCCAGCACGGACCCGGCCTCCACGTCGCCCGGCAGGGAGGCCAGCACGCGGGCTTCCCAGTCCTCGGTGCGCTCCTCGGCGACATCGCTGTCGCAGGTGCCGGTTGCAGGCACCGTGTAGCAGGCCGCGTTGTCCACGTCCACGAGCGCGGTGCTGAGGAGTTCATCGGCCAGCTGCACGGCCGTCATGCGGGCCTGGCTCTCGCTGGCCTGGCGCACCAGGTTGGTCTGCATGCGCGTCATGCCCAGCAAGCCGAAGGACAGGATGGCCAGGGCGATCAAGGCGTCGATGAGCCCGATGCCGCGCGAGCGCAGGCGTGGAGGTGAGCGTTTCATGTTGGGCAGTTCGTCTGGTCGCCGCACAGGCGGATGGCCCCGCCGGCGTCCACGCGCAGGCCGGGGCAGCGCACCTCGGTCGAGCAGGCGTGGCCTGACTTGGACAGGTCGACGGAGGCGGCGTTGAAGTCCAGCGGCCGGCCCTCGCCGCCGAAGTCGATGCTGGCGTCGTCGCTGCTGACGCCCCCGGTGAAGGCCAGTTCCCGGATCAGGACCGGTGCATCCGGGTCAGAGATGTCCTGGACCTGAATCACGCCGTCGTCGATGGCCACGCGAACCGTCGCGTTGCGCTTGATGGCCTCGCTCTGGGCGAGCAGCGTCTGCGAATACAGCGCATTGCCGTTCTCGCGCAGGCTCGAGTTCAGCCGGTATTCCTGGAACGAGGGGGCTGCGGCCACCATCAGCACCCCGCCGATGACCATCGCCACCAGCAGCTCGATCAGCGTGAGGCCGCGCTGGCGCTTCAGGTGTCGCACGTCGTCCCCTTCATGCTCCAGCAGTTCGTGCTCGGCACGCCCTTGGGGTGCGCCGTCGTCACGCGCACGCCCTGATGGTCGATGCTGAAGCCGTAGCCGTCGACCGGGCCACTGCCCGTGGCCGTGGCGGTGAAGCCCTGGCCGTCGTTGCTGAGTTCGCAGGTGACCGTGAAGTTCTCGGTGGTCGGCATGGTGGCGCCGCAGGCGTCGCCATTGGCGTAGCTGCCGGAGTCCTGGAAGCGCTGCTCCATCCGCGTTGCGAGCGCGCTCAGCGCGTCGAGCGCGGGCGGCACGCGCGAGCGCTGCACGTAGGCGGTGTAGGCGGGCAGGGCGATGGCCGACAGGATGGCGACGATCGCCACCGTGATCATGACTTCGATGAGGGTGAATCCGCGTTCGCGTGTCGGGTGCATGGCGTCGGGTTCCGCGTGAGACTGTCGGGCAGGCCGTCCCGCCTCCCTGGACGGGAAGGCGTGAACCGGCTCATTGTTCTTTGGTATCGGCCCCTTGAGCCGCCACTTGAGTGCCCGGAGTGCGTCAGAAGCACGCGAACTGTGACGGCCTGCAACGAGTCCGGCCGGCCGCACGGCCGTCCGGACCTGTCGAGGTGGCTGCGGCCCGGATGTTAGAACAGGCCTCCTGCGGCGGCTGGAGGCGCCACCCCCAGGTGCCGGAACGCCGCCAGCGTGGCGATGCGCCCCCTGGGCGTGCGCTGCAGGAAGCCCTGCTGGATCAGGTAGGGCTCGATCACGTCCTCGATGGTGCCGGCTTCCTCGCCGATGGCGGCGGCCAGGTTCTCCAGGCCCACCGGCCCGCCGTCGAAGCGGTGGATCACGGCCTCGAGCAGCTTGCGGTCCATGACATCGAAGCCCAGCGGGTCGACGTCCAGCATGGCCAGCGCCTTGTCGGCGATGGCGGTGTCGATGTGGCCGCGCGCCTTGACCTGAGCGTAGTCGCGCACGCGGCGCAGCAGGCGGTTGGCGATGCGCGGCGTGCCGCGGCTGCGGCGCGCGATCTCCAGCGCGCCTGCGGGGTCGATCGGCACGTTCAGCAGGCCCGCCGAGCGGGTGACGATGCGGGTGAGTTCCTCGGCCGTGTAGAACTCCAGCCGCGCGACGATGCCGAAGCGGTCGCGCAGGGGGTTCGTGAGCATGCCGGCGCGGGTGGTGGCGCCCACCAGCGTGAAGGGCTGCAGGTCGAGCTTGATCGAGCGGGCCGCCGGGCCGTCGCCGATCATGATGTCGATCTGGTAATCCTCCAGCGCGGGGTAGAGGATCTCCTCCACCACCGGGCTCAGGCGGTGGATCTCGTCGATGAAGAGCACGTCGTTCTTCTCGAGATTGGTCAGGATCGCCGCCAGGTCCTTCGGCTTCTCGAGCACCGGGCCGGAGGTCTGCCGCAGGTTCACGCCGAGTTCGGCCGCGATGATGTGCGACAGCGTGGTCTTGCCCAGGCCCGGCGGGCCGAACAGCAGCACGTGGTCCAGGGCCTCGGCGCGGTGCTTGGCGGCGCCGATGAAAATCTCGAGCTGCTCGCGGGCCTTGGACTGCCCCACGTACTCCTGCAGGCCCTTGGGCCGCAGCGCGCGCTCGATGGCTTCTTCATTCGGCGAAGCCGGCGCCGCGCTGATCACGCGTTTCGGGCTCTGGAAGTCATCGGTTTGCACGGCCATGCAGGGATTATCGGGGGCCCCCGGGTAAACTTGTGGCAGATGAACGCTTTGCGCCGACGCCTTCACACAGTGACTTGGTTCGCGCTGGTCGCGATGCTCGCGCTGGCGCTCGCGCCTTCGATTTCGTACGCGCTGGCCCGGGTTCAGGGCGAAGACAGCCGGTTCGCCGAGGTCTGCACGCCGCAGGGCCTGCAGCGCGTCCCGCTGGACGCAGACGGCCCGGCAGCGCCCGTGACCGGCGGCGTCCACCTCGAGCACTGCGCGTTCTGCGGCCTGGGTGGCGGCGACGGGGCGGCCTTGCCACCCGCGCCGCTGGCCGGCCCGGCCGAGCCCCTGGCCGAAGCGGCTGCGCCTGGCGCGCCGCACGCGCTGCCCCGGACTCTGGCTGCCTGGTCCAGCCCGCCCACGCGCGCACCCCCCGGCGGCCGCTGAACCCGCTGCGCCGCAGCCCTGCGGTGGCCTGACCCCTGACATCCGGCCAGGCCGTGCACTCAGGGATCCGGCTCACGGGCACCCGGCCCACAGGCACCCGGCCCACAGGCCGACTGCCATCGACGGCCGGCCCGAGGCACCCGATTTCGCGATTTCCCGATTTGCCGAAGCCCCGTTTCGGCGTCTCCGACCCCACTCCTATCCGGAATTTCACATGAAGCAACTGATCACCCTCGCTGCACTGGCGTTCGCCGCCGCCGCCGCCCCTGCCCAGACCACCGTCGTCGTCGACCCGTGGGTGCGCGGCGTCGTCGCGCAGCAGAAGGCCACGGGAATGTTCGCCCGCATCACCTCCGTCAACGGCGGTCGGCTGCTCGCCGGCTCGTCGCCGGTGGCCGGCGTCGTCGAGATCCACGAGATGCGCATGGACGGCGACACGATGCGCATGCGCGCCCTGCCGAACGGCCTGGAGCTTCCGGCCGGCCAGGCCGTCGATCTCAAGCCCGGCGGCTTCCACGTGATGCTGATGGACCTGAAGCAGCCGCTGAAGGACGGGCAGACCGTCCCGGTGACGCTGGTGGTCGAGGGCAAGGACGGCAAGCGCGAGACGCTGGAAATCAAGGCCGTGGTGCGGCCGCTCGCGGGCGGCGCGATGGCGCCCGCCGGCCCCATGGGCCACGGCAAGCACTGATCAGCGGCTGAGCGCCTTCAGGGCCAGCTTGATGCCCTCGGCCACGCCCACGCCGGGCGGCAGCGCCTTCAGCGCCGCCTTGGCGTCGCGCTCGTTGTAGCCCAGGGCCAGCAGCGCCTGCGTGATGTCGCTCTGCGCGTCGCTCACGGCGTCTGCGGCCGGCAGGCCGAGGTCGGCGCCGAGCTTGCCCTTGAGTTCCAGCAGCAGCCGCTCGGCCGTCTTCTTGCCGATGCCCGGCACCTTCACCAGGCGTCCGGCGTCCTGTGCCGTGACGGCCTGCGCCAGTTCGGCGGCCGACAGTCCGGACAGGATGGACAGCGCCGTGCGCGGCCCGACCCCGCTGATCTTGACGACCTCGCGGAAGGTGGCGCGCTCCTCCTCGGTGAGAAAGCCGTAGAGCAGCTGCGCGTCCTCGCGCACGATGAAGTGCGTGAGCAGCGTCACCGGCGCTCCCAGGCCCGGCAGGTTGTAGAACGTGCTCATGGGCACGTCGACCTCGTAGCCGACGCCTTGCACGTCCACGAGGACCTGGGGTGGCGATTTCGCCGCGAGAGTTCCGACCAAGCGTCCGATCATGGACGGGGATTATCCGGCCGCGCCGGGGATGTCCAGCGATCTCTCAGCGGCCGAACAGGCCGAGCCGCTGCGCTTCGAGCGCGGCCTCGGCGCGCGAGCTCACGTTGAGCTTGCGGTAGATCTGCTTCACGTAGTCGGCGATGGTGTGCCGGCTCAGGCCGAGCTGCACGCCGATCTCGGGCAGTGTGTAGCCCTTGGCGACGCGCAGCAGGACTTCGCTCTCGCGGTCGGTGAGGGAGACGTTGGGCAGCAGGTTGGTCTGCGCCTGGGGCTTGGCCTTGGCGCTAAAGTAGGCCATCACGCGGCGCGCGATGGACGGCGACAGCGGCGGCTCGCCCTGGCTGATGCGCTGCAGCTGCTCGGTGATGAGCTCGCGCGCCTGCTCTTTCAGGATGTAGCCGAAGGCGCCTGCCTGCAGGGCAGGGAACAGGTGCTCGTCGTCGTCGTGGATGGTGACGACGACCGACTGCGCCTCGGGCTGCAGGTCGCGCAGCTTGGTGACGACATCGACGCCGGAGCCGTCGGGCAGGCCGAGATCGACGAGGGCGAGATCGAACTTCACGGCCGACACCAGCTCGAGCGCGTCGTGCACCCGGGCGCTTTCGGAGACCTGCGCGTTCGGGAACACCTGCATCACGAGACTGCGCAGCCACGTGCGGATCTCGGGCAGGTCTTCGAGCAGCAGGATGTTGGTCATGGCACCCGGAAACCCGGTGGCGTGTCGTGGAAATCGATGCTAGCAGCCGAGCCGCGCTTCAGGGGGGTGGCTCGATCGCACGATCCAGCGGTAGCGTGAGGCGTATCACGGTTCCATAGCCCGGGCCCGACTCCACCAGGCACTGGCCCTGCATCTGCTTGGCGCGGTGCTTCATGCTGGCCATGCCGTGGCCGCGGTCGAGCCGGCCGTCGAGCTCCAGCGGGATCCCGTTGCCGTTGTCCTGGATCGTCAGCTGCAGGTCGCCGTCGGCGATGCCGCAGGTGAAGCTGCAGCGCGAGGCGCCGCTGTGCTTGATGATGTTGCTGGTGGATTCGCGCAGGATGCGCGTGGTCTGGACGTAGGTGCGCGCCGAAAGCGTCTGCGGCAGGTCGTCCGGCGACTCCCACTCGCCCTCGATGCCCGATTGCGTCAGCCGCGACATCAGCTCCGCGCGCCAGTCGCCCAGCGCGTCGGCCAGCCGCACCGGCTTGCCGGTGAGCCCGCGCACCGACAGACGCATCTCTTCCAGGGCCTCGCGCGCCAGCGTGGAGATGCGCGCGTCCTCGCTCGTGTGCACGATCGTGAGCAGCTTGGCGCCCAGGTCGTCGTGCAGGTCGGCGGCGATGCGCTTGCGCTCGCGCTCCGTGACTTGCTCCACGCGCAGCTCGGTGAGCTGGCGGAAGTTGCGCTCGATCTCGGCGGTGGCGTCGCGGATGCGGCCTTCCAGGTTCACGCGCACGCTGTCGGCGGCCTGGAGCGCGCGGCCGTGCTGGCGCACCAGCCGCAGGCCCACCAGCACCAGGCCCAGCGGCGCCACCAGCGCGGCGCCATGCAGCAGGCCGGCCGGCAGCGCGGCATAGCGGCCCGCCACCTGCACCGCGAGCGCCGCGCCGACGGTGCCCAGCGCCGTCGCCGCCAGCACCGGCAACTGGCCTTGCAGGCGGCGCCGCAGCATCAGGTGGAAGGCGGCTGCGGCCGCTATCTCCAGCACGAAGATCACCAGCCACACCGACATCAGCGCATTCAGCCAGGCCGGCCCGGTCAGCAGCAGGCTCAGCGGCATCGCCAACAGCTGCAGCGCCAGCAGGCGGCTGATCGTCCGGCTGCGCCAGCGCGCCTCGCGCAGCAGGAACTGCACCGCGGCCAGCGTCACGAAGGCCAGCATCGCGCTTTGCAGCAGCTCGGCCGCGGTGTCGCTCAGGGGCAGCCCCGGCAGCCAGCGCCGTGCTTCCACCAGCGCCCAGCCGATGCACAGCGCGCCGAAGTAGGCCAGGTGGCTCTGCTCGCGGTGGCGGAACCCCAGCACGAACAGGAAGCCGCCCATCAGCAGCAGCGAGGCGCACAGCGCCTGCGGGGCCTCCACCTGCAGCAAGGTGGCGCGCGCGTGCCGCGCCGCCAGGTCGGACTGCGGGCCGACCTCCACGGCCGACAGCCCGCCGGCCTGCCCGCGCGCCGCGACATGCGTGAGGGGCTCGCCGGTGACGCGAAGGTCGAGCCGGTTGATGCCGGGTTGCAGCAGCGTGGCCGGCAGTGGAATCAGCTGCGGGCGGTGGCACAGCGGCTGGGGGCCGGCGCGCCACAGGGGCCGGCCGTTGAGCTGCACCTCGAGCTGGCTGCAGGCGCGCTCGATGTAGATGGCCAGCGGCGCGTCGGTGGTCGGGGCGGGCAGGTCGAAGCGGTACCAGGTGCTGCGTGCGGGCGCGCCGTCGGTCCAGACGTCGGGCAGCGCCCGCTCGGCCGGGGCGGCAGCGCCCACGCCTTCGACGAAGGCCGGCGCGGCCGATTCCACGACCCGTGCCGTTTCCAGGTGCAGCACGGCGGCCGCCGCTGGCCAACCTGCGCCCAGCGTCAGGGCCAGCGCACCGCACAGCAGCCAGCGCGAGATCGGGGATTGCCTCATCGGGCCGGGATCGTAGCCCCGGCAGCCCGGGCGCGGGGGGTGGACAATGCCAACTCCTGCCACATCCCACCGCGACATCTCTCCGCGACCGCGCCCGTGATCCTCCGCCACCGCTTCGACCCGCCGGACAACCGCCGCCTGGCTCACCTGTGCGGGCCGCTGGACGAGCACCTGCGCAGCATCGAGCGCGCCCTGGGTGTGCGCATCGAGCGGCGCGAGGCCGAGTTCGCCGTCGAGGGCGGGCGGGCGCCTGCCACCGTGGCCCGCTCGATGCTGCGCATGCTCTACGAGCGCGCCGACGCTCCGCTGGACGAGCAGACCCTGCGGCTGGCGCTCATCGAGGTAGGCGCCACCCCCGTGGCCGCCCCGGCGCCCGTGGTCGACGCGCCCATCAAGCTGCACACGCGCCACGCCGACCTGTCCGGCCGCACTCCGCGCCAGGTGCAGTACCTGCGCCAGATGCTGGCCGACGACATCACCTTCGGCATCGGCCCCGCCGGCACCGGCAAGACCTTCCTGGCCGTGGCCTGCGCGGTGGACGCCCTGGAGCGCAGCACCGTGCAGCGCATCGTCCTCACGCGGCCGGCCGTGGAGGCCGGCGAGCGCCTCGGGTTCCTGCCCGGCGACCTGGCGCAGAAGGTCGACCCCTACCTGCGCCCGCTCTACGACGCGCTCTACGACCTGATGGGCTTCGACCGCGTGGGCAAGGCCTTCGAGAAGGGCCAGCTCGAGATCGCGCCGCTGGCCTTCATGCGCGGCCGCACGCTGAACCATTCCTTCGTCATCCTCGACGAGGCGCAGAACACCACGCGCGAGCAGATGAAGATGTTCCTCACGCGCATCGGCTTCGGCAGCAAGTGCGTGGTCACGGGCGACACCAGCCAGATCGACCTGCCCAAGGGCGTGGCCAGCGGCCTGGTGGAGGCCGAGCAGATCCTGCAGCGCGTGAAGGGCATCGCCTTCACGCAGTTCAGCGCCGACGACGTCGTGCGCCACCCGCTGGTGGCGCGCATCGTGAAGGCCTACGACAAGGCAGCAGCGCGCCATGCGGACGATGAAGCCTGAGTTGCAGCTGTCGCTGCAGTTCGCCGACCCGCGCCACCGGGCTCTGCTGCCGCGGCACTTCGTCGCGCGCTGCATCCGCGCCGCGCTCGAGGCGCCGGCCCAGATCACCGTGCGCATCGTCGACGCCGACGAGGGCCGCGCCCTGAACAAGGATTTCCGCGCCAAGGACTACGCCACCAACGTGCTCACCTTCGACTACGAGCATTCGCCCGTCGTGGTGGCCGACCTGGTGCTCTGCGCCCCCGTGCTGGAAGCCGAGGCCCAGGCCGCTGGCACGCCGCTGAAGGACCACTACGCGCACCTGCTGGTGCACGGCGCGCTGCACGCGCAGGGCTGGGACCATCTCAAGGCCGCCCAGGCGCGCCGCATGGAAGCCCGCGAGACCGCGCTGCTGGCGGCGCTGGGCGTGCCCGACCCCTACTCGCCGGCCTGAGCCCCCCGCGTCACGCCGCGACCCGGCTGCAGCGGAAGAACAGGTTGACCGTGAGACGCCCGCGCCCGGGCTCGCCCGACAGCAGCGCCGGGTGTTCGATGTGGCTGTTGTGGAACTGCCCGCCGTCGTAGTAGATCAGCCGGTTCCAGCGCGGCGCGACCGTGCGCAGCAGGCTGAAGTGCGGGTTCGACGCCGTCATGTAGCCCGGCGCCCGGCCCGTCTCCTGCTCGAATCGCGGCGTTTCCATGCGGCTCCAGCCGTCCATCAGCGCCTCGGTCTCGGGCAGGCCCTGCTTCGGGCTGAAGAAGCTGGTGCCGCCCAGGGCCTCGTCGCGGAACAGGTACAGGACCGCGGCGATGGCGCACTCGTCGGCCGACGTGAACATGCGGTCCCGGTGGCACACCCGCTGCAGGGGGCTCAGCTCCTGCGGCTGCAGCGTCACCATCGACAGCCTGCCGTGGGCATCGAGCACGCGCCGCGCGCCCAGCCGGCGCCGCGCGTGCACCGCGAAGTGTTCCGAGAAGCGCTCGACGAGCGTGCCGGGCAGCGGCAGCTCGAGGCCGGGGTATGCATTGCGCGTGGGCGCATCGAAGGCCTCGCGGTGCAGGGCGGCCAGATCGACGAGCGCCTGCGGGTCCGACAGGGCGTCGTCGATCACGATGCAGGGCGTGGCCCCGCCGATGTCGAGGCTGGCCACTGCAGGATGCGGGTTCAGCATGGCCGCGTCAGCGCCGCTCAGCGCATCGTGGCCTTCGACCCGAGCACCCTTGCGTCGACCGCGCAGTTCGCGGCGACGAAATCCGAGTGTGCGGGCATGGCGTCCACGCAGCGGCGGATGGTCTCGCGCACGTTGTCCAGGAAGGACTGGATCTTCGCCTCGGGCAGGGCATCCACCAGCGGGTGGTAGCGGGCGGGCGCCATGCGCTGGCCCAGCATCACCTCGACCCAGCTGATCTCGGAGAAGAGTTCGGCGTTCTCGCGCACCACCCGCCCGTTCGCCTTGAAGAGGTCGATCTTGTGCGCCAGCGTGTCGGGGATCGGCATTGTCCGGCAGTAGTTCCAGAACTCGGTGTCGCTGCGCTCGGTGGCCTTGTAGTGCAGGATGATGAAGTCGCGGATGCGCTCGAACTCGAAGTCCGACTGGCGGTTGAATTCCTCGGTGTCGGCGGCGTTGAAGCCCTGGTCCGGAAAGAATGTCGCCAGGCGCGAGACGGTCGACTGGATCAGGTGGATGCTGGTCGATTCCAGCGGTTCCATGAAGCCGCTGGCCAGGCCGACCGCCACCACGTTCTTGTTCCAGAGCTTCTTGCGCTTGCCGGTGACGAACTTGAGCATGCGCGGGTCGGCCAGGGGCTCGCCGTCCAGGCGCGACATCAGCACCTGCGCCGCTTCTTCCTCGCGGATGAAGCTGCTGCAGAACACGTGCCCGTTGCCGGTGCGGTGCTGCAGCGGAATGCGCCACTGCCAGCCCGCGCCGTGCGCGGTCGAGCGCGTGTAGGGCGTCAGCGGGCGGACCGAACGGCAGGGCACGGCCCACGCGCGGTCGCAGGGCAGCCAGTGCGACCAGTCCTCGTACCCGGTCTTGAGCGTCTGCTCGATCAGCAGGCCGCGAAAGCCCGTGCAGTCGACGAACAGGTCGCCGTCGATGCGGCGCCCGTCCTCCAGCACGATGGCGTCGACGAAGCCGTTGTCCACCCGCGTGGAGACGCTGCGGATCTTGCCCTCCAGGCGCTCGACGCCGCGCTTCTCGGCGTAGCGCCGCAGGAAGGCCGCGTACAGGCCGGCATCGAAGTGGTAGGCGTGGGCGATCTCGGCCAGCGGCGAGGCGCCGAGTTCGGGCTTGGCGCGCATGAACTTGTTCGCGCGCGCCGCGGCGATGTTGACCGAGTAGTCCTCCAGGCTGCTGGCCGTGCCGGCCTGGTGCATCTTCAGCCAGTAGTGGTGGAACTTGGTGATGCCGATGTCCGGCCCCAGCGGCCCGAAGCCGTGGATGTAGGAGTCGCCGACGCGGCCCCAGTTGACGAACTCGATGCCGAGCTTGAAGGTCGCGCTGGTCTCGCGCATGAACTCGTTCTCGTCGATCTCCAGCGCGTTGTTGTAGACGTTGATGATGGGGATGGTCGCCTCGCCCACGCCCACGGTGCCGATCTCCTCGGATTCGACGAGCACGATCTTCCAGCGGTCGTTGAGCACCTTGGACAGCGCGGCCGCCGTCATCCAGCCGGCGGTGCCTCCACCGGCGATGACGATGTTGCGGACATGGGGCAGGGTCACGGTATGGGGTCCTCCTGGGGGGCGGTTCACTCTATCAGCGCGCGCGCCCGAATTGAAAAAGCCCCCGCCGCGACAGCGGCAGGGGCCTGAATTCGACCTGGCTGTTCCGGGGTCAGAACTTGTAGGTCACGCCGAAGAGCATCGTGCGGCCGTAGGTGTCCAGCTTGGTCTGGTTGCCGACGGTGTCCAGCTGCCGATACGGCTCGTTGGTGACGTTGTTCACCTGCAGCAGGAAGTTCAGGCCCTTGACCGGACCGGTCTGGACTTCATAGCCCAGTTGCAGGTCGGTCACGGTTTCCTTGTCGGCGTACGTGTACTCACGGTTGGCGCCGAAGCCTTCGATCTCGGCGATGTACTTTGAGCGGTCACGCGCGGCGACACGGAACGAGAAGCCATGCTTCTCGTAGTACGCGGTCAGCGTCATGACGTTGCGCGACAGGCCCGGCAGCGGGCGCGTGTCCCCGTCGCCGAAGGGCTGGATCTTGCTGGACGTGTTGGAGTAGCTGGCCGAGACACCGAAGCCGTCGAGCATCGGCGTCAGCATGTTCAGCGGCACCGACGCGGCCAGTTCCACACCCGAGATCGAGCCGCCCTTGCCGTTGACCGGCTGCGTGAACTCGCCGATGTTGGACAGCGGGTCGCGGCCCGACAGGTTCGGGAAGCCGGTGAAGTCGTAGTTGGTGTTCTTGAAGTCGAAGATGTAGCTGCTGAGCTTCTTGTAGAAGCCCGCCACCGACACATAGCCCTTGGTGCCGAAGTACTTCTCGTACGACACGTCGAACGCCGTGGCGCGGAACGGGTCGAGCTTCGGGTTGCCGCCGCTGCCCGTCCACTCGAAGGAGGTATTCACCTCCGACCGGGTGAACGCACTCAGCTGGTCCATGCGCGGGCGCGCCATCTGCCGGCCGACACCTGCGCGGACGATCTGGTCGTTGGCCAGGTCGAAGATCAGGTTCACGGTGGGCAGCAGATCGGTATACGTCTTGCCGGCGGTGCGGAAGACATACTGGCCCTGGTTGGTGTTGTCGACCACCGGTGCCGTGGATTGCTGGTCCGAGTTGACCACCTGCACGCCGGCATTGCCGCGCACCGGGATGCCGAAGATCTTGGTCTCGAGGTCGCCCTTGGCGTAGAAGGTGGTGACCTTCTCGTTGACGGTCCAGCCCTTGCCCAGGATGTCGCCGTTGACGTTGGCATCGAATCGGTACGAGGACAGCGCCGAGGCCGGGTCGAAGGCGATGGTGGTCAGGCCGGTGCCCGGCAGCGCGAGGGCCGTCGTGCCGGCGGGCAGGGCGCCGCCGGGGTTGTCGCCGGCGCGGTTCAATAGCAAGACCTTGGCTTCGCCCGCGCTCTTGGTCTTGTCGCGCTGCGACAGGTTCACGCCGACATCGACGCGCGAGAAGAGGCCGTCCAGGTCACGCTGGGCCGACAGGCGCAGGGCCTTGATCTTGTCGTCCGTCGTGATGATCTTGTCGTAGCCGTTCTGGCCCCAGGACTCCGGGTCCGTCAGGCGCATGGTGCTCAGGTTGTTGCGGTCGTACTGCAGCCCCGTCACCTGGTTGTAGTTGGCGATCGTCACGGACTCGGGCAGCGGGCGGTTGTTGGCCGTGTCGTACTGGCCTGCCTCCATCTCGATGGTGCGCTCGCTGCTCTTCGCGGACGAATAGCTCAGGTCGGCGTTGGCCGTCCACTTCGGCGCGAACTTCCACTTGGTGTTCCAGCCCAATGAGTTGAGCTCGTCCTTGCGCGGCTCCCAGAGGTGGCGCGACAGCGGGTTCACGTTGCCCCAGACGCCGCTCATCAGACGGTTGTTCTCGAAGACGGCGTTCGTCAGCGTCGGGTAGAAGGGGCTGGACTCGCCCTTCCAGCTGTCGTTGACCTGGATCTCGAGACCGCGCTTGACCACTTCCTTGTCGAACTTCGAATAGAAGATGTCGACGACGCTGGAGAGGTCCTTGTTGGGCTTGAACTCCAGCACGGCCATCGCACCGTCGCGCGTTTCCTTCGTCGTGTCGACGAAGTACTTGAAGCCCTGGTTGAAGGTGAACTGATTGCCGCCGTTCAGGCTGGCATTGGTGGCGGTGTCGCTGTTGCCGTAGGTCTCGGAGCGGCTCTTCTGGACGTCCTGCGACAGGCGCGCGAAGCCCAGCGCGACGCCGACGGTGTTGTTGGCGAACTGGTCGATGTAGGACAGGTTGAAGCGGTTGCCGGTGCCTTCGAAGGGCGTTCCCTTGCCATTCTGCTCACCGCGCACGTTGACCGACACGACGCGCTTGCCGACCGACAGCGGGCGGATGGTCTGCAGGTCGATGGTGCCCGACAGGCCCTGGCCCAGCAGCTGGGCGTCGGGCGTCTTGTAGACGAGCACGGACGACAGCAGTTCGGACGGGTACTGGTCGAACTCGACGCTGCGGTTGTTGCCGGTGCTGACCTGCTCGCGGCCGTTCAGCAGCGTGTTGGCGAAGTCGCCGGACAGGCCGCGGATGTTGATCTCGGTGGCGCGACCATTGACGCGCTGCGCGGACAAGCCGGGCAGGCGGGCGATCGACTCGGCGATGCTGCTGTCGGGCAGCTTGCCGATGTCTTCCGCGGACACGGCCTCGACGATGGAGTCGGAGTTCTTCTTGACGCTGATCGCGCTCTCGATGGCGCCGCGGATGCCCGTGACCGTGACGGTCTGGGCCGGCTGCGTCTGGGCCTGGGCGGCCAGCGTGCTCATCAGCAGCACGGCGCCGGCAACGGCAGTGAGGCGGGCGGCGGGTTGGCCGCGCCGGGGGGTTTGTGTGTTCACGGGTGTCTCCTCTGGTACCTGCAGGACTCGGGCTGCGCACGGAATCTGGAACAGCACCGTGGCAGCCATTGGAATGGGCCACCGAATTTGTACCAAAACTAGCTGCCACGTTGCGCTTAGGTAAACCCTAGGTGTCGTTGTGAAAACCCCGAAACGAACCCTAAAACCAAGGGTTTGCCAGCAAACTGAGGCCCGTGAATACCGCCACCCCTGTCGTTATCTTGAGGTGAGATGTAGTGCAACTACATATCAAGTACACGACTTCTGATCGTGAAAACCCGAGGCTCCGGCCCGGCCGACCCGCCCCATCCGGCTGGCTGGCCTGGCCTGCCGCCCTCCTGGCCTGCCTGCTGGGCGCCGCTGCCGTGGCCGCACCCGTTCTGCACCGGCCCAGCCCCGACTGGCGCGACCAGGTGCTGTATTTCGCGCTCACCGACCGCTTCGACGACGGCGATGCCCGCAACAACGACCAGGGCGCCGGCGTCTTCGACCCTTCCCGCCGCAACCGCTACAGCGGCGGCGACCTCGCCGGCCTGACGCGGCGGCTCGACTACATCCGCGGTCTGGGTGCCACCGGCCTGTGGCTGACGCCCCCCGTGGCCAACCAGTGGCTGGACCCTGCTGGCGACTACACCGGCTACCACGGCTACTGGGCCGAGAACTTCACGCGCGTGGACCGCCATCTCGGCACCCTGGCCGATTACCGCCGACTGTCGCGCGAGCTGCATCGCAGGGACATGGTCCTGGTGCAGGACATCGTCGTGAACCACACCGGCAACTTCTTCCACCACGGCACGGGCTGGGACCCCGCCGACCCCGCCCGCAGCTGGCGCGCCAACACCGGCACGAAGCCGGTGGCCGCGCCCAGCCAGGCGCCGTTCCACCTGAACGACCCGCGCCGCGCCGCCGACCGCCGTGCCGGCACCTACCACTGGACGCCGCCGGTGGCCGACTACACCGACCGCCGCCAGGAGCTGGATTTCCAGATGTCGGGCCTGGACGACCTGAACACCGAGAACCCGGCGGTGCGGCGCGCGCTGCGCCAGAGCTACGGCCACTGGATCCGCGAGGCCGGCGTGGACGCCTTCCGCATCGATACCGCCTTCTACGTGCCGCCCGACTACTTCACCGATTTCCTGCACGCGAAGGATCCGAAGGCCCCCGGCATCGCCGAAGTGGCGCGGCGCACCGGCCGCCAGGATTTCCTCGTCTTCGGCGAAGGCTTCGGCATCGACAAGCCCTTCGAGGACACCCAGGCGAAGAAGATCGAGGCCTACATGACCGGCCCCGACGGCCGGCCGGTGCTGCCGGGCATGCTGAACTTTCCGCTCTACGGGGCGTTCAACGATGTCTTCGCGCGCGGTCGGCCGCCGGCCGAACTGGGCCACCGCATCGAGCGCACGATGGCGCTGCACGCGCGGCCGCACCGCATGCCCACCTTCGTGGACAACCACGACGTCGATCGTTTCCTGGCGGGCGGCAACGAGGCCGGGCTGAAGCAGGCGCTGCTGGCCATGTTCACGCTGCCCGGCATTCCGGTGGTGTATTACGGCACCGAGCAGGGCTTGCGGGAGCCGCGCGCGGCCCTGTTCGCCGCCGGCTGGGGCTCGGGCGGGCGCGACCGCTTCGACACCCAGGCCCCGCTGTACCGCCACATCGCGGCCGTGGCGGCACTGCGCCGCGAGAATCGCCTGTTCTCGCGCGGCGTGCCCACGGTGCTGCACGCTGATGCTGCCCGTGCCGGCGCCATCGCGTGGCGGACCGACCACGAAGGGCAGGCGGCGCTGGTCGTGCTCAACACCGCCGACTCCGAGGTGCTCATCGAGCGCCTGGCCACCGGCGCTGCGCCCGGCACGCCGCTGCGCGGGCTGTTCGCCATCGACGGCGCGGCCCCCGCGCTGGCCGCCGGCGCCGACGGGCAGCTCACGCTGCGACTGCCGCCGCGTAGCGCACGCGTCTGGGCGCTCGGCCCTGCCGCGCCGCAGGCCGGGGCGGCTGCGACACAGACGCCGACCGGCACGCTGAAGCCGACGCCGCCCCCGACGCCGCCCCCTGCACAGACCCAGGCGCAGGCGCAGTCACCGGCGGTCGACCCGCCGACGCTGGACGCGCTGCCCGCCGAAGTCTTCGTCGGCGACTTCGCTGTCACCGGCCGCGCCGCGCCCGGCGCACGCCTGCAACTGGTGGTCGACGGCGATCTCGGCGCCGCCCGCGGCATCGAGGCTGGCGCCGACGGCCGCTGGTCGGCGCGCCTGGACACGGCCACGATGGGCGACGCCGCCGTGCGCCACCGCGTCAGCGTGTTCGACCCCGCCTCCGGCGCCGCCGCCGCGCCGCGCGCCTTCCGCGTCGACCGCCCCTGGCGCGTGCTCGCCGATGTGGAAGACCCCGCGGGCGACGACACCGGCCCCGAGGGCCGCTACCGCTATCCGGCCGACCCCGGCTGGGGCGACAACCGCCAGCTCGACCTGCGCCGGGTGCGCGTTTCCGGCGCGGGCGGCGCGCTCAGGATCGAGCTCACCACCCACCGCCTCACCCAGAGCTGGAGCCCCGCCAACGGCTTCGACCATGTCGCCTTCACCGTGTTCATCGAGCTGCCCGGGCAGCCCGGCGGCAGCAGCGTGATGCCGCTGCAGGACGGCGCGCTGCCGCCCGGCCTGCGCTGGCACCGCCGCCTGCGCGTGCACGGCTGGACGAACGCCATGTTCGGCGCTGAAGGCGCCTCGGCCACGGCCGAGGGCGTGCCGGTCACGCCCGCCGCCACGCTGGCCGTGGACCGCGCCACCCACACGCTCAGCCTCACGCTGCCGCCGGCGGCGCTGGGCGGCCTGGCGTCGCTGTCGGGCGTGCGGCTGTGGGTCAACACCTGGGACTACGACGGCGGCTACCGCGCCCTGCAGCCCGAACCCGGCGGCCACCACTTCGGCGGCGGGGCGCCGGGCCAGCCCAAGGTGATGGACGCGAGCGTCGTCATCACGCTGCCGTGAAGCCCCGGCTGGCCCCGGTGGCCTTGCCGCTCTTCCTGGAGCTCGGTCTGGGCATGGCCGTGGGCCTGGTGGGCACGGCGCTCGCCGCCCGGGAGTCCGACGCCGCGGCGGCCGGGTTCGCGCTGGCGCACCAGGTGGCCGCCATGCTCTTCATCCTGCTGCGCATCGTGGGCGCCGGGATCTCGGTGGTGGTGTCGCAGGCGCTCGGCGCGGGCCGTCGCGACCAGGCCGATGCGGTGGCGCGGGCGGCGTTGGGCGCCAGCAGCTGGGTCGGCGGCTTCTGCGCCGCGATGGCGCTGGGCGGGGCCGAGCCGCTGATGCGGCTGCTCAACGCGCCCCCCGAAGTGCTGCCGCTGGCCGCGCCCTTCCTGCAGTGGATGGCGCCCGCGCTGCTGATGGACACCTGGAATGCCGCCATGGCCAGCGTCATGCGCGCCCACCTGCGCCCGCGCGACGTGCTGGCGGTGGTTGTCGCGATGCATGCCACGCACCTGGTGCTGGCCCTGCTGCTGATGCCGCGCTGGGGCCTGGCCGGGTTCGCGGCCGCCCTGGCCGCCAGCCGCGCGCTCGGCCTGGTGCTGCACGCCTGGCTGTGGCGCACGCGCCTGCAGCTGCGGCCTCGCGCGTCGGACCTGTGGCGCCTGCCGCGCGCCGAACTGGCGGCGGTGCTGCGCATCGGCGCGCCGGGTGCGGCCGAGAACATCGCCTACCGGCTGGCGTTCGTGTTCAGCGTGGGCGTGGTCGGCAGCCTGGGGGCCTCGTCCCTGGCCACGCAGGCCTATGTGCTGCAGTTCAACCACTTCACGCTGCTGGCCGGGCTGGCCATCGGCCTGGCGGGCGAGATCGTCGTGGGCCACCACATCGGGGCCGGGCGCCTGCACGAGGCGCACCGGCTCGTGAAACGGGCGCTGGCGCTGGGCCTGCTGCTGAGCGTGGCCGTGGCCGGCGCGGCGGCGCTCGCCGGCCCCTGGCTGCTGCGCATCTTCACGCAGGACCCCGCCATCCTGGCGGCCGGCGCGGTGCTGATGTGGTGGTCGGTGCTGCTGGAGCCGGGCCGCACCTTCAACCTGGTGGTCATCAACGCGCTGCGCGCCGCCGGCGACGCGCGCTACCCGGTGGCCGTGGGCGCACTGTCCATGCTGGTCGTGCTGGCCGGCGGCAGCTGGCTGCTGGGCGTGGTCCTGGGCTGGGGCCTCACGGGCGTGTGGATCGCCTACGCCGCCGATGAATGGCTGCGCGGCCTGCTGATGTGGCGGCGCTGGCGGCGCCACGGCTGGGTGCCGCACGCCCGGGCGTCGCGGCGGCGCCTGCGGGCGGCGCGTGCATCGGAGGGCGAGGCAACGGGTTGAAGGCCGGCACTGCCTGCTGCCTGCCGGCAGCACGCCGCCTGCCGTTTGCCGTTTGCCGTTTGCCTTCGGCTGTCCGCTGTCGGCCCGCGCGGGCTCAGCCCCGATGCTGCTCGATCGCCAATGCCGCGCCGGCCAGCGCGGCCAGCGTGTCGGTGATGAGTGCGGTGGGGATGGCCGCCAGGTACTCCTGGAAGCGGCCCTTGGCCTCGAAGCGCGCGCGGAACTGCGATTCGAAGAAGCGCTCGCCCAGGCGCGGCACGATGCCGCCGCCGATGTAGACCCCGCCGCGCGCGCCCAGCGTCAGCGCCACGTTGCCCGCGAAGCCGCCCAGCAGCGCGCAGAAGCTGTCGAGCGTGCGGCCGCAGTGTGCGTCGCCGGCCAGGCCGCGTTCGACGATGTGCTCGGCGCTCAGCGCCTCGGCCGGCGCGCCGCAGACGGCCAGCACGGCGTCGTGCAGCACCGGCAGGCCGATGCCCGACAGCAGGCGCTCCGCCGAGACATGCGCGTAGCGGCCGCGCACCTGCTGCAGCAGCGCGCTCTCGAAGTCGTCGGCCGGCGCCAGCGTGGCGTGGCCGCCCTCGCCGGGCAGAGCCACCCAGCCCTGCGCCGTCTCGACCACTCCGCCCACACCCAGGCCGGTGCCCGGGCCGATGACGGCCAGCGTGCCGCGGGCGCCGGGCAGGCCGGCGTGCGGCCTGAGCTGCCCCGCCTTCAGGCGCGGCAGCGACAAGGCCAGGGCCTCGAAGTCGTTCAATACCAGCAGGGTCTCGAGCCCCAGGTCGGCCTGCAGGGCCGCCCGCGAGAAGCGCCAGTGGCTGTTGGTGAGCTCGACATGGTCGCCGCGCACGGCCGTGGCCACCGCGATGGCGGCCCGGCGCGGGCGCGAACCCGCAGGCAGCAGGCTCAGGTAGGCGCGCACGGCGTCCGCCGGCCCGGCCTGACCGGCCACCGACATCTGCCGCACGTGCTCGACGCCCCGGCCGATGTCCTCGACCCAGCCGAAACGTGCGTTGGTTCCGCCCACATCGGCGACCAGCCAGGGCAGGCCGCCCGCCGTGGCGTGCGTAGCGTCGGCGTTGTTCATGACGTCCTCGTGTTCATCCGGGCACGGGCCCTGCTTTCGAACTTGCGCACCGACACCCAGGCTCCTCCCTGTTTTCAGCGACGGTAGCAAAACTACAGTGCCGCATCAAGGCTCATTTTCCACCCGCGTTGCGTGCGCCTGGGTGAGTTGGGCGTCGACCGCGATGAGCGTAGTCAAGCTACCGTGTGGAACCCCGGATGCCGGATCTCTGGCAGCGCCCCACAATAGTGAAACCCCACCCCGGCTCCCCTGCCTGCCTGCACTCGCACTCGCACCCGCATGACGCCCTTCGACAGCCCGCGCCTGATCGCCGACATCGGCGGCACCTACGCCCGCTTCGCCCTGGAGACGAGCGCCGGGCAGTTCGAGCACGGCGCTTCGCTGCGCTGCGCTGACCATGCCGATTTCCACGCCGCCATCAGCGCCTACCTGGCGTCGGTGTCGCTGCCGCGTCCCATCCACGCCTGCGTGGCCATCGCCAACCCGGTCGAGGGCGACGATGTGCGGATGACGAACTACCACTGGCGGTTCTCGATCGAGCAGATGCGCGAGCGCCTGTCGCTCGAGACCCTGGTGGTGGTGAACGACTTCACCGCGCTCGCGATGGCGCTGCCCCGCCTGGCGCGCCACCAGTACCGGCAGGTGGGCGGCGGCGATGTCCGGCCGCGCAGCGTGGTGGGCGTGGTGGGCGCGGGCACCGGGCTCGGGGTTTCGGGGCTCATCCCGGCGGGCTCCGGCAGCGAGGGCTGGGTGGCGCTGGGCACCGAGGGCGGCCACACCAGCTTCGCCCCGCGCGACGAGCGCGAGATGGCCATCCTGCGCTATGCGCTGGGGGAGTTCGAGCACGTCTCGTTCGAGCGCCTGGTGTCGGGCCCCGGGCTCGCGCTCATCCACCGCGCGCTGCGCCACCGCGACGGCCTGCCGCCGCTGCCCCTGACGGCGCACGACATCACCCGCCTGGGCGTCGACGGCCGCGACGCGCTGTGCCGCGAGACGCTGGACGTCTTCTGCGCCATGCTGGGCACCACGGCCGCCAACCTGGCCGTCACGCTGGGCGCCTTCGGCGGCATCTTCATCGGCGGCGGCATCGTGCCGCGCCTGGGCGAGTACTTCGACCGCTCCCCCTTCCGCGCCCGCTTCGAGGAAAAGGGGCGCTTCTCCGGCTACGTGGCCGGCATCCCCACCTTCGTCATCACGGCCGAGAACGCCACCTTCGTCGGCGCGTCCACCATCCTGACCGAGCAGCTGCGCGGCCGCCACGGCCATGCCGGCTCCACGGTGCTGGGCCAGATCCAGCGCACGCGCGCCAGCCTGTCGCCTGCCGAGATGCGCGTGGCCGACCACGTGCTGGTGCACCCGCGCTCGGTGCTGAACGACCCCATCGCGAAGATCGCGCGGGCGGCGTCGGTCAGCCAGCCCACGGTCATCCGCTTCTGCCGCTCACTCGGCTGCGAGGGCCTGTCGGATTTCAAGCTGCGGCTGGCCGCCAGCCTGACGGGCACCATCCCCGTCACGCACACGCAGGTGACGGGCGAGGACACCATGCTGGAGCTCGGCGTGAAGGTGCTGTCCAACAGCGCCGCGGCCGTGCTGCAGCTGCGCGACCAGCTCAACCGCGAGACCATCGACCGCGCCATCGACCTGCTCACCGCCGCCGAGCGCGTGGAGTTCTATGCCGTCGGCCATTACGGCGTGGTGGCCGACGACGCGCAGTTCAAGTTCCTGCGTTTCGGCGTGTCGTCCGGCGCCATCACCGACCAGCGCCTGCAGCGCATGGCCGCCGCCGTGCTGCGACCGGCCGACGTGGCCGTCATCATCAGCAGCAGCGGCAAGGTGGATGAGCTGCTGGCCGTGGCCGACATCGCCCACGAGCGCGGCGCCACCGTGGTGGCCATCACCGCCAGCCACTCGCCGCTGGCCCGCAAGGCCGACGTGGCGCTGATCGTGGACCACGTGGAGGACGTCGCCACGCACGTGCCCATGGTCAGCCGAATCCTGCACCTGCTGGTGGTGGACATCCTGGCCGTGGGCGTGGCGATGCGCCGCGGCGCGCAGTCCGTTCTGCCGCACGATGCCGTGGGCGCGCTCGACGAGATCCGCCCAGATCTACCCCCGCGCACCGCCCGGCGTGAAGGACCTGGCATCAGCGCCGCAGCGCCTTTGTCCCACCTGACGTCGCACAGCCGATAAAATGCAGTAATTCCCGAGGAGCGTTGCGATGGCGGACACCCGCCACCAGGCTCGGGACCCCTGCCGCTGGGCAGGGCCGTAACGGCGCTCGCCCCTGCCCCCGAGGAGCGAGCCCATGAAGACCCCGTCGAACCCGCTGACCCCCGTGCCCCCGACGCCCCCGATGCGCCTGTCCGGCCTGGAGCCGGTCACGCTGCAGGACGACCACCTGTTCGTCAACATCGGCGAGCGCACCAACGTCACCGGCTCCAAGGCCTTCGCCCGCATGATCCTGGCCGGGCAGTTCGAGGAAGCGCTGGCCGTGGCGCGGCAGCAGGTGGAAAACGGCGCGCAGGTCATCGACATCAACATGGACGAGGCCATGCTCGACAGCCAGGCCGCGATGGAGCGCTTCCTGAAGCTGATCGCCGGCGAGCCCGAGATCGCGCGCGTGCCCATCATGATCGACAGCTCGAAGTGGAGCGTCATCGAGGCCGGCCTGAAGTGCATCCAGGGCAAGGGCATCGTCAACAGCATCAGCCTGAAGGAAGGCGAGGCCGAGTTCCGCCGCCAGGCCACGCTGGTGCGCCGCTACGGCGCGGCCGCCGTGGTGATGGCTTTCGACGAGAAAGGCCAGGCCGACACCTACCAGCGCAAGACCGAGATCTGCGCCCGCGCCTACCGCATCCTGGTCGAGGAGGTGGGCTTCCCGGCCGAGGACATCATCTTCGACCCCAACATCTTCGCCATCGCCACCGGCATCGAGGAACACGACAACTACGCGGTCGACTTCATCAACGCCACGCGCTGGATCAAGCAGAACCTGCCGGGTGCCAAGGTCAGCGGCGGCGTCAGCAACGTGAGCTTCAGCTTCCGCGGCAACGACCCCGTGCGCGAGGCCATCCACACCGTCTTCCTGTATCACGCCATCCGCGCCGGGCTGGACATGGGCATCGTCAACGCCGGCATGGTGGGCGTGTACGACGACCTCGACGCCGAGCTGCGCGAGCGCGTGGAAGACGTGGTGCTCAACCGCCGCGCCGATTCCGGCGAACGCCTGATCGAGATTGCCGAGCGCGCCAAGGGCATGGCCAAGGACGACACCGCGCGCCTGGCCTGGCGCGCCGGCAACGTGAACGAGCGCCTCAGCCACGCGCTGGTGCACGGCATCACCGAATTCATCGTCGCCGACACCGAGGAAGCCTGGCAGGTGGTGCACGCGCGCGGCGGCCGCCCGCTGCACGTGATCGAAGGGCCGCTGATGGCCGGCATGAACGTGGTGGGCGACCTTTTCGGCCAGGGCAAGATGTTCCTGCCACAGGTGGTGAAGAGCGCCCGCGTGATGAAGCAGGCCGTGGCGCACCTGCTGCCCTACATCGAGCTCGAGAAGCAGGCCACGCTGGACGCCGGCGGCGACGTGAAGCCCAAGGGCAAGATCGTCATCGCCACCGTGAAGGGCGACGTGCACGACATCGGCAAGAACATCGTCACGGTCGTGCTCCAGTGCAACAACTTCGAGGTCGTGAACATGGGCGTGATGGTCCCGTGCCAGGACATCCTCGCGAAGGCGCGGGTGGAGGGTGCGGACATCATCGGCCTGTCGGGCCTGATCACGCCCAGCCTGGAGGAAATGCAGCACGTGGCCGCCGAGATGCAGCGCGACGACTGGTTCCGCATCAAGAAGATCCCTCTGCTGATCGGCGGCGCCACCTGCAGCCGCGTGCACACGGCGGTGAAGATCGCGCCGCACTACGAAGGCCCGGTGGTGTACGTGCCCGATGCCTCGCGCAGCGTGGGCGTGTGCAGCGACCTGCTCAGCGACGAGCGCGCCGCCGCCTACATCGCCGAGCTGAACGCCGACTATGCGCGTGTGCGCGAGCAGCACGCCAACAGGAAGCAGGCCGTGCTGGTGCCGCTGGCGCAGGCCCGCGCCAACAAGACACCCATCGACTGGGCGGCCTACGAGCCGCCGGCGCCGCGCTTCACGGGCCGCCGCGTCTTCCGCAACCAGGACCTGACCGAGCTGGCCACCTGCATCGACTGGACGCCCTTCTTCCAGACCTGGGACCTGGCGGGCCGCTTCCCGGACATCCTGCGCGACGAGATCGTCGGCACCGAGGCGCAGCGCGTCTTCAGCGACGGCAAGCGCCTGCTGCAGCGCGCCATCGAGGGCCGCTGGCTGCAGGCGAACGGCGTGCTGACCATGCTGCCCGCCAACACCGTGGACGACGACACCATCGAGGTCTACCGCGACGAGACGCGCAGCGAGGTGCTGCTGCGCTGGTCGCCGCTGCGGCTGCAGACCGAGCGCCCCGTGATCGACGGCGTGCCGCGCCCGAACCGCTGCCTGGCCGACTTCGTGGCGCCCAAGGGCGTGAAGGCCGACTGGATCGGGATGTTCGCGGTGACGGCCGGCGCCGGCATCGAGAAGAAGATCGCCCAGTTCGAGGCCGACCACGACGACTACAGCGCCATCATGCTAAAGGCCATCGCCGACCGTCTGGCCGAGGCCTTTGCAGAGCGGCTGCACCAGCGCGTGCGCACCGAGTTCTGGGGCTACGCCGCCGACGAGCAGCTCACCCAGGAAGACCTGGTCGCCGAGAAGTACCGCGGCATCCGCCCGGCGCCGGGCTACCCCGCCTGCCCCGACCACAGCGTCAAGCGCGCGATGTTCGAGGTGATGCAGGCGGGCGAGATCGGCATGGAGTTGACCGAGAGTTTGGCGATGACGCCGGCGGCCAGCGTCAGCGGTTTCTACCTGGCGCATCCCGATGCCACGTACTTCAACGTCGGGCGTATTGGTGAGGACCAGCTGGCCGACTGGGCGGGAAGGCAGGCGATGGATGAGGCGGATGCCAGGCGGGCGTTGTCGCCGGTGTTGGGCTGAGGTCGGCCTGAGCTGATTGCTGAGATCGGTGTCGAGTGGGGGCCCGGCGCTCGGGAGAGCGGGTGGGGTGGTGCCTGGGTCAGGCACAGCTGCCTCGCGCGGGCCTGCGTCAGCGGGGTTTATCCATAGAGCAGGGGAGGCGGGTATTTTCGCCATCCGCCAAGCTTGATGCAGCCTATTGCGCCGAGTCCGTCCTGCTGAGAGAGGGTTCTGGAAGGAGGTCTTCCAGGGAAAACAGGATGGGGAATGCCGATTGGAAGTCGATTAGGCTGCGTGCTGAAGAATGGGCCGGTTGGTCCACATTACGTTAGGCATCGCATGCCATCATCTCCGCACTTCATCGGCTCAACCTGGTTCGTAACGCTTGTTGCTCTGCTGGTTTCGCTCGGGGCGCAGGTCTTGATCGGCGCGCTCACACCAGTCGCTTCTCTTGATTGGCTCGACAACGAGTCGCGCCAGGGTCCAGTTGTGCTCATAGCGGGCGAAACGTCCTTCTGGCGTGGAGAGGCACTGATTCGCGCTGTGTCGTTCGGAATCGGTGCTTTGGTAGCTTGTCTTCTGGCCAGGTCCCATTCTGGGTACCTCGTTGCCAGCCTGGTCGCGGTTGCCGCGCTATCCACAGTATTTGCTCAGTTCCCCAGACCCGCTACTCCGGTGCAGCTTGCTGTATGGGCGGCTGCAGCACCGATCGCCTCGCTTGCGGTGAGCACGCTCTTCCGCGTCTGGAAGGGCGATGCCTAACCCCTCGGTCAACCGGACGTGCTACGGCAGGCGGCGTGAGGCTGGCGCGCAGCAGCTTCGCCAC
>CAJAES010000060.1 GCA_903938815.1 uncultured beta proteobacterium
ACGGTGTTTCCGGGGGCGACGTTCACCTGCACGGTATGGCCGTTGTCGATGACGGAAAAGCCGCTGGGGCGGTAGTCGAACTTCGGCGCTTCCAGGTCGACGGCGATGCCGTCGCGGATATCGATGGGGCTTTGCCGGTTGCCGCGCGCGCACAGGCCGAACTCCGGCCTGAGCTGCGCCCAGGCAGCGGGGCCGCCTTCGCCGAAGTAGCCCCAGTGTCCGCCCTCCTTGCCCTCGTGACCGTCGGCGCCCGCCTTGCCGCCGCGTGGCGCCGCGTCGCCGTCGGCGCGCGCGGCACGGGTGGGCGCGGTCGCCGGGGCGCGTGTGGGCACCTTGAGCTCGTTGGCGCCGTTGGCGGAATCCTGTGCACGCAGGGCGCCCAGCTTCTCCTGCAGGCGCTCCTTGAGATGCGTCATCGGGTCCGACGGCGCGGCCTTCGCGACGACGGCTTCCTTCGGCTCGGAGGCGTGGGCCGGGAAGGCGGCGGCCAGGGACAGCAGCAGCAGGGGCAGCCCGGCAGACAGGCGGCCGCGGACGGTGCGCGCCGCATCGGACGATGCGGCACCGGACACGAGGCGGGAGGTACGTTGGAAATGCAGGCTCGAATTCATGGCGGACAAGGCTCCTTGCTCGTCCTATCTCGGCCTGCCGGGCCGGAACTTGAGCTCAGTCGAGCCTGGGCTTGACCCAGATCCAGGCCAGGACACCGATGCCCATCATGCCCAGCGAGGTCACCGCAAGGGCCAGCGTGGAGTGCATCACGAGCGGGGCGATCACACCCGCCACCAGGGCGTTGGCCACGGCGCCGACGCAGGCCTGCATCGAGGACGCCATGCCGCGCCGTTCCGGCATCTGGTCGAGCACCAGCAGCGTCACCACCGGCACCATCAGCGACCAGCCGAAAGCGAAGATCGCGATCGGCGGCAGCGCCCACCAGGCCTGTGGCTCCAGGAATGCGTTCAGCGCCACGTTGACGAGCGACACGACGAGCATGATCAGGAAGCCGTGACGCACCTGGTGGCGCGGCTTGATGCGCCCGGCCAGCCGCCCCGAAGTCCAGGCGCCGGCCATGATGCCGCCGATGGTGGCCAGGAAGAACCAGAAGAACTGCGTGGGGCCGAGCCCGAGGTGTTCGCCCAGGAAGGTGGGCGCGGCCAGCACGTACAGGAACATGCCGTTGAAGGGCACGCCGCTGGCCAGCACGAGCATCATGAAGCGCGGGCTCGAGGCCATCTGCCTGTAGCCGGCCATCAGGTTGCGGGCGTCGAAGCGCTGCGCCTGGCTGACGTGCAAGGTCTCGGGCAGGAAGCGCCAGGTGCCGGCCCACAGCAGGGTACCGACCGCCGCCAGGAACCAGAAGATCGAGTGCCAGTCGGCATGCACGAAGAGCCAGCCGCCGATGATGGGCGCGATGGCCGGGGCGACGCCGAAGTAGATCGTCACCTGCGACATCACACGCTGCGCCTCGGCGGGCGGGAACATGTCCCGGATGATGGCGCGCGACACCACCATGCCCGCCCCGGAGGCGAGGCCCTGCAAGGTGCGGAAGAACACCAGCCAGCCGATGGTCTGCGACAGCGCGCAACCCACGGACGCCAGCGTGAAGAGCCCGACGCCCCACATCACCACCGGGCGACGGCCGAAGCTGTCGGCCAGCGCGCCATGGAACAGGTTCATCACCGCGAAGCCGAACAGGTAGCTCGACAGCGTCTGCTGCATCTCGAGCGGCGTGGCGTTCAGCGAACGCGCGATGCCCGAGAACGCCGGCAGATAGGTGTCGATCGCAAACGGCCCGAGCATGCCCAGGCAGGCGAGCAGCACGGCCAGCGTCCAGCGCGGTCCGCGCCAGAGAGTGGTGGCGTCAGGGTTCATGTTTCGGGAAAACCCGAGTGTAGCGAGGGGCGCAGCTTCAGTGATTCAATGGGGCGATGAGCACCCGACGCCGCTTCCTGCTGGTCACCGCCAGCGCCACTGCCAGCGCCACCGCAGCCAGCCTCGCGCTGCCGGCGCTGGCCCAGACCCGGCGCGTGCTGCCGCCAATGACCGACGGCCCGTTCTACCCGCCGCGCCGCTGGCGCGGCGACGCCGACTGGGACGCCGACCTCACCCGCACCGGCGCGCTGGGCCCGGCGCGCGGCGAGCACCTGGCGATGCTGGTGCAGGTGGCCGACACGCGCGGCCGCACGATCGATGGCGCCGAGGTGGAGATCTGGCAATGCGACGCGCTGGCCGCCTACCGGCACCCGGGCGTGCGCGCGGAGCCGGGCCGTTTCGACCCCGGCTTCCAGGGCTTCGGCGCGGGGCGCAGCGCGGCCGACGGCAGCCTGCGCTTCAGGACCATCCGCCCGGTGCCCTACCCAGGCCGCACCCCGCACATCCACGTGAAGCTGCGGCACCCGAGCTTCGGCGAGCTGACCTCGCAGCTCTTCCTGGCCGGCGACCCCGGCAACGCGCAGGACTTCCTGTGGCGCCGGCTCGATGCCGGCGAGCAGGCCAGCCTGGCGATGCAGCTGGAGCCCGCCACCGGCGACGGCCTGAAGTGGCAGGCCCGCCACGCCCTGATCGTGCCTGCCTGAATTAGTGTGAAGTCGGTCGATAGGCCGGATTCTGTGCGGCAGGTTGCCCTGCCGTGACCGCCATTCCTCTGGGCCGGGAGTCACCCCCCGGCTCGGTGCCACCTACCCGCACACTCCCCGGGTCGGATCGACGTGTGCCTATTTGGTGTTGCTGCACGCAGAGATTGCCCGTTTCACCCCTCGCGGCCTGCTTGCGCACGCCTTGAGGACTCGTCTCTGTTGCTCTGATCCTCACCTTTCGGTGGAGAGCCGTTAGCTCCTGCGCTACCCTGTGCAGTCCGGACCTTCCTCCAGCGCCGTCTTTCGACGATCGCGCCAGCGGCGGTCTGACCGGCTTCACGCAGCCATTATCCCAGGAGAAACCGCATGAGAGCCGACAACGTCCTCGCCACCATCGGCAACACGCCGCACATCCGGCTGAACCGCCTGTTTCCCGACGCCGAGGTCTGGGTCAAGTCCGAGCGCGGCAACCCCGGGGGCTCCATCAAGGACCGGATCGCGCTGGCCATGGTGGAAGACGCCGAGCGCAGCGGCGCGCTGCAGCCCGGCGGCACCATCGTCGAGCCCACCTCGGGCAATACCGGCATCGGCCTGGCGATGGTGGCCGCCGTCAAGGGCTACCGGCTGGTGCTGGTGATGCCCGACAGCATGAGCATCGAGCGCCGGCGCCTGATGCTGGCCTACGGCGCCAGCTTCGAGCTGACGCCGCGCGAGAAGGGCATGAAGGGCTCCATCGCGCGCGCCCAGGAGATCGTCGCCGCGACGCCGGGCGCCTGGATGGCGCAGCAGTTCGAGAACCCGGCCAACATCGACGTGCACGTGCGCGTCACCGCACAGGAGATCCTGGCCGACTTCCCCGACGGCCTGGACGCCATGATCACCGGCGTGGGCACCGGGGGCCACCTCACGGGTTGCGCGCAGGTGCTGAAGGCCGCCTGGCCGAAGCTCCGGGTCTTTGCCGTGGAGCCCGCGGCATCGCCGGTCATTGGCGGCGGACAGCCGTCGCCGCACCCGATCCAGGGCATCGGCGCGGGCTTCATCCCGAAGAACCTGCACACCGCGCTGCTGGACGGCGTGATCGCCGTGGAAGCCGAGGCCGCGCGCGAGATGGCGCGCCGCAGCGCGCGCGAGGAAGGCCTGCTGGTGGGCATCTCCAGCGGGGCCACGCTTGCCGCCATCGCGCAGAAGCTGCCCGAGCTGCCGGCCGGCAGCCGCGTGCTGGGCTTCAACTACGACACGGGCGAGCGCTACCTGTCGATCGAGGGCTTCCTGCCGGCCTGACCGGATCGGGTCAGATCAGCGCCGCGATCGCCTCGCCCATCTGCGTGGTCGAGGCCGAGCCGCCCAGGTCAGGCGTGCGCGGCCCGTCGGCCAGCACGCGTTCGATGGCGCTCACGATGGCGTCGTGCGCCGCCTGCTCGCCCAGGAACTGCAGCATCAGCGCGCCCGACCAGATCATCGCCACCGGGTTGGCGATGTTCTTGCCAAAGATGTCGGGCGCCGAGCCGTGCACCGGCTCGAAGAGCGACGGGAACTTGCGCTCCGGGTTCAGGTTGGCCGACGGCGCGAGGCCGATGGTGCCGGTACACGCGGGGCCCAGGTCGGACAGGATGTCGCCGAACAGGTTGCTCGCCACCACCACGTCGAAACGGTCGGGCTGCAGCACGAAACGCGCGGTCAGGATGTCGATGTGCTGCTTGTCCACCGCCACCTGCGGGTAGCCGGCGTGCATGGCGTCGGCGCGGCCGTCCCACCAGGGCATGCTGATGGCGATGCCGTTGCTCTTGGTGGCCACCGTGAGCTTGCGGCGCGGGCGCGATGCGGCCAGCTCGAAGGCGTACTTCAGCACGCGGTCGGTGCCGTGGCGCGAGAAGACCGACTCCTGGATGACGATCTCGCGATCGGTGCCGCCGTACATCACGCCGCCGAGGTTGGTGTACTCGCCCTCGGTGTTCTCACGCACGATGAGGAAGTCGATGTCGCCGGCCTTGCGCCCGGCCAGCGGGCAGGGCACGCCGTCGAACAGGCGTACGGGGCGCAGGTTCACGTACTGGTCGAACTCGCGCCGGAACTTCAGCAGACTGCCCCAGAGCGAGACGTTGTCGGGCACGGTCGCGGGCCAGCCCACGGCGCCGAACAGCAGCGCGTCCTGGTCCTGCAGTTGAGCCTTCCAGTCGTCCGGCATCATCTGGCCGTGCGCCTGGTACCAGTCGCAGCTGGCCCAGGCCACGGTCTTCTTCTCCAGCGAGAAACCGAAGCGGCGCCCGGCGGCTTCCAGCACGCGCAGGCCTTCCGGCATCACTTCCTGGCCGATGCCGTCTCCGGGGATGACGGCGATGCGATGGGTCTTCATCAGAGTATGTTGAGCAGCAGTTTGACGAAACGCAGGAACGAACTGAGCGGCTGCGTGAAGTCGGCGTTGTTCTGACCCTCGACGAGCTTGATCGAGGGGCCACGGTCGAGCGCATTGTCGACGAAGGTGGCCAGCGAATCGACGCCCTGGGACTCGATGCCCGTGCCCGAGAAATCGATGATGGTCAGGCAGTGCGACTGGTTGAAGTTGCGGAAGTACGGCACGTAGTAATCGACGTTGGACTGCGTCGACAGGTCGGCGGCCCAGCGGTCGAGGTCGGGCCACCAGCGGCCGAAGAGGGCTTCGCGATAGGCGCGGGGGTTGGGCGCGTTACCGATGTCGTCGTAGAACTTCTCGTAGCTGAAGGCCGAGAAGTTGGTGTCGCGCGTGAACACCATGAAGCCGAAGCGGTCCTGCGGAAAGGTGCGCGCGAGCGCGACGTTGACGCTGCCCAGGTTCTCCGGGTCGAAGCCGTCGATCTGCCCGGCGAAGCGCGTGACCAGACCGCCCGGCTCGTCCAGGCCCCAGACCGTGCGGATCGTGTTGTGCAGCTTCAGAGCCGGGTATTCCTCGGGCGTGGCGCTGCGCGGGGCCGGCACCAGCGGGCCGGAGTCGGCCAGCAGCGTGGCGGCGCCCGTGGGCTGCAGGGTGTTGCGCACGAGCGCGTAGGTGGTGGTGGAGCCCACACCGCCGGCGGAGTACCCGGTGAGCATCATCTTGCGCGGCTGGCCCAGGTTGGTGCGCAGCCAGTTGGCGGCGGCCTGGATGTTGGCCTGGCCGGCGTGGTGCTGCACGCGAGGGCGGTCGGGGTAGGCGTCGTCGTACACCGTGACCTTGCTGCCGCTGTGCACGTCGCCCGTGCAGTAGGGCAGGAACACCATGTTCCAGGACTGCGTCTGCACCTTCTGCGGGCTGTTGCGCGCGTTGAAGGGCGTCACGAGGCCGAAGGCGACGTTGATCGACTTCATGTAGTCAGCGGGAACGCCGTCCGGGTTGGTGGCGCCGAGGCTGCCCTCGCCCAGGCAGGCTTTCTGGTCCCAGCAGGCGCCGCCGCCTTCGTAGACCATGACCACGTCCTTGGACAGCGGGGTGCGGTTCACGAAGAAGCGGTAGGGCGAGCCGTCGCCACAGGACGCGCCGGATTCCGGCGGCAGTTCGACCATGTCCCACTGGAAGTAGCCGGCGCTGGCCAGTGGTGCCGCCAGTGCCAGGGTGGCCGCGGCCAGCCATCGATGCAGGGTCTTCATGTTCGTTGCTCCCGTGAATGGGCCTTCAGCGGCCCGTTGTGTTCTTGGTTCCGAAATGGGTGCGGCGCAGCGCCTCGATGTCGCGCGCCAGCGAAGCCGGGTCGCGCTCGGCGGCCGGCCGGGCCTGCCAGGCCGACACCAGCGCAGCCTGGCTCTTCTGGAAGGCCAGTTGCCGCGGATCGGGCGCGGCGGGCGCGGGCAGGCTGGCGTCGAAGGCCTTCAGGGCGGTCACGCGGCGTGCTTCGTCGGGCTCCAGCGTCAGCAGCAGCGCGGCCTGCAACTGCCGCGCCTCGGCGGCCGAGACCTCGCGCTGCGCCAGCCGCTCGGGCAGGCCGGCGGCAACCTGCTGCGCCAGCGCGGCATCGCCGCGCGCGTCGCGCCAGCGCTGCACGGCATCGCTCCAGGTGAAGTAGGCGATCAGGCGGGCGCGCTCGGCGGCGGGGGTGGGGTGGGACGCGAGTTCGGCCTCCACGGCGGCCCACTGCTCGGCCGTCAGGCCCGGCGGCGGCGCGCCCAGGGCAACCGGCGCCGCTGCGACCGGCGCGGCGGCCGAGGTAACCGAGCCACCCGATGCGTCGGTGGGCCGTTGCGCAGCGCCGGCACGCAGGTCGGCCTCGCCTGCCGGCGGCACCGGGCCAGGCCCGGTGGCTGAGCGGCCGAGCACGTAGACGCCCGCCCACAGCAGAACGGCCGCCGAAGCAGCCGCCAGAGCCCAGGTGAAAGTCTTAGACGCCACCGCCGGAGTATCGCGCCGGGTGGCGAGGGTGCCAACGGGTGGCACCCCCTAGGCTGGTGGCCGGGTGGCCGAGAAGGTCAGGCCGACTGCTGCAGCGCGCGGATGCGGTCTTCGATGGGCGGGTGCGTGGACAGGAGCGCCATCACGCCGCCCTTGCCGCTGATGCCCATGGCCTCCACCGCACGCGGCAGTTCGCCCGGATTCAGGCCGCCCAGGCGGGCCAGCGCGTTGATCATGGGCTGCTTGCGGCCCATGAGTTGCGCGGCGCCGGCATCGGCGCGGTACTCGCGCTGACGCGAGAACCAGGCCACCACCACGGCGGCCAGCACGCCCAGCACCATGTCGAGCACGAAGGTGCTGACGTAGTAGCCGATGCCCGGGCCGTCGTTCTGGTTGCGCAGGATCACGCGGTCGACGAAGTAGCCGATGACACGCGACAGGAACACGACGAAGGTGTTCATGACGCCCTGGATCAGCGTCATCGTGACCATGTCGCCATTGGCGATGTGCGCCACCTCGTGGCCGATCACGGCCTCGACCTCGTCCTTTGTCATGCCCTGCAGCAGGCCGGTGGACACGGCCACCAGCGCGCTGTTCTTGAAGGCGCCGGTCGCGAAGGCGTTCGGGGCGCCCTCGAAGATGGCGACCTCGGGCATGCCGATGCCGGCCTTGCTGGCGAACTGCTCGACCGTGGAGACGATCCAACGGTGAGTGGGGTCGGCCGACTGGTTGATCACCTGGGCGCGGGTGCTCCACTTCGCCATCGGCTTGCTGATCAGCAGCGAGATGATGGCGCCGCCGAAGCCCATCAGCGCGGCGAAACCGAGCAGCATGCCCAGGTTCAGCCCGTTGGCCGTCAGGTAGCGATTGACGCCCAGCACGCTGGCGGCAACGCCCAGCACCAGCATCACGGCGAGGTTGGTGACGATGAACAGGAACACACGTTTCATGGGCGAGCGCCTCCTTGGCGCCAGAAGTGCACCGACAAGATCCCGGATGTTAGGGCGGACGGCCGCCCTTCAAGGGACGGTCAGGACTTGAGCCTGACCCGATTGGGGTTCTTCGCCGGGACGAGCTCGAACCGCTCCGCGAAAGCGCCGAACACCTTGGTCGACGAGCCGCTCTTGCTGAGCAGGCCCGCCTCGCGCAGTCGGTCGGCGGCCACGCGCAGTTCGAGCGTGTCGCCGCGAACAAGTTCCGGCATGGCCATCAGGATCTGGCGCAGCTTGTCCGGAACCTCGGGGGCCGACCGACGGGCCGGCGCAGGTGAAGGCGCCGTTGCAGCCGGTGCCGGTGCCGGTGCCGGCGAAGCCGCACGGCGACGCGGAGTCTTCTTGGCCGGGGTCGAGGCGGGCGCAGGGGCGGGCACAGCGGCCGCGGGAGAGCGCGCAGCCGCCGGCACGGGGGCCGGGGACGGTTCGGCCACTGGAACGACGACCGGCGCGGGAGCACTCGACTCGGTCGATGACCGGGTCGACTTCGGCGCCCGGCCGGCCGTGCCGCGCCCGGCCGAGGCGCGTGGGGCGGCCGCCGTCTTGCGCGCCGCCGTCTTGCGGTGGGCGAGCACCGTGAACTCGTCGTAGACCGTCTGCGTCTCGTCGCCGGTCTTGCCCTGCTGCCCGATGCCGACCACGCGGCAGCCCTTCTCGCGCAGGCGCGCCACCAGTGGCGCGAAGTCGGAGTCGGAAGAGGCGATGGCCACCACGTCCGGGCGTTCGGCCAGGACGAGGTCGAGCGCATCCACCGCGAGGGCGATGTCGGTCGAGTTCTTGCCGGCCGCCAGGTTCACCATCGGGCGAATGCCCAGGCGCTTGAACAGCGTCTGGTGCTTCAGCGCCGATTCGGCGGTGCAGTACGCGCGGCGCACGTGCAGCGCGCCGTGCTCCTGCAGCAGGCCGGCCACCGCCTGCTCCATCACGTCGGTCGAGACGTTGTCGGCGTCGATCAGCAGCATCACTCGGTTCGGTCGGGTCATGCCAGGCTCCAGTTCAGGGTCTCGCCGCCGCGCAACGGCTTGATCACCGTGTCGCCGAACGGCAGGGTTTCAGGCAGCGTGCGCGGCTGGCGCACGAGCGTGACAGTGCCACTGTTGCGCGGCAGGCCGTAGAAATCGGGGCCGTGGTGGCTGGCAAAGCCCTCCAGCTTGTCCAGCGCACCGGCGGCCTCGAAGGCTTCCGCATACAGCTCCAGCGCCGCCGGCGCCGTGTAGCAGCCCGCGCCGCAGACCGACTGCTCCTTCAGCGCCGCCGCGTGCGGCGCGCTGTCGGTGCCAAGGAAGAAGCGGTCGCTGCCCGAGGTGGCGGCCGCCACCAGCGCCTGGCGGTGCAGCTCGCGCTTGAGCACCGGCAGGCAGTAGAAGTGCGGCCGCAGCCCGCCCATGAACAGCGCGTTGCGGTTGTAGAGCAGGTGGTGGGCGGTGATGGTGGCCGCGGTGTGCGCGCCGGCGCCGGCCACGTACTGCGCCGCCTCGCGCGTGGTGATGTGCTCGAAGACCACCTTCAGCTCGGGAAAGTCACGGCGCAACGGCACCATCACGCGGTCGATGAAGACAGCCTCGCGGTCGAAGAGATCGATGTCGCCGTCGGTGACCTCGCCGTGCACCAGCAGCAGCAGCCCGGCGCGCTGCATGGCCTCGAGCGTGGCGTAGGTCTTGCGGATGTCGGTGACGCCGGCATCGCTGTTGGTGGTGGCTCCAGCCGGGTACAGCTTGAGCGCCACGACGCCTGCCGCCCGGGCGCGTTCGATCTCCGCCGGCGGCGTGTTGTCGGTCAGGTACAGCGTCATCAGCGGCTCGAAATCGCTGCCCGCGCCGCTGGCAGGCAGGGCGGCCAGGATGCGGCCGCGGTAGGCCAGCGCCATCTCCGCCGTGGTGACGGGCGGCTTCAGGTTCGGCATCACGATCGCCCGCGCGAACTGCGCGGCGGTGGCCGGCAGGACGGCCTGCAGCGCGGCGCCGTCGCGCAGGTGGAGATGCCAGTCGTCAGGGCGGCGGATCGTGAGCTTTTCGGTCATGTTTCCGATTCTCGCACCCGGTCATGCGCCAAGGCTCAAGGGTCGGTCGCGCCGTCCGATACCACCCCCATGCCCTCGCGTACCTTCCTCTGCCTCGCCGCTGCAGCCGCCCTGGGCGCCTGCGCCACCCCCGAACCCATGGGCCCGGTCGCCAAGGAGGAGATCGTCGCCGTCACGGTGTCGAACCACCTGCTGCGCTTCAACGCCGGCCAGCCGCAGGCGGTGCGCGAGCGCAGGCCGCTGGCCGGACTGCGGGCCGGCGAGCGCCTGCTGGGCATCGACTACCGCGTGGCGCGGGGCGAGCTCTATGCGCTCGGCGCCTCGGGGCAGCTCTACCGGATCGACGTCAGCCAGGCCGCGGCCACGCCCGTCGGCGCGGGCGTGGCGCTGCCGCCCGGCGGCACCGAGTGGGGCTTCGACTTCAACCCGACGGTGGACCGCATCCGCGTGGTCAGCGACAACGGACTGAACCTTCGCATGCACCCCGACACCGGCGCGCTGGTCGACGGCGACGCCAACCAGCCCGGTATGCAGTCCGACAGTCGCCTGGCCTACGGGGACGGCCAGCACGGCGCCATCGTCGCGGCCGGCTACACCTACAACAAGACCAACGAAAAGCTCACCACCAACTACGCGCTCGACGGCGCCGCCGGAACCCTGGTCAGCCAGGGCACGAAGGAAGGCGTGACGCCCGCTGTCTCGCCCAACTCCGGGCGCCTGTACACCGTCGGGGCGCTGGGAGTCGGCGCCTTCGCCCACGCCACGCTGGACATCTCGGATCTGTCGAACGCGGCCTACGCGGGCCTGCGCACAGCCGGCGCGAGCACCACACGCTGGCATGCGGTGGACCTGGCCACCGGCCGCGCTCGATTCATCGGCACCGTGGGCGGAGGCGAGGCGCTGGTGGGCGCGGCCATCGAACCCTGAGCCCCGGCCCGCGGGACGCGGAAGCGACGGCGCGCCCGCAGCTCAGTGGGCCAGGATCTTCGACAGGAACTCGCGCGCCCGCGGTGAGCGCCGGGCCGGGTCGCCGAAGAACTCGTCCTTCGGGCAGTCCTCGACGATGCGGCCCTGGTCCATGAAGACCACGCGGTGGCTCACCTTCTTCGCGAAGCCCATCTCGTGCGTGACGACCATCATCGTCATGCCCTCGTGAGCCAGCTGCACCATGACGTCGAGCACCTCGCCCACCATCTCGGGGTCGAGCGCCGAGGTCGGCTCGTCGAAGAGCATCACGATCGGGTCCATGCTGAGCGCGCGCGCGATGGCCACGCGCTGCTGCTGCCCGCCGGACAGCTGACCCGGAAACTTGTCCTTGTGCACGCTCAGGCCGACACGGTCGAGCATCTTCAGGCCGCGCGCCTTGGCGTCGGCCTCGCTGCGGCCCAGCACCTTGATCTGCGCGAGCGTGAGGTTCTCGGTCACGCTCAGGTGCGGAAAGAGCTCGAAGTGCTGGAACACCATGCCGACGCGTGCGCGCAGCTTGGGCAGGTCGGTCTTCGGGTCGGTCAGGCTGATGCCGTCGACCACGATGTCGCCGCTCTGGAAGGGCTCCAGCGCGTTGACGGTCTTGATCAGCGTGCTCTTGCCCGAGCCCGAGGGGCCGCACACGACGACGACCTCGCCCTTGGCGATGGCCGTGGTGCAGTCCGTCAGCACCTGGAACGTGCCGTACCACTTGCTGACCTGGCGGATCTGGATCATGAAGGCGAACGCTCCTGGAGATATTGCCAGAGCGCCTGCGCGCCGGGCTTGAGGTGTCGGGCCGCGGCCGGGCGCTCGCGGTAGATGCGCACCTGCATCGTGAGCTCGAAGCCCGGCTCCGTGGCCGCGCTGACGAGGCGGCGCGCGCGCAGGTCCTTGCGCACCGAGCTGGCGGGCAGGAACGCCACGCCGTGGCCCTCGATGGCCATGGCCTTCAGGCCCTCGGCCATGTCGGTCTCGTACACCGTCTCGAGCATGGCCTCGTGGCCCGAGGTCTTGAGCATCATCTCCACCAGCCGCGCCATGTAGGCGCCGGTGCCGTACGCGAGGAAGGGCACGCGTTCCCCGGCATGGCCCGGCAGGCTGAAACGCGGGCGGCCGGCGTCGTCGGGCTTCGCGAACGGGGCCAGGATCTCGGTGCCGAGCGTCAGCATCTCGTAGCGGTCGGGGCTCAGCTGCAGCGGCTGCGAGGCGTGGTGGTACGCGATGAGCAGGTCGCAGCCGCCCTCGGTCAGCCGCAGCGCGGCATCGTGCACGTTGAGCGCGATGAGACGGCTGCGCAGCGCGCCGAAGTGCGCGCGCAGGTCCATGAGCCAGTGCGGGAAGAAGGTGAACGCCAGCGTGTGCGGCACCGCGAACTCGATGGTGTCCTGGCCGGCGACCTGGTGGCTGCGCATCATGTTGCGCGCCGCCTGCAGGCCGCCCAGGATCTCGAGCGCCTGCTCGCGCAGCGTCTCGCCGGCGGGTGTCAGGCGTGTGGGGTAGGACGAACGGTCGACGAGGTCGATGCCGGCCCAGGCCTCCAGGGCCTGGATGCGGCGCGAGAACGCCGGCTGCGTGACATGCCGCAGCTGAGCCGAGCGCGAGAAGCTGCGCGTCTCGGCCAGGCTGACGAAGTCCTCGAGCCACTTGGTCTCCACGGCCGGCAGTCTAGCCGGCCGCGGGACCGCTGCAGCGGGTGTTCAGCGCTTCTTCAACGCTTCTTCAGGGCTTCCTGAGTCCGAAGATCAGCAAGCCGATGCCCGCCGCGATGCCGGCCACGCCGGCCCATGCGGGCAGGTTCACCTCACGGCGTTCCTTCACGGTCAACTCGATCGGGCCGAGCTTCGCGGCCTGGCGGTCTTCCGTCCAGGTGAAGCGGCCATAGGCCAGGGCCAGCACACCCGCGACGATCAGCGCGATGGCGGCGATGCGAAGCGCGTTCACTTCTTCTTGTCTTCGACCTTGTCGCCGATGACGCCGCCGATGACGGCGCCGCCCACGGTGCCGATCGTGCTGCCGCCCGTCAGGACGGAGCCGGCCACGCCGCCGATCACGGCGCCAGCGGCTGTGCTGCGCTCATTGGGCGACATGTTGCCGCAGGCGCCGAGCGACAGGGACAGCGCAGCGAGGAGAGTGAGGGAAACGAGACGGACAGACATGTGGAACTCCAGCAAAGACAAAAAGCAGCGCGACTGCGCCCTGCTGTTCGTTATACGGAGCACCCAACGCCCGGTCTGTACGCCACCGCGCTTAGCGCGCGCCTGGGCTCCGGGGCCGCGCCGTTCAGGCGGGATCGCGGTCAGGGTCGCTGCGCTGCAGCTGCCACATCTCCGCGTACCGCCCGTTGCGCGCGAGCAGGTCGTCGTGGGTGCCCGTCTCGACGATGCGGCCCTGGTCCAGCACGACGATGCGGTGCGCGTCCACCACGGTGGACAGCCGGTGCGCGATGACGAGCGTGGTCTTGCCGACCGACACGCTCCTCAGCTCGTCCTGGATCGCGCGCTCGTTGGCGGAGTCCAGCGCCGAGGTGGCCTCGTCGAAGATCAGGATCGGGGGGTTCTTGAGCAGGGTGCGCGCGATCGCCACACGCTGCTTCTCGCCGCCACTCAGCTTGAGGCCGCGCTCGCCCACCATGGTGCCGTAGCCCGCTGGCGTGGCGGCGATGAAATCGTGGATACGCGCCGCGCGCGCGACGGCCTCGACCTCCTCGCGGCTGGCGCCCGGCCGGCCGTAGGCGATGTTGTATTCCACCGTGTCGTTGAACAGCACGGTGTCCTGCGGCACGATGCCGATGGCCCGCCGCACACTGGTCTGCGTGACCTTGCGGATGTCCTGCCCGTCGATCGTGATGGCCCCGCCCGACACGTCGTAGAAGCGGTACAGCAGCCGCGCCAGCGTGGACTTGCCCGCCCCCGACGGCCCGACCACCGCCACGGTCTTGCCGGGAGGGATCTCGAAGCTGACGTCGTGCAGGATCGGGCGCGCCGGGTCGTACGCGAAGGACACGTTCTCGAAGCGCACGCTGCCGTCGCGCACCTGCAGGTCGGCGGCGTCAGGCGCGTCGTCCACCTCGCGGTGGCGCGCCAGCAGCACGAACATCTTGTCGAGGTCGGTCAGGCTCTGCTTGATCTCGCGGTACAGGGTGCCCAGGAATCCGAGCGGAATGTAGAGCTGGATCATGAACGCGTTGACCATGACCAGATCGCCGAGCGTCATGGTGCCGGCGACCACGCCCTGCGTGGCCCGCCACAGGATGGCCACCAGTGCCACGACGATGATGAGCTGCTGACCCGCGTTCAGCAGCGACAGCGAGGTCTTGCTCTTCAGCGCGGCTCGGCGCAGCTGCTCGAGGCTTTCGTCGTAGCGGCGCGTCTCGAAGTCCTCGTTGTTGAAGTACTTCACCGTCTCGTAGTTCAGCAGCGCGTCGATCGCCTTGCTGTGCGCGCGCGAGTCGTACTCGTTCATCTGCAGGCGGAACTTGGTGCGCCATTCCGTCACGCTGACCGTGAAGATGGCGTACAGCACGACCGCCACGCCGGTGATCCAGGCGAAGCCGGCGTCGAACTTGACGGCCAGGATCGTGAGCACCAGCACCACCTCGACCAGCGTCGGCAGCACGCTGTACAGCGAGAACGAGATCAGCGAGTGAACCGCCCGCGTGCCGCGCTCGATGTCGCGCGACATGCCGCCGGTCTGGCGCTCCAGGTGGAAGCGCAGGCTCAGCGCATGCAGGTGCCGGAAGACCTGCAGCGAGATGCTGCGCGCCGTGCCTTCGGTGGCCTTGGCGAAGACCAGTTCGCGCAGTTCGGCGAACACGGTTGTGGACAGCCGCAGCGCGCCGTAGGCCATCAGCAGCCCGACGGGCACGACCAGCATCGCCACCGCGCCGCCCGGCGGCACCGACAGGCCGTCGACCAGCGCCTTGAGCAGCAGCGGCACGCCGACGTTCGCGAATTTCGCGATCAGCATGAACGCCAGCGCGAAGCCGACCCGCCAGCGGTAGCGCCACAGGTAGGGCAGCAGCTTGCGCAGGGTGGCCCAGTCGGAACGGCCGGCAGAGGAGGCGGCGTCGGCCTCGGTGGCGCGCAGGGCGACGGTGGGTCTCATGGAAGAATGCAGTTCGACAGTTTCAGGAGGTGAGGCCGATGAACACCGAATCAAGCCGTGCCGGCCCCATGCTGCATCGCCCCGCCAGTGTGCACGATGACGCAGAACTGGTTCTGCGGATGATTCCGATGCCGTCCGACAGCAACGCCAACGGCGACATCTTCGGCGGCTGGGTCATGGCCCAGGTCGACCTCGCCGGCGCCGTGCTGCCGGTGCGCATCGCCAAGGGCCGCATCGCCACCGTGGCAGTCAACGAGTTCGTCTTCAAGCAGCCGGTGTCGGTCGGCGACCTGCTGAGCTTCTACGCGCGCATCACGCGCATCGGCCGCACCTCGGTGTCGGTGAACGTGGAAGTCTGGGCAGAACGCAACCCGGCGGACTGGCAGGTGGTGAAGGTCACCGAGGCCAACCTCACGTATGTCGCGATCGACCGCGACGGGCAGCCACGGCCGCTGGCCACCTGACGCGACGCCCCATACCGGCGGCGCCGGTTCAGTCGACGAAGAAGTCCGGGATGAAGCGGGTGGTGCCGGGCACCACCGAGTAGCGGTCGAAGTCGGTGACGCCGTGCTCGGCGAGCAGGGTGTCGTCGATGAAGAAGTTGCCCGTGACGCCCGTGTCGCTGGTGAGCACCAGGTGCGCGGCGTCGGCCATGATCTCCGGCGTGCGGCACATGCGGGTGTCCACGCCCGGGATCATCTGAAGCGCCGCGGTGGCGATGGCGGTTCGCGGCCACAGGCTGTTGACCGCGATGCCCAGCTGCGCGAACTCGGCCGCATGGCCCAGCGTGCACATGCTCATGCCGTACTTGGCCATGGTGTACGCGGTGTGCGATTCGAACCAGTGCGGCTTCATGCTCAGCGGCGGCGACAGGTTCAGCACGTGCGGCTGGCGCCCGGCGCTGGCGCTTTCGGTCAGCGCGGCCAGGCAGGCCTGGGTGCAGCAGTAGGTGCCGCGCACGTTGACACCGAACATCAGGTCGAAACGCTTCATCGGCGTCTGCGGCGTGGGCGTCAGGTGGATGGCGCTGGCGTTGTTGACGAGGATGTCGATGCCGCCGAAGCGCTCGATCGCCATCTGCACCGCCGCCGCCACGGCGACCTCGTCGCGGATGTCGGTGGGAATCGGCAGGGCCCGGCCGCCCGCGGCCTCCACGGCTTCGGCGGCGCTGTACAACGTGCCGGGCAGCTTCGGGTTGGGCTCCACCGTCTTGGCCACCAGCACGACGTTCGCGCCATCGGCGGCCGCGCGAACCGCGATCGCCTGGCCGATGCCGCGGCTGCCGCCGGTGATGAAGAGAGTCTTGCCGTGCAGCGAACGCATCGTCATGCCGTCGTCCTCAGGTCGAGATGTTCGGGTCGGGTCGCCATACGTCGCTGGCGATGTGCCGCGCCAGCATCGTCGCACATTGGCGGTAGGCGGAGGCCCCGGGGTGGAATCCGTCGGCGGCCATGACGCCGCGGTTGAGCTGCAGCTCGAAGTCGACGTGGGAGACGTCCGAGCGCGTGGCCGCCCACTCGGCCAGCGCCTGGTCGTGCCGGCGCGCATCGGCCCCTGCCACCCAGCGCAGCGGCCGGGGCAGGCCCGGGAACTGGTGCACCGGCGGCAGCGGCGCAAACACCACGTGGCGCACACCGTGCCGGTTGCGCAACTCGTCGGCCAACGCCTCACGCGCCCGCACGGCGCGGCGCGAGCTGACCTGCTCGACCACGTCGTTGACACCCGAGACGACGACGGCGATGTCGGCCAGCAAGGGGCCGGCCTCGCGCAGGAGTTCCAGCGCCTGCGCGGTGGTGACGCCGGAACGCGCCACCAGCCACCAGTGCACCCGCGCCTTCGCGGCCTCGGCCAGGTAGCGCGCCAGCGGCCCGGCCAGCGCCTGCGACTGCCGCTCCACGCCGACGCCGGCCGCCGACGAATCGCCGACCACCAGCAGTTTCAGGGCCGGCCCGACGCCGACGGCGCCGCTACGGGGCCCGCCGGCCTCAGGCAGGCGCGGCACCTTGCGCCGTGCCAGCACGGCCTGCGCCACCAGCAACGGCGAGAGGGCGAGCTTGAGCGTCAGCGACATGCGGCTCAGCTGAATTTCGAGAAGTCGGGCTTGCGCTTCTGGAAGAAGGCCTGGAAGGCCTCCATCGCCTCGGGGCTGCGCAGCCGGGCCGCGAAGAGCGTGCCTTCGGCGGCAATCACCTTCAGGATCTCGGCGCGCTGCGGCTCGCGCATCAGGCGCTTGGCCTCGCGCACGGCGCCCGGCGGCAGCGCATTGAAGCGTTCCGCGATGCGGCGCGCGTGGTTCACCACCTCGCTGGCCGGCAACACCGCGTTGGCGATACCGCACTCCACTGCCTGCTCGGGTGTGAACGGGTCGCCGAACAGCAGCTTCTCGGCCGCCATGCGCTGGCCCATCAGTTGCGGCACCAGCAGGCTGGACGCGAACTCCGGCACCAGGCCCAGTGCCACGAAGGGCATGGCCAGGCGCGCCTCGTCCGACACATAGACGAAGTCGCAGTGCAGCAGCATCGTCGTGCCGATGCCGATGGCGCCGCCGGTGACGGCGGCCACCACGGGCTTGTCGCACTCCAGCAGCGCGCGCATGAACTGAAACACCGGCGACTCGGCGACGGCGCTGCCGCCCTGGCCGGGTGGGCGGGCCATGAAGTCCTCGATGTCGTTGCCCGAGGTGAAGATGCCCGGCTGCCCGGTGATCAGCACCGCGCGCACGGCCGGGTCCTCGGCCGCGGCGCGCAGCGCGTCGGCCATGGCCTGGTACATCGCCGTGGTGAGCGCGTTCTTCTTCTCCGGGCGCGCGATCTCGATCGTCGTGACGCCGTTCAGCGTGGCAGTCCTGATGGTCATGGCTGGAGTTCCCTCAGACGCGTTCGAAGATGCCGGCGGCGCCCTGCCCCATGCCCACGCACATCGTCACCATCCCGTACTTCAGGTTGTGGCGGCGCAGGGCGTGCACGACGGTGGCAGCGCGGATGGCGCCGGTGGCGCCCAGCGGATGGCCCAGCGCGATGGCGCCGCCCATGGGGTTGACCTTGGCGGGGTCGAGCTTGAGCGTGTCCATCACCGCCAGCGACTGCGCGGCGAAGGCCTCGTTCAGCTCGATCCAGTCGAGCTGGTCCTGGGTCAGGCCGGCGTAGCGCAGCGCGGCCGGAATCGCCTCGATCGGGCCGATGCCCATGATGTGCGGCGGCACGCCGCGCGCGGCGAAGCTGACGAAGCGCGCCAGCGGCGTCAGGCCGAAGGTCTTGATGGCACGCTCGCTGGCAAGGATCAGCGCCCCGGCGCCGTCGCTCGTCTGGCTGCTGTTGCCGGCGGTCACGCTGCCCTTGGCGGCGAAGACGGCCTTGAGCTTGCCCAGGCCTTCCAGCGAGGTCTCGGCGCGCGGGCCTTCGTCGATGCTGACCGTGCGGGTGCTCGTGATCACGTCGCCGGTGGCGAGGTCGGGCGTGCGCGAGACCACGTCGAACGGGGTCATCTCGTCGCTGAACTCGCCGTCGGCGATGGCCTTCAGCGCGCGCTGGTGCGATTGCAGCGCGAAGGCGTCCTGCGCCTCGCGCGAGACACCCCACTGCGCAGCCACCTTCTCGGCCGTCATGCCCATGCCGTAGGCCAGGCCGATGTTCTCGTCGCGGGCGAAGACTTCCGGGTTGAACGAGGGCTTGTTGCCGGTCATGGGCACGAGGCTCATGCTCTCGGCGCCGCCCGCGATCATCACGTCGGCCTGGCCGGTGCGGATGCGGTCGGCCGCCATCTGCACGGCGGTCAGGCCCGAGGCGCAGAAGCGGTTCACGGTGGCGCCACCCACCGAGTGCGGCAGGCCGGCCAGCACCATGGCCACGCGGGCCATGTTCATGCCCTGCTCGCCCTCGGGGAAGCTGCAGCCGATGATGGCGTCCTCGATGGCCTTCGGGTCGAGCGTGGGCACCTGGGCCAGGGCGCTGCGCAGCGCCGCGACCAGCAGGTCGTCGGGCCGCGTGTTGCGGAAGTAGCCGCGCCCGGACTTGCCGATGGGCGTGCGCGTGGCGGCGACGATGTAGGCGTCTTGCAATTGGGTCATGTCGTCGTCTCCGATCAGTTGCGCACGGGCTTGCCGGTCTGCAGCATCCCCATGATGCGTTCCTGCGTCTTGGGGTGCTCGAGCAGCGAGCAGAAGTGCTTTCGCTCCAGCGTCATGAGGTATTCCTCGGTCACCAGCGAGCCGGCGTCGACATCGCCGCCGCAGACCACGTCGGCGATCAGGCTGGCGATGTGGAAATCGTGCGCGCTGGCGAAGCCGCCGTCGCGCAGGTTCACGAGCTGCCCCGTGATGGTGGCGCGCGCGTTGCGGCCGGCCACCTGGAACGTTGCGCGGTGCGGCGGGCGGTAGCCGCTGTCGGCCATGGCGCGGGCCTGCGCCGTGGCCACGAACAGCAGTTCGTCCTTGTGCGGCACGACCACGTCGTCAGGCAGCAGCCAGCCCATCTGGCGTGCTTCCAGCGCGCTGGTGGCCACCTTGGCCATCGCGGCGTTGGTGAAGCCGTCGCTCAGGAACTGCAGCAGGTCGGCCTTCGCGTTGCCGGCGCCGGCCATCTCGGCCGCACGGCGCGCGATGTAGGCCAGGCCGCCACCGCCCGGGATCAGGCCCACGCCCACCTCGACGAGGCCGACATAGCTTTCCAGGTGCGCGACACGGCGCGCGCAATGCACGGCAAGCTCGCAACCGCCACCCAGCGCCAGGCCGCGCATGGCAGCCACGACCGGCACCTGCGCGTAGCGGATGCGCAGCATGGCGTCCTGCAGCTTCTTCTCCTCGGGCGCGATGCCCTTGGCGCCGAGCTTCATGAACACCGGCAGCAGGGATTCCAGGTTCGCACCGGCCGAGAACACGTCGTCGGGCGACCAGATCACCAGGCCCTTGTACCCGGCCTCGGCAATCTCCACGGCCTTCAGCAGGCCCTCGGTGACGGCCGGACTGATGAGGTGCAGCTTGGCGGTGATGCTGGCGATCAGCACCTCGCCGTCGAGCGACCAGACGCGGATTTCCTCGTTGCGGAACTCCTCGGTGCCGGCCTTCAGCGGTGCGGGCGCATCGGTGCCCAGCACGGTCTCGGGGAAGGCTTGGCGCTGGTACACGGGCAGCGTGCTCGGCGCCACGAAGCGGGCGTGCGCAGCACTCCAGGAACCTTCGGGGCGGTGCACGCCGCCGGCGGCGGCCACCGGGCCGTCGAACACCCACTGCGGCAGCGGCGCGGCGCACAGGGCCTTGCCGGCCTCGATGTCTTCCTTCACCCATTGCGCCACCTGCAGCCAGCCGGCGTCCTGCCAGAGCTCGAACGGGCCCTGCTTCATGCCGAAGCCCCAGCGCATGGCGAAGTCGACGTCGCGCGCGCACTCGGCGATCTCGTGCAGGTGCACGGCCACGTAGTGGAAGCTGTCGCGCAGGATGGCCCACACGAACTGCGCCTGCGGGTTGCTCGATTCACGCAGCAGCTTCAGGCGCTCGGCCGCGGGCTTCTTCAGGATGCGCTCGACCAGCGTGTCGGCCTTGCCGCCGCCGGCCACGTACTCGCCCTTGTCAGGGTCCAGGCGAAGGATGTCCTTGCCCACCTTCTTGTAGAAGCCGGCGCCGCTCTTCTGGCCCAGCGCGCCCTGCTCGATCAGGCGCTTGAGCACCGGGGGCGTGGCGTAGCTCGGGAAGAACGGGTCGTCGGCCAGGTTGTCCTGCAGCGTCTTGATGACGTGCGCCATCGTGTCCAGGCCCACCACGTCGGCGGTGCGGAAGGTGCCGCTGCTGGCGCGGCCCATCTTCTTGCCCGTGAGGTCGTCGACGACGTCGTAGCTCAGGCCGAACTTGCCGGCCTCGTGGATGGTGGCCAGCATGCCGGCGATGCCGACGCGGTTGGCCACGAAATTGGGGGTGTCCTTGGCCCGAACCACGCCCTTGCCGACGGCGGTGGTGACGAAGCTCTCGAGCTGGTCGAGGATGCCGGGCTCGGTGGTGGGCGTCGGGATCAGCTCCACCAGGCTCATGTAGCGCGGCGGGTTGAAGAAGTGGATGCCGCAAAAGCGCGGGCGGATGCTCTCGGGCAGCGCCGCGCTCAGCTTCGTGATCGACAGGCCCGAGGTGTTGCTGGCCACGATGGCCGCCGGGTTCAGCGCGGGCGCGATCTTCTGGTACAGGTCCAGCTTCCAGTCCATGCGCTCGGCAATGGCCTCGATGACGAGGTCGCAGTCGGCCAGCAGCCCGAGGTGCTCTTCGTAGTTGGCCGGCTGGATGAGCGCGGCGTCAGCCACCACGCCCAGCGGCGCGGGCTTGAGCTTCTTCAGGTTCTCGATGGCGCGCATCGCGATGCCGCTCTTCGAACCCGAAGTCTGCGGACCCGCATCCGTCGGCAGGTCGAACAGAACGACGGGCACCTTGCAGTTGACGAGCTGGGCGGCGATCTGCGCGCCCATCACGCCGGCGCCGAGCACGGCGACCTTGCGGACATTGAATCGGTTCATCGGTCTTCCTTATTCCACTCGGATCCAGGTCTGGGTACGGCCCAGCATGGGCATGCCCACGTAGCCCCGGACTTCCAGTTTCTTGCCACCATCGGCCGGCTGCATGCGCACCTTGTAGACCTTGCCTTCGGCCGCATCGAGGATGGTGCCGCTGTCCCACAGGTTCTCGTCGTCGGCCTTCTTCACGCCGCGCACGACTTCGAGGCCGATCATCGGCTTGCCCTTGCGGTCGTCCTCGCACTTGTCGCACACGCCGTCCTGCTTGGCATCGGGCGCCAGCAGCTTCTCGATCACGCCGCGCATGACGCCGCCGCTCTCGGTGATGCGGATCTGCGCCTTCTCGGTCTTGGTCTTGTCGTCGATGGTCTTCCACACGCCGACCGGGGTGGCCTGGGCGAATGCGGTGCCGGCGGCGGCGAAGAGTGCGACGGCGATCAGTGTCTTCATGCTTGTCTCCTGGTGGGGTGTTCGTCGGTGGTGTGAGGGCGCGCTCAGAACAGCGCTTCTTCCATGGCCATCAGCGGCGCCACGCCGCTGCGGGCCGTGCGGATCAGGCCCGCCGTCTCCGGCAGCAGCTTGGCGAAGTAGAAGCGCGCCGTGGCCAGCTTGGCGGTGTAGAACGGGTCGCCCGAATTCTGCTTCTCGAGCGCGATCTTGGCCATGCGGGCCCAGAAGTAGGCATACGTCAGGTGGCCGGCCACGCGCAGGTAATCCACCGCGGCGCCGCCCACTTCGTCGGCGTTGCCCATGGCCTTCATGCCGAGTTCCATCGTCAGCTTGGTGAGCTTGTCGCCCAGTTCGGCCAGCGGGTTCACGAACTCCTGCATGGCCTCGTTGACGCCCTCTTCCTCGACGAATTCCTGGATCAGCTTGCCGAACTTCTTCAGCTTCCTGCCGTTGTCGCCCAGCACCTTGCGGCCCAGCAGGTCGAGCGACTGGATGGTGTTGGTGCCTTCGTAGATCATGTTGATGCGCGAATCGCGCACCAGCTGCTCCATGCCCCATTCGCGGATGTAGCCGTGGCCGCCGAAGACCTGCATGCAGTGCGAGGTGGCGATCCAGCCGTTGTCGGTCATGAAGGCCTTGATGATGGGCGTCAGCAGGGCGACGAGATCGGCCGCTTCCTGGCGGTCTTCCTCGCTCTCGGCGGACAGCTCCTCGTCGATCTTGAGCGCGGTGAAGATCGCCAGCGCGCGGCCGCCTTCGGCGTAGGCGCGGGCCGTCAGCAGCATCTTGCGCACATCGGGGTGCACGATGATGGTGTCGGCCGGCTGGTCGGGCTGCTTCGTGCCGGACAGGCTGCGCATCTGGCGCCGGTCCTTCGCGTAGGCCACGGCGTTCTGGTAGGCCACTTCCGTGAGGCCGAGGCTCTGGTTGCCCACGCCCAGGCGGGCGGCGTTCATCATCACGAACATGGCCGCCAGGCCCTTGTGCGGCTGACCCACGAGCGTGCCGGTGGCGCCGTCGAGCACCATCTGGCAGGTGGCGTTGCCGTGGATGCCCATCTTGTGCTCGAGCGCGCCGCAGTGGATGGCGTTGCGCTCGCCCACGCTGCCGTCGGCGTTCACCAGGTACTTGGGCACGACGAAGAGCGAGATGCCCTTGCTGCCGGCCGGCGCGTCCGGCAGACGGGCCAGCACCAGATGGATGATGTTGGCGGCCAGGTCGTGCTCGCCGGCGGAGATGAAGATCTTCTGGCCGGTCAGCTTGTAGCTGCCGTCGGCCTGCGCCTCGGCCTTGGTGCGCAGCATGCCGAGGTCGGTGCCGCAGTGCGGCTCGGTCAGGCACATGGTGCCCGTCCACTCGCCGCTGGTCAGGCGCGGCAGGTAGGTGGCCTGCTGCTCCGGCGTGCCGTGGGCGTGCAGGCACTCGTAGGCGCCGTGCGACAGGCCGGGGTACATCGTCCAGGCCTGGTTGGCCGAGTTCAGCATCTCGTAGAGGCACTGGTTCAGCACCAGCGGCAGGCCCTGCCCGCCGTAGGCCGGGTCGCAGCTGAGGCTGGCCCAGCCACCTTCCACGTAGGCGGCGTAGGCGGCCTTGAAGCCCTTGGGCGCCGTCACCTCGTGGGTGGCCTTGTCCAGCGTGCAGCCCTCGGCGTCGCCGGAGATGTTGAGCGGGAAGATGACTTCGGCCGCGAACTTGCCGGCCTGCTCGATGACGGCGTCCATCGTGTCGGCGTCGATCTCGGCGTACTTCGGCATGGCCTTCAGCTGCTCGGTGGACTGGAAGAGTTCGTGCAGCACGAACTGCATGTCGCGCAGAGGCGGGTTGTAGGTGGGCATGGAACTACTCCTGGAGGGAAGACTGGGGATTCGGGGAATGCGGGTGATTCAGGGAACCTGGACCCGGCGCGGTGGGCGCGGTGGCCGCAGTGGGCTCGGCAGGAGCGTCCTGCGGGGCCGTCTGGTAATCGGAGATCACACGGGCGAAACCGCGGCGCGCGCGGTCGAGCACGCCCGGGTTGCGCAGGAAGCGGGCGTCGTGGTGCAGCGCGAGGATCAGACCGTGCAGTTCGAACAGCATCTGCAGCGGGTCGGTGTCGGCGCGCAGGTGGCCTTCGTCGACGGCGATGCCGATGGCGCGCGCCAGTGCGGCGTGCCAGGCGCCGACCATCGAGGCCAGCGCGTCGCGCACGGGGCCGGGGCGGTCGTCGAACTCGACCGCGCCACTGATGTAGATGCAGCCGGAATCGAGCTCGACCGAGACGCGGCGGATCCAGCGCTCGAACAGCGCGGACAGCCGCGGCAGGCCGCGTGCCTCGTCGATGGCCGGGAAGAACACTTCTTCCTCGAAGCGCGCGTGGTATTCGCGGATGACGGAGATCTGCAGTTCCTCGCGCGAGCCGAAGTGGGCGAACACGCCCGACTTGCTCATGCCGGTCACCTCGGCCAGCGCGCCGATCGACAGCCCCTCCAGCCCCATGTGCGAGGCCATGCCCAGCGCCGCATCGAGGATGGCGGCGCGGGTCTGCTGGCCCTTCTGGAGCGATCGGGACGGGGGGTGTGCGGACAAGGTCGTGAAGGAATCGAACGGTCGTTCTATTTTGCAGAGCCTGGGTCGGCGCGGGGTGCCATAACCCGGCATTTTTTAGGGTTCCAACCCTAGATGACGGCCGTATGAACACCCTTCGACGGCGATGAAGGCCATTGAGCACGGCATGCCAATTGCAGTACCCTTCGTGGTGATGGATGTGCTGCAGCTTGATGTCTCGGGCCGCCCTCAGGCCTGGATCAGCGCCCGTGAAGCCGCGGTGCTGTATGCGTGTGACAGCGTCGCCTGGACACTCGGCGACACCTTCCGCACCCTGCGCGGGGGCATCCAGCGCACCACGGGCCTGCAGTCGCGCATCGAGGTGCACCCCATCATCGCCGTCCGCGGCAGCGTGCCCAGCCGGGCGTGGCGGCAGGTGCCGGCCCTCAGCAACCCCAAGCTTTTCGTGCGTGACCGGAATGTGTGCGCCTACTGCGGCGGCAGCTTCCACTTCGACCACCTGACCCGCGAGCACATCGTCCCGGTGTCGCGCGGCGGGCAGGACACCTGGATGAACTGCATCACCGCCTGCAAGGCCTGCAACGGCAGCAAGGGCAGCCGCCTGCCTGAAGAGGCGCACATGACGCTGCTCTACCTTCCCTACGTGCCCAGCCTGCACGAGGACATGATCCTGCGGGGGCGCCGCATCGTGTCCGACCAGATGGAGTTCCTTCTGGCGTCGGTGCCCCGCAGCAGTCGGCTGCACGGCTAACACTTCTTTACCTGGGCCCCGAGAACGGCCCGGCCGACAATGAAGTCCACTCCCGTGGAGGAAACATTGCCATGAAGAAACTGCTGCTTGCCCTGTCCGTGCTCGCTCTCGCCGCCTGCACCACCACCAGCCCCGACGTCGTCAGCCGCAACGAGGCCCAGCGCCTGGCCACGGTGACCGACGCCACCGTGCTGTCGGTGCGCGACGTCACCGTCGACGGCAGCCAGTCGGGCGTCGGCGCCTCGGCCGGCGCAGTCATCGGCGGCGTCACAGGCGCGTCGCGCGGCAACAGCCGCGAATCGATCGCGCTGGGCGTGCTGGGCGCCGTGGTCGGCGGCGTGGTCGGCAACACCGTCGAACGCGCCACCACGCGCGAGGACGCCATCGAAGTGCTGGTCCAGCTGAAGAACGGCGAACGGCGCTCGGTCGTGCAGGCCAAGGGCAACGAGGTCCTGCGGCCGGGCGACGCGGTGATCCTGGTGTCCACCGGTGGCAAGGTGCGCGTCACCAAGGCACCGCCCGTGGGCGTGCAGCCGCGAAGCTGAACCCACCCGTCAGCGATGTTCTTTTTGTGGACGATGTGTCCGAAAAAATAGAACAGATCCGCTGAACTCGTCAATGCTGGATGCCCCTGTCCGTTTTTTCGGACAGTGTGTCCATCATTGCGCGATGAGCCAGCCCCCCACGATGCAGTCGGTCGTCCGCACCGACGAACGCATCCTGACCGCCGACATCTTCGCCCGCGACGCCAAGCCGCTGCGCCCCGACCTGGGCACGCACCACGAGGCCGCACGCGACATCCCCGTCTACCGGGAGTGCGACGTTCTGGTGGTGGGCGGCGGGCCCTCGGGCACTGCCGCTGCGGCTGCGGCAGCCCGCCAGGGCGCCGACGTGGTGCTGCTCGAGCGCTACAACCACCTGGGCGGCCTGTCCACGGGCGGCCTGGTGCTGTGGATCGACCGCATGACCGACTGGACGGGGCGGCTCGTCATCCGCGGCTTCGCGCAGGAACTGTTCGACCGCCTGCCGCCCGAGGCCGTGGCCGGCCCGGCGCCGGGCGACTGGGGCTCCACCGACACCGGCAAGGCCGCGCACTGGAGCCAGCGCACCGCCGCGTACCACGGCATCGTGACCTGGTCGCCCACCATCGACCCCGAGCGGCTGAAACTGCTCAGCCAGGAAATCTGCCTGGAGAGCGGCGTCAAGCTGGTCTACCACGCATGGGCCAGCCAGCCCATCGTCGAGGACGGCCGCGTGGCCGGCATCAGCTTCGAGAGCAAGGAAGGCCGACTCGCACTGCGCGCCAAGGTGGTGGTGGACGCCACCGGCGACGGCGACCTCTTCGCCCGCGCAGGCGCCGCTTACGACAACGACATCGAGGCCGCAGACGTGCACCACTGCATGAACACCTCCTGGATGTTCGGCGGCGTCGACATGCAGCGCTGGATCGCCTTCAAGGCCGGCCAGCCCGAGGCCTTCTCGGCCTTCATGGCCAGCGGGCGCGAGGCCTGCGGGCTGTTCGACCGGCCCTTCGTCTCCTGGCGCGACGACATCGCGCTCTTCATGGGCCCGCGCCAGACAGGCTACTCGGCGCTGGACATCGACGATCTCACCGCGGTAGAAGTGCGATCGCACCGCGCCATGGCCGCCCACCTGGACCACTACCGCGCGCACGCGCCCGGCTTCGAGAACGCGTACCTGCTGCAGAGCGCGCCTCAGATCGGCGTGCGCCACGCCCGGCGCCTGAAGGGCGTGGACGCCGTGCTGCGCAGCCGCTGGCCCGACGGCCTGGCGCTGCCCGACGAGATCGGCGTCACGCCGGCCGTCAGCCCGAAGTTCCCCAACATCTCCATCCCCTACGGCGCGCTGGTGCCCGAGTCGCTCGACGGCCTGATCGCCTGCGGCCGCCACATCAGCTGCGACAAGAACTCGCACGGTTTCATGCGCGAGATCCCGCAGTGCTGGATCACCGGGCAGGCCGCCGGCACCGCCGCCGCGCTGGCGGTGCGGCACGGCGTGCAGCCGCGCGCCGTGGATGTGCCGGAACTGCAACAGGCGCTGCGCGCGCAGGGCGTGTACCTGCGCATGGCGAACGACGCCACCGACCCCCTGGACACCACGGGCAGCACGAGCACAGGCGAGGCTGTTGGAAACACCCAGGACATCACCGCCGCAGCCACGCCACCCACGGCCGCCAAGGCCGCCACCCCGGCCTGAACACCATGGCCCAGGACACCGTCAGCGCGCTCGACCGCGGCCTCGCGCTCATGCAGTGCTTCAGCGAGGACCGCCGCGTGATGGGGCCGACCGAGCTCTCGCGGCTCACGGGCATCCCGCGCCCTTCGGTCATCCGCCTGGCGGCCACGCTGGTGGCGCACCGCTGGCTGCAGGCCGAGCCGGACGGCGAGCGCTACATGCTCGGCGCCGGCGTGGTGTCGCTCGCGCAGACCTTCCTGTCGGGCCTGGACGTGCGCGCCGCCGCCCGGCCCGGCATGCAGCTGCTGGCCGACCGCTTCGGCGGGTCGGTCTACCTCGCGGTGCGCGATGGCCTCGAGCTCGTTCTGGTGGAAGCCTGCCGCGCCCGCACGGCCATGCTCGCGGCGCGGCTGGACGTCGGCTCCCGCGTGCCGCTGCCCAACTCGGCGCTGGGCCGGGCCTACCTGGGCGCGCTGCCGGCCGCCGAGCGCGCCGCGCTGATCGACTCCCTGCGCCTGTCGCGCGGCAACGAATGGCCGGGCCTCGAAGCCGGGCTGAACGCGGCGCTGGCCGAGCGCGACCTGCACGGCTGGTGCGTGTCGATGGGCTCCTTTCACCGCGAGATCAACTCGGTGTCGGTGGCCCTGACCGGCCCGCGCGGCGAGGTGATGGCCTTCAACTGCGGCGGCCCGGCCTTCGACTTCACCGAGGCCCGGTTGCGCCGCGACGTGGCGCCGGCCCTGGTGGCGCTCACCCTTGAAGTCGCGGGCGTGATCGGCGGCCGCGCCGCCGTTCCGGAACCGGAACCCGCATCGGCGACGGCACCCGCCAACCCCGCCAACCCCGCCACCCCCGCCACGGCGCCCGACCCCGCACCCACCCAGGAGCCCGCATGAGGCTGACCGATGTCGAGAAGGCCATGCGCGACGGCGGAGACGGCGCAGCCGTCGCCCGCGCGATGGACCTGCTCATCCGCTACGGCGAAGCGCTCGGCGCGGAACGCCTGGTCGAGACGTACAACGTCTGCGGCACCGTGACCGCCACCACGCCCTTCATGCGCGACTTCGCGCTCGCGCAGGGCGGGCTCGACGCCGTCTTCAGCGAGTTCAACCTCGACAGCGCCGAAGTCGTCAGCGTGCCCAAGGTGCGGGCCTTCAGCTCCCACCTGCAGCTGGGCTTCGACCCGCACCACCCCGTGGAGATGGGCGTCAGCGACGAGATCGTCCAGTTCTACAAGCGCAGCGAGGCCATGGCCGCGGGCATGGGCGTGCAGATGATGAACACCTGCACGCCGTACCAGGTGGGCAACGTGCCCACGCGCGGCGAGCACTGCGCGTGGATGGAGTCCTCGGCTGTCATCTATGTCAACTCGGTGCTGGGCGCGCGCACCAACACCGAAGGCCGCGAGAGCACCAGCGCCGCGATGCTCACCTGCCGCATCCCCGACTGGGGCTACCACCAGGACGGCCCGCGCCAGGCCACGCAGGGCGTGGAACTCGAGATCCCCGTGGAGTCCGTCGAGGACTGGGGCCTGCTCGGCTACTGGATGGGCGACTGGGTGCAGGACCGCGTGCCCGCCGTGCGCGGTGCGATGGGCACGCCCAACCTGCCGCGCCTGAAGCACTTCGGCGCGGCGGCATCGTCCTCCGGCGGCGTCGAGATGTACCACCTGATCGGCATCACGCCCGAGGCGCCGACCTGGGACGTCGCCTTCGGCGGGCGCCGCCCTCAGGAGGTGCGAAGCTACGGCGCGCGCGAGCGCGCCGCCACGCTGGAGCGCATCAATGCGATGGGCACCGACCGCGCCGTCGACTACGTGATGCTCGGCTGCCCGCACTACACCATCGGGCAGATCTGGGAGGCCGCGCAGCTGCTCGAAGGCCGCCATGTCCACGCCAACAGCGCGCTGTGGATCTGGACCCCGCGCTCGATCAAGGACCTGGCCGACCGCAACGGCTACACGCGCATCATCGAGGCCGCGGGCGGCAAGATCCTCACCGACAGCTGCTCGGCCATGAGCCGTGCCGTACCGCCGGGCACCCGTGTGGTGGCCTGCGATTCGGCCAAGCAGGCGCATTACCTGCCCGCCATCCTGGGGGTGCAAGCCTGGTTCGGCACCACGGCGCAGTGCATCGACGCGGCCTGCACGGGGCGGTGGCATGGCGGCTGAACCCATCCTCATCCGCGGCCGCAAGGTCGTCGGCGGCGTGGCCGAAGGCGAAGCGCTGGTCACCGTCGAGCGCATCTCCGGCTGGGGCGGTGTCGACCCCCGCACCGGCACCGTCGTCGAGACCCGGCACGAGCTTCGCGGCGTCAGCTTCGCCGGCAAGGTGCTGGTGTTTCCGGGCGCCAAGGGCTCGTCGGGCTGGTCGGCGCAGTTCCACGTGGCGCGCGCCATGGGCACCGCCCCCGCAGCCTGGCTCTTCAACGAGATGACCACCAAGGTGGCGCTCGGCACCGTCGTGAGCCATGCCCCCGCCATGACCGACTTCGACCGCGACCCGCTGACGCTCATCCGCACCGGCGACTGGGTGCGCGTGGACGCCGATGCCGGGCTCGTGACCATCACACCCCAGGACACACCCCAAGTCAGCCCCGAGGCCACCCGATGAGCAGACCCCTGCGCAGCAACTTCCCGCGCGGCTCCTACCTCTGGTCGGTGCGCAACGCCCACTGGCGCGCGCTCGGCATTCCGGAGGCCGACTGCGAGAAGCCGAAGATCGCGGTCGTCAATTCCAGCAGCGAGCTTGCCGCCTGCTTCAGCCACCTCGACCAGGTGGCCCGGGTCGTGAAGGACGCCATCCGCGCGGCGGGCGGCGTGCCGTTCGAGATCCGCACCGCCGCGCCTTCGGACTTCATCAGCGGCGCCGGCGCGCGCGGCGCCTACATGCTGGGCGCGCGCGACCTGGTCACCAACGACATCGAATCTGCGGTCGAGGGCGCGCAGCTCGACGGCATGGTCTGCCTCACGTCGTGCGACAAGACCGTGCCCGGCCAGCTGATGGCGGCCGCGCGGCTGGACATCCCCACCATCCTCGTGCCCTGCGGCTACCAGCCCAGCGGCGAATTCCGGGGCCACCACTGCGACATCGAGGACGTGTTCGTCGGCGCCATGCACGTGGTGGCGGGCGCGATGGACACCGAGACACTGGTCGGCATGAGCCGCGAGGCCATCCGCGGCCCGGGCGTGTGCTCGGGCATGGGCACCGCCAACTCGATGCACATCGTCTGCGAGGCGCTGGGCATGGCGCTGCCCGGCAGCGCGCCCGTGGCGGCGCTGTCGGACAAGATGTTCGCCGACGCGCGCGCGGCCGGCGCCCGCATCGTGCCCATGGTGCTGGACGACCTGCGGCCGCGGCAGATCCTTACTGCGGCCGCGTTCACCAACGCCGTGCGCGCGGTGCTGGCGGTGGGCGGCTCGGTCAACTGCATCAAGCACCTGCAGGCCGTGTCCACCGAGGCCGAGGCGGGCGTGGATGTCTACGGCCTGTTCGAGCGCCTGGCCGACAGCACGCCCGTCATCGCCGGCGTGCGGCCGGTGGGCGAGCACACCATCGAGCAGTTCGAGGACGCCGGGGCCTGCCATGCCGTGCTCCGGCGCCTGCAGCCGCTGCTGGCGCAGGACGCGCTCACCGTCACCGGCCGCACCGTGCGGGCCGAACTGGCCGATGCCGTGGTGTGCAACCCGGAGGTCATCCGCCCGCTGGACCGCCCCTTCGCACGGAGCCCCGCCATCGTGGTGCTGCGCGGCTCCATGTGCCCGGACAGCGGCATCGTCAAGACCGGCATCCACGAACGCAAGACCCGCCGCTTCCAGGGCCCGGCGCTGTGCTTCGATACCTCGGATGCGGCCATCGCCGCGCTGCGCGACGGGCGCATCCGGCCCGGCCACGTGGTGGTGATGCGCGGCGCGGGCGTGCGCGGCGGCCCGGCCATGGGCGGCGGCGCCTCGCGCGTGGTCTTCGCCATCGACGGCGCCGGCCTCGGCGACCAGGTCGCGCTGCTGACCGACGGCCACCTCTCTGGCCTGGTCTGCAAGGGCCTGGTGGTGGCCGAGGTCTCGCCCGAGGCCGCACTCGGCGGCCCGCTGGCGCTGGTGCAGGACGGCGACCCGGTGCTGATCGACCTCGACTCGCGGCAATGCGACCTTCAGGTCGACGCCGATGAAATGGCGCGCCGACGCGCCGCCTGGACACCGCCCAAGCCCGCCTTCGACCGCGGCTGGCTGCAGATCTACCGCCGCAACGTGGGCCCGCTGCAGCAGGGTGCGGTGCTGGTGCGCAACGACTCCACCGACTGACCCGCCCTCGCCTTTCACCCGACAACAAACGAACCGACCCGGAGACACACCATGAAGATGACCCGCCGCTTTCTCGTCGCCGCCGCCGCACTCGCGGCCTTCGGCGCCCACGCGCAGGAATTCCCGATCAAGGGCAAACCCGTGCGTGTGATCGTCGCCTTCCCGCCCGGCATCGGCGTGGACGCGCAGGCGCGCGCCGTGACCCCGAAGCTCGCCGAGATCCTGGGCGTGCCCGTGGTCATCGAGAACAAGCCGGGCGGCGGCACGCTGCTGGCCGCACAGGAAGTGCTGCGCGCAGCACCCGACGGCCACACGATCTTCTACAGTGCCAGTTCCACGATGGCGCAGATCCCGCACACGCTGAAGTCGGCCACCTTCGACCCCTTCAGCGATTTCACACCCATCACCATGGGCGCACGCGGCCCGCTGGTGATCGTGGTGAACGCGCAGCTGCCCGTGAAGAACCTGCAGGAGCTCGTGGCCTACGGCAAGGCCAACCCCGGCAAGCTCAGCTACGCGTCGTTCGGCACCGGCACCTCGGCGCACATCTTCGGCGAGACCTTCAAGGCCAATGCCGGGGTCGACATGGAGCACATCCCGTACAAGGGCGGCGCCGACCTCGCGGCCGACCTGCTGGAGGGCCGCGTGCAGGTGGCCTTCGACGCCGCGCCGGCCGCCATCCAGAACAGCAAGAGCGGCAAGGCCCGCATCATCGCCGTGGCCGCGCCGCAGCGCAGCCCCTTCCTGCCCGACGTGCCCACCGTCAGCGAGCAGGGCGTGAAGGACATCGACATCGTCAGCTTCCTCGGCTGGTTCGGCCCCAAGGGCATGGCGCCTGCCACCGTGGCGAAGCTCAACGCCGCGCTGGCGCAGTCGATCGCGCAGCAGTCCGTGCAGGACTTCTTCAAGACCGGCGCCTACACGGCCGAGAGCTCCACGCCCGAAGCACTCTCGCGCGAGGTGAAGGATTCGTACGAGCGCTGGGGCTCGCTGGTCAAGCGCGCGGGCATCCAGAAGCAGTGATGTCTCCGGACTTCGACGCCGACTTCGTCATCGTCGGCGCGGGGGCTGCCGGCTGCGTGCTGGCCAACCGGCTCTCGGCCGACCCGCGCCACCGCGTGCTGCTGCTCGAAGCCGGGGGCGAAGCCGATTCGCGCTGGTTCAAGGTGCCCGTGGGCTACCGCTGGACGATCGGCAACCCGCGCTGGGACTGGTGCCACGACGGCGCGCCCGAGCCCGCGCTCGACGGCCGCGTGCTGCGCCACCCGCGCGGCAAGGTGATGGGCGGCTCCACCGCTATCAACGGCATGGTGGCCATCCGCGGCCACGCCGCCGACTACGACGCCTGGCGCGCGCGCGGCCTGACCGGATGGGGCTGGGACGACGTGCTGCCCTACTTCAGGCGCAGCGAGGACCACCTCTTCGGCGACACGCCGCTGCACGGCAGCGGCGGCGCGTGGGCCGTGCAGGGCGCGCGCATGCACTGGCCGGTGCTCGACGACCTGCAGGCCGCTGCCGTGGCCTCGGGCCTGCCGCTGCGCGAGGATTTCAACGCGGGCGAGCACGAAGGCGTGGGCCCGATCCACGTGAACCAGCGCGACGGACGGCGCTGGAGCGCGGCCGACGGCTACCTGTCGGCCGCGGTGCGCCGGCGCCCCAACCTGCGCATCGCCACAGGCGCCCACGCCGAACGCCTGCTCTTCGACGGGCAGCGCGCCAGCGGCGTGGCCTGGCGTGATGCGCAGGGCCAGCCCCGGCAGGCAGCTGCCGCGTGCGCCGTCGTGCTGGCGGCAGGCGCGTTCGGCAGCCCGATGCTGATGATGCGTTCGGGCATCGGCGACGCCGGCCACCTGGCCGGCCACGGCGTGGCGCCGCGACACCACCTGCCCGGCGTCGGCGCGAACCTGCAGGACCACCTGCAGATCGCCCTGCGCTGGCGGCTGGAAGGCGCCGAGACGCTGAACCAGCGCATGAACTCCAGGCTCGCGCTGGCGTCGATGGCGCTGCAGTGGGCGCTAAAGCGGCGCGGGCCGCTGACGATGGCGCCCTGCCAGCTCGGGCTCTTCGCGCGCTCCTCGCCCGAGGTGGACCGGGCCGACCTCGGCTGGAACGTGCTGGCCTTCACCCGGCCGGCCTTCGACGCGCCCTTCGACGACTTCCCGGGCCTCACGATGATCAGCTACGACCTGCGCCCCGAGAGCCGCGGCACGCTGCGCCTGGCCGGCCCCGAGCCCGACCGCGCGCCGGACCTGCGCATGAACTACCTCGCCACCGAGCGCGACCGCCGCGTGATGATCGCCGGCATGCGCTGGTCACGCCGCCTGATGGCCGCCCCCGCGATGGCACGCCACCGGCCGCAGGAGCTCTGGCCCGGCCCCGAGGCGCAGGAAGACGGCGCCCTGCTGGCCGCGCTGCGCCAGCGGGCCGGCACCATCTACCACCCGGTGGGCAGCGCCCGCATGGGGCCCGCCGAGGACGAGATGGCGGTGGTGGACTCGAGCCTGCGCGTGCGCGGCGTGCCGGGGCTGCGCGTGATCGACGCCTCGGTCATGCCCGAGATCGTGTCGGGCAACACCGCCAGCCCCACGGTCATGATCGCCGAGAAGGGCGCGGCCATGCTGCTGGCCGAGGCGCGCTGAGGGAAGGGCTTCAGACACCGGCCTCGGGCGCTGGCCTCAGGCGTCGGCTTCAGCACCCGGCCTCAGGCACCCAGCAGCTTGCCGGTGCGCGCCAGCGTGCGGCCGGCGATCTTGGCGATTCGCGAGCCCGGCAGCGCCCAGCGCGTGGCGATGCGCGCATACAGCACGCCGGCGGACTGCGCCAGGACAGGCACCGCCTGCCCCGTCTCCACGTCGACGATGTCGGCCACGGGCTGCCCCGCCGACACGGTCTCGCCGGGCCGGACGTGAAACACCACCACGCCGGTCTGCGGCGACGTCACGGGTTCGGATGAAGCCAGCTGCGTGGGCTCGCACAGCGCGGGCGGCAGCGGCGCGGGCGCGCCGTCGACGATGCCGTGCCGGCGCAGGAACTCCACGATGGCCGCGGCGTCCTGCGCGGCCAGGGCATGGTCGGTGTCGGCCTGCCCGCGCAACTCCACCGTGGCGCTGAAGCAGCCCGCCGTCAGCGGGTGCGCCGGGAAGCGCTGCTGCAGCGCCGGCCAGGGCCGGCTGCAGGCTTCGTCGAAGGGTGAGTCGCCCGACTCCTCCGCCAGCAGCACGGCCTGCGCCCCCAGCAGCGCACCGAACTCGACGGCCGTGGCGGCGTGCGGTGTCGAGGCATACAGGTGCATGGCCGCCTCGTGGTCGCAGTGCAGGTCGAGCACGATGTCGCTGGCCACGGCCAGGCGCAGCAGGTGGCGCTTGAGGTCCTGTACCGGCGTGGCGGCCGGCAGCGACTCGGCGGCCTGCGCCAGCGCGGTTCGCACCAGCGCGGCGTTGGCAGCGGGGTCGGCGCCCAGCCGGCCGGCCAGCAGCGCGGCGGCGCCCTCGGTCACGTCGGCATAGCCGCGGTTGAAGTTCAGGCCGTCGCGCAGGTCGAACCGGCCCTGGTCGATGCCCAGAACCTGCTGGGCCAGGCCCACCGGGTTGGCGACCGGGATCAACCGCACCTCGCCGCGCAGGTGGCCGGCGGCTTCCAGCGCCGCCAGTTGCCCGCGCAGAGCCTGCGCCACCAGCATGGCGGGCACCTCGTCGGCGTGCAGGGCGGCCTGGATCGTGGCCACCGGCCCGCTGCCGGGGGTGCCGAAGTGCAGCACCGTCAGCGTGTGGCGCAGGCCGGGGCCGGCGCGAAGGAGTTCGATCGTCTGTGGGTGCATGGGGGATTTTCGGCGGGCGAGGCTGGCATCATCGCCCCAACTGAACAAGGATCGCGATCGCATGTGTGCCAGCAAGGTGGCCGAGGGCCGGGAACGGGGGTGGATCATCCCCATCGGCGGCGCCGAGGAGAAGGAAAACTCACCGCAGATCCTGCGCCGGTTCGTGCAGCTGGCCGGGGGCAACGATGCCGACATCCTCGTCATTCCCGCGGCCAGCCAGATGCGAGACACCGGGCCGCGCTACGAGCGCATCTTCGGCGAGCTCGGTGCGGGCCGCGTGAGCGCCCTGGATTTCGACACCCGGCGCGACTGCGAGGAACCGGGCCGCCTGGCGCGCCTGCAGCAGGCCACCGGTGTCTTCTTCACGGGCGGCAACCAGCTGCGCCTGTCCACGCTGCTGGGCGGCACGTCGGTGGCCAAGGCCATCCGGGTGCTCAACGCCGCCGGGGTGCCCGTGGCCGGCACCAGCGCCGGTGCGGCCTTCATCAGCGAGCACATGATCGCCTTCGGCGACGAGGGCTCGACGCCGGTGGCCGGCTCGGTGCGCCTGGCGCCCGGCCTCGGCCTGACCAACCGCTTCATCATCGACCAGCACTTCCGCCAGCGCGACCGTCTCGGCCGCCTGCTCACCGCGCTGGCCTACAACCCCTTCGCCGTGGGCATGGGGCTGGACGAGGACACGGCCGCGTTCATCGCGCCCGACAACACGGTGCACGTGGAAGGCTCGGGCGCCATCACGGTGGTCGACGCCGCCGAGACCCAGTTCTCCTCGATGGACAGCGTCAGCGAAGGCCGGCCGGTGTGCCTGCTGGGGCTGAAGCTGCACATCCTCACGCAGGGCGCCACCTTCAACCTGCACACGCGGCAGGCCGACGCCGGCACGCTGAACCGCCCCAAGTCCTGATCCGGTCCTGACCGGCCCCACCCAAACCAGGAGAGAACGCCGCATGCGCATCCTCGAACGCAACGTCTATGTCGGCCCGTCTCTGCATGCGCACTTCCCGGTCATCCGGCTGCTGCTGGACCTGGGGCCACTCGAGGACTGGCCCACGGGCCGGCTCGGCACGGCCTATGTCGACGGCCTGGTGGCCGCGCTTCCGAGCCTGGAGGAGCACGGCTGCTCGTACCGCGAGCCGGGCGGTTTCATCCGGCGCATGCGCGAGGCCGACGGCACCTGGCTCGGGCATGTCTTCGAGCACGTGGCCATCGAACTGCAGAACATCGCCGGCGAGGACGTCACCTTCGGCAAGACGCGCAGCACCGACGCTCCGGGCGTCTACACGGTGGTGTACGAGTACGCGCAGCGCGACGAAGGCGTCGAGGCCGGCGAACTGGCGCTGCGGCTGCTGTGTTCGCTGCTGCCGCCCGAACTGCGCCCGGAGGGCATCGTGCCGGAAGGGTGGCAATGGCCCGAAGCGCGCGAGGAGTTCATCCGCTACGCGCAGCGGCGCGCGCTCGGGCCGTCCACGGCGTCTCTGGTGAAGGCCGCCGAGGAGCGCGACATCCCCTGGCTGCGGCTGAACGAACAGAGCCTGATCCAGCTCGGCCACGGCAAGTTCCAGCAGCGCATCCAGGCCACGGTCACCGGGCGCACCAGCTACATCGCGGTGGAACTGGCCGGCGACAAGGAAGAGACGAACAAGATCCTCGCCAACCAGGGCCTGCCGGTGCCGCGCCAGGAGCTCGTGCGCTCGGCCGACCGCGCCGTGCGCGCCGCCGAGCGGCTGGGCTACCCGGTGGTCACCAAGCCCTACAACGGCAACCACGGGCGCGGCATCTCCATCGGCCTGGCCACGCCCGAGGAGGTGCGCGCCGGCTTCGCGGCCGCCGCCGAGCACTCCCAGCTCAGTCATCGTCGAGACGCTGCTGCACGGGGACGACCACCGACTGCTTGTCGTCAACGGCGAACTCGTCGCCGCGACGCGCCGCACGCCGGGCCAGGTGGTCGGAGACGGCGCGCGCAGCGTCCGGCAACTGGTCGAGCAGGTGAACCAGGACCCGCGCCGCGGCATCGGCCACGAGAAGGTCATGACGCGCCTGCTGATGGACGCCCAGGCCGAGACGATGCTGGCGCGGCAGGCCCTGACCGCCGACTCGGTGCCCGCCGCGGGCCAGGTGGTGCCGCTGCGCAGCACCGCCAACCTCTCCACCGGCGGCACCGCCACCGACGTCACCGACGTCATCCACCCGGACAACCGCGAGATGGCGCAGCGCGCCATCACCGCCATCGGCCTGGACGTGGGCGGCGTGGATTTCCTGTGCCCCGACATCACCGAGAGCTGGCGCACGGTGGGCGGCGGCATCTGCGAGGTGAACGCCGCGCCGGGATTCCGCATGCACGTGGCGCCGAGCGAAGGCACTCCGCGCGACGTGGCCGGCCCCGTCATCGACATGCTGTTCCCGGCGCACGCGCCCTCGCGCGTGCCCATCGCCGCCATCACCGGCACCAACGGCAAGACGACCACCAGCCGCATGCTGGCCCACATCACCAAGATGGCGGGCCACACGCCCGGGCTGACGACGACCGACGGTGTCTACATCGACGGCCAGCGCACGGTGGAAGGCGACATGACCGGCCCGGTGGCCACGCGCATGGTGCTGGCCGACCCGAAGATCGACATCGCGGTACTGGAGATCGCGCGCGGCGGCCTGCTGCGCGCCGGCATGGGCGTGCCCTTCGTCAACGTGGGCGCGGTGCTCAACGTGCAGGCAGACCACCTGGGCATGAAGGGCATCGACACGCTGGAGCAGCTGGCCGAGGTCAAGCGCATCATCGTGGAGGTGGCGCGCGACTGCGCGGTGCTGAACGCCGACGACGAGCACGTCATCCGCATGTCGGCCCACACCGATGCCAAGCACCTCTGCTACGTGACGCTGAACCCGCAGCACGGCGTGGTGCGCGAGCACATCCGCGCCGGGGGCCGGGCCTGCGCGCTGGAAGCCGGCGTGAACGGGCAGATGATCACGCTGTACGACAAGGGCCGGCACATCCCGCTGATGTGGACGCACCTGATCCCGGCCACGCTGGAAGGCCGCGCGATGCACAACGTGCAGAACGCGATGTTCGCCGCCGCGCTGGCCTTCAGCCTGGACATCAAGCTCGACGCGATCCGCCAGGGACTGCGCACCTTCGACAGCACCTTCTTCCAGGCGCCGGGGCGAATGAACGTGTACGACGAGCACCCGTTCAAGGTGATCTTCGACTACGCCCACAACGCCCACGCCGTGAGCGTGATGGCCGACCTGGCGCAGCGGCTGGACGTGCGCGGCCGCCGCATCGTGGTGGTGGCCGGCCCCGGCGACCGCCGTGACGAGGACATCCGCGCCATCGCCGAGGCCGTGGCCGGCCGCTTCGACCACTACATCTGCCGGCGCGACGACGGCCTGCGCGGCCGGGCTGGCGACGAAGTGCCGAACATGATCGCCGAGGTGCTGCGCGCGCGCGGCGTGCCCGAGAGCGCCATCGCCATCATCCCGGACGAGCAGGAAGCCATCGACGCCGCCCTGCGCATGGGCCAGCACGGCGACCTGCTGCTGGTCTTCGCCGATGCGCTGACGCGCTCGTGGAAGCAGGTCACGAAGTTCAAGCCCGAGGGTGCGGCCGCCGTCGCGGCCACGCCGCCGGTGCGAACGCCGCAAGCGGCCGAACCCGACGCCGACACGGCGGACATGGGCCCGGGCGCCGACCTGGAGGCGCAGGGCTTCGTGCGCGACGAGCGCGGCCTGCGCTTCGTGGGAGAAGCGTCTGACTGAGCCCCCGGTGCCCGGGACACTGCCCCCCGACGCGCTGCCGGAACCCGAGCACGGTTTCGAGGATTCGCGCCGCCTGACCGGCGCCAACCGCTGGTTCGACGGCCCGGCCGTGACGCTGACGCCGCTGGGCGACGCAGCCGGCGATGCCGGAGCGCACGCGCGCTGGGCGGCGCGGGTTGCCCGCGTGGCAGCGTTGCTGGGCTGGCCCGGGCCGCGGCCGATGGCGCACCGGCACGCCGGCGGCGTGCTGCTCACTTTCGCGGCGCCCGCCGAGTGCCTGATGACGGCGACCGAGCTGAACGAGTGGGCCTGGGAACGCAGCGCGGCCGAAGCCGACACGGCGCACGAACGGGCCTTCGACATCGCGCACGATTTCGACGAAGCCGCCGCGACGGGGATGTTCCGCGCGCGGGCTGCCGCCGAAGAGCGGCCCGGCTTGCAGGCCCTGATGGCCGCCGCCAGAGGGCGCGGCCTGCTGGCGCTGGCCGACGACGACGCGCTGTCGCTCGGCGCCGGCCATGCCGGCATGACCTGGCCGCTGGACGCCCTGCCCGCCCCGGCCGACGTGCCCTGGAGCCGCCTCGGCGATATCCCCACGGTGCTCGTCACGGGCTCGAACGGCAAGACCACCACGGTGCGCCTGCTGGCCGCCATCGGCGCCGAAGCCGGGTTGGCGACGGGCTTCTCGTGCACCGAGGGACTCTTCGTGGCCGGGCAGGCCGTGGACACCGGCGACTGGTCGGGCCCGGCGGGCGCGCGCGCCGTGCTGCGCCACCCGGGCGTGCAGGCGGCCGTGCTGGAGACTGCGCGCGGCGGCCTGCTGCGCCGCGGCCTGGCCGTGGCGCGGGCGGACGTGGCCGTGGTCACCAACATCAGCCCCGACCACCTGGGCGAATACGGCATCGACAGTGACGCCGATCTGGCCGAGGCCAAGCTGGTCGTCGCGCACGCGGTGGCCCACGGCGGCTGGCTGGTGCTCAACTCCGACGATGCCGTCCTGATGGCCGCTGCCGACCGCCTGCCGCACGCCCGCAGCGCGCGCCGGGCGCTGTTCGCGCAGGCATTCGACGACCCGGCGCCGAGCGCGTGCCGCGCCGCGGGCGGCAGCACCTGCGGCGTGCGGCAGGGCCATCTCTGGCTGTGGCACGCCGGCGCGCAGCACGACCTGGGCGCCGTGGCCGACCTGCCCGTCACGTTGGGCGGCGCGGCACGCCACAACATCGAGAACGCCGCCGCCGCGGCGCTGGCAGCCGGCGTGCTGGGCTGGCCCGCAACGGCCATCCGCACCGTGCTGCAGAGGTTCGGCGCCTCGCCGCAGGACAACCCGGGACGGCTCGAACGCTGGGCGCACCGTGGCGCCACGGTGCTGGTGGACTACGCGCACAACCCCGAGGGCCTGGCGCAACTGCTGCAAGTGGCGCGCGCGCTCGGCGGCCGGCGCCTGGGCCTGCTGCTGGGGCAGGCGGGCAACCGCGACGACTCCGCCATCGTCGAGCTCGCCCGCACCGCCGCCGGCTTCTCGCCCGACCGCGTGGTGATCAAGGAACTGCCGGCCATGCTGCGCGGCCGAGAACCAGGCAGCGTGCCCGCCCTGCTGGAGCGCAGCCTGCGCGAGGCCCGGCTCGACGCGGCGCGATGCAGCCTCGTGCCCGACGAGGAGGCGGCAGCGCTGGATCTGCTGGCCTGGGCGCAGCCGGGCGACGTGATCGTGCTGCCGGTGCACACCGCTGCGGTGCGGGCGCGGTTGGCGGGGCATCTGGCGCGTTGACCACGGCGGCTCCGGACCGAGCCCGCAGCCTCCGGGACAGTCACTGCGCCCGGGACCGCGACATCTGAAGCGTCACGGCCAGCGCCCCGAAGCTGTGAGCGCAGGCGCCACGCCACGACCACGCGAAGCCGTTGATCCGGGAACTACCGACGGTGAGGAGCCGATCAGACGCCGCCTCCCGAATCCACAGGCGGTACGAACGGGATGACATTTACCGGAGTCGTACGGAAATCCAGAGTGCCGTCTCCCAGCATGCCGTTGAAGTTCGCGCCCCAGCACTTGAAACTGCCCCCCACGGCGATGGCGCAGCTGGCGTGGACGCCCGCACTTACCTGCGTCACGCCACTGGCCAGACCGATCACCCCCACCGGCACGGGACTGTTGGCGAGTGTGCCGTTCCCGAGGGCGCCGTTGCCGTTGAAGCCCCAGCACATCACACCGCCGGCCGTGGTGAGCGCGCAGGCATGCTGGCCGCCGGCGCTGACCGCGGAGACACCACTGCCCAGGCCCGAAACATCGACAGGCGTGGCGCTGATCAGCCCGCCATTGCCAACGGTTTGCTGTCCGTTGCCCAGCTGGCCGCTTGTGTTCTCACCCCAGCACTTGACTCCGCCCGCCCGGGTCAGGGCGCACGTGTTGCTTCCTCCCGCGCTCACGGCGACCACTTCGCCGGCCAGGCCGGTCACAGTCACCGGCGCCAGCCGGTTGATGGTGGTGCCATCACCCAGTTGACCCCGGTCGTTGAGGCCCCAACACTTGACTGCGCCATCGGCCAGCAACGCACAGGTGTTTGCGCCACCCGCACTCACCGCCAGCACCCCACGGTCCAGGCCAACGACACCGGCCGGCGTTGTACGCTGCGTGGTGGTGCCATCGCCCAGCTGGCCAAATTCGTTATGCCCCCAGCACTGGACTGCGCCCTCGGCTGTCAGGACGCATGCATGTTGCGAGCCTGTACTGACGGCCGCCATGCGACCGGTCAACCCAGGAACATCCACGGGGGCCCTGCTGATCGTGGCCGGCACGAGATTGCCATCCCCGTCGAGCTTGTTCCCCCAGCACTTGACGGCTCCCGCACCGGTGAGTGCGCAGGAGTGCTCACTGCCGGAACTGATGGAAACGACGTCCGTAGCCAGGCCGACGACATCGGCCGACCCATTGGCGAGGTTGGTCAGGCTGCCCATGCCGAGCTGCCCTGCGTTGTTCCCGCCCCAGCACTTGGCGCCCCCTCCCGGGGTCAGCGCGCAGACATGGGTCACGCCCACGCTGATGCGGGTGCCCGCCGCACTGACGGAGGCCAGATTCACCTGGATCTCGAACAACGTCCGGTCTTCATTCAGCGTCGGCCCCAGGGCGCCGAGGCACTGGCCTCCTTCACGATTGATCTTCACCGTGAAGGACCTCGTGTTGTCGACGTCCAGCCCGGCGCTGGCGAGCATGCGGCTCACCACCAGGTCCAGCGGCGCGGTCGACAGCGGATAGACGTTGCCGGTGACGCTACGGCGGGCCACCTCGCGGGTGCCGATGCGCGCCACCAGGTCCGCCGGCGAGACGCTGCCGTCGGCGCAGCGCAGCGCCGCCACATCCCCCGCCACGGTCAGGCTGCCGTCACGGGGCAGTTCGATGGACTTGGTGCGCGGGTAGTTACCCAGGCCCACCAGCGGGCTCAGCGTAGTGGCGCGGTCCGTCAGCTCGTCCGGAATGCCGGTCGCGTCGGCGAACACGCGGAGATCGAGCGTCGGGTTGGTGCAGTACATCAGGTCGGCCTCGACATCGCCCAGGCCGAAGCGCCCGACGCCCAGGAACCTGTCGGTGTCCGTGACCATGGTGCCCAGGAAGTGCAACTGGCTGACCACCAGCGGCGAGCCGCTGCTGCGGCACTCGTCGAAGGCCCCGCGGCGCATGCCGTCGAACAGGTTCGGAATGATCTCGTTGTCCAGGCGGTCGCACACCGCGTCCAGCCCGAGCAGACCGCACCTGGCATTCAAGTCCAGCAGCACCTGGAAGTCACGCGCCGTCGCCTCCTCGGCGAAGCCCCCGCGCAGCTGCTGGCTCTGCAGCACCCGCAGGAACTGATCGAACTTGTCCGCGATCAGCGGCCCGACCCGCGCGGAATCCGCCGACGGGCAGGTGGCGCCCGTTTCCTGCACGAAGGCCTCGGCCGCGAACAGCGGTAGCGTGAGCTCCTGGAACGTGAGGAAGCTGTCGGCCAGCACGGTCTCCGCCTTGGACTGCGCCGTGCCCATGGCATCGCAGCTGCTGTCCTTCAGCGCCTGCACCTCGGCTTCCAGGCACAGCTGCTTGACGGCCACGAGCTCGTCGTAGAACCGGATCGTGAGTTCCTGGTCGCGGCCCGAGGCCACGACCTTCAGCCGGGCCGCCATCTTCGCGATGTCGGCCGCGCAATCCAGCGGCTTGACGACGACGGTGCCGCCGTCGCCCGGCGCGTCCGCCAGCGTCTTCGCGAACAGGGCCTTGACGCGCCCCACCGGCGTGGATGCAAGCGCGGACACGACACTGCCCGAGGCGCTCAGGCCGAGCGAAGACACCTGAGCCGTCAGCACATCGCCCACCAGGGTGCTGGGCACGAGCCGCAGTTCGCCGCCCACGTCCCAGAAGAAGCTGGTCTTTGCGGGCAGGCCGGCGCGGCTGAAGCGAAGTTCGCTCGCCACGCCCAGGGCACGCCCGGCCGGGCTGAGCTGAAAGCGGGCGATCTCACCGGTGCCGGCAGTCAGCGCCACCACGCCCACCGTCACTGGCCCGGTCACCGCGTTCGGCGCCACCGTGAGCGCCAGGCCCTGCAGGGCCAGGGCCCCGCCGCTGGCGCCGACCTCTGCCGTCACGCTGGCGATGGGTTCATCGCCGCCCGAAGAGCCCCCACCGCAGCCGCCCAGCAGGAGGGCAAGGCCCAGCGCCCAGCCCGTGAAGCTGCTGCGAAAGTGTTGAAGGCGGCGGTAGGGCTGCATCGTCGTGGCCTGTGGTCGGAATGAGATCTGCGGCCACTCTGACAGGCAGGCGTCTCAGCAGCGTCTCAGCAGCGTCTCAGCGGCATCTCAGCCAGCCAAGCGCGAGGCAGGGCCGGCCACGCCGGCCCTGGAACTACCGGCTTGAAAGACGCATCAGCAGCCCATCGATCGGCTTCTGCTGCTCATGCCGCAGCACCTCGCGCCGCACGGTGTGCACCTCGAAGCCGTGGGCATCCGCCAGCGCACGGAGGGCGGCTTCGCCGTGCCGGTAGCGCAGCTGCGCGCCCAGTTGCACGGCGGCTTCGTCGTCTGCCGCCTCGACGCTGAAGACGAACTGCCCGCCCGGCGCCAGCACGCGCCGTACGCCGTCGAAGACGGGCGCCAGATCACCGATGTAGATGAAGACATCGGCCGCCAGCACGAGATCGAAACCGGGTTCGGCCCCTTGCAGCCAGGCCACCAGTTCCGCCTCGTGCAGTTCGGCATACAGGCCGCGAGCGCGGGCCTGTTCCAGCATGCGGGGCGACAGGTCCACGCCCACGAGGCGCCCCACCCTGCCCTGCAACGGCGGGGTGCACAGGCCGGTGCCGCAGCCGAGGTCGAGTGCGCTGGCAAAGTGCCTCCCGGGCGGCAACAGCGCCGCCAGGGCTTCGGGCACGCCGTAGCCCAGGCCTTCGACGAGGTGGCGGTCGAAGCCCTCGGCGTAGCCGTCGAACAAGGCCTGCACGTAGCGGGCGGGCGCCTGGCCCCATGCGGTGGGGGCCGAGGCGGCTGCAGCGGTGTCGCCAGCGGTGGCGCCAGCGGTGTCGCCAGCGAAATCGGCACCATCGCAGCCCACGGCGGCAGCACACTCGACGGCATGGCCGGTCACCGAAGCCAGGAACCAGCCGTTCAGCGCGGTGTCGCCGCCATGCCGCAACGCCTGCCGGAAGCAGTGCGCCGCGTCAGCCAGACGGCCGGCTTCGCGCAGCACGCTGCCGCGCTGCGTCCAGGCGCCGGCGTGCGCGGCGTCGAGCGCGAGTGCGGCGTCGAAGGCGGCCAGGGCTTCGTCCGCCCGGCCCAGGCGGCCGAGCAGCAGGCCGCGGCGGTGGTGCAGTTCGGCGTCCTGCGGACGCTGCCGCTGAGGCTGCTCGACGAGTGGCAGCGCTTGCGCCGGCCGGTCGAGCGCCGTGAGCGCCCGGGCCAGCAGGGCCAGGGCTTCGGGGTTGGCGGGGTCGGCCGCCAGCACGGGCGCCAGATCGGCGGGCACCGGCGCGGGGTTGCCGAGCGCGAGCCGCACGGTGGCCAGGTTGATCAGCACGGAGGGCCGCCCGGGCATCAGCGCCTGCGCGCGGGCATAGCAGGCCTCGGCCTCGGGCAGGCGCCCGGCCTCGTGGTGCTGCACGCCGGCCACGAAGGCAGCGCGGGCGCGCTCGAAGGTGTCGTCGTTGCCGCTCATGGGCGGGATGATGCCCTGCCCGGCGATCGGCCAGGCGCCCGGGCTGCGCCCGAGGCGCTGCGGACGCTGCAGGCTGCAGGCGTCGGGCGCCGTGTCCTCCGGCCCGCCCGTAGCCAGGCAGCGTCAGCCGCTCAAGCCGCCCGGCGCAGGGCCGGGGCGCCTTCCAGCATCCCGCCCAGCACGCCGCCGAACAGGTCCTTCGGGTCGTCGAGCGAGGGCACGAGGTCGATGCTGCGGCGCAGGTCCGGGTGTTCGGCCAGCAGGCTGTGCAGCATGCGCAGGGCCGAGAAGTCCTCGAGCGCGAAACCCACAGAGTCGAAGATCGTGACTTCGCCCGCCGAGGCGCGGCCCGACGCGCCGCCGCAAACGATGTCCGCGAACTCGGTCACCGCGAAATCCTGCGGCAGGTGCTGGATCTCGCCTTCGATGCGCGACTGCGGCGCGAATTCCACCACCACGCGCGCGTCGTCGCGTGTCAGGATGCTGGTGTGCAGTTCGGTCTTGCCGGGGCAGTCGCCGCCCACCGCGTTCAGGTGCATGCCGGGCTCGATCATCCCGGGCGTCAGGATCACGGCGAGCCGCTTGTCGGCAGTGACGGTGGTGACGATGTCGGCACCTCGCACGGCGTCGGCGGTCGAGGCCGCGCGGGTCACGCGCAGGCCGTCGAGCTCGGGCATCTTGCGCAGGTTGCGTTCGAGCTTGGCGCTGGCCGCGGGGTCGGTGTCGAACAGGCGCAGGTCGCGGATGCCGAGCAGTCGGTGGAAGGCCACAGCCTGGAACTCGCTCTGCGCGCCGTTGCCGATGAGCGCCATGCTGCGGCAGCCCGGGCGCGCCATCCAGCGCGCGGCCAGGGCCGACATCGCGGCGGTGCGCAGCGCGGTGGTCAGCGTCAGCTCCGACAGCAGCAGCGGGTAGCCGGTGTCGACGTCGGCCAGCACGCCGAAGGCGGTGACGGTCAGCAGGCCGGCGGCGGTGTTCTTCGGGTGGCCGTTGACGTACTTGAAGGCATATTGCCGACCGTCGCTGGCGGGCATCAGCTCGATCACGCCTTCGGGCGAATGGCTGGCCACACGGGCCGACTTTTCGAACTCGCCCCAGCGACGGTAGTCGGCCTCGATCTCGTCGGCCAGGCGCGCGATGAAGGCGCCGACGCCGGTGCGCTGCACGATGCGCTGGATGTCGGCGATGCCGATGTAGGGGATCATGGAGAGACTCCGTTTCAGGGAGCCTTCATTCTTCCGGCCGGCGTGCTCAGCCGGAAGACGGCAGAGTGAGCGGTTCGTCAAGGGAGGCGAGCATCCCGGCAGTGCTGGCTGGCGAAGTGCTCAGTGCAATGCAGACAGGAACTGCTGCAGCTCCGGCGTCTGCGGCGCGCCAAACAGCTGTTCCGGCGGCCCCATCTCGTGGATGCGGCCAGCGTGCATGAACACCACGCGGTCACTGACCTTGCGCGCGAAGTTCATCTCGTGCGTGACCATCAGCAGCGTCATGCCGTCGTCGGCCAGGCTCTCGACGACCTTGAGCACCTCGCCCACCAGCTCGGGGTCGAGCGCGGACGTGATCTCGTCGCACAGCATCACGCTCGGCTCCATGGCCAGCGCGCGCGCGATGGCCACGCGCTGCTGCTGGCCGCCGCTGAGCTGGTCTGGCCACGCATCGAACTTCTCGGCCAGGCCCACGCGCGCGAGCAGCTGCCGCGCCTGCGCTTCGGCCGCGGCGGAATCGCGCGCCTTCACCAGCGTGGGCGCGAGCATCACGTTGCGGCCCACGGTGAGGTGCGGAAAGAGGTTGAAGCTCTGGAAGATCATGCCCACGTGCTGCCGCAGCGCGCGCATGGCCCGGGCATCGCCATGCTTCAGCGGCTGCCCGTCCACCTGCAGCGCGCCTTCCTGAAACTCCTCGAGCCCGTTGATGCAACGCAGCAGCGTGCTCTTGCCCGAGCCGCTCTTGCCGATGATGGCGATGACCTCGCCGGGCTGCACGTCGAGATCGATGCCCTTGAGCACCTCGTTGGCGCCGAAGCGCTTGCGCAGCGCCCGGACGCGGACGATGGGTTCGATGTCACTGTTCACGGCGAAGCTTTCTCTCGAGGCGCTTGCTCCAGGCCGAGATCGGCCAGCACAACGCAAAGTACATCAGTGCCACGCAGGCGTAGACGGTGAAGGGCGCGAAGGTGGCGTTGGTGATCATGGTGCCGGCCTTGGTGAGCTCGATGAAGCCGATGACCGAGGCCAGCGCCGTGCCCTTGATCACCTGCACCAGGAAACCGACCGTCGGCGCCACGGCGATGCGCAGCGCCTGCGGGCCGACGACATGACGCAGCTTCTCGCCGAAGCTCAGCGCCAGGCTGTCCGCGGCCTCCCACTGACCCTTCGGGATGGCCGCGACGCAGCCGCGCCATATCTCGGCCAGGAACGCGCTGGCGTACAGCGTGAGCGCCAGGCCCGCCGCCACCCACGCGGAGACATCCAGCCCCAGCAGCGCGAGGCCGAAGTAGGCCAGGAAGAGCTGCATCAGCAGCGGCGTGCCCTGGAAGAGCTGCACATAGCCCGCCACCGCCAGACCGGTGGCACGGCCGCCGCGCAGCCGGGCCGTCAGCAGCGCGAGCCCGACGAGGCCGCCGCCCACGAAAGCGATCAGCGAAAGCACCACCGTCCAGCGCGCGGCGAGCAGCAGGTTGCGCACGATGTCCCAGAGGGTGAACTCGATCATCTCGGCACCTTCGGGAGGGCCGCGAACGCGGTGGGCGCGGGGGCGGGGGTGGGGGCGACTGACATCATCCTCAGCGCCCCCCGCCCACGACGCGGCCGAACAGCCAGCGCGGCCCGATCCAGTTCAGCAGTTGCCGCAGGCCGATGGCCAGCGCCAGGTAGATCAGCGTCGCGACGATGGTGGCCTCGAAGGCGCGGAAGTTGCGGCTGTGGATCAGATTGGCCTGGTAGCTGAGTTCGGCCGCCGCGATCTGACCGCAGACCGCCGAGCCCAGCATCACGATGACGATCTGGCTCACCATGGCGGGCCACACGCGGCCGAGCGATGGCGGCAGCACCACGCGCAGGAAGACCTGCGATTCGCTGAGCGCCAGACTGCGCGCAGCCTCGACCTGCCCTCGGGGCGTGCCTTCGATGCCGGCGCGCGCGATCTCGGCAGCGTATGCCCCGAGATTGATCACCATCGCGATGACGGACGCCAGCTCCGGCGACAGCCGCACCCCGAGGCTGGGCAGACCGAAGAACACGAAGAAGAGCTGGACGATGAAGGGCGTGTTGCGGATCAGCTCGACATACGCCGCGGCCACTGCGCCCAGGGCACTCGGGCCCCAGGCCCGAGCCCAGGCGCAGGCCACGCCCAGCATCAGCCCCAGAACCGCCGAGACCGCCGTGAGCCCCAGGGTGAAGGCCGCACCGCGAAGCAGCAGCGGCCATTCGGCCAGCACGGCGGCGAAGTCGAGCGTGATCACGCCAGCCTCACTCGGGCAGGGTACCGGCCGGGCGGCCGAGCCACTTGACGGCCATCTTGTCGATGTCACCGCTGGCCTTGGCCTCGGCGATGATCTGGTTCACGCGCAGGCGCAGCTTGTCCTCGCCCTTGGCCACGCCGATGAAGTTGGGCGAGTCCTTGAGCACGAACTTCAGCTCGGCGCCGAGTTGCGGGTTGCGCGTCATCATGATCGCGGCCACCGAGGCGCCCGTGGCCAGCACCTGGACCTGCCCCGACACGAAGGCCGAAACCGTGGCGTTGTTGTCCTCGAAGCGCTTCAGGTCGGTGGTGGGCGGGGCGAGCTTGGTGAGCTCCAGGTCCTCGATGGCACCGCGCGTGACGCCCACGGTCTTGCCTGCGAGGTCCGCCGGGGCCTTGATGGCCACGCCCTTGGCGGCGAACAGCGCCTGGAAGAAGGGCGAATAGGCTGCGGTGAAGTCGATCACCTTCTCGCGCTCGGCGTTCTTGCCCAGCGTGGAGATGACGAGGTCAGCCTTCTTCGTCTGCAGGTACGGAATGCGGTTGGCACTGGTCACGGGCACCAGTTCGAGCTTGACGCCGAGCTTGGTGGCGATCAGGCGCGCCATGTCGACGTCCAGGCCCTGGGGCGCCATGTCGGTGCCGACCAGGCCGTAGGGCGGGAAGTCGGTGGGCACGGCGATGTTGATCTGCTTTTTCGCGAGCACGGCATCGAGCGCGCCCTGGGCATGGGCGGCGCCGGTGGCCAGCAGGGCGGCGCCGGCAAGCAGCGTGATGAGATGGCGACGGGGGTTCATGGGCGTTTCTCCTGGGTTCGCTTGGGGTTGGATGAGGGAGCGGGGGCGGCCGCGAGGTCGGGGCCGAGATCGGTGAACAGGCGCCGCCTCGGCGCCAGGGCCGCGCGCAGCCCGGCGAGCGGGTCGTCGCGGTCGGCGCCGGGGCGCAGATGGCTCTGCACCGTGCCGATGTGGGTGCGCATCAGTGCAATGGCGCCGGCATGGTCGCCGGCTTCGAGCGCGGCCACGATCTGGGCGTGATCGGCGCAGGATTGCGCAGCGTCGTGCGTGGACTGGAACAGGGATGCGATCAGCGTGGTGCGTGCGGTCAGGTCGCGCAGGATGTCGGCCATCAGCGGCCCGCCCAGGCACTCGGCGAGGCACACGTGGAAGTCGCCGAGCAGGTAGCTGCGCTGCCCCGGCTCGCCGGCCCGGATGGCGGCCTGCTCGGCCTTCACGTGCTGCTTCAGCCGCGTGAGCCGTGTGCGGGGCACCGGCGCCTCCAGCGCGTGCAGCAGGCCGGTCTCGATGGCGGCGCGGGCGCTGAAGGCCTCCCTGGCTTCGTCCAGCGAAGGCTCGACGACGAACCAGCCGCGGCGCGCGTCCACATGCACCATGCCGCGGGCCGACAGGCGCGCCATGGCCTCGCGCACCAAGGTGCGGCTCACGCCGAACAGATCGGCCAGCGCCTGCTCGCCGAGCCGCTGCCCGGGCAGGACCCGACCCGCGAGGATGGCGTCGACGATGCGGTCGGCAATCTGCTGCGGGCTGGTGCGTGCGCTCTGACTTGGTGCCATCTGTTCCATGCGGGTCTTGTATGCAAGCCACGTACGCAAAGCTCGTGCCAGGCTTTTCGGTTTCCGTTGCGCGGCACGCGCCCTGGCGGGTTAGGCTTGCACCATGCGCGAATCCAGCGGGGCCGGACCCGACCAGCCACAAGAGCACGAGCACCATCACGGTCACGGTCACGGTCACGGTCACGGTCACGGTCACGGTCACGGTCACGACCATGGACACGGACACGACCACACCCACGACCACAGCGCCGAAGGCGCCTCGCCGCGCTTCCTCAAGGTGCTGTGGGCTGCCTTGTTCATCAACGCCGCGATGTTCGGCGTGGAGCTCTGGGGCGGGCTGGGCGCGGATTCGGTCTCGCTGCTGGCCGACGCGGTGGACTTCTTCGGCGACGCCGCGAGCTACGCGATCTCTCTGGCGGTGCTGGGCATGGCCGTGGTGTGGCGCTCGCGCGCGGCGTTGCTCAAGGGCCTGACCATGGCGTTCTGGGGCGCCGGCGTGCTGGCCCTGGCGGGCTGGAATGCCTGGACGGGCAGCAGCCCCGAGCCCGCCACGATGGGCTGGATAGGAGCGCTGGCACTGCTGGCCAACGTGAGCGTGGCGGTGATGCTCTACGCCTGGCGCGATGGCGACGCCAACATGCGCTCGGTCTGGCTGTGCAGCCGCAACGACGCACTGGGCAACGTGGCCGTGATGGCGGCGGCCCTGGGTGTCTTCGGCAGCGGTACGGCCTGGCCCGACCTGCTGGTGGCAGCAGCCATGGGCGTGCTGGCGCTCGGCGCCGGACGCTCGGTGGTGGTGCAGGCGCTTCGGGAACTGCGCGCCTGACGCACCCGCGAGTCCACGCGGCAGCGGCCGGCGAAACCAGCGCGACAGACAGGGCCAAGCTCGCCAGGCCGGGCGCCGCCGGGCAAGGGCTACAGTCGGCCCATGGCATATGAACTCCACTACTGGCCGACGATCCAGGGCCGCGGCGAATTCGTCCGGCTGGCGCTGGAAGCCGCAGGCGCGCCCTATGTCGACGTCGCGCGCGGTGCCGAAGAGGCGGGGATGGGCACCCCCGCCCTGCTGCGCTGCATGGCCGACAAGACCCTCGCGACGCCGCCCTTCGCGCCGCCCTTCCTGCGCGACGGCCACGTGCTGATAGGGCAGACGGCCGCCATCCTGCACTACCTGGCCCCTACGCTGAAGCTGGTGGGGCGCAGCGAGGCGGCACGCGCCTGGACGCAGCAGATCCAGCTGACCATCGCCGACGTGGTGGCCGAGGCGCATGACACGCACCACCCGATATCGAGCAGCCTGTACTACGAAGACCAGAAGGCCGAGGCGCTGCGCCGGGCGCAGGTCTTCTGCAGCGAGCGCCTGCCGAAGTACCTGCCCTGGTTCGAGACCATCGTCACGCGCAACCCTGCGGGGCCGCGCCATCTGGTGGGTGGCAAGCTGAGCTATGCCGATCTGTCGCTGTTCCAGCTGATCGAGGGCCTGCGCTACGCCTTTCCGCGAGCCACGCAGGCGGTGCTGGCCCGCACGCCGGGCATCGTGCGGCTGCACGGGCGGGTGGCCTCGCTGCCGCGCGTGGCGGCCTATCTGCGCAGTGAGCGGCGTCTCCCGTTCAACGAGCAGGGAATCTTCCGCTGCTACCCGGAGCTCGACCTCCCCTGACGAACCCGGTCGGGTATGCGCAGAGGGCCGTCAGGCGGGGCGCTTATGCTCCGGCCCCCATGCACCTCACCATCTTCGACACACCGCTGGTCCGGACGATCCTGCGCGGCGCCTCGGTGGCCTTTCTCAAGCTCAGCGGCTGGAAGGTCGAAGGCGCGCTGCCGCCCTCGGCCAGCAAGTGCGTGCTCATCGCCGCGCCTCACACCAGCAACTGGGACCTGCCCTACACGCTGATGGCCGCCTATGCGCTGCGCCTGAACCCGTACTGGATGGGAAAGAGCTCGATCTTCCGGCCTCCCTTCGGGCCGCTGATGCGCTGGCTGGGCGGCATTGCCGTCAACCGCGAGCAGAGCACCAACCTGGTGGCCGCATCGGCCGCGGCGCTGCAGGCCGCCGACGGGCCGGTGCAGCTGATCGTGCCGCCGGAGGGCACGCGCAGCAAGACGCGGCATTGGAAGACCGGCTTCTACTACATCGCCCTCACGGCCAAGGTGCCGATCCTGATGGCCTACATGGACTACCCGAACAAGCGTGTCGGCCTCGGCCCGACGTTCGAGCCCACCGGCGACGTCGAGCGTGACATGGCCGCGATCAAGGCCTGGTACGCGCCGTTCAAGGGGCGCAACGTGCAGCAGTTCGACGCCGACTGAGGCGCAGCGGCCGGGCCTCGCTCAGCGCAGCTTGGGCACGGCCTGCTCGCCCAGCCCCTGCAACGGCCCCAGGGGATTGCGGCGGACCTCCTCCTCCAGGATCAGTGGCTGGCCGCCGATCAGCTCGTACACCATGAGTTCGTCCACGAACACCAGAAGCACCTCGACGCTCCAGCCGGTAGTGCGTGTCTCGCGCTTGAAGTCCAGCGAATCGAGCCAGAAGTTGCCCACGCGGTGGCGCGCCGTCTTGCGCACCGAGATCGCGTAGGCGATGCAACGCTTGCCCGCCTGCAGGCAGCGGCTGATTCCCTTGTCCACGTCCTCGGGCTTGATGAGTGCGGCCGCGGCGAAGCGCTGCATCACTTCACCGAAGTGCAGCAGGCGGATCGAAGGGTCACGGTACGGGTCCAGGCCCTGCGCGTGCGCATCGGCGCGCGTGGACTTGAAGGGCTCCAGCACCGCCAGGGACTTCACGGCATCGTCGTAGCTGCTCCAGGCCGACACCACCTCGTCGCGCGAGCTGGGCAGAAGCGAGGCGCAGCCGCCCAGCACGGCGACCGACAGGCCGACGAGCAGGGCTGCGGAGCCGGCGCGGGCGGCCCGGACGGCTCGAGGGGCACGCGCGGCGCGGCCGACACACTCACCCGGCTCCCCCGGCGCGCCGGACAAGGCCAGCATCGGAAACGCCACGGGGGCGCGCCGTGCGGAGGGCGCGCAACTCGCGCGTGGGAGCAGGGATGAATCCACGGTCGGCGCGCGCCCCGGCGATCAGCTCGTCGCCGTTTCCACTGACTTGCGCAGGCGTGCAGTGGCCGCCGCGACATCAGCCTCGAACTCCTTCCAACGAGAGGCCGAGGCGGACTTCATGCGCGCCAGCGTGGCCTCGGTCGTCTTGACATCGCCCTGCAGCGTCGCGATGCTGCCGTCGAGCACGACGCGAGCGTCGGCCGTCGCCGTCGAGGCCTTCTTCGTGAGGCCGTTCACCGCGACACGGGCGCTGGCGATGTCGCGCTCGGCACTGGCGATGAAGCGGTCACGCGTGGCCGTGCCGGATGTGTCGGCATAGTCGAACTTGGCCATGGCCTTGATGGCGTCCTTGGTCGCGCCCGGCATCACGAGCCGGCCCGAGCGGTCCTGGATCTGACCCACGGGAATCGCCACGTCATGCCGGCCGATGCCGATGAAACCGCCCGCGCCGACGATGATGTAGGAGACGTTGCGCTGGGTGTCGATGATCAGGTCCTCGACCTTGCCCACCTTGTCGCCCGCCTCGTTGTAGATGTTCTTGCCCATCAACGTCTTCTTCACGCTCCAGCCCATCGCCGTGAGGGTGGTCTCGACTTCCTTGGACTGCGTGGTGACACCGGCCACCTGGCTGAAGGCCGGGCCGGCGAAAAGCAGCGAGGCGGCGATGGCGAGAGCGCCGAGGGGGAGCGAGAGCGACTTGTTCATGGATTGATCCTTCGTTTCTTGACTGAAGGACGTTTGTAGAACGATCCGCGCGGGGGGTCTGTGCGGTGGGGCACGGGCGAGACGCCGTGCCTCAGGCCGCCGCAGGAGAGAGCCTCAGTGCTTGTGTGCGGCGGCACCCTCGCGTGGCTTCTGCACCCAGACGCTCACTTCCCGCTCGCCGGCGAGTTCGAACCGCAACCAGAGCGGAAAGCGGTCTCCTTCCTTCAGCGGCGCAACGAGGCCGACCAGCATCAGGTGCAGTTCGCCACCATGGCGCAACCTGAGTTCAGCGCCAGCCGGCAGGGCGAGCGAGTCGACCTGGCGCATGCGCATCACGTCGCCATCCATCATGCTGCGATGGATCTCCACGGAGGCGGACGCTGGGGTGCGGGCGCCCAGCAACCGGTCGCCCTTTTGTCCGGTGTTCTTCAGGGTGCGGAAGTACACCGCACCGACGCTCGCGGCGGGTGGCGTCGGCGTCGCGTAGGGATGGTCGATGAGCAGCGCGCCCGCCTTGAAGTCATGGGCCGACGCGTGGCCGCATGCCAGGATCACCCAGGCGAGGATCGATCGCCTGGTCTGCCAGCCAAAGGAATGCAACAGAACGCTCATCGGGGGTTCTCGATCGGTCTCGGCAGGGGACGTGGCCATGCTCACCAGCCCGCGCCAAGCAGTTCGGGGTGGCGCCAGATAAGGCGTATCGCGACGTGGGTGCTGCGCCCCTGCACGCCGCTCTCGGTACCGCCTTCCAGGGCGACCTGAAATCGCTCGAAGGGCGTATGCAACAGCGATGCGGTCCAGCGGTTCACCGGGCCACCCTGGGCCAGGCCAGCTTCGCGCGAAACCAGCGTGGCACCCACACCGGTCAAGGAGTTGCCGGGCACGAGTCGTTCCAGCCGAAGCGCGCCAGCCCAGCGGTCGTCGAATTGCCACGCGGCATCGGCCCAGACACCCTTCACTTTGGCCCGGTAGTCTGCGTCGCCGCTCAGCGAGTAGAGCGCACCGCGCTCGCGCCTGGCCAGGCCCGCCACGCTGAGCGTCAGGGCACTGTCTTCGGGCGCCCACTGCAGGCTGCCGCCCAGCACGTCCACGCGGCCATCGAAACAGACGAGCTGGCGCAGACTGGCACGGCAATCCGGGCTGCTATGCAGGTGTCCGCTGGCCCCTGCCGACATCACGGCGGCGCCGCGGCCTTCAGGCTGCAGGCGGGCGGAAAAAACGTGAACGTCGAGATGATCCCAACCGAGCTGCAGATGCACGGTGGGCACGGGCTTGCCGCGGGGGCCGCCGGGAAATGCCTGGCCGCGCCACAGCCCCAGTTCGACACCCCGAAGGCCGCGCTCCACCGCGCGACGCCAGGCGAACGAGGCACCGTCGTCGGCCCACATGTCGTTGAGGACAGCGCGCTTGGCCATTGGCGCCTGGCTGAAGCGGTCGAAGTGGCCGGCACCGTCGATGGGAGCACCCATGCGCACGGTGTCGCGGCCTAGCCCGAGTTGAAACTCGTCGTCCTCGCGCTCCCAGCGCGCCTGCAGACGCGCAGCCTCCACGTGCGCGCGATCCCGGTCGTGCACACCCAATGCCACGTGGGCGCCCCAGCGCTCGCTGATCCGGGCGGCGGCGTCCACCGTGACGTGCTCCACATGCAAGCCACCCCGCTGATCGCGCGGCGCACTGCCATAGATCAGAACGCCGGGCCACTGAGGCGTGGGCCAGGGCTGCCTCGCCTCCACGGCCAGCACCGCCGCTGCGGCACCCACGCGCCATCCGGGCGCGTCCGGCAGCGCGTCGGCACCGGGCTCGTGCGCCGCTGCCCACCCCATGCCCAGCAGCACCGAAAGGCCAGCCGCCAGGGTGGCGCAGCGCCGGCCTGCACGCCGGCGCGGCTTGGGCTCCGGCGTCATGGCGGCGGGACACTCAGCGCTGGACGAACGGATCGGCAAAGCGCGGGTCGTTGAGGAATTCATGGTCGGTCAGGGAATGGAGGAATTCGACGATGTCGGCCTGTTCTTGCTCGCTCAGGTCGATTCGGCTGATCAGATCGCTCTTGTATGGATTGGCGCGGCCGTCTCCGGCCAGCGGGCCGCTGGTGATGTGCCGCCCGCCAGCGGCATAGAACCGCAATGCCTCGGCCAGAGTCGCGATGCTGCCGTCGTGCATGTAGGGTGCGGTGACGCCGACGTTGCGCAAGCTCGCGGCGCGGAACCTTCCCATGTCTTCGGCACGCGCGGTCAGCTCGAATACGCCACGGTTGCCATCTGGAAAGCCACCCTTGCCGTCGATGTTGTAGAGGCCGGTATTGCTGAACGGCGTCTCGACGATGCGACTGGCCGCATGCACGATCTGGTCGTTGAAGTTGAAGCTGCCATGGCAGTGGAAGCACTCCGCCTTCTCACCGAAGAACAGGTTCATCCCCCGGGTCTGCGCCGGGCTCAGGGTGGCCCGGCCCTGCAGGTAGCGGTCGTAGAGGCTGTTGCCGGAGATCAGGGCGCGCTGGAAGGACGCGATGGCGCGGATGATGTTGCCCCAGTTCAGCGGAGCAGCCTCCCCCGGGAACGCCGCCGAGAAGCGCGCTGCATAGGCAGCGTCGTCGCGCAGACGCTGCAGCACGGCATCCTTGTTGGCATCGTTGACGCCCATCTCGACCGGGCTGTCGCCGAACAGCGGGGTCTCCATCTGCCGCTCCAGCGTCACGAGGGCCGGATTGGCCCAGGTGAGCGTCGCGTTGTAGACGACGTTCGACAGATGCTGCGCGCCACGGGGGTGCGGCTCGCCGGTGGCGCCGCGCGCCGTGGCGCGACCGTCGGAGAACGCCTTGTCCTGATGGTGGCAGCTGCCGCAACTCTGGGTGCCGTTGCCCGACAGGCGCCGGTCATGGAACAGGTGGCGCCCCAGTTCGACCTTGGCCGACGACATCGGGTTGTCGGCGGGCGCCTTGGGTGTCGGGAAGTAGGCGGGCAGGCTCCACGCCCAGCTATCGCTGGCCGGCCGGGTCTCGGTGACGGTGGTGCTGCCACCGCCACAGGCCGTGAGCCCGGCGACCCACACAGCCGCCGTCGCACACGCCACCAGCCCTCTGGCGGCCCGCCACACGGCGGGCCGATGAGGTCTGGACCCGATCACTTGGCGATCGCCTTGAACAGGGATTGCGCCGCGCCGCCCGCCAGAGGCAAGCCGGTACCGGTGCCGTCGGCCTTCCAGTCGATGGCCAGCGCCTCGAAGACCTTCAGGCACTCGGGATCGGTGCCGCCGGACATGCAACCCGGCGCGCTGGCCTGGTTGCGCGTGATGTCGGTGCCTGCGAGCAAGGCCATCAGGTCCACCGCGATCTTCTGCGTGGCCGGGTTGAACGACGCGAGGCGCACATTCATCCGGTTCGGCGCCAGACAGCTGACAGTCTCACCGCTGGCCGGGTTGCCGGTGCAACCCGTCGAGCCGAGATGGAAGTTGAAGGTGTTGGCCGTCCAGGTGCCAGTCGCGCCGGCCGGATCGGTGACCTCGATCTTGGCGAACTTGCGGCCCGACTGCCAGCTCCAGGCCATGGCCTGGATGTCCAGCGGCTTGGTGGCCGTGGCGTAGTCGCTGTGATTCAACGCATAGGGCACCCCCATCGTCAACTCCACGCCGACGTAACTGCCGGCAGGCACCGTGCCCTTGATGAACGCGTTCGTCGCTGCGGTTCCGGCAGAGCAGGAGCCGACGCCGTTCTCAAGATCGATGAGCGTCATGCTGTTCTCGCCGACCGAGAGGTTCCAGTCGTCGTTGGCGCCGAGGGTCAGCGGGACTTTCGTGCCATCCGCCTTGACCATCTGCACGTTCGAGACATACAGACGGAAGTCCTTGATCTGCGCGTCGACCGCCGGGCTGCCCAGGGCAGTGACTGCGGTGCCGCACTGCACCGATGTCGCGCCCGAAACGGCCGCGAATTCGAGCGTCACGGCCTGTGGGCCGTCATCGCCACCGCCGCCGCCGCAGGCGACGAGGGTGGCGGCAGAAGCCACGAGGGTGAGCGAGAGAAGCTTGGTACGAGTGGTCTTCATGATGGTCTTTTCCGATGGTTTCGGGCACTGGGGCCCAGGTCTTGGAAGGGTTGGGCGATGCCGCCTCTGGCGGCCGGGCGCCCGTGGAAGCAATGCGTCAGTCGGTGTTCAGGCGCAGACGTCCGTCCGGGTCGAACGACCAGGGCGCTCGCAAATCGCTGACCGTGCGCGCCGGCTCATCGGCGGGCCGATGCAGGACGGTCGCTGCGGTCCATTCGGGCTCGGCGAGTCCACGCGGCGGCAAAGCCGTCAGAACGGCTTCGGCGCTGACGCCAGGACGGCGGGATTCCGCTGGAAACGGAGGGCCGGACAACCCACCACCCACGACCAGCGCAACCCCGTAGATCGCCACGACCGCCAGCAGATGCAGGCCGGCAATGACGCGAACGCGGGTCTTCAAGGAAGAACTCCCGATGGCCGTGCGGAAACGACGCGCACGGCAACGAAACATGACCCGTGGCACCGCGCTATGCGCGATGACCTTCAGGCCGTCGTCAGGGGATCAGGAGTGGGCGGGGGGTGCGCGCGGTTGCGCAATGCGCCACGCGTGCAGCGTGTGCGGTGCCTGCAGGAAGAGCGCTGGCGGTTCGGCGCTGGCCACCGGCAAGAACGGCACACCCATCGGCGCGGGCGGCAGGCCCAGCGTGCCGGCAGACTGTGCGCAGTACGGACAGTGCTCCAGGTGCGCGGCGGCACTGAGGGGGGCCGGTGAAGACTCGTCGGGGTCGGCGCTGACCGCGACCAGTCGCATGCCCTGGGGCGTACAGATCTCCGCCCACGCGCTGTCACCACGCGCCGACGCGAGCGCGTGGGACAAGGTAGGCAGCAACGCCATGGCCAACAGGGCGAACAGCGCGAGCCATGCCGTGCGTCGACGTTGATGTGCGTGGGAGAAGGACACGGCGCGAGTCTATCAAGCCTCTGGGCGCGGGCCCGGAGGACAGTGGCGGTGCCGTGGATTCAGGCGCCGCATCGGTTGGCAGAAGGGGACGCCCGCCAACCCAGTGACCGGCGCGGCTTCAGGCGCGACGCCGGCGTGTCACGGCCGCAAACATCAGCGCACCCGCCAGCAGGAACAGCGTGGGGGGCTCCGGAACTTGCCCGGTCACGGACTCGAAGGCGAAGTTGCCAATGGTCGTCGTCGAGGCACCGCCGAAGCCGTCGAGCGTCCAGGCGGTGAATGCGAACAACTGACCCGCAGACACGAACGACGAGAAGCTACCCGACTGAAAGGCTTCGCCCTGGTTGTCGGAGATTCTTGTGAACACGAAGCCGGACGACAGGATCGAGATGCCGAAAGGGTCGAATTGAGGCAGATCGACGGTGCGGTAGGTCCAGTCGAAGCTGATGCGGCCATCGACGGACACCAAGATGCCGACATCGGTGAAGGATTCGTCGCCAGCGTTGCCGCTCGAGATTCGCAGACCCTCCTCGGTGAAAGTCTCGACCGCGCCGTCACCTGGGGATTGCTGCCAGCTGGCGGGGGCAAAGCTCCCGACGAAGCCCGCGCTGGCATGAGTGGCGAGGCCGAGCAGCAGCAGCCCGAGCGCAAGTTTCTTCTTCATCGAGACCTCCGGCTTGTTGCGGGCGAACACGTGCAGGACGCCGTCACGGGCGGTAGAAGTAGGGATCGAGAACGCTCACCTCGGTGATGCGCCCGACCGGCAGGCCGTTGCGGTCAGCCACCTTGCGGATGGACTCGGGGGTCGGGGCGTCGTAGACGCAGAAGGTCTGCGTACGGTCCGGGTTCACATACGAGTGGACCCAGGTCACGCCATGTTCGGCGTTATTGGCCACGACACCTGCCAGGGCCTTCTTTCCATCATCGTTCAGCGGAATCGACAGTCCCTGGGGGAAGCTGCGTTCGATCAGGTAGCGGGGCATGCGGTTCTCCTTTGAATCGGTCGACAGCGCCGGTGCTGCCGTGACTCGAAGGATGCGGACACACCCGCATCGCCGCCACGGCAATCCTGCCCAGATTGCGTGGGGCGACTACCCAGATTGCCCAGCGGTGACCGGTCGCCTGGACCGTTTGCGGTGGATCCGGCATCGGCTCGCTCGCCAGATCTGCTGATGAGCTGGGCGAACGGCACCTCGGCGCCGCAGGGGCTCTACAGCGGCGCCAGCCAGCCTTCACGCGTGGCCCGCTCGACGGCAGCCTGCCGGGAATCGACGCCCAGCTTGGCCAGCACCGACGCGACATGGTGATCGACGGTGCGCACAGAGCGGTGCACACGTTCTGCAATGTCGGCATTGCGCAGGCCCTGGGCCATCAGCGCCAGAGTCTTCATCTCGGCCTGGGTGAGCTGGCACGGGTTGGCGCGCGTGGTTTCGCGGGCCCCGCGGGCCACACCGCGAACCCCCGCATCGCGCAGGCTGCGGCGCAGGGCTTCGACAGCCGGGCGTGCGCCCATGCGCTCGAAGATCGCCAGCGCCTCGCGCTGCGCCGGCTCGTCGCCTGCCGACAGCGCACGGGCCTGTTCGTAGGGGCAGCCCAGCGCCTGCCACGCGGCGGCGGCTTCGGGGTTGCGGCCGGCGATCTCCATCGCGTAGGGTTCGGCGGCGCCGGGTGGCGCTGCGTCGATGACCCCGGCTCGCCAGCCCCAGTAAGCCAGCTCTCCGATGAACCACGGGTGCCCTCGGGCCTGCGCCAGCGGCAGCCCAGCCTCGACTTCAGCCCGCACCGCCGGCAGGTCACCACGCATGAACGCAGCCTCGGCACGCGCCGCATGGGTCGGGCCCACGCGTTGCAGGGTCTGGCTGGGCGTGGCCAGCGCCAGCGCTTCGTCGAGCACCCTGGCAGCGCCCGGGTCGCCACGGCGCACGCGCAAGCGGCCGAGCGCGAGCAGCGCCATCAGCCGGCTCATCTCGATCGAGCCGGCACGGGCCGTCACCTCGAGCGCAAGTGCCGCGGCCTCGTCCCAGGCGCCGAGAGACATGCGGCATAGCGAGAGCCACGCCTGGAGGTAATCGACGTGGCCATCGATCTCGTGCACGCGGCACAGCGCAAGGGCTTCCTCCAGCCAGGCCTGCGCACGCACCAGGTGCATCAGCTCACCCGAGCCCGAGCCCAGGTTCGACAGCATGTTCACGACACTCGCGATGCGACCGTCGGCACGGAACTCGGCCATCCGGGCCTCGCATTGCGCAACGGCCTCGTCGTAATCCAGGAAGAGCATCGTGATGCCCATGCCGCCCCGGATCGCCAGCGCCATGGTGGTCTCTCCCGCCGCCTCCACCAGCGCCAGCGCCTGGCGCGACGCCTGCATGCTGGCAGCGGCCTCGCGCTCGATCATGAGCCGCCAGGCCTCGACATGCAGCACCCGGGCCGTGACGATCGAAGGCGGCAGGCCCTTCAGCATCGTCAAGGCCTCGCCAACGAGTTGCCGAGCCTCGTGGTGCCGCAGCAGCGGGATGCAGGCCTGGCCGCGCCGCGCGCGCTGCCAGGCGACGTCGGCGATATCGCCGCGTTGCAGCGCCTGTGCCTCCAGCTCGCGAAAGGCCTCCATGTCGTCGTCGTCCCGGCCAGTGAACGCAGCAGTGGCCAGGAAAGCTTCGAGCCACTGCCGCCGCTGGGCCACATCGGCCGGCTGGCCGTGCCGCAGCGCGGCTCGCCAGTGCGCGCGCGCCTCACGGTGGGCGCCGCGTGCAGTGGCCTCTTCGGCGGCAGCAGGGGCCCAGCGCGTGACGGCCGCGCGGTCCTGCGCCTGCAATGCGTGGTGCGCCAGGCGCGCCGCAGGGCTGGCCCTCTCGCCACCCTGCAGCGAAGCCAGCAGTTGCCGGTGCAGAGCCTGCGCCTGGGGCGGCGACAACGCAGACTCCACCGCAACGCGTGCCAGTTCATGGCGATAGGTCAGCGTCGAAGCGTCGGCCAGAAGCAAGCCACAGTCCAGGGCCGCTTCCAGGTCCGCCAGCGCGGGGCTCAGCAACTCATCGACGAGCCAGCGCTCGGCGCGCCCAGGCACAACAGCTACCAGGCGCAGCAGCGCCTGGCTGCCGGGCGGGAGCCGTGCATACCGCGCCAGCACGACGTCCTGCACGCTTTGCGGCACCGCCGCGCCGATATTCGCGTCGCGCAGCAGTTCGGTAACGAAGAACGCATTGCCGTGGGTGAGCGCGTGCAGGCCCTCGGCGGGGCGCCCGGCCTGCAGGGCCAGCATGCCCACCGCATCGGCGGTCAGGCGCGGCACCGGCAGATAGGTGCGGGCGGCGGGCGGCAACTCGCCGAGTACCCGGCGCAACGGGTGCGCGGCCGTGACCTCGTCGTCGCGGTAGCTGACAGCCAGCAGGGCGTGAGTGCGCTCGATGCGCCGCCCCAGATACTTCAGCAGGTCGAGCGTGGCGTCGTCGGCCCAGTGCGCGTCCTCGACGATCATCAGCAACGCGCCGTCGGCCAGCCGCAGGTCGTCCAGAACGGCTTCGAAAAGCGCAGGCCGGGCGCCGTCCAGCAGGCTTGCGAACCGGGGCGAAGCGTCTCGGGCCATGTCGATCAACGGCGTCAGGGGATGCGGTGTCTCGAGGGCGTCGCAGGCACCCCACCAGACCTGTCCGCCTGCCGCCACGTGGGCTGCCGCTGCCGCGCGCAGAACGCTGGTCTTGCCGATGCCGGCCTCTCCCGCCACGAGCACCACGTGGCCCTGCGAACGCGCGCCTTCCAGCAGCGACTGCAACAGCCGCAGGGCGGGTTCACGTTCGACGAGCAAGCTCAATGGGGTGCCTTGGTGCTGCGCTTGCCGGTGTTCGCCCGTGGGTCGGCGCGGCCGGCGGCTGCCAAGGCTAGATCATTTTCGCGTTTTGGGTACGTGGGGCTCACCTCCTGCACAAATGTGTCCGGAACCCGACATCGACCATCGCTGACCGCCACGAGTCCTTGCTCCGGGCAACACGGCATGTCACTACCCGCGCCCGGGGGTCACCGCGTCAGGCCTGGCCGCCCGGATTGCATCGCCAGCCGGGACGCACCCGTCAGGCGCAGAGCAGCCGAAGACAGCCGCAGCTCAACCCACGGAGGCGACGCGGGCAGGCGTCGACCCCGAGCCGCCATCCCGCCGCCGCCACAACGCCAGCAGAACGTGCGCACCCACGCCGAGCGCCAGCAGCAAGAAGGCGCCGAGGCCCCACACGATCCAGGCGAGAACCGTCAGCCCGCCCGACAGCGCAGGGGCCCACTGCAGCAGGCCGTCGATGATCGGCCCCAGGCCGGCGAGCATCGAACTCAGCAGGGGCGCCATGTCGGGCGGTATCCAGGGCGCCAGCCACTCCGGCCATTGCAGGCTGCCGATGCCGGACGTGGCACCCGTCATGGCGCCGGCGCTGGAGACCGTCCAGACGGCGATGCCGTGCAGCGCCCAGGTGGTGAGCGACCACAGGGCCAGGAGCAAGGCGACGAAGATCCAGCTGAGCGCGTAGAACATGATGGGAACCTGTTAATTCGAGAACAGTCCATAGTGTGAGGATGCATCCGCATCGAACAAACCAGCCTTCGACGCATCCAAGCTTCTGTTTTTACGAACCTGCCCGACCATGCTGAACTACCGACATCTCCACTACTTCTGGGTCGTCACGAAGGAAGGCGGCTTCGCCCGGGCGGCCGAGCGGCTGGACATGGCGGTGCAGACCATCAGCGCACAGGTTCGCGAGCTGGAGAAGTCGCTCGGTCACCAGTTGCTCAAGCCGGCGGGTCGAGGCATCGCGCTCACCGAGGCCGGCCAGGCCGCCTTCGCGCGGGCCGAAGAGATCTTCCAGCTGGGCCAGGTCATCGCCGACGAAGTCCGCGAGGCGGCCAACGGCAAGGTGGCGCGCCTGGCCGTGGGGCTGTCCGACGGCATCTCCAAGCTGGCCGCCCATGCGCTGCTGGCACCCGTGCTGGCCACGCCGCAACTGCGGCTCGTGTGCCATGAAGGCGAGGTGGAGCAACTGCTGGGCGAACTGGCACTGCACCACCTGGACGTCGTGCTCGCCGGGCAGGCGGCGCCGCGCAACCCCAACCTGCGCCTGACCAGCGAGCGCATCGCCGAGTCCCCGGTGGAGTGGTACGGCCCGGCCGCACTGGTGCACAAGACCGAGCGCGACCGGTTTCCGCAGTCGCTGAACGATCTGCCCCTGCTGCTGCCCACGGGGCATTCGGCGCTGCGCTCGACGCTGGACCGCTGGTTCGAGTCGGAGGGCCTGAGCCCGCGCATCGTCGGAGAGTTCGAGGACAGCGCACTGCTCGCGGTGTTCGCGGCCCGGGGGCTCGGCGTCTTTCCCGTCAGCAGCCTGGGCGCGGACGACATCGGCCTGATGCGCGGCCTGAGGCTGCTGGGCCGCAGCGACGGCGTGAAGGAAGAGATCCACGCCATTCGATCCCGCAGGGGCCAGCATCACCCGCTGGTCCTGCAGTTGATGACCGCCGCCCGGAGCTGAGCCCCGGCTTCAGGCCGGATGCAGCGTGGCGGGTGCGCCCAGGACGCCTGAAGTCACCTCGTCAAGGCGCCAGCGCTTTCGTGCGGCAGCCATCACGATCGCCTCGCCTTCGGCCATGTGGCGGTCCGCCTCGGCCGCGGCAAGGGCCAGATCCAGTACCTTGCGGTGCAGCGGCTGGTCGTTGATCTCGTCCAGCAGCGACGCCAGGGTCGACTCGTCGACGCTGCCGAAGGTCGATCCACCGTCATGCGCGCCCATCAGAAGGTCCTCGCACAGGGTATGCACCACCCGGGGGAAGGCGCCGCCCGGCAGACCCAGCTCGCGTTCGAGGTGAAGCGAATTCAAGGCATCGATCTCGGACCGGCAAACATGGCCATCGGAGATCAGGACCAGCGCGACGATGCGCGCGGCGGCTTCGGGGCTGTTACGGGGGTATGTGCGCATGAACGGGTCTCCTGGAGTTTTGGACAAGTCGTTGGGCCGTGGCCCGATGGACACGACGGAAACTCAGTCGTCGCGACCCTGGCGGCGCCTGAACTGACCTCGGGCGTCGCGGTCAGCCTTGACCCGGACAGGAACGAGTGCCGGGGCCTCGGCGCGGAGGTCGAACTGCAACCACTGCTGCATGGATTGCAGAGCCCGGCGCAATTGCTGGACGAGAGAGACGCGTGAGTTTCGGGGGAGCTTCATGAACTGGGCCTTGCCTGGGTTGCCGATAGATCGAATGTGGGGCCTTCGTCACTGCGGAAGAAGCAAGGCTTTCGAGACGATCAGGTAGAGAAAGCCGAAGTCAGGAAGCGACCCGTCCGCCCGGGCCAGTACGTTCGATACTCCGCACAGGCCGCTTCGACAGGCTCCGGGCCGGCGGGCGCCTCCAAGCTGCCCCCAGGAGTCGGCTGCGATCGTCGCCTGGCTCAGGCGGGGTGCAACCGGCGTCGGCGCGCCGCCCGCACGACGACGATGCCGAGCCCGGCGAGGATCAGTGCGCCCGTGGTGGGCTCAGGCACCGTCGACACGGTGCTCACGAGGCTGGCGGACGCGCCGAACGCCAGCGTGAGAAAGATGTTTGCGTCGGTGGGGTTCTGCGCCGTCATCGACAGGACGCGGCTCTGGAAGCTGCTGCCGCCACCGAGGTTCAGGTCATCACGGCCCGTCCGGTCGCCCTGCATGAGCATCCAGACGCCTGCATTGCCGCCGTCCAAGGCACCCAGCCCCAGATCGATGCTGCCCAGCCCCGTGATCGTGAGGGCCGTCCTGGGGCTGAGCATCAGCGCCGCCAGGCCGCCACCCGTGTCGGTCTGGATGCTCGCCATGGCGTCGGAGTTGCCGGTGATGTTGAGAACCACCTCGATCCAGCTCGCACCGCCGGTGGCCGATGCTTCCGCGCCAGCCACGACTGCGCTGGCGTACGGGTTCGCCAACCAGCCCGGGGCGCTGCGCAGGTCATGCGCTTCCTGATAGCTGGTGGCGGTGTAGGTGGTCACGTGGGCATCGGCGTTGGTGCCGCCGCCGCCATCGGGCAGAAAGATGGCGGGCGCGATGCCGTCGGTGGGGTCGAGGTCGGTCAGTGTCAGAGTGATCGTGTCCAGAGTGGCGGTCGCCGTGGCGGCAAACGCCGGCGCGGCCGGCGCCAGCAAGGCGGTGAGCAGAAGCGCCCTGGGCAGGAGGTGCAGGAGATGGATGCGCATGGAGAGTCCTTGAAGCCGATGATTCCCGGCCTTTGGGGCGCGGTGACGTTGCCGTCGACGTCACTGTGCCCCAGCACCTGCCCCGCGTCCTGCCCGAACGTCTTCGGGCGCTGACACTTCGTCCGGGGCAAGGGGCTGAGCATTTCCTGTGTCTGGCAACCCCGGCCAAACCTCCGGACAGACATCCGGACAGACATCCGCAGCCCTGGATCCATCGCCTCGAAGCCGCCGGCAGTGTCCGTACCGAGGCCCCGGAAGGCGGCGCACAATTGGCCCGGCGCGGGCTCACCGCGAGCCAATGGGGGGCCTTGTCAATGAGCTGGTTGACCGCCGTCCGCGAGGTGTTGCGCTACGAGTGGCTGCTGCTGGCCACGCACCGCAAGCTGGCGGTGGCCTCGGTCGGGCTGTTGTTCGTGCCGGCGCTGTATGCGTTGATCTATCTGTGGGGCATGTGGGACCCGGCCTCGCATACGCATGATCTGCCTGCGGGGCTGGTCAACCTGGATACGGGCGCCAGCTACCGCGGGCGCGACCTGAACATCGGCGCCGATGTGCTGAGCGCCATCGAGCGCGATGGCCAGTTCAGCTACCGCCGCTACACCGACCCGGCGGATGCGCGCCGTCGGGTGCGGCAGGGCGAACTGGCCTTCGTGCTGGAGGTGCCCCCCGACTTCAGCCGCCAGGCGGTGCCCGGCGAAGCCCCCGGCGCGGCCAAGCTGGCCATCTACACCTCGGAGGGCAACAACTACAGCAGCGCCGGTTTTGCGCGCCGCTTCGCGCCCGAAGTCGCGCAGCGAGTGAACAACATGCTGGCCGAAGCGCGCTGGGAGCTGGTGCTCAGCACTGCCGCGGGCTCGCAACGCAACCTGGACTCGCTGCGCCTGGCGCTGGCCGACCTGCACCAGGGCTCGGTCGAGCTGAGCGAGGGCGCGCGCAATGCGCGCGACGGTGGTCAGACGCTGGCCGTCGGCGGCCGCAACGCCGCCGACGCGGCCAGCCGGCTGCGCGGGGGCGCCGCCCAGCTGGCCGAAGCCGCTCCCCAACTGGTCGGCGGCCTGCGTCAGGTGGGCCCGGTACTCCGGGGCCTGGACAGCCGGCGCCCGGACGACGCCGACCTGCTGGCGCTGCGCCAGGGCGCCCGGCAGCTGGCCGACGGCCAGCGCGAGCTGGGCCGCGGCATCGAGGCGCTGGCCGCCGGCAGCCGGCAGCTCGACGGCGGCCTGGGCCAGTTCAGGACTGCGGTGGACGAGGTGCCACTGTTCGGCGGCCGCCTGCTCGAAGGCCTGGCGCCGCTGGAAGAAGGCAGCCGGCAGCTGCTGGTGGGCCTGGACGCGGCGCGCGAAGGCAGCGCGCGGCTTCAGGTGGCCGCCATGCGGGTCGACGAGGCCGTGGCCAGCCTCACCGAAGGCACCCAGCGCGCTGGCAGCGCGGCCTCGTCGCTGGCCTCGCGGCTGCCCGACGAACTCCGGCTGGACAGCTTTGTCGACGGCGTGCGCGAACTGTCGCGTGGCAGCGATTCGCTGCACGGCGGCGTCAGGCAGCTGGCCGCCGGCCAGGACACGCTGCAAGCCGGCCTGGCCCGCCTGGTGGACGGCGCCGGACGGCTGGACACAGGGCTGCAGCTGCTGCGTGGCAGCCTGCCGCTGGCGGTGGACGCCCCGGGCGGCAGCGCATCGGGCCTGGCGCTGTCGGTCGAACCCGTGATCGAGGTGGTGGCACCCGTGCCCAACAACGGCACCGCGCTCACGCCCAACTTCGTGCCGCTGGCGCTGTGGGTGGGCGCGGTGATGGCGGCCTTCCTGGTGCACTTCCGACGCATCGTCGAGCCACTGGCCGGCCTGCCGCGCACGGCGCAGGTGGCGGGCAAGCTGGCGCTGCCGGCGCTGGCCGTGCTGCTGCAGGCCTTGCTGATGCTGGCCATGCTGGTGGGTGTGCTGAAGGTGCCGCTGCCGCAGCCGGGCCTGTTCACGCTGACGCTGCTGAGCTCGTCGCTGACCTTCCTGCTGCTGGTGTTCGCGCTGGTGCGGCTGCTGGGCGACCTGGGCAAGGTGGCAGCCGTGCTGCTGCTCATCGTGCAGGTGTCGGCCGCCGGCGCCCTGCTGCCCATCGAGCTGAGCGACGAGGTCTTCCAGGCCCTGCACCCGTACGTGCCGCTGACCTGGGTGGTGGCAGCCTTCCGGGCCAGCCTGTTCGGCGCGTACGACGGCATGTTCTGGCCGCAACTGGGCGTGGTGCTCGCCATCGGCGCCGGCGCGCTGGCGCTGGGCACGCTGGCCGGACGCTGGCGCATGCTGCCGGTGTCGCAGTGGCGGCCGCCGCTGGACATCGAATAGCGCAGGCTGTCGCGGTGGTAGGCCGTGTTGGACTTGAACCAACGACCAAAGGATTATGAGTCCTCTGCTCTAACCAACTGAGCTAACGGCCCCCCGAGAGAACCATTCTAGAAGGCGTACCGCGCATCGGTGACACTGCCGGCCCATGACGCTGCGCATCCTCTTCGTCCACCAGAACTTCCCGGGCCAGTTCGGCCACCTGTCCCGCGCCCTTGCACAGGCCGGGCACGAGGTGGTGGGCCTCGGCATCCAGCTTCGGCCCGTGGCCGGTGTGCGGGGGGTGCGCTACACCGTGGCGCCGCCCGTGAAGCCAACGGGCGTCGAGGCCGCGAAGGACTTCGAGACCAAGGTGGTGCGGGGCCTGGCCTGCGCCGACGCGATGGTGCAGTTGCGAGCCCAGGGCTTCATGCCCGATGTGATCGTGGCGCACCCGGGCTGGGGCGAGGCGCTGTTCTGCAAGGACATCTGGCCCGCCGCGCGCCTGCTGGTGTTCGCGGAGTTCTATTACGGCACCGAAGGCACCGACTTCGGCTTCGACCCCGAGTTCTCCAGCCCCGGGCCCGACGCAGCCTGGCGCCTGCGGTTGAAGAACACCGCCCTGCTGCATGCACTGCAGGCGGCAGACGGCGGGTACGCGCCCACCCGGTGGCAGCACTCGCGCATCCCCGAGCCGTACCGCGGACGCTTCGAGGTGGCCTTCGATGGCGTCGACACCACCGCCGCAGCGCCCGACCCGACAGCCGTGGTGGCGCTGCAGAAGGCCCAGGTGCGCCTTGCCGCAGGCGACGAGGTGGTGACCTTCGTGAACCGCAACCTGGAGCCCTACCGGGGCTTCCACGTCTTCATGCGCGCGCTGCCGGCCCTGTTGAAGCAAAGGCCGAAGGCGCATGTGCTGATCGTCGGCGGCAACGATGTCAGCTACGGCTCGCGCCCGGCCGGCGGAGGCAACTGGCGCGAGCACATGTTGGCCGAAGTGGGCGCTCAGTTACCGCCTGGGCGAGTGCACTTCCTGGGCAAGCTGCCCTACCAGGACTACCTGCGCGTGCTGCAGGTGTCGGCCTGCCACGTGTACCTCACCTACCCGTTCGTGCTGTCCTGGAGCTGCGTCGAGGCGCTGAGCGCCGGCTGCGTCGTGGTGGGCAGCCGCACCGCGCCGGTGCAGGAAGTCATCGAGCATGGAAAGAACGGCCTGCTGACGGACTTCTTCGATGCCCGGGCGCTGGCCGACCAGGTGGCCGATGTGCTGGCTCGGCCTGCCGCACATGCCGGCCTGCGGGCGGAGGCGCGCCGGAAGGCGGTGGACGAGTACGACCTGGCCGGCCGGTGCCTGCCGAGGCTCGTGAAATACGTCACATCTGTCAGCTAGTCTCACCGCGGCATGCGCAATCGGGACGGTCAACGCATCGGGCATTGGTCGGATTGACGACACCATCGCGCTGCTGATACACAACGGCACCTGAAGTTCAACCGAGAAGAGAAGTCCATGGCAACGATCAACGGCAGCGCATTCGACGACCAACTGGACGGCACGTCGGAGTCCGACCTCATCAACGGCTTCTCGGGCGACGACACGATCTTCGGGAGCGCAGGCGACGACACCATCGACGGCGGCGACGGTGAGGACACCATCGACTACTCGGGCGCCTCGTCGGCTGTCTCGGTCAATCTGTCGACGGGCCTGGCGGTGGGCGCCGAGGGCACGCAGCAGCTGACGGGCATCGAGGTTGTCGTCGGCTCGGCCTTCAACGATTCCATCGTCGGTGACGGCGCCGACAACTTCCTCGAAGGCGGCGGCGGCAACGACACCCTCGACGGCGGCGCGGGCAGCTTCGACATCGCGTTCTACGAGAACGCCTCGGGCGCCATCGTGGCCAACCTGGCCACCGGCGTCGTCACGGGCGCCGCAGGCACCGACTCGCTGATCAACATCGAAGGCGTGGCCGGCTCCACCTTCAACGACACGCTGCTCGGCTCGGGCAGCAACGAAAACTTCGCGGGTGGCCTGGGCAACGACAGCATCGTCGGCGGCGCCGGCTTCGACGCCCTCTACTACGGCTTCGGCGAAACGGGCGTGGTGGTCAACCTGGGCACGGGCACGTCCAGCGGCGGCGAGGGGAACGACACGTTCTCGGGCATCGAGGGCGTGCACGGCTCCGACAACGCAGACACCCTGATCGGCTCGGCCGCCAACGAACTGCTCGACGGCGAGTTCGGCGACGACTTCATCGACGGCGGCGCCGGCAACGACACGATGTACGGCAGCCTGGGCGGCGACACCATCCTGGGTGGCCTCGGAAACGATCTGATCGGCGGCGACCGTGCTCCGGAAGACACCGAGCCTGGCGACAACCGCTACCTCGAGGACGAGGACGTCCTGAGCTACAGCGCCGCGGGCGGCGCCCTGAACCTGAACTACGGCACCGGCATCGCCGTGATCGCGGGGGGCGGGGGCACCGACACCATCAGCGGCTTCGAGGTCGTCATCGGCACGAACTTCGCGGATTCCGTGCTGGGCTCGGCCGCCGAGGAAGAGATCTTCGAAGGCGGCGGCGGCAACGACACCTTCAACGGCGGCGACGGCTTCGACATCATGTCCTACGCCAGCGCGGGCTCCGCGGTGAACGTGAACCTGGCCAGCGGCACCTCGTCGGGCGGCGCGGGCAACGATTCGCTCAGCGGCATCGAAGGCGTGGGGGGCTCGGTCCACAACGACACGCTGACCGGTGACGCGAACGACAACGCCTTCGCGGGCGGTCTGGGCAACGACAGCATCGTGGGCGGCGGCGGCGCCGACTTCGTCTACTACGGCCGCATCGGCGGCTTGATGACGGCCACCTCGGGCGTGCAGATCAACCTCGCGGCCGGCACGGCCACGGGCGGCGGCGGCAACGACACCCTGGTCGGCATCTCCGGCGGCGAGGGCAGCGAGTTCGACGACCTGATCACCGGCAACGCTGGCGACAACGAACTCATCGGCGGCGACGGCAACGACACCCTGATCGGTGGCGGCGGCAACGACTTCCTGGAGGGCGGCAACGGCCTCGACACAGCGGACTTCTCGTCCACCGGCGGCGCGCTGACGGTCTCGCTCTTCGATTACCTCGACCAGAACCAGCAGCAGCAGACCTACGCCACGGTCTCCAGCGTCGACGGCGACGACGAGTACAGCGAGATCGAACGCCTGACCGGCTCGAGCTTCGGCGACTCGGTTCAGGGCAGCAACATCGCGGACGATGTGTTCGGCTACGACGGCAACGACACGCTCTTCGGCAACAACGGCAACGACAGCCTGACCGGCGGTGTCGGGAACGATTCCCTGGTCGGCGGCAGCGGCTTCGACCAGCTGCGCGGCGACGACGGCAACGACACCCTGGACGGCGGCAACGACAACGACTACCTCACGGGTGGCGCGGGCAACGATTCCCTGGTCGGCGGCAGCGGTTTCGACACGGCCGACTACTTCTACTCGGCAGCCGTCTCGGGCGTCACGGTCAACCTGGCCACCGGCAGCGCGACGGGCGGCGAAGGCTCCGACACGCTGGTCGGCATCGAGAACGTCAACGGAACCGACTTCAACGACAGCATCACCGGCGACGGCATCAACAACTTCCTGGAAGGCCGTGGCGGCAACGACAGCCTGTACGGCGGCGACGGCGAGGACACGCTGCGCGGCGGCGCCGGCAACGACCTGCTCGACGGCCAGACCAACATTGCCGGCCAGACCTTCGACTATGCCGACTACCGCGACGCCGGCAGCGGCGTCACGGTGAACCTGGCCACCGGCATCGCGACCGGCATCGCCACCGGCTCGGACACTCTGGCCGGGATCGAAGGTGTCCTGGGCTCGGCCCATGACGACGTGATCACGGGTGCCGCGACGGCAGACCTGTTCGTCGGCGGCCTCGGCAACGACAGCATCACCGGCGGTGATGGCTTCGACATCGTCGGCTACTTCCAGGACAACCAGGGCGCCATCCAGGTCAACCTGGCCACGGGCGTGGTCACAGGCGCCTACGGCAACGACACGCTCTCGGGCATCGAGGGTGTGATCGGCGGCAACTATGCCGACCTGCTCGTCGGCGACGCCAGCAACAACTTCCTGCGCGGCAACGGCGGCGACGACACGATAGACGGCGGCGACGGCTTCGACCGTGCCGCCTATGACTTCATCAACGGGCCGGTACAGGTCAGCCTGGTGACCAACACGTCCAGCGGCGCGGCCGGCAACGACGTGCTGATCAACATCGAGAACCTGCGCGGCGGCGGCTCATTCGACTTTCTCGAAGGCAACGACAGCGGCAACGACATCCAGGGCCGCGCTGGCGACGACACCATCCTCGGCCTCGACGGCGCCGACGGCCTCAGCGGCGAGGACGGCAACGACCTGATCCAGGCCGGCGCGGGGCGCGACACCGTGGTGGGTGGCAACGGCAATGACACCCTGGACGGTGGCGAGGTGCTCGACCGCCTGAACTACACGGACGGCAATGTCCTTTCCTACAACAGCGCCGCCTCCGGTGTGAACGTCGATCTGGGCAACGGTTTCGCAACCGACGGTTCGGGCGGTTTCGACACCCTCAGCAACTTCACCTTCATCACCGGTTCGGCGCACAACGACACCCTGGTCGGCAGTTCGGAGCTGATCTTCGAGAACTTCACCGGCGGCACGGGCAATGATGTGATCGATGGCGGCGCCATCACCGACCTGACGCGCGGCACGAACCAGAACCGTGCCAACTACGACACCGCGGGCTCGGCGGTCACGGTCAATCTGGCGGCCGGCACGGCCACGGGCGGTGCTGGCAGCGACACGCTGACCAACATCAACATGGTGCGCGGCTCCGCCCACGACGACCTGCTGACGGGCAGTGACCGCACCGATGTACAGGAACAGTTCGAAGGCGGCGCCGGCAACGACGTGATCACCGGCGCCGGTGGCAACGACGTGATCCGCTTTGACAACGCCCTCACGGGGGTGAACGTGAACCTCGCCGGCGGAACCGCCGCCGACGGCTACGGCACCACCGACACCTTCACGGGCATCGAGCGCGTGCGCGGTTCGGAGTTCGCCGACACGCTGACCGGCAGCGCCGCCAACGAATCCTTCGACGGACGCGCCGGCAACGACACCATCAACGGCGCAGGCGGCCGCGACCGGGCCGATTACATCAACTCGGTCGGCAGCGTCAATGTCGACCTGTACGCCGGCACGGCAGCCGACGGCCACGGCACCACGGACACGCTGCAGAACATCGAGGACGTGCGAGGCACGCGCGGCTTCGGCGACTTCGTGCTCGGCAACGACAATGGCAATACGCTGGACGGCGACGACGGCAACGACACACTCATCGGCGCGGGTGGCGCGGACACCCTTCTCGGCGGCAACGGCGACGACTTCCTGTTCGGCCGCTATGGCCTGAACCCCGACAGCGAGGATCCGAACGGCATCGACGGGGCCGACCTGCTGGATGGCGGTGAAGGCAAAGACACGCTGCGCGGGAACGTCGGCAACGACACCCTGCTGGGCGGCAACGGCGACGACAACCTGCGCGGCGACAAGGGCAATGACCTGATCGACGGCGGCGCCGGAAACGACGGCGCAGCCTACCGTTTCGATCAGGCCCCCGAAATCGTCTCGGGCGTGAACTTCGACGCCTCGGGTTTTGCGCTCTCCGACGGTCAGGTCTTCGCGGACGGCCTGGGCGGCAGCGACACGCTGGTCGGGGTCGAGTACATCATCCTCACGGGCTCGAACTTCAACGACACGCTCAAGGGCAGCATCTACGGCGACCAGGTCAGCGGCATGGCCGGCAACGACGTGGTGATGGGTGGCGACGGCGACGACTTCAACGTCAACGGCGGGCTCGGCAACGACACGGTGCGCGGCGGTGCCGGCAACGACACGCTCTGGGGCGGCGATGCCAACCTGGCGGGCGCCGAAGCGGGCAACGACCGGCTGGAAGGCGAGGACGGCGACGATGTCCTGCTCGGCGACGCGGGAGCTGACACGCTGCTGGGCGGCGCCGGAAGCGACAAGCTCGACGGCGGCAGCGGCAATGACTCGCTCGATGGCGGCGAGGGCTACGACACGATCATCGGCAGCGCGGGCAACGACACCATCGTCGGCGGCGGCAGCGACCTGATCGACTACGCGGCGTCCGGCCTGGCGGGCCCGCTGAACCTGAACCTCGTGGCCGGTACGGCGCAGATCGCAGGCAAGACCGACACCATCATCGCCATCGACGCCGTTCTGGGTACGGCGGCGAACGACACGATGGTGGGTGGCACCGGCTCCGAATACCTCTTCGGCGGGGCGGGCACCGACAGCATTTCAGGCGGGGACGGCGACGACCGCATCGAAGGCGGCGCCGGCGCCGACACGCTGTCCGGCGGCGCGGGCACGCGGGACGAGCTGGGCTACTGGGGCGACACCGCAGGCGTGTCCGCCAGCCTGACCACGGGCACGGCAGTCGATGGCTCCGGCGCACTCGACCAGTTCTCAGGCTTCGAGGAATTGCACGGCAGCGGGTTCAACGACACCCTGGTGGGCGACGGTGGCGCCAATGAACTCTGGGGCAACGGCGGCAGCGACTCGCTGGTGGGCGCCGGTGGCAACGACACGCTGTTCGGCGGCGACGGCGCCGACACGCTCAACGGCGGCGGCGGCATCGATACCGCGAGCTATGCGTTCCAGAACACGGTCGGCCCAGACCCGGCCGACCCGTTCACGATCAGCCTCTTCGACGGCACGGCGGAAGACGGCGACCTGCTGGTCTCGATCGAGAACGTGATCGGCAGCGCCGGCAGCGACCAGATCACCGGCAACGATGTGGCCAACCGCATCGAAGGCGGTACGGGCATGGATTACCTGCTGGGCTGGGCCGGCAACGACACGCTGATCGGCGGCGACGACAACGACCAGGTGGTCGGCGGCGCAGGCGTCGACCAGATGGATGGCGGCGCCGGCCTCGACACGCTGGACTTCCAGGGCGCCGGCTTGGGCGCGATCGTCGATCTGCGCACGGGCGTCGTCTCCAACGACGGCTTCGGCAATGCGGAAACCGCAACAGGTTTCGAGAGCGTCATCGGCACGAGCCAGGGTGACCAGATCCAGCTCGATGACTCGGAAGGAAGCAATGCGCAGGGGGGAGACGGCAACGACACCCTGACCGGCGGTGCGGGCGACAACACCCTGATCGGCGGCCTGGGCAGCGATGTTCTGGTGGGCGGCGCCGGGAACGACATGGTGCAGTTCACGGACGTTCAGTCAGCCGTGAACGCCAACCTGACGACGGGTCTGGCCACCTTTGTCAACGGCGACGTGGACACGTTGTCCGGCATCGAGAGATTGGTCGGCACGACCCTGGCCGACACGCTGACCGGCAGCGCCGGCAATGACTCCTTGTACGGCGTCTCAGGCATCGACGTGCTCAATGGCATGGCCGGCGACGACAGGCTGTCCGGTGGCAGCGGCAACGACACGCTGTACGGCGGCGACGGGGCCGACACCTTGTTCGGCAGCACGGGCAACGACCTGATGGACGGCGGGAACAACGTCGGAGGCTTCGACATCGCCGACTATCGCAGTGGCACGACGGTCGGCGTCACGGTGAACCTGGCAGCCGGCACGGCCTCGGGCGCCAGCAGCGGCACCGACCAGCTCCTGGGCATCGAAGGCGCCTACGGCGACGACGGCGACGACCTGCTCAGCGGCAGCGGCAACGACGAGATCTTCGCAGGGGGCCTTGGAAACGACACCATCGCAGGCGGCGGCGGCTTCGACATCGCAGCCTACGACGTCAGCCTGTACATCACCGACCCCGGCATCCCGGTGACGGTGGATCTCGCCCTCGGGCTCGCGACGGGGGCTTACGGCACCGACAGCCTCAGCGGCATCGAAGGCGTGATCGGCACCGACGGCGGCGACTCGCTGACCGGCGACGCCAACGCCAACTATCTGCGCGGCAAGGCCGGCAACGACACCCTCAACGGCGGCAACGGCATCGACACCGCCGGCTATGAAACGGCCACCGGTGCCATCAGCGTGAGCCTGTTCTCCGGCGCCTCCAGCGGCGCCGATGGGAACGACGTTCTGAGCAGCATCGAGAACCTGACGGGCGGCGCCTTTGCCGACTTCATCGAAGGCAACAACGCCGCCAACCTGCTGCGCGGCGGAGCCGACAACGACACCGTCCTGGGCGCCGGGGGCGCAGATACCGTGGAAGGCGGCGACGGCAACGACACCCTGTCCGGTGGCGGTGGCAGCGACAGCCTGGTCGGCGGCGCGGGCGACGACTTCCTGGGCGGCCTGTACGACAACAGCGGCGTCGATACGGGCGCCATAGACAGTGCCGACATCCTCGACGGCGGTGAAGGGAACGACACGCTGCGCGGCAACTCGGGCAACGACACGCTGACCGGCGGCAACGGCGACGACAACCTGCGCGGCGACGCTGGCAACGACACGCTGGACGGCGGCGCCGGCAACGACTTCGTGTCGTACCGGTTCGACGAAATCGCACTGGCCAGCGGCGTGAACTTC
>CAJAES010000061.1 GCA_903938815.1 uncultured beta proteobacterium
CTGCGCTGCTCGGCGCCCCACATGGCGCCCGCCCCGCGCACCGCCTGCCGCTCAGGGAGATGTTGTGGTGTTCGCTCCGAAAGCCCGCCATGGCTGTCGCAAAGGGATGTGCGGGCGGGGGCTGCGGCGTGATCGTGAAGCGCCGAGCAGCGCAGGCTCGAGGGCGGCGCGCGCAGCGCGCTTCGTAGGCTGACTCACGGCAGCTGTCTGAGCGCAGCGGGCACGGCCCGCGTAGCGAGTTTTGCCGTGCGCCCTCGAGTCGAGCAGCACAGGGCAGTCGGCCCGCAGGGCCGACCGCTTCAGCTCACGACGCAGACACCGACCGCACAGCCCTTTGCCGCCGCGATGCCTCGAACGAGAAGCGAACGGGAGCGGCAGGCATCGCCGCAGACCCAACACGCATCGACTCGTACTGGCGAATCAATGGCACCCCAGAAGCGCGGCATTTCATCAGCGTGTCAACACATCCACCTACAAGGACAGTTTCAGCCTACTTAGAGAATGCCCATGAACGAACCCCTGGTCCTGAGCGCGCTCGCGCTGGCGTCGCTGGCCGCGCTGTACCCTGCGGCGCGCCAGCGGATCGAGCTGTCGCTGGCCAAGCACCGCTCGCTGGCCGGGCACTCGCGCATGGCCAAGCGCGTGGCGCGCATGGTGCCGGGCTACAGCTACGACGAGTCCGGCTTCTTCGGCTCCGACGCGGCGCCGGCCGAGGTGCAGGCCCGCCGGCGTGCTGGGTTCCACCGGCTCGCGACGCAGCTCGCGGAGCGTCACCCGCTGTCCATCGAAGCGACGCGGCGCGCCCGTGAGGGGCTGTCGGACCTGCAGTTCACCGGCAGCTACCGCGTGCCCTTCCAGTACTCGGCCTACCTGCGGCGGCACCTGAGCCTGGGTGGCTTCGTGCAGCGCACCGATGGCGTCACCGTGACCGACCTCGACGGCAGCGTCTTCCACGACCTGACGGGTTCGTACGGCGTCAATGTGTTCGGCCACGACTTCTACAAGAGCTGCATCGCCGAAGGCAGCGCGCGCGTGGCGGAGCTCGGTCCCATCCTCGGAAGCTACCACCCGGCAGTGGCCTGGAACGTGGAGCAGCTGCGCCGCATCTCGGGGCTGGACGAAGTCAGCTTCCACATGAGCGGCACCGAAGCCGTGATGCAGGCGGTGCGCCTGGCGCGGTATCACACCCGCCGCAAGCATCTGGTGCGCTTCAGCGGGTCATACCACGGCTGGTGGGAAGACGTGCAGCCCGGCCCCGGCAACCCGCTGCCCCCGGGCAACACCTACACGCTCAAGGAAATGGACGACGACACGCTGCGCGTACTGCGCAAGCGCCGCGACATCGCCTGCGTGCTGGTGAACCCGCTGCAGGCGCTGCACCCCAACCGGGCGGCGCCTTCGGACAACACCCTGATGGACAGCAGCCGGCGCGCGAGCTTCGACACCGCGCGCCGGCAGGCCTACACCGCGTGGCTGCAGGCCCTGCGCCAGGTGTGCACCGAGCGCGGCATCGTGCTGATCTTCGACGAAGTGTTCATGGGCTTCCGGCTCGCGCCGGGCGGCATGCAGGAGTACTTCGGTGTGCGCGCCGACATGGTCACCTACGGCAAGACGCTGGGCGGCGGCCTGCCGGTGGGCGTGGTCTGCGGCAAGGCGGCGCTGATGAAGCGCTACCGCGAGGACCGCCCCGCCGACCTGTGCTTCGCGCGCGGCACCTTCAACTCGCACCCGTACGTGATGGGGGCGATGCAGGTCTTCCTGGAACGCCTGCAGAGCGGGCCCGTGCGCGAGATGTACGCCGACCTCGACGCCACCTGGAACCGGCGCGCCGGGGAGCTGAACCAGCGCCTGCGCGAGGCCGGGCTACCCGTGCAGGTGGCCAACCTCAGCACCGTGTGGAGCGTGTTCTACACACAGCCCTCGCGCTACAACTGGATGCTGCAGTTCTACCTGCGCGAGCAGGGCCTGCTGCTGAGCTGGGTGGGCACGGGCCGCCTGATCTTCAGCCTGAACTACACACAGTCGGATTTCGATGCCGTGTGCGATCGCTTCGTGGCGGCCGCCGCGGCCATGCAGGTCGACGGCTGGTGGTGGCAGGGTGCCGCGCTCACGGACAAGGGCATCCGACGCGGCGTGCTGCGCGAGATGCTGCTGAAACGCCTCAGTGGCGATGGGAATCGCGACGCGGGTCGATGAGTTCACCGCGCATCAGGGCCAGCGGGGCGCGCCAGTAGAGCATGGCGTCGTGGAAGGGGTCGGTGATGATCTTCGTCGCCCACACCAGCCCCGTCTGCACATCGGCCAGCACGAACAGGTGCACGGTGCGAAACAGCAGCCCCGCGACGCCGAGCGCCAGCCACGCGATGCCCAGGTCGTGCAGCCAGCCTCGGAAATCGGTGGCTGGCGCAATGAGCCCGCCCACTGACGGCGACAGCCACAGCACCACGGGCAGGGCCACCCAGAGCGCCATCAGCACCACCTTGCGGCGCAGGTTGTAGCCGACCTTGATCTCCTCCTTGTGCTCGTGCGTGGCCTGGTTCACGTGGTCGTAGCCCTTGGGCTCGAAGAAGAAGTGGCCGGCCTGGCGCGTCGTCATGCTCACGCCCCAGGCCAGCAGCGCGGCCATGGCGGGGTCGACGAACAGAAGGCCATAGGCCGCGATGAAACTGAGCGCGCTGATGAAATGCAGCGACTGGTTGATGCGGCTGTGGTGGTAGTAGCGGTGGTCGTCCCAGCGCTGCGTGGCCAGGGCTTGCAGGAATTGGTTCAAGTGCGGCTCCCGTCGGTTGATCGTGACGGCATCGTGACCTCGGACCGTGAACGCGCCGTGACGCACCGGTGTCGGACCGATGTCGGACCGATGTCGCAGGGGCATCCTGGCGACGATCCGGCGCACTGTCATCGAACTGTTGCGCGCCGTCGCGAACATCGGCGCATGCTCACCCAGACCGACGACACGATCCTCGTGGAAGACCACCTGCCGGTGCGGCGCTCGCTGCGCGTGGCACTGGTGACCGAGACTTATCCACCCGAGGTCAACGGCGTGGCCGCCACGGTCTCGAAGGTGGTGGACGGCCTGCGGCTCAGCGGCCACCAGCTGCAACTGGTGCGGCCGCGCCAGAGTGCGGGCCCGCTGGCGCACGAAGACCCGGGCGCCGACGAGGTGCTGATGCGCGGGCTCACCATCCCGCGCTACCCCCAGCTGAAGATGGGCCTGCCGGCCCGGCGCGCGCTGCTGCGCCTGTGGACGGCGCAGCGGCCCGACGTCGTGCACATCGTCACCGAGGGCCCTCTGGGCTGGACGGCGCTGCAGGCCGCGCTGCAGCTGAAGCTGCCGGTGGTCAGCGACTTCCGGACCAACTTCCACGCCTACAGCGCGCACTACGGCGTCGGCTGGCTGCGCACGCCCGTGATGGCCTACCTGCGCAAGTTCCACAACCGCACGCTGAGCACGATGGTGCCCACCGACGCGCTGCGCAGCGAGCTCGCCAGCGCCGGCTTCAAGCGCCTGCGGGTGGTGGCGCGCGGGGTCGACACGCAGCGCTTCACGCCGGCCCGCAGAAGCATCGCTCTGCGCGCCGGGTGGGGCGCCGGGCCCGACACCCTGGTGGTGCTGTGCGTGGGCCGGCTGGCGGCAGAAAAGAACCTGGGCGCCCTGCTGGACGCCGTGCAGGCCATGCGCCTGCTGGAGCCGCGCCTGCGGCTCGTGCTGGTAGGCGACGGGCCCGAGCGTGCACGCCTGCAGGAACGGTGCCCCGACGCCGTCTTCAGCGGCGTGCGCCACGGCAACGACCTGGCGGCGCACTACGCGTCGGCCGATGTGTTCCTGTTTCCCAGCATGACCGAGACCTTCGGCAACGTGGTGCCCGAGGCCATGGCCAGCGGCCTGCCGGTGGTGGCCTACGACCATGCGGCAGCGGGCCACCTGATCCGTCACGGCGTGAACGGGCTGCTGGCGCGCTTCGACGATCAGGCGGAGTACTGCCGCATCGCGCGCAAGGCCATCGCCGACCGCGAAGGCCTGCGCGCCATCGGCGTTCAGGCTCGCAAGGACGTACTCCAGCTCGACTGGGCCCGAATCATCGAGGCCATCGAGTCGGAGTACGCGGCAGCTGCCGGGATCAGTATCCCAGGTTGATCTGCAGCACCGTGGTGGTGCCGCTGACCTCGTGGCCCAGGATCAGCAGCGGCTTGCCGTTCGGAGAGCTGGCGGCCGGAATCAGCGTGATGCCCTCGGGGCCGCGGTCGCCCGTGGCGGCCGTGCGCGGATTGAGGTAGTTCACGAAGCTGGGCGCGGCCGGGTTCGTGACGTCGTAGACCATCACGCCGCCCACCCGCTCCAGACCGATGAAGGCGAAGTGCCGGCTGCCGAATCGGCCGACCACCACGCCCTCGGGCTCGGGGCCCTTGGATGCGCTGCGGCCGTCGAGCGTGTCGTTGTCGTGGCTGGCGTTGAACTTCACGTTGGGCAGGGCCAGCGTGCGCTGCTCGAGCTGGTCGCCGGAGTCGTAGACACGCGTCAGCGCGGTGTTCCAGATGCTGAACGAGCGCGCGCCGAAGCTGTAGAGCTCGGTGCACTGGCCGTCGGCGTTCTTGCCGGCGGTGCCGCCATTGGGCGTGCTGGTGATGCGCAGCCGCCCGAGGTTCGAGTCGAGGATCAGGTTCGCGGCATCCGGGAAGATCGTCGGGTCCAGCCCGGCGCTGCAGTGCGCGCGAACGCGGGTTTCCTCGTTGAAGCCGGGCCAGTCGGCGCGAGCATCGCCCTCGTTGGCGGTAATCAGGTAGGTCTGCCCGCCCACCGTGTAGCGCGCGATGGCGTCCGGCAGGTACATGCCCTTCACGGGCTGCAGCGCGATGCGCGCCAGCGGCGTTCCGCTGTTGGTGTTGGTGCCGCCGTCCTCGTCGCTCGCGTCCAGGCCCATGCCGGCCAGGCTGTGGTCCTTGAAGCCCAGCGGCTTCACGGCGGTGACGGTGGCGCTGGAGATGTCCACCACGGCGACGGCGTTGTTCTCCTGCAGCGTGACGTAAGCGATGCGGCCGTCCTCGCTGATCGCGATGTACTCGGGCTCGAAGTCCTGCGCGGCGCTGGCGCCCGGGCCGTAGATGCGCACGCCCTGGGCGCGCAGGGCGGCTTCCTGCCCGTTGAACGCGCGGAAGTCCGCCGTGGCCACCGTGGGCGCGGTGCCCCCGTTGACCGTGATGATGCTGATCGACCCCTCGGGGTCGACCGAGTCCGGCAGGCCATAGCTGTTGGGCTCGCCCTCGTTGGCCACCAGCAGTCGCCGGCCGTCGGGCGTGAAGGCCAGCATGTCGGGCAGCGCGCCGACCGTCACGCGGCCCAGCAGCTTCAGGTCAGCCGCGTTGTAGAAGGCCACGGTGCCGGGGTCTGTCTTGACGGGTGCCTCGATGGCGAGCGCGACGATGCCGGCATGCACGGCCACGCTGTTGACGCCCGCGCCGATGGACGAGATGTCGATGGAGCCCACCAGGCGCGGCGCGGCGGGGGTCGACAGGTCGAGCACGTCCACGGTGCCGTTGGCGCCGTTGACGACGAAGAGCCGCCGGCTGGCGGCGTCGAACGCGGTGATTTCCGCTGCGCCGGCACCCACGCCCTCGAACCCGCCGATGCGCTCCAGCGCCAGCGTGGTGGGCGTCGGCTCCACGGGTTGGTCGTCGTCGCCACCGCAGGCGGCCAGGACTGCGACGGACAGCGCGGCCAGGGCGAACGTGGCGCGGGGAAGGAGTCGGGCACGGGAACGGGCGAAGTCGTGAAGCATGGTGGCGCAGCAGGGGAGTGAATGGGTCCCGCGGATCCTGACCATGCGTCGTGACCGGCGCGTGAAAGCGCCGTGTGCGTGCCATTACAGCGCCACTACCGCGCCATTCCTGCGCCAATACAGCGCCTTGGCAGCGCCTTGGCAGCGCCGAGAGTGCGCCGTGAGAGCGCAGCGCCGTCAGTCGGCGCCCAGTTCCATCCCGCAGACGCGGTTTCTCCCGCTGGCCTTGGCCATGTAGAGCTGCGCGTCGGCGGCACGCAGCAGGGCGGGCCCGCTGGACACCAGGTCGGCGGGCTTGCTGCACACGCCGATGCTGCAGGTCACGACAGAGGGCACCTGCGAGCGCTGGTGCTCGATACCCGCATCCCGCACGGCAGTGGCGATCTGTTCGGCCAGCTGCATCGCGCCCTGCAGGCCGGTCTCGGGCAGCAGGCAGACGAACTCCTCGCCGCCGTAGCGGGCCACCAGGTCGCTCGGCCGCTTCAGGGATTCCTTGAGTTCGGACGCCACGCGGCGCAGGCAGTCGTCACCCGCCTGGTGGCCGTAACGGTCGTTGTAGCGCTTGAAGTAGTCGACATCGATCATCAGCATGCTGAGCGGGGTGCGCTGGCGCGCCGCGCGTGCCCACTCGATCACCATGCGCTCCTCGAAGTAGCGTCGGTTGCAGACGTTGGTCAGGCCGTCGAGATAGACCCATTCGCGCAGCAGGTCGGACTGGCGCTTGAGCGTCAGGTGCGTCTTCACGCGGGCGCGCACGATCTTCGGGTTGATGGGCTTGCTGATGTAGTCGACCGCGCCGACGTCCAGGCCGTTCGCTTCCGAGACCTCGTCATCCTGGGCCGAGACGAAGACGACCGGAATGTCCCGCAGGGCCGGGTCGGACTTCAGCCGGGCGCAGACCTCGTAGCCGTCCATGCCGGGCATCACGACGTCGAGCAGCACCAGATCGGGCTGCTTGGCTGCGCAGACGTTCAGCGCCTGCTCGCCGGAGGTGGCCATCAGCACCTGATGATCGGCTGCGAAGGTCTGGTAGAGCACCTGCACGTTGGTGGGCTGGTCGTCGACCACCAGCAGGCGCGGCCGGCGGCCGAAGAGCGCGTGCAGGTTGTCCTGCACCCGCAGCGGGGAAAGGTCATCGGCCATCATTCGGCGGTTTCCTCCATCAGCATCCGGCAGGACTGCAGGGCCCGCTCGAAATCGAGTTGCATCACCGCATCGTCCAGCGGTTCGAGCCGATCGGCCAGGTGGGGCGCATGCGAGCTGCGCAGCCGGTCCATCGCGGACAGTGCGTCCATGTCGGCGTCCGCCAGCAGGCGCGCCAGTTCCTCCAGCGCGCCGCGCAGGGCGGCGGGGTCGGCACTGGCGAGCTCAGCGGCTTCATCCGCTCGAGCCGCTCGAGCTGCATCGGAGCGAGGCACGGCGCCTGACGCAGCCGCGGCCGTTGCCGAGCCGGCACCGCCGACGTGCCCGGGCGCCGCTCCGGCGCGCAGGGCATCGGACAAGGCGTGCAGCGCGGGAAGGCATGCCAGCACCTCGACGCTGAAGCCCCCCATGACCTCGGCCAGCGGCGGTGGCGCCGCGCCAGCCAGCGCCCGCTCCGCATCCGCGGCGCGCCGCGACAGCGTCAGCGCCCCCAGCGTGGCCGCCAGGCCCTTGTGCGTGTGCAGTGCCCGCAAGGCGTCCTGCAGCTGATGCGGTGACGACATGGCCTGCATGTCCGCGGCGGCCTGAGGCAGCCCGAGGACGAACCCTTTCAACAGACGGCGATAGGAATCGACACGTCCGCCCAGGCGGCCGAGAGCCGCATCGAGATCCACATCGGCTTGGGCTGCAGCATCGCGCCAGCCGCCGGCCAGCGGCAGCGGCACGGGCGCCGGCACGGCTGGCGCCGCCGGCGGGGTGCGGCCGGTCAGCCGCTGCAGCACCGCGACCAGATGGTCGAGATCGAAGGGCTTGGGTACGTGGTCGTTCATGCCGGCCGCGATGCAGGCTGCGCGGTCGGACGCCATGGCGTTGGCGGTCATCGCGACGATGGGCAGCTCGTGCAGCCCCACGGTCTCGCGGATGCGGCCCGTGGCGGTGACGCCGTCCATCTCGGGCATCTGCAGGTCCATCAGCACGGCGTCGAACGGCAGCGCCGCCGCAGCCACGGCCTCGACCGCCTGGCGGCCGTTGTCCACCGCCTTCACGGTCGCGCCCTCGTCTTCCAGAAGCTCGCACGCCACCTGCCGGTTGTTCGGGTTGTCCTCGGCCAGCAACAGGCGCAGGCCCTGCAGACGGCGCGTGCCGGAGCCCGCCGCAGCCGCCGGCGCGACCGGCAGTTCGTCCTGGGCAACAGGCAGGCTGATGCTGAAGCCGAACCGGCTGCCCTGGCCGAGCGCGCTCTCGAGCTCGAGCTCGCCGCCCATCAGCTGCACCAGTCGCTGGCAGATCGCCAGGCCCAGGCCGGTGCCGCCAAAGCGGCGCGTCGTGGAGGCCTCGGCCTGCGTGAAGCCGCTGAAGATGCGGGCGTGGTTCTCGGGGGCGATGCCGATGCCGGTGTCGCGCACGGAGATCGCGAGCCTCACCGCGGTGTCAATGCGCTCCGCGACCTCGACCCGGACGACCACCTCGCCCTGCTCGGTGAACTTGATCGCATTGCCGCCAAGGTTGATGAGCACCTGCTGCAGGCGCATCGAATCCCCCACCAGCGAGCGCGGCAGGGCCGGGTCGATGTCGAACCGGAGCGCCACGGGCTTGCTGCCCACCGTGGCCGACAGGATGACCGAGAGATCGCGCAACAGCGGCTCGACGCGAAACGGCTGCGGGTCCAGAATCATCTTGCCCGCTTCGGCCTTGGAGAAGTCCAGGATGTCGTTGAGCAGGCCGAGCAGCGAACGCGCGGCGCCATCGGCCTTGCCGGCGTAATCGGCCTGCCGCGCGCTCAGGCCGCTCTTGTGCAGCAGCCTCAGCATCCCGAGGATGGCGTTCATCGGGGTGCGGATCTCATGGCTCATGTTGGCCACGAACTGGCTCTTCGAGCGGGAAGCCTCTTCCGCGGCCAAGCGCGCGCGAGTGATCTCGGTGATGTCGATCCGGAAGCCGACGGTATGCCCGTCGGGGAGCCGACGTTCGACGATCCGCAGCGTCCGGCCGTTGTCCAGCTGCTGGTGGACGACGCCGTCGGCTCGGCGGTGCGCCGCCAGGCGCTCGGCCACCCACTCATCCACCCGCCCCCGGGCCGAGGCGTAGTCGCCGCGCAGGGCGCCGGCCCGCAACAGCTCCTCGAACCGCGCGCCGGGTACCAGGAGGTCCGCGACGCCGGAATAGACCTCGCGGTAGCGCTCGTTGCACAGCACCAGGCGGTCGTCGGGGTCGAAGATGACGAAGGCCTCGTCGATGGCCTCGATGGCGCCGCGCAACAGCACCGCGCCGCGCTGGGCCTCGGCCTCCACGCGCTTGCGTTCGGAGATGTCGATGTGCGTGCCGGCCATGCGCAGGGGCCGGCCGTCGGCGTCGCGGGCGCCCACGCGGCCGCGGCTGTAGACCCAGACCCAGTGGCCGTCCCGGTGCCGCATCCGGAACTCGACCGTGTACTCGGCGCTGCGGCCGTCCAGGTGCGCTTGCCGGGCCAGGCTGACGGCAGCGCGGTCGTCCGGGTGCATGATGCTCATGAACTCGCCGTCGATGCGGGCGGTGAATGTGGTGCGGTCATCGCCCAGCATCGCCGCATAGGCGTCGTTGATCTGGTCCACGCCGGTCGCGAAGTCGACCTCCCAGGTGCCGGCCCCGGTGCCATCCAGGATCAGTTGCAGCCGCTCGCGTTCGCGCGCCAGTTCGCGCGCCGCGTCCCTGCGTTCGGTGATGTCCGATTCGATGATCACCCAGCCCGTCAGGAGGCCGGTCTCGTCGCGCACGGGCTGCGCCTCGAGCTCGATCCAGTAGTCCTGCCCGTCCTTGTCCCGGTTGCGCACCTCCGAGCGGTGGGGCTGGCCCCGATCCATCGCCGCACGCAGGCGGCGCAGCCCCTCGGCATCGACCTCCTCGCTCTTCAGCAGGTCGCCGGGAATGCGGCCGATCGCTTCGTCGGCGGTGTATCCCGCTCGGCGCAGGAAGGTGTCGTTCGCCCACTCGATGCGGCGGTCGATGTCGAGGATGATCACGCCGTCGGTCGTGCTGCGGGCCACGGTTGCGACGCGTCTCAATTCGGCGGTGATGTCGTGTGCGATGGCTTCCGCGCGTTCACGCGCCACAGCGTTCAGGCGCGCGAGGTAGGCCAGGAAGCTGGTCAGCAGCAGGCCGCCCAGCAGTGCGAGCCAGGGCGAGACGCGGTCGATCGAAGCCTCGAAGGCCTCACTGCTGCGGGCGCGCAGCGTGAACTGGCTGCCCACGATGTCCAGCGGCAACTCCTGCACGTAGCGGCTGCTCGCGGACGCGGCGCGCGGGTCGCCCGCGGCCGAGTCGTAGACCAGGGCCGCCGCGCTGAGCACGAAGTGCAGGCGCCCGGCAGCGGCTGCCGCTCGCGTGCCGTCGAGCAGCTCCGACGCGACGATGGGCGCGTAGAACACACCCTGCAGCGCAGCGCGGCGCTGGGGCTCGGTGGCGGGGTCCGTGCCGCGCCGGAAAGCGGGCAGGAACAGCAGGAAGCCGGGCGATTGCCGGCCGTCCTGCATCAGCGCGATCGGTGCGGTGAGAGTCGGCCGCCCCGTGGCCACCGCACGTTCGATCGCCTCGCGGCGGTGAACCTCCGACCCGACATCCCGGCCGAGGGCGGGCAGGTTCTCGCCCATCGGCTCGATGTACTTGATGACGTAGCGGTCGGGCGCGTCGCCGGGCCCGAGTTCGTGCAGCTTGAAGTGAGGGGCGCCGTCGGCGCGCTCGGTGGCCTGGAAGGCTTCATCGTCGGCCTTCAGGGTGCGGACGATGAAACCGAGCCCGCGCACGCCGGGAAATTCTTCCGGGAGCGAGCGGGCCTCGACATAGGCCCGGAACTCGGCCCGCTCCATGCGTTCGCTGGCCGCCAGGGCGCCGAGCGCACCGCGCAGCCCGTACAGCGGGGTCGTGAAACGCCGGCCGATGTCGTAGCGGACGTACTCTGCCATCCGGCCGAATTCGACGCGCGCCTCGGTCTCGATGCGGTGGTGGAGCCAGACCCCGCCGGCGATGCTCAGTGAAACGCCCAGGGCCAGGATCAGCGCGGGAAGCGCTCCGGCTCGCCGGATCCAGGCGGGAAGATCAAATAGGTGGGCCATTCACGGACAACACGCACTCGAATGGTGCGGTGGGCGGTATTCTGATCGAAGGCCGGCGCAAGTCGGGACACGTCTGTGGCCGAATTCCGTGTCAGATCAGTCGGTCCCGCCCTCGACCGGATGCCCTTGATCGCGCCAGCGCAGCATGCCGCCGGCGAGGTTGGCCACCATCGGCCAGCCCGCGGCACCGAGTTGCCGGGCCGCCTGCGCCGAGCGTGCACCCGAGCGGCAGACCGTGACGACCGGGCGGCCACGGTCCAGCGCTGCGGCCGACGCCGCCAGATGGCCGAGCGGCACCAGCACCGCGCCGGGAATGTGCCCCAGCCTGCCGGCAAATTCGGCTGGTTCGCGCACGTCCACCACCTGCACGGCCCCGAGATGCTCCTCGAGCGTGTCGGGCGTCATCTCCCACAGTCCGGCGAAGGTCCAGACCAGCGGCGCCCAGTCGGGTTCGGGCGGGGGCGCGACATCGCCGTCCGGCCGGCCGCAGCGCAGGTTGGCGGGCACGGCAACGGCCATCTGCTTGGGGTGGGGCAAGCCGAGATGGTTCATGGTCTCGACGAAGTCCCCTTCGTCGCTCTGTCCACCGAAGCGCGGGTTCCAGCGGCGCTCCTCGGCCACGCTGGTGACGGTGAGGCCGCGGTAGTCGTGCGCCGGGTAGAGCAGGCAATCCGGCGGCAGGCTCAGCAACTGCTCGTGCACCGACCGGAACAGCTGCTGCGGGCTGCCCTGCTGGAAGTCGGTGCGGCCGCAGCCCCGGATGAGCAGCGCATCGCCCGTGAAGGCCATGCGTTGATCGTCGAGCACGAAGCTCATGCAGCCGTCGGTATGCCCGGGCGTGGCGCGCGCCTCCAGCCATCTCGGGCCGAAGGCGATGCGGTCACCGGGCGACAGCAGGCGGTCGGCTCCGGCAGCGCCTGCCGCGGCGGCCAGCCCGATGCGACTGCCCGTGCGCTGCTGCAGCAGCCAGGCGCCGGTGACATGGTCGGCGTGCACGTGGGTCTCGAGCGTGGCCACGAGCTTCAGGTCGAGCTCGCGCAGCAGCGCGAGGTCGCGGCGCACCTGCTCGAACACCGGGTCGATCAGCAAGGCCTCGCGGGTGCCGGGGTCGGCCAGAAGGTAGGTGTAGGTGGACGAAACCGGGTCGAAGAGCTGGCGGAAGATCATTCGGTGCGCCCCTTCATGAAACGGTCGTGCAGCACGAAGCCGCCCAGCATGGCCAGCACGAAGAGCCAGGTGCCTTCGAGGCCGGCCGTCAGCGCCACCAGCGCCGGGCCGGGGCAGAAACCCACGAGGCCCCAGCCGACGCCGAAGAGCAGGCCGCCGACGACCAGGCGCGCATCGATGGCCGTGGCGACGGGCCACTCGATCCTGTCGCCGCTCCAGCTGTGGCGGCGGCGCCTGGCCAGCGCGAAGGGCACGATGGCCGCAGCGATGGCGCCACCCATCACGAGCATCAGGCTCGGGTCCCAGGCGCCGGCCAGGTCCAGGAAGGCCAGCACCTTGGCGGGGTCCGCCATGCCGCTGGCCAGCAGGCCGAGGCCGAAGACGAGGCCGGCCAGCGCCGCGATCAGCGCCTTCATGCCAGGTGCCTCGTCACGAACACGGTGGCGAACGCCGCCGCCATGAAGATCGGCACGCTGACCAGCGATCGCCGGGAGAGCCGTGCGAGCCCGCAGACACCATGGCCGCTGGTGCAGCCGCCGCCCAGGCGCGTGCCGAACCCCACCAGCAGGCCGCCCGCCACCAGCAGCATCGGCCCGGCGTCGAGCGTCGCCGCCGGAAGGGCGGCAAACAGGCGCCACACGACAGGCGCCAGCAGCAGGCCGGCCAGGAATGCCAGCCGCGTGCGCTCAGGAACCATCGAAGACCGCGACAGCAGGGCCTGCAGGGGCGAAGCCACGATGCCGGTGATGCCGGCGATGCGGCCGTTGCCCAGCAGGTATAGCGCCGCCGAGGCGCCGATCAAGGCGCCGCCGGCAAGCGCGTTCCAGGGCGTGAAGAGGTCCCAGGCGATTCGAGGCAGGTCGATCATGACAGTCAGGTGTTTGGCTCGGAGCCGCGATGCTAGCCGGCTGCAGGTCTGCCGGATCTGGCCGGCCAAACCCAGGCAATTCGAGCGACCAGCCAGCCCGCCGCTGCCGAGAATGAACCCATGAATGCGCTGCGCACGGCCGACGTGACCGCCCGCGTGGTGACCTGGCACAACCGTCACCCGCTGGCGCGCCGCATCACGCGTACGCAAGTCAGCGGGATCGGCATCGTTGCACTGCCCTTTGCACTGAAGGCGCCGGCAGGCGAGGCCGTGGCAACCGCAGCGCCGCACGACCTGACCCCCATCTTCGGCGACGACTGGATGTTCCACGTCGCGCCGCAGCGCCTGGGCGCCTGGGTGCGCGCGCACGGCGTCTACCCGCTCGTGGGCGCGACCCACTGGCCGCTGCGACAGATCGACGCCGACCTGCCGCTGGCCCGGCGTGCCGACGCCCAGGGGCTGGAAGGCCGCACTGTTCGCCATCTGGTGACGGCGGTGATCGACGTCGCGGGGCAGCGCGTGCGCGTCCTGCTGACGCCGCAGGAGTCGATGAAGAAGGCGGCCGTTTTCGGATCCCGCGTGTACAGCCTGCCGCGCGCATCGGCCCTGGCCGGCGCGAGCGCGGCCCTCGGGCTGGCGCTGGGCCTTCTGCCGGGCCTGCAAGCCGGCGCGCCGTCCGTCGACGGTGGCGCCGTGCTGGCTGCCGAGGCGGGCGCGTCCGGGGTGGTGTCGTCGCACATGGCGACTGCGGAATCCGCGGCGTCTGCAGTTCACGCGGATTCCCCGGCCTCTGCAGGTTCAGTCGCTGTCGTGATGCACGCCGCATCCGGTGCGGCGCCCGGGACGGCGAGGGGTGCAGCATCCGGTGCAGCATCCGGTGCAGCATCCGGTGCGGCATCCGGTGCAGATTCAGACCGAGTCCATCTGGCGGCCATGAAGCCGCTGGCCGCATCGGCGCCTGTGCACGGTGCGGCGGTCCACCATTCGCCGCAGGGTTCGCCCCTGCACCCGACCCCTCCCGCCGCAGCACTGCAGGCAGCGTCCGCACCTGGGGTCGCGCTGGCCGGGGCGCCCGCCGAGATCCAGGAACCCGCCGACGTCTCGCCCGAAGTGCGAAACCGCGCCGCCGGTGCCGCGCCGCTGGTGCGCATCCGGCCCGAACTGACCGAGGACGAACGCCGAGAGGCCCGCCTGCGGTCAGCGAGCCTGCGGCCTGCCGCAACTGCAACTGCGTCCGGCGCCGCAGCGGCCAAGGGGCCGGTCTACGCCATCGTCACCCCCGGCCTGCGAACCCGCGTGGACGCCGAGGCGCAGCAGGTCCTGCTCCAGGGCCTGATGGCGCAGACCGCAACGACCGTGCCCACGCATCTCGACGTGATGGCGTCCAAGGGCAGCTGGCGCGTGGTGTGGTGGCCGCACCCGCAGCAGAAGCAGGCCGAGCAGTTGCTGCTGGAAGCGCGCGCACGCGGCCTCAAGGTGGAACTGATCGCGTTCTGAAGCGCAGGGTGCCGGATCGGTTGCGACCAGCGCCACACTTCCAGGATGGGCAGGCGCACATTGATGCGATTGCCTGGCCATTGCACGCCGGAACGGTTGGAGCGCGCAGTTCTGACCCAGTGCGAATTCCTGGCGGCGATCAGACCTTGGCCTGCTTGCCAGACTTCTTGAGTCCGTGCGGTCGACGACAGCTTTCCGGTAACGCAATTCGAATGGTCGAAGGGTGCTGCCGGCCACGAGCGGGTACTGATGAACGGCTGGTTTGGAGCATGCCAACTGATCTTTAGGGCCGGGCCAAATGCGTCTCGGCTTGAGCAGGCTCAGTTGGCGGTGCGCCGCGGTGCGTAGAGTTGGTTCAGCGGAAGGCCAAACGCTCAGTGCGGGGCCGGCGTGGCGAAGGTAGCTGCTCGGCGCCCAGGCTCGTGCTTGGCCCTCACAAGGGGGAGCGGCCATGAGATTCCAGGTACACCCAGTCGAAAGCGCCAATGCGTGTGCGCTAAACATCGCGATTCAGGTCAACCCTGCCGAAGTCAGCGTCCAGTCGTCGCAATTGGGTGCCCGCGTGGTGATGAAGGATGTGCAGCTCGCCGGGCATGTGCATGGCCCCGGCCTGCCCGAAGCGTTGGTGTCCGTGGCGCTGCCGCCACTCACGCGCGTGGCCCAGGTGAATGTGACGCTGCAAAGCTCGGTGGCCTTGACCCGCACGCCGGTGATGCTGGCTCCGGTGGCGCCGCCGCGCCGCGTGCCCACCGACCGGGTCTTGCTGCGCCGTACCTCCGTGCATCGCGACGCAGCGCTGTATCGCGCCGATGCCCGGGCGCCGCGGCCCATGGCACGGCTGATCGAGACGCAGCAGCTGGGCGAGTTTGCTGTGGCACATCTGTCGTTCTGCCCGGTGTTGGTCAACGCGGACCAGAGCCTCAGCGTAGCCACGCAATGCGAGATCACTTTGGTGCTGCAGGCCGTGGCGCCCAGCCGCACGGCGGCATCTGCGGCCGTGGTGTCGCAGGCCCAGCGCGACCGCTTCAGCCAGCTGGCCCAGGCCGCGGTGCTGAACCCCGAGGCGGTGGCGGCTGCGGCAGGCCCGCGGCTCGCGCCACTGCCCGTGGCGGCCGAGCACCTGATCATCACCGACAACCACATCTGGGACGCCAAGACCTCGCGCAGTAGCGGCACGCTGGCCGGCAATCTGCCGCAGGCCTTTGCGCGCCTGGTAGATTGGCGGCAGAAGAGCGGGCTCGCATCTCGCGTGGTCACGGTGAGCGACATCGTCAACCAGACCTTCGGAGACTTCTCCACCGGATCGCGCGACCTGCAGCACACGATTCGCAAGTTCCTCGTCTGGGCCCAGGCCACCTGGGGCGTGGCCTATGTGCTGCTGGGCGGCAGCCATCGCGTGGTGCCGGCACGCTCGATCGCGGTGGGCTGGATGGTCAGCACTGCGCCCAGTGACTTCTACTACGCCAACCTCGGCGCGCAGGACGATTGGCTCGAGGGCGCGCGGCCGGACTACAAACAAACCGACTTCTGCGCGCACGTCAGCGTGGGCCGCGTCGCGGTGGAGACCGCTGCGCAGGCTGACATCTTCGTCACCAAGGTGATCGAGTACGAAAGGCTCGCCACCTCGAGCGGCATGCCGATAGCCACCGACTACCTGCACCGCGCTTTGGTCGTGGCTACATCGTGGAACCGCGAGGTGCGTGTGGATCTCTCTCCAACGTCAGCCTCGCCGCCATTGGAGAACACGTACTTTCATGCGACGGGCGCTGCCTATGCCGTGATTAAACTCTACGAGGCATTGACGCTGCCCAGGTTTGCGCCGCCCGGCCTGACCGAAGCGATCAATCCCGACCCCAACACCTATACGCACATCGCCGGCTTGGCGTACTCCAAGCTGCACCTGCTGGAGGCCGCCACCTACAAGGAGGTGCAGGACGTGGTGGCCGTGCTCGCCGACGGGCGCCAGAAGATGCTCACCTATCGCAAGGACGCGGGGCCCGGCAAGCCGGGCTGGTACTTCGATCTGGACACCACCAACTTCATCAAGGTGTTCGGCTCGGCCGCCGAGTTGGAGCCGTCGAGGTACATCGTGCATCTGAAGCCGGCGTTTCGCGAAGCGCAGAACCTGCTGCGCCGCGATCAGGCCGGCGACACGCACCTGATCCCCTACGACCACCACGCGCCCACCTCCGGCCTGGGATGGTGCTATGTGCGCAGCGCGACGGACCCGACGCCATCGGCCATGGTTGCCGGGTTGCCAGCGGCCACGCCGTGGATCGCGGTGTACGACCAGCCGGCCAACCTGAGCGCGCCGAACCTGCAGCGCTACATCCTGGACCCGATGGCCGAGGAAGGATCGATGGCCGACCAAGAGGCGCTGCGCAAGCAGATGGCGCTGGAGTTGCCCGAGTGGGACGAGGTGCATCGACTCTACGAAGATCAGTTCGACCTGCCGGCCGGCGATCGCAGCGAGCCCGCGCTGCAACAGTTCAACACCACGCGCTTTCGCGAGCTGGCCAATGCAGGCCAACATGCGATCAGCCTGTCGGGCCATGGCTGGATGGACGGCTGCTGCGCCGGCGTGAACAACGCGCTGGCTGATGCCCTGAGCAATGGCGCCAGGCGCGGTATCGTCTACGCCGACAGCTGCCTGACAGCGCGCTTCACCGACAACTCGCTGAGCACGCATTTCGCGCTCAGCCCGCTCGGCGGTGCGGTGGGCTACGTGGGCTACACCGACGAATCGGAGATGGGGCTGAGCAAGTTCTTCCAGCGTCAGTTCTTCCGCGGCTTGTCGCAGAGCAACTGCATGGGCATTGCCTTTGACACCCGCACCCAGTTGCTGCAGCCCACCTCGTGGGACTATGACCCCGGCGCCGACGGCCCGCGGCGCATGATCCTGATCGGTAGCCTGGCCGGCGATCCCGCGATGCGGCTGACGCTGCTGGGTGAGTTCGCGCTGAAGACGGCCGGCGGCCAGTTCGTGTCAGCCACGGCCGGTGGCGGGCGCGGCGGCGCGGACGCACTGCGCAGCGATGCCGCGCAATGCGGTGCCTGGGAGACCTTCACGCTGGTGCCGCAGGGCGGTTCGAACTACGCGCTGCGCACGCTGGACGGCCACCATCTGACGGTGGTCGGCGGCGGCGGCAGGGGCAGCGACGCGGTGCATTCGGATCAGCCCGGCGTAGGGCCCTTCGAGGCCGTGCAGGTGGTGCCGCGCGGCGGCAAGACGGTGTCGCTGGGCACGCCGAACGGCCAGCTCCTCAGCGCCGCTGCAGGCGGTGGGCGCGGCAAGGATGCCTTGCGATCGGACGCCGCCTCCTGCGGCAGCAACGAGTTGTTCACGCTGGTGCGGCGCCATGGCGCCGGGCTCCCCGTGTACCTCAGGACCGCCAAGGGCAACTACCTCACGGCGATGGACGGTGGCGCGCGCAGCACCGATGTGCTGCACTCCAACGCCGCCGCCGCGGGGCCGTGGGAGCGCTTTGTGTTCGTCTCGCTGGGTTGCGGTGAATACGCCCTGCGAACCCGCAGCGGGCGCTACCTGAGCGCGGTGGACGGCGGCGGGCGCACCGCCGACGCGGTGCGCAGCGACGCTGCGAACATCGGAGCCAACGAGCGCTTCACCGTGGTGCCGCAGGGCAGTGACCAGATCGTGCTGCAAACCTGCAGCGGGAACTTCCTCACCGTCATGGACGGTGGCGGGAGGACCAGTGATGTGGTTCATACCAATGCGGTGGACATCGGGCCTTGGGAGCGGCTCACGATGGTGGCGGTCTGCACCGTGCAGACCAGTAGCGGCAACTACCTAACGGCTGAAGGCGGTGGCGGCGCAACCGCCAACGCACTGCACTCCAACGCCACGGCAGCCAGCGTGTTCGAGCGCTTCACCTTGCTGCCCTTGGGCACCCCGTGCGCGCTGCAAACCCCGGACGGCCACTACCTCACGGCGGTGGGCGGCGGTGGCCGCACCGCAGAGGCGATCCATTCGGACGCGGCGGCCGTCTCGACCTGGGAGCGCTTCACCGTGGTGCCGCTGGGCGGCGGGAAGGTCGCGCTGCAAACCGTCGACGGGCACTACCTGACGGCAGTGAACGGCGGCGGCCGAGCCACGGATGTCGTGCACACCGACGCCGTGTCGATCGGGCCCTGGGAGCAATACACGCTGGTGGCCCAGGCAGGCGGCCAATACGCGCTGAAGACAGCCAGCGGCCATTACCTCACGGCGGTCGGCGGCGGCGGCCGCGCGGCCGATGCCGTGCACAGCGACACCATGGCGATCGGACCGCACGAGAGGCTGCTGGTGATTCCCCTGGCCGGCGAGCAGTTTGCGCTGCGCACGAGCGGCGGTCAGTTCGTAACGGCGGTCGATGGGGGCGGGCGCAGCGCCGATGCAATTCACACCGACGCCAGACACATCGGACCTTTCGAGCGGTTCACGCTGCTGCCCTTGGCCGCCGGGCGCTTTGCGCTGCAGACGCACAACGGCAGCTATGTCACCGCGGTGGACGGGGGCGGCAGGACCAGCGATGTGCTGCACACCGATGCGCGGAGCATCGGGCCATGGGAGATGTTTAGCCTGATGCCAGGGTAGCGCGCCGGGCTGAGCCGGGCTTTGCAGGGTGAGCCCCGGCCAACGGTTTCAGCCTGCGCGCGGCCGTGTGTTGCGGCGCCGACGACCGCCTAGCGCTGGAGCGACTTTGCCGCTACATCACCCGCCCGGCGCCGGCCATTGAGCGGGGGCAATGCAACGCCGCTGGCCAGGTAGTGCTCAAGCTGAAGAACCGCTGGCTCTACGGCACCACGAACCTGGGGTGATGTCGCCGCCGCAGTTCATGCAGCAATTGATGACACCTCCACGCCATGCCATGTCGTCGTCGTGGTCCCGGCCGGCAAAGGGCAACTATCGGGCGCTCAGTCACGCGGCCCGTAGGACCGCATTGGATCGAGAGTCCCAGTTCGCGGGCCGCGACAGCGGCCCCTCGGATGCCTCCACTTGCCTGCCGCGACCGCGACATTGGACGAGCCTTGGCACCGTGCCTAGGGGCGCTCAAGGCCCCCTGCGCACCCGGCACCTCGTCGAGCGGGCAGCACGACCCAGGCACCACCTGCATAGAGCTCAGCGACGAACCCAGGCGCGCTGCCACGCAGAACGACAAAGCCCCTTGTACCGGCGTCGACGACGGACACAGGGGACGTCGAGAGAACTTTCGCCAGGCTGCCCGGCGGGGCCCACGCGACCACCGCGTCGGACCCGAATGCAAGTGCCGACAGCACGGCCATCCAAACCGTCAGGGCTACGGCACCGATGACCACGAGCCGCCTGCCATCAATACTCATACACGTGCTCGAGCTCGCCGCCTTGCGTACTGAGCTGGCGCACCAGCGCGGCAAGCTCCGCGACCTTCACAAGCACGCCTGATCGATGCCACCCTGGGCGCGCCGACACCTGGGCTGTGATCAGTGGCTCGCCGCCCGTTTCGGGCGCACCCGGCGGCAGTAGGAGCGTCACGAAAACTTCATCGTTGCCAGCGATCTCGATGAGGTCGACGCCACCGAGCGCAAGCCGCCGAACGATGTGGGTGAAATCCCGGTACCGCGGGGTTTCGATCACCTGCCAATCGGCGAGCTTTTCGACCCGTTGCACGTCGGGCTCCGACGCCCAGCCTGGATCCAGCCCGCGCACGACGCTGCGGATCCGCAGCGGGGATGGCGAAAGACCGGCGAGGGCGTCGATCGCCTGCGCGTAGAGCGCTTTGGCACCAAACTCCAGACTGACGGAGATACGCCGCTCGAGCTTGCGGACGAGGTTGCCTTCGCTCCAGCCAGCGTCCGTCCAGAACACGCGCAGCTTCTTGCCGAATGGGTATTCGTACCACGGCCTCTGGACAATGAAGACGGCGTAGTCCTCGGCGACCGAGCGCGCGAACACGTCCTCGGGCGTGGCCTCGTTGCCGCTGAGCGCCTCGGTAAGCCAACCAATGGTTCGTTCGTATGAGCCCTTCACGGCCATCTCGACCGAGAAGCTGACGCCGATCGTGTAGAGCATGGCCTTGGAGTCGCCCGTGATCTCGCCGCGCGCGGAAGCGTGCTGGGTCATCACGCAGAGGTTCGACCAGTACCTGTCGATGCTCGAGAAGTAGGGGAAGGCCGCCTCCCCTCGGGTCCGCGACACAGCCGCATAGTCTTCGTACACGTGCACGATCAACCACTCTGGATAGGTCACGAACGTGTTCGTCTCGGGCCGGCGATGCTCAGGTGCAAGGACAGGCTGATACGGCGTTACATCGTCGACCTGGGCCTTCATGCAGCTGCTTTCGATCCACGCGATCGGGGCCAGCGCGACCAGAAGGCCGACGCTGAGAGCGGCCAGGGCGAAAAGACCGAACCGCACGAGCCGGCGCCTACGCATGGCGGCGCGCGAGCACGAACCCGACGTAGACGGCGAAGCCACCGAGGGCGATGTGCGGCCCGTTCGCCAGCACCTTGAACTGCAGCGGCAGGTCCTGCACGCCGTACACGACGATCGCCAGATCCAGGAACCCGGAGCCGGTGGCCAGGCCCAGGAGCCCGTCCAGCAGGTACAGGCTGCCGAAGACCTTGAAGTAGGTGAGGCACGCACGCGTCGAGGTCCATGCCGCGACACCAGCCCACGCGGCCGAGGCGCCGTGCAGCAGGTCGTCGTACAGGTCGAGCGCGAAGATCCCGAAGACCCGTCCCTGGTCGTCGGTGAGGCCGGGGAGGTAGTTCAGCAGCGTCACCAAGCCGAGAACGACGGCATAGACAAGCGCGATGCGGCGGACCGCGTTCAGGGCGCCAGTGTTCAGGGCAGTAGTGTTCAGGGCATCGTTCATGTGATCAGGCCGCAAGGTAGTTGTCCCACAGCGCGTTGCGGAACAGCAGCCCGGGGTCGTAGTGGCGCTTGCGCTGGGTGAATCGAGCAGCACCGGCGTAGACGCGATGGAACTGGTCGACGCGCGCATGCAGCCGGTAGGGCAGGTAGTAGGCGCCGCCCAGGGTCGCGACGCGTTCGATCAACGCCTCGGTCATGAGTAGCATGTCCGCCTCGCCCTCGGCCGTCATCACCTGAGAGAACGACATCACTGCCGCGATCCGGTCGGTGGTCGCATAGGACAGGACGCTCATGTCGTCCTGCGCAACAGAGCGAAGCGTGACGTTGAGGAACTCGGCCTTGGCCTTTGGAATGATCTCGCGGCACGCCGCAAGGAAGGCGTTGAAGCGCGCGGGCGGCACGAAGTATTCATGAAGGATGTCGGTGCGCGCCGCCGGCGAGGCCCCCAGGTTGGCGACCGGCTCGTTCAGCAGCGTGTTGCGCGTCGTCACGCCCGAACCCAGCCGCGGCGCGCCTTGCGTCTCCGCGAGCCACCGAGCCCGCTTCGCCGACTCGGATCCAATCTGGGAGCGGTAGACGGAGCGGGTGAGGCCGGTCAGAGCGCCATGGCGCGCAACCGGCGGCAGGCCGCCGGCCGGCGTCGGGTCGACCCGGTAGCTCACGAGCAGGGCCTCGGTGAAGAAGTCGGCTCGCGCGACGTTCAGGCGGCCGTACATCATCTTGACAGCCGGATCGCTGAGCCTTCTCACGAATCGTTCCGACAGGGCGTCCGCGCTCATCCGCTCGTACGATGGCCGCATGAACGTGTTGGGCACCACGTCAATGTCGAGGTCGAGGACGATGCCGACTAGGCCGTAGCCGCCCATGGCCATGCTGAACAGCTCGGCGTTCTCCGACCGGGAGCAGCTCATGATCGAGCCGTCGGCCAGCATGAGGCGGATCGACCGAACGGTGGAGCCGAAGGGTCCGTAGGGAACAGCCCATCCGTGGGCGCCGACCGAGAAGGTCGAGGCGATGCCGAAGTCGCTGTTCGACTGCATGACGGCGGGGGAGTGCCCCAGCGGATCCATCACCTGGATCGCCTCGTGCCAGCGCGTACCTGCCTGCACGCGATACACCCCCGCGGCCCGGTCCGGCTCGCACTTCGGTGCGGCGAAAGTGATCGCCGCCCCGTTTCGCGCCAGGCTCTGCCCGCCCATGGAGTGCCTCGCCGCCCCGACCACCACGGGACGGTTCTGGCTTGCCGCCGACTTCAACTCGGCGCGCAAGGCCGCGATGATGCTTTCGTCGGAGTTGGGCCCCAGGACGCGGTGGCTGAAGGCCGGTGTTGCGTTCAGCCCGCTCGCGTCGTTCATGACGAGACGCTGCTGGGCGCGCGCAAGCCCCGGAAGCGACGTTCCAGCGGCTATGGCCGATGAGGCCAGCAGGAGTTTTCGTCGTCCCTGATCGATCATCGCTTCTTCTCCCTTTCCATCTGTCGTCATCGGCCTTTGGATGCGGGACAACAGCACCTTTGCGACGCCCAACCATTGCGTGGCACGCGGCGCGCGAGGCCGGCAGCGATCGTGGGTGGCCGGTCTCTCGGACCGTTACGCCGGCTAGTCTCCATTCGCGCTCGAGCCGAACGCAAGGCAGCGTGTGTTGACCCCTGCATCGGGGCAAGGCCCGTCCACAGCGGCGGCCACCACTAGGTGGCGCGATCTTGAGGCCTCGTTTCCAGTGAACTGTGCAGTATTGCATGCGTGGTAGCGCTGCGTACCGTGGTACTTATGGGAATTCAACCGAAAGGGCGGCGCAGCCGCTGGGATGCCCGCGTTCCGCGGCTGAGCGCCAAAGCGTGCCTTGCCAGATCGGCGACTGGCTTTCGAAGGGATCGAAGATGCACTCGCGTTCGCGCGGGCCTACATCGACAGGTTGCAGCCCATCGTTGGAACGGTTGGCCGGCGGTGCGGCGAAACTCATCGGCGAAGCGGCTTCCACGCCGTCCTGTGGAGCCTATTTCAAACGTCACCCTCATCCTACCTCACGGCTCGTCCAGCGTGATCCTGCGGGCAAGCGCGTTGATGTCGGCCAGGGCACTGGTAACGTCCCTAGAAAGTGCGCGCGCAAGGTCCGGCGCTTGGCCGTAGTCGCAGGCGAACGTCACTGCCTGTGGGCCAGCGACTCAACTTCCATTGCGGCATGAAGGGCTCGCAGAATGGTCAGATGGCCGCTGCAGCACGAACGTTGACCACCCGAGCACTGAACGCCTGCTTTCAGGCGGCGAGAATCGGGATCTGAAGGTCTGCAGTGGGTCGAAACGGCTCGTCCGCGATCGTCGGCTTCCGGGCATCGAACCTTCAGCGTCGGCGATCCGGCATTGAGTCCGATCAGGTGGCCATCCCAAGCCAACCCGCCAATGGCTCTCTGCGGCCCGAACAGGTTGGCGCAAGGCAGCCGTCCGCCCTGCACGCTTCCCGAACAGCCCGTGTCACGCACGTGCAGCCGCGGGGCCAGCGCGGTCCGACGCTGCATGAACACGGGCGTCGATCGTCAGTTGCACGGTGTCTTCGCGCCTGGGCGCATGAAGCGGCATTCCGCGTGGGCATGGTGCGGAATGTCAATCGCCACATCCTCAGCGGACGATGGTCTGGCCGTGTCTTGCCGCCACCGCAATCAGCTTGTCACGGTCAAGAGCCGACCAGTTGATGCCGGTGTCGTACTCGGTGAACATCGCCTCGGCATTGCCCTCCGAGGTGATGACCAGCACCGTTCCACCGCCTTCACCGAAGCGAAACCAGTGAGTCGACCCGCCCGGGACATGCACCAGGGTTCCGGGCTTTGCCACCGACCGCTGCTCGCCGACGCCGAGGATCACCTCGCCTGCCAGCACCAGAAACGTTTCGTCCCAGGGATGGAAGTGCGGGCCCGGCCCTTGTCCCTCGGATCCGGACTGATGAAAGATCTCGGTGCCGCCACTGTCGGCTTTGGACAGCAGCACGGTGATCATGAATCCGCCCGCATTGAGCGGCACCGGACGATCGGATGGGGACAGGATGACAGGATTCGGCATGTTGCGTCCTTGGCTGCGCGGATTCTCGAGGGCGCTGCGCGCAGGTCTGCAAGGGTGCATGGGAACACCGCACCGTCAAGAGCCGCCATTCATCTGCCGGACATGACAGGCTGCACCCACTCTGAAGGGAATGCCCAGTCCATACCCATCGCGCGGTTGGCCATGGCCGGCTTCAGGTGGCCGCGAACTGCTGGTTCGCAGAAGCACGACGCGGAAGCGGGCCAGTCGCAGCAACGGGTGCGCAACTTGCCAGGATCTGGCGGAGCAGCTGTCGCCAAGCCCTTGCCGGCGCGTGCGCGCCAGAGCACCCCATCAGACACCCGACGTGGAGTTGCCTAGGGCCCGGTACAGTGCGGGCCATGCTGACCATCAACAAGCTCATTGCCCAGGGTCGCGGCCTGGCAGGCGTCCTGCTCAAGCGGGCCGCCACCGTCGAACTCGACTGGGACGTCCGCAGCCGCAGCCGCTTCGACGCCACCGACAGCGCCGGGCGCACGCTGGGCGTCTTCCTGCCGCGCGGCACCGTCGTGCGCGGCGGCGACGTCCTCGTGGCCGAGGATGGCACGCTCGTGCGCGCCATCGCCGCGCCGCAGCCGGTGCTGGTGATCCGCCCCTGTGCGACGCACGGCACGCCCTTCGACCTGACCCGCGCCGCCTACCATCTCGGCAACCGCCATGTCGGCATCGAACTGCAGCCCGACCACCTGAAGATCGAACCCGATCCCGTGCTGGCGGACATGCTGCGCAGCATGCACCTCATCGTGACGGAAGCGGCGGCAGCCTTCGAGCCCGAAGGCGGCGCCTACGCTTCAGGCGGGCATGGGCACGGGCAAGGGCATGGGCATGGAGCGGCGCCGGGCGAAGCGGAAGAGCGCGCGCACGCACAAGCACATGGACACGCACAGGGGCACGCGCATGAGCACGAGGCCGGCCACCCGCACGATCATGCGCATGATCACGCGCACGCTCCCGCCCCCGCGAAAGCCGCGGCACCGGCGCCGGACCACGGCCATCGCCACGGGCCCGGATGCGGGCACGACCACAGCCACGGGCATGACCATCACGACCACTGACGACGCGCTGCTGCAGCTGATCTGGCTCGCGTCGCCGGCCTTGCCGGTGGGAGCCTTCAGCTACTCCGAGGGGCTGGAAGCCGCAGTGGACGGCGGCCACGTCACCGACGAAGCCAGCGCAGCCGCCTGGCTGACGGATCAGTTGCAGCTGTCTCAGGCGCGCAGCGAGCTGGCCGCCGCCGCCGCCGCGTGGCGCGCGTGGGAGGCGCACGACGCCGCCCGCGTGGCCGAGCTGAACGCCTGGGTGCTCGCCACGCGCGAGAGCGCGGAGTTCCGCCTGCAGACCGAACAGGCCGGCCGCTCGCTGGCCGACTGGCTGCGCCAGCGCGGCCCTGCCGACGATGCCCGGCTGGCCACGCTGCGTGCGCTGGCGCCGGCCCCCGCGTGGCCCGTGGCGCTGGCCCTGGCCGCGTGGCGCAGCGGCGCCCCCCCGCGCGCTGCGCTGCTGGCCATGGCCTTCGGCTGGGCCGAGAACATGGTGCAGGCAGCCGTGAAATCGGTGCCCCTCGGCCAGAGCGCCGGGCAGCGGCTGCTGGGTACGCTGGCAGCGGCCATCCCGGCCGCGGTGGACGACGCGCTGGCGCGCGACGACGCCGCTCGCCAGGCCTTCACGCCCATGCTCGCCATCCTGTCGGCGCGGCACGAGGCGCAGTACTCGCGGCTTTTTCGCAGCTGAATCGGCCGGGCCGAGCGCCGCCCGCGTGTCGGCAGGGCTGCAGGCCATGCCATCATCGCCGGCATGAACAACGCCCTGCACACCATCCCCGGCCGCACCAAGAAACTGCCCCCGCTGCGCGTGGGCGTGGGCGGGCCGGTCGGCTCCGGCAAGACCACGCTGGTCGAGATGCTCTGCAAGACCATGCGCGAGCGCTGGGACCTGGTCGTCGTGACGAACGACATCTACACCAAGGAAGACCAGCGGCTGCTCACCGTGGCCGGCGCGCTGGAGCCCGAGCGCATCATGGGCGTGGAAACCGGCGGCTGCCCGCACACGGCCATCCGGGAGGACGCGTCCATCAACCTCGAGGCCGTGGACCGCATGCTCGAGAAGTTCCCGAACGCCGACATCGTCTTCATCGAGAGCGGCGGCGACAACCTGGCCGCCACCTTCAGCCCCGAGCTTAGCGACCTCACGCTCTACGTGATCGACGTTGCCGCCGGCGAGAAGATTCCGCGCAAGGGCGGGCCCGGCATCACGAAGAGCGATCTCTTCGTCATCAACAAGACCGACCTCGCGCCCTACGTGGGCGCCGACCTCGCCGTCATGGAGGCCGACACGCGCCGCATGCGGCCCGACCACGCCGGCCGCAAGCCCTACGTGATGACGAACCTGAAGACCCGCAGCGGGCTCGAGGCCGTGGTGCGCTTCATCGAGACGCGCGGGCTGCTGCAGCCCGCAGCCCAACCGGCCTGAGCACGCCGGAGCGCCGTGGCCGCATGAACCGGCTGGCCTGCGCGCGCGCCCTGTCCATCGTGGGCCACCCGGCGCTGCTGATGCCCGCCGCCGTGGTGCTCTCGGCCGTCGGCCGGCAGGCGCCGGCCGGCACGGTTGCGGCCGCCGTGGCGGCCACGGTCTTCGTGGCGCTCGCCGTCATAGGCTACAGCCTGCTGCAGGTGCGCGCCGGGCGCTGGTCGCACGTGGACGCTTCGGTGCCGCGCGAGCGCAGGCAGCTCAACCTCTTCCTCGTCGCCCTGCTCTTCGCCACCGCCGCCGTGCTGTGGTGGCAGGGCCAGCCGCCGTCGCTGGCCGCAGGGCTCGCCGCCGGCGGCCTGCTGGTGGCGCTGGCGTACGCGCTCGGCCGCTGGCTCAAGATGTCGCTGCACGTGTCCTTCGCCGTGTTCGCCGCAGCGCTGCTGTGGCCCGACCTGGCCGCGCTCGGCGCCGTGATGCTGCTGGCGGCCGGCGTGGCGTGGTCGCGCCTGGTGCTGCGGCGGCATACGCCTCTGGACGTGGCAGTGGGCGGCCTGGCGGGCGGCGCGGCCGGTCTCGGGTTCCAGTGGGTCGCGGGCACATGACAGGCGCTCACCGGCTGCACCACCTCACGGACGACGAGCTCTCGGTGCTGGCCGTCGGGCAGATGCCGGACGCCTGGGGCGCACTCGCCGAAGCCGAGGCCATGCCGCCCGCTTTCGTCGCCCGCCGTGCGCTGGCCACGCCGTGCAGCAGCTATCTGGTCCTGCGCATCGGTGACGGCCGGGTCGTGGGCGCGTGCGGCTTCAAGAGCGCGCCACGCCTGGGCCGGGTCGACATCGGCTACGGCATCGCGCCGGCCGGCCGCGGCGCGGGCGCGGCCACCGATGCCGTGCGCCTGCTCGCGCAGATCGCGCGCTCGGACGGCCTGCTGGAACTGATGGCCGAGATCCTGCCGGACAACGCGGCCTCGGCGCGAGTCGTCGGCAAGCTCGGGTTCGAGGCGCGCGCACGCCGGATCGACGACGACGGCGACGAAGTGGTGCAGTGGGTTCTGGCCCTGACACCGGCCCGTTGAGCCGCCGGCGCGCTCAGGCCCCTGCGGCCTTGCGCGCGAACAGCGTGAACGAGAGCCAGTCGGCCTGCTCATCGTCGCGGAAGGGCGGCGCCAGCCGCGCCGCCAGGGCAGGCTCCACGCGGTCGTGCGGCGTCAGCTCCACATCCTGCCAGCCGTGGCGCTCGAAGAAGGCTCGGTAGGCCCAGGGCCGCAGCCGGTTGGGTTGCCCCGGAAAGCTGAAGAGGCGATACAGCGCGTCCGGATAGCGGTAGATGTTGTTCGGGTCGCGCTCGCGGATCCACCGCGAGTGCGTCTGCAGATCGACGCTGATGACGGCCACGCCGCCAGGGCGCATCACATGCTGCAGCTGTCGGACCGTCCGCTCGACATCGTCGAAGTGTTCGAACGCCGCATTGCTGACCACGATGTCGAAGCGACCGGTCACCGTGCCCACGTCGAAGTTCTCGTCGACGGCGTAGGCCACGCGGCCATCGCGCAGAGCCTCGAGATCGGCCAGGCCCCGCCCCGCCATGCGCGCGTAGAAGGAATCCGGAACACGGCCGGCGAGGTTGTTGCGGTCGAAACCGACATATTCCCCGGCGCCCTGCCGGATCAGGTGCAGGCCGACCCCGAGGTCGGAGCCGGGACCGAGTTCCAGGATGCGGCGGCCGGTGATGTCGATGCCGCGCAGACGCAGGAACCGGATGTACTTCTCGCCCAGGCCGACGGCGTAGTCGATGCAACGGTCGGTCTCGTCGATCGCGAACGGCTTGGGCGTGGAGTACCCGGTGAGCACGTTCTTGGCCTTGGCCAGGGCCAGGAACCCGAGGCCTGCCGTGTAGAAGGCCACCTGGGCCCAGGCCGGGCCTGCCGACGCCTGCTGCATGGATCCGCGCTCCCCAAATCACAGGCGCACGCACCGTCGCGGCAGCCTGTGAGCATTGGGCCGAGCTTCGCACCCGGCGGCGTTGAGGATTCGCAAGCGGCACGAACGGCACAAACGGCGCGAACGGTGGAAGCGGCGGCACCCGCAGGACAGGAACTGCAAGTGGCTGAAGGGGCGGCAAGTGCGGGCGAGCGACGCGGAATTGCCGTCGGCGCGTCGGGGCCGGATCAGTGCAAAGGTGTGGCGCATCCCGCAGCGCTGCGTTAAAACAGACCATGCTCCTCACCATCGTCCCCATCGCACCGCACCACGCCGCCGGCTTCCATGCCTGCCTGGATGTCGTGGCCCGGGAGCAGCGCTACCTGGCGCAGCTCGAGGCGCCGCCGCTGGCGCGGGTGGAGGCCTTCGTGCAGGAGAACGCCGCCAACGACGCGGCGCAGTTCGTTGCGCTGGACGACGGCCGCGTGGTCGGCTGGGCCGATGTCCTGCCGGAGTGGCCGGTGGCGCTGGCGCACTGCGGCAGCCTCGGCATGGGCCTGCTGCCCGCGTACCGCGGGCAGGGCATCGGCGAGAAGCTCCTGCAGACCTGCATCGCCAAGGCGTGGGCGCGCGGCCTGACCCGCATCGAATTGGCCGCGCGCGCCGACAACCTGCGCGCGATCCGGCTCTACGAACGCCTGGGCTTCGTGCACGAAGGCGTCAAGCGCCGCGGCATGCGCTTCGGCACGGCATACCACGACACCGTGGTGATGGGCCTGCTGCGCGAGGAGCCCTGACGCATGGACCGCTGGCGCCGCCTGCTGCTGCTGCTGGCCTGCCTGCTCGCCGGCGCCCTGATGGCCGTGGTGGGCCACGGGCTGTCCGGCAGCAGCGCCTGGGCGCTCGCGTTACCCTTGGCGCTGGCCATCGGGTGGTGGGCGGTGGCCGACCCCACCGCCTGCATCCCCTCGAACGAATCCAAGGAAGAAGGACGCCGATGATCTCCGAACTGGTCCTGTTCGCGCTGCCGCCCGGCTTGCCCCGCGAGACCGTCGTGCAGGGCATGAAGGATGTCGCGCCCCGCTGGGCGGCCGACCCGGCGTTGATCCGCAAGACCTTCCTGTACGACGCCGCGGCCAGCCAGGCGGGCGCGATGTACCTGTGGCCCGACCGGGCCGCTGCCGAACAGGCGCACGACGCGGCCTGGCGGCAGCGCATCATCGACGCCTACGGCAGCGCACCGTTGATCCGCTACTTCGAGACGCCGCTGGTGGTGGACAACGCGCTCGGCCGCGTCATCGAGGAAAGGTAGTGCGCGCCCTGCTTGCGGGGCTCGCCCTGATCACCATGAATGCAATTCCTGACCCCGTGAACGCCCAAGCCCAAGCCCAAGCCCAAGCCCAAGCCACAGCCCAGGCCCAGGCCCTCGATCTGCAGGCGCTCTGGGATTTCAAACGGCCCGAAGTCTCCGAGCAGCGGTTTCGCGAGCGCCTGGCCACGGCAGGCGGGGACGATGCCCTGGTGCTGCAGACGCAGATCGCACGCACGCTGGGCCTGCGCCGCCGCTTCGACGAGGCGCGACAGTTGCTGATGACGCTGCAGCCGCAACTGGGCGCTGCGGGCGCGCAGGCGCAGGCGCGCTGGCATCTGGAGTGGGGGCGCACGCATGCGTCCGCCACCCACAAGGCCGCGCTGCTGCCGGAAGCGGACCGCCAGACCGCGCGCGAGTCATTCCAGGCCGCCGCCCGCCACGCCCGCGCCGCCGGCCTGGACGGCCTGGCCGTGGACGCCCTGCACATGCTGCCGTTCACCACCGCCAACCCGCAGGAGGAACTGCTGTGGACGCAGCAGGCGCTGGACCTGGCACTGGCTTCGCCCCAGCCCGAGGCGCGGCGCTGGGAGGCCTCGCTGCGCAACAACATGGGCGTCACGCTGAACGCGATGGGCCGGCACGCCGAGGCGCTGGCCATGCTGCAGGCGGCCGTGCCGGCGGCCGAGCGCAACGGCTCGCCGGAGCGCGTGCGCATCGCGCACTGGATGGTGGCCCGCACGCTGCGCGATCTCGGCCGCACCGCCGAGGCGCTGGCCATCCAGCAGCGGCTGGAGCGCGAGAACGCAGAGGCCGGCACGCCAGACCCCTATGTCTTCGAGGAACTGGCCCATCTGCACCGCACCGCTGGCGACGCCGCGCGCGCGGCGCACTACGACGCCCTGGCGCGCCGCTGAGCCCGCCCGCAGGTACGCAAGCACGCCACACCCAGGAGCAGCGATGAGCATCGAACTCAACAAGGAAGCCCGCGCAGCCGCCATCCTGTCCATCGAGCGCTACTTCCGCGAGAACATGGACGAGCCCATCGGCAACATCGCGGCAGGTGGACTGCTCGGATTCCTGCTCGAGGAGATCGGGCCGAGCATCTACAACCAGGCGGTGGCCGATGTGCAGGAACGTCTGCAGGCGCGCGTGGCCGAGCTCGACATCGAGGTGCACGAGGACGAGTTCTCCTACTGGCGGCGGCGCGAGCCGAAGGCACGGCGGTGACCCGGTCCTGAATCGGCGGTGAACGGGCCGGGCCGCCTGTGCACGGCGCCCGTGCCCGGCGCCTGTATCCTGCGGCAGTACCGTTCAATCCAACGGAGTCGATGCCATGGGAACGCTGATGACGCTGCTGCTCTGGTGCCTGCTCTTCGTGGTGTGCTGGCCGCTGGCACTGCTGGCGCTCCTGCTGTGGCCGGTGGTGTGGCTGATCACGCTGCCGTTTCGCCTGCTGGGCATCGCGGTGGGTGGCGTCTTCGCGCTGCTGCGCGCCATCGTCTACCTGCCGGCGCGGCTGCTGTCGTCGCCGGGCAGGCTCTGACGCTCAGCGCCGCGTGGCCAGCCAGATGCTGGGCAGGATCAGCGCCGCGCCGACCGCGTGATGCCAGCCGGGCAGCTCGCCCAGCAGCAGCCAGGCATTGAAGGCGCCGTACACCGGCGCCAGGTACAGCAGCAGCGCCGTACGGGAGGCGCCGAGCTCGCGCTGCAGGTAGGAGTAGGCCGTGTAGCTCAGCACCCCGGGCACCACCGCGGCCAGCAGCACGAGGCCGGCAGCCATGGGCGTGAAGGGCAAGGCGGGCCCGCTCGCCCACTCGGCCAGCGTGAAGGGCAGCAGAACGACGATACCGCCCATGATGATGGCCGCCAGGCGCGCCGCGGGGCTCAGCACCGAGGGCCAGAGCCGCAGCATCACCGAGTACACGGTCCAGGAGATGGCAGCGCCGACGATCCAGCCGTCGCCCACCGTGAAACGCACGGCCATCAGGTTGCCGATGTCGCCCTTCACGATGATGAACAGCACGCCGGCCAGCGCGAAGCCCACCGCCACACGCTGCGCCATGCTCATGCGCTCGTGCAGCAGCTTCACGCTCAGTGCCGCGATGGCCACGGGCGTGGCGGCATAGATGAGGGCGATGTTGGTGGCCGTGGTGCTCTGCCCGCCCAGGTACACCCAGGCGCCGCAGATCCACATGCCCGTGCCGCCCAGCACCAGCAGCTGCCGCCACTCGCGCCGCCAGGGCGCGCCGTCCTTCAGCAGTTCACGGGCGACGAACGGCAGCATGAAAGCAAGCGCGAACGACCAGCGCCCGAGGGCCAGCGCATGCGGCGCGATGACGCCGTTGGCCAGCCGCGCGATGATGTAGTTGGACGACCACAACGCCGGCACCACCCACAGCAGCACCTGCGCAAGGCGGGCGCTGCGGGCGCCGCTCCCACTCACCCGCGGTTCGCCATCACGTCGCCCATGCGGATCGCACCGCCCGGCGCCCAGCCGGGGTCGAAGGCCAGCGGGCCCGGCGGCATCAGCATCACGACGGTGGAGCCGAGCAGGAAGCGACCCATCTCGTCGCCCTGCTTCAGGGTGTGCTGTCCGTCTTCGTAGGCCCACTCGCGCAGCACACCGGGCCGCGGCGGGTTGACGATGCCGTGCCACACGGTGGCCATGCTGCCGACGATGGTGGCGCCCACCAGCACCAGCACCCAGGGGCCGTGCGCGCCGTCGAACACGCAGACCACGCGCTCGTTGCGCGCGAACAGGCCCGGGACGCCGCGCGCGGTGGTCGGGTTCACCGAGAACAGTTCGCCCGGCACATGGATCATGCGGCGCAGCGTGCCCGCCGCCGGCATGTGGATGCGGTGGTAGTCGCGCGGGCTGAGGTAGAGCGTGGCGAAATGGCCCTGATGGAAATGTGCCGCCAGCGCGCCGTCGCCGCCCACCAGCGCGGTGGCGCTGTAGTGGTGGCCCTTGGCCTGGAAGATCTGGCCGTTCTCGATGCGGCCGAACTGGCTGATGGCGCCATCCACCGGGCAGACCCAGTCAGCGCGCGCCAGCGGCCGCACGCCGGGCTTGAGCGCACGCGTGAAGAATGCGTTGAAGCTCGGGTAGGCCGCCGGGTCGGGGTCGGCGGCTTCGGCCATGTTCACGCCGTAGCGCGCGATGAACCGGCGGATCAGCGCCGTGGTGGTGGCGCCGGCCTCGGCCGACGCGATGCGGCCGGCCAGCAGGGTGAGTGCCTGCTTGGGCAGCAGGTACTGCGGCAGGACCTTCAATGCGTCCGACATCGACCGGCCTTCAGCGGATGGGCGCCATCGTGCGAAGCGCCTTCACGGCGCCCTCGCCGATGGCCGCGCCGAAGCGCTTGGCCACGCGTTCGGCCAGGTTGTCGTACGGCGTGTAGTCGATGATGTCCTCGGCCTTGACGACCTCGCGCGCAACGTAGTCGAGGTTGCCGAGATGATCGGCCAGGCCGAGCTTCAGGGCCTCCTCGCCGTTCCAGAACAGGCCCGTGAAGGTGTCGGGTGTTTCCTTCAGGCGGGCGCCGCGGCCCTGCTTCACGGTGGCGATGAACTGCTGGTGGATCTGGTCGAGCATGGCCTTGGCGTAGGCCTGCTGGGCCGGGTCGGCAGGCGAGAACGGGTCGAGCATGCCCTTGTTGGTGCCCGCCGTGATGAGGCGGCGCTCGACACCGAGCTTGACCATGGCCTCCGAGAAGCCGAAGCCGTCCATCAGCACGCCGATGCTGCCCACGAGGCTGGCCTTGTCGACGTAGATCTCGTCGGCCGCCACCGCGATGTAGTAGGCCCCGCTGGCGCAGATCTCCTCGACGACGGCGTAGACCTTCTTCTTGTGCAGCGCCTTCAGGCGGCGGATCTCGTCGTTGACGATGCCGGCCTGCACCGGGCTGCCGCCGGGCGAGTTGATGCGCAGCACCACCGCCACCGCGCCCTTGTCCTCGAAGGCTTCCTTCAGCGCGGCGATCAGCCGCTCGGCGCTGGCCTCGGTGTCCGGGGCGATCTCGCCGCGCAGTTCCACCAGCGCGGTGTGCGGCGTGCTCACGGCCACGGCCGGGCCGGTGCGCTGAAGCAGCACCCAGGCCAGGATGACGATGAGCGCGAACCACGCCAGCCTGAACAGGATGCGCCAGTTGCGTTCGGTGCGGCGGTCCTGCAGGAGTTCGCGCAGGGCGCGCTCGAGCGCGGGCTCGACGTTGCCGCTGCCGCTACTGCTGCCGCGGGGAAACTGGGTGTCAACGGGATCCATCGGGGGCTCCATCAGGGGCAGTATCCGGGGCACTGTCGGGGGCACTATCGGGCGCAGGGTCGGGGGCGGGCCCGGGTTCATCGAACGCCACGGGACGGATGTCGGCGGTCGGCTGCCACCAGACCTGCCCGTCGCGCTCTTCGGTCGCGATGGGGGTCAGCTGGCCGCGCCCGCAGGGACCGGCGGCGCAGCGCCCGGTCTCGGGCTCGTAGTGTGCGCCGTGGATCGAGCACATGATCCAGCGGCGGTCCATGTCGAGGAACTCGCCTTCCTGCCAGTCCATCTCGGTGGGCACGTGCACGCAGCGGTTCAGGTAGGACACCACGCGGCCCTCGTAGCGCAGCGCGAAGGCGCGCGCGGGCCGTCCCCACTGGACGACATCCCACACCACGGCCTTGCCGCGTTCGGCCAGCGCGTCGGACGCGCAGACGGGTTCGGCGATGGGTTCGGCGATGGGTTTCGCGATGGGTTTGGCGGTGGGTTCAGGCATGGGCCAGCAGCCAGTCTCGGAGTTCACGGGTGGAGTGCAGGATGGCAAGCGGGCCGTGAGCTCCGAAGGCCTCGGGCTCGTGGGCCCCGTAGCTGACGCCCAGGCTCGCGGTGCCGGCATTGCTGGCCAGGAGCAGATCGTGCGTGGTGTCGCCGATCATCAGCGTGCGCTCCGGCGGAACGCCGAATTCGCGCATCAGCTGCTGCAGCATCAGCGGGTCGGGCTTGCTGGCGGTCTCGTCCGCCGTGCGGGTGGCGTCGAACACGCCCTGCAGGCTGGAGTGCGCCAGCGCCTCGTCCAGCCCGCTGCGGCTCTTGCCGGTGGCCACGGCGAGCCAGTGGTTGCGGCCCTTGAGGGCCTGCAGCATCTCGAGCGTGCCCTCGAACAGCACCAGCTCGTGCTGGCGCGCGAAGTAGTGATGGCGGTAGCGCCGCCCAAGCTCGGGGTAGCGTTCCTGGGCCAGGCCGGGCACGACGTGCTGCAGCGCGTCGTGCAGGCCGAGCCCGATGACGTAGGCTGCGCGTTCGTCGCTGGGCACGGGCAGGCCCAGATCGGCGCAGGCGGACTGGATGCACTTGGCGATCAACCCGGTGGAGTCGAACAGCGTGCCGTCCCAGTCGAAGGCGATGAGGTCGAAGCGGCGAGGCACGGTCAGAGTTTCTCCAGCAGGGTCGCGCATTCTGCCGGTATCGGGCAGTCCAGCGCGATCCTGCGGCCATCCACCGGATGATCGAAGGCCAGATGGCGGGCGTGCAGGAACATTCGGGCAAATCTGGTCTGCTTGGCGAAGGCCTTGTTGAGCGCGAAGTCGCCGTACTTGGGGTCCCCGATGATCGGGTGGCCGTGGTGCGACAGGTGCACCCGGATCTGGTGCGTGCGGCCCGTCTTGATGGTCACGTCCAGCAGGGTGTGGCCGGCGAACGCCTGCGCCACCTTCACCAGCGTGATGGAGCGGCGGGCGTCCTCGTGGGACGCGCTGGTGACGCGCACATGACGCTCGCCGTCGGCGTCCAGCGTCTTGAGCAGCGGCAGGTCGATGACCTTCAGCGACGCCGGCCAGGCCCCGGCCACGAGCGCGGCGTAGATCTTGGCGGTGTCGCGCTCGCGGAACTGGTCCTGCAGCCGGGTGAGCGCGCTGCGCTTCTTGGCCAGCAGCAGGATGCCCGAGGTTTCCTTGTCGAGCCGGTGCACGAGTTCGAGGAACCTGGCCTCGGGCCGCGCCTGGCGCATCTGCTCGATGACGCCGAAGCTCACGCCGCTGCCGCCGTGCACCGCGACGCCGGCGGGCTTGTCGATGGCCAGCACGTGATCGTCCTCGAACAGGATGGCGAATTCCCGGGCGGGGGCGACGGGTCGGTCGGACCGGTCGGGCACGCGCACGGGCGGCACGCGGATGACATCGCCCGTGACCACCCGGGTATCGGCCTGCGCCCTGCCCTTGTTGACGCGCACCTCGCCGGAACGGATGACGCGGTAGACGTGCGTCTTGGGCACGCCCTTGAGCAGCCGGATCAGGAAGTTGTCCAGCCTCTGGCCGTCCGACCCTTCGTCGACTTGCACCTCGCGTACCGCGGGGCGATCCAGGCCTGAATTGGCCCCTATAATCCGCGGTTCCACGTTCGTAGGTAAGTGCTTGATTTACCGGAGTTTACCCGGGCACGAACCAGCGACCGTGGCAATGCGGGCACCCGAGGGTGCCCGACCCCGGTGATGCAACACCGCGGGCCCGCAGCGTGGGCCGTCCTGCCAGAGCAGGCCGGCGGCGCGCGGCCCGAGGTGGCAGAGAACTGAAGAAGAACCCGCTCGCCCGTCGGTCCCGAGATCGCAGGGCAGCACCGAAACATCAGGGTGGCAGACAGCTCGAAAGGGCTGCGCTGACACCCGCGTCGCCAAGACGCTCCGCCAAGGGCACCATGCCGTTTCCCTCCACCCGCCAAGAATGCCAGCCCCGGACACGATCCGACGGGCCCGCATCGCCGTGGGTGGCAGACGACGGCCTGGCGCACCCGGAGCCCGGCACGCACGCGCCAACGCTGCGCTCCTGACCGGTGCCTTCGGGCACCTCAGGCTCGCAGTCCAGGGCATTTCGCCACACGGTTCTGCGGCTTTTCTCGTGCATCGGATAGCAATGGTCGCGCCTCAGAGGCGCGTGATCAGGAGTCCCGATGAAGAGAATGCTCATCAACGCCACGCAGCCCGAAGAGCGGCGCCTGGCAATTGTCGACGGCCAGAAACTGCTCGACTTCGAAACCGAGCTCGAAGGGCGCGAACAGCGCAAGGGCAACATCTACAAGGCCGTCATCACGCGGGTCGAGCCTTCGCTGGAGGCCTGCTTCGTCGATTACGGTGAAGACCGCCACGGCTTCCTGCCGTTCAAGGAAATCTCGCGCAACTACTTCCGCGAGGGCGCCGACGTCAAGAACGCGCGCATCCAGGACGTCGTCAAGGACGGCGACAGCCTGCTCGTGCAGGTCGAGAAGGAAGAGCGCGGCAACAAGGGCGCGGCGCTGACCACCTTCGTCAGCCTGGCCGGGCGCTACCTGGTCCTGATGCCCAACAACCCGCGCGGCGGCGGCGTCAGCCGGCGCATCGAGGGTGAACAGCGCGAGGAACTCAAGGAGAACCTCGAGCAGCTGGAATACCCCAAGGGCATGAGCCTGATCGCCCGCACGGCCGGCATCGGCCGCAGCGCCGACGAGCTGCAGTGGGACCTGAACTACATGCTCAAGCTCTGGGACGCCATCGACGGCGCTTCCAGGGGCGGCAAGGGCGCCTTCCTGATCTACCAGGAGAGCAGCCTCGTCATCCGCGCCATCCGCGACTACTTCACGGCGGACATCGGCGAGATCCTGATCGACACGGACGACATCTACGATCAGGCGCTGCAGTTCATGACGCACGTGATGCCTGAAACGGCCAATCGCGTGAAGCGCTACCGTGACGACGCGCCGCTGTTCAGCCGCTTCCAGATCGAGCACCAGATCGAGACGGCCTTCAGCCGCACGGTCAACCTGCCCAGCGGCGGCGCGATCGTGATCGACCACACCGAGGCCCTGGTCTCGGTGGACGTGAACTCGGCGCGCAGCACCCGCGGCAGCGACATCGAGGAAACCGCGACCCGCACCAACCTGGAAGCCGCCGACGAGATCGCGCGCCAGATGCGGCTGCGCGACCTCGGCGGCCTGATCGTCGTCGACTTCATCGACATGGAGGAGAGCAAGAACCGCCGCGAGGTGGAGCAGCGGCTGCGCGATGCGCTGCGCTTCGACCGCGCCCGCGTGCAGTTCAGCTCCATCAGCAAGTTCGGCCTGCTCGAGATGAGCCGCCAGCGCCTGCGCCCGGCGCTGAGCGAAGGCAGCCACATCACCTGCCCGCGCTGCAACGGCACCGGCCACATCCGCGACACCGAGAGCTCCGCGCTGCAGATCCTGCGCATGGTGCAGGAAGAGTCGATGAAGGAGAACACGGCCGCCGTGCACGTTCAGGTGCCGGTGGAAGTGACGAGCTTCCTGCTCAACGAGAAGCGCACCGAGATCACCAAGATCGAGCTCAAGCAGCGCGTGACCGTGATCCTGGTGCCGAACAAGCACCTCGACACCCCGAACTACAAGCTCGAGCGCCTGCGCCACGACGACCCGCGTCTGGAGAACCTGCAGGCCAGCTACACGATGATCGAGGAGCCGGAAGACGAAGTCGGCATCACGCGCCGCAGCGACGTCGACGGCAAGGGCAAGTCCAAGCAGGAACCCGTGATCAAGGGTGTGCTGCCCGACCAGCCGGCCCCGCCCGCCCCCGCACCGGCACCCGTGCCGGCGCCCGCCCCCGTGGTGGCTGCAGCCCCGGCGCCCGCGCCCGTGGCGGCGCCCGCACCCGCGCCCGAAGCCGGCGGCGGCTTCTTCGGCTGGGTCAAGAGCCTCTTCGGCGCGCCGGCACCGGCCCCCGTGGCCGCGCCCGCTCCGGCACCTGCCGTGGTGGCGCCGGCTGCAACGCCGGAACGCAAGGAAGGCCGTGGCGATGGACGCCGCGGCGGCCGTGGCGGTCGTGAAGGCGGCCGTGAGGGCGGACGCGAGGGCCGGGAAGGCTCGCGTGAAGGCCGTGGTGGCCGCGGCGAAGGCCGTGGCGACCGTGGCGGCGAACGTGGCAGTGAACGTGGAGGCGAACAACGCGCCGAGCGCGCCCCGCGTGAAGACCGCCCGCCCCGCGAGGAGCGTGCGCCGCGCGAGGATCGTGCCCCGCGCGAAGACCGTGCACCGCGCGGCGAAGGCCGCCGTGGCGAACCCCGCGCCGAGCGCATGGCCGCCGCTGCCGTCAACGGCGAAGCGGTGGTCGCTCAGCAGGCGCTGGTCGACCTGCCCGAAGGCACGGAAGCCACCGATGGCACCGGCGTGCCGCAGGCCGACGGCGAAGGCCGCCGTCGCCGCCGTCGTGGCGGCCGGGGTCGTGGCGAGGGCCGGCCGGAAGGCGCGGGCCCGAACGACCTGAACGGGCCGGACACCGAGTCCCCGCAGGAAGCCGGCGA